>VGJW01000007.1 GCA_016867265.1 Candidatus Tanganyikabacteria bacterium
TGCGTACACCACTTCGGGCTCGGGCGCAGGGGGCGGAGGCGGTGCGTACACCACTTCGGGCTCGGGCGCAGGGGGCGGAGGCGGTGCGTACACCACTTCGGGCTCGGGCGCAGGAGGCGGAGGCGGTGCGTACACCACTTCGGGCTCGGGCGCAGGAGGAGAGAATGACAGCTCGGGCGCCGATGGGGCAGCCGCAACGTAAGGCTCGGGCTGGTCAACCGGGGACGCGCCAGGCTCCTGGAAGCTGCGGATCAGGGCTTCAATCTCGGCATCGACCGCGTCCACGGACGGGGCCCCGGGCGGAACTTCCGGTGCGCCCGTGGCGAAGGGAGCAGGCACGGCATCCTCGGCCACGAATGGCGGGGGCGTTTCCTGACCCGTCTGATAGAACGACAAGAGGTCGTTCAACGTCGCGTCATCCTGCCCAAGGCTGGTATCCCAGGTGGGATCTCCACCCTGTTCAAGGCTATCCATCAGGTCCAAGGCACGATCTCCGGTTCAGACGGCACGGTTCGAGACAGGGGCAAGGCGTCGGGGGCTCAGGAATCACCCATCTTGAGCACCGCCATGAAGGCCTCTTGCGGAATCTCCACGCGCCCGACCTGTTTCATCCGCTTCTTACCCTCTTTTTGCTTTTCAAGCAGTTTGCGCTTGCGGCTGATGTCGCCGCCGTAGCACTTGGCAAGAACGTCCTTGCGCTTGGCGCTGATCGTCTCGCGGGCGATGACCTTGGAACCGATTGCGGCCTGGATGGGCACCTCGAACATCTGCCGCGGGATGATTTCACGCAACTTCTCGGCCAAGCCACGGCCGACGGATGCAGCTTTGTCGCGATGAACGATACAGGAGAGTGCATCTACCTGATCCCCTGCAAGCAGGATATCCATCTTGACGAGATTGCCCTCCCGGTAGCCGATCAACTCGTAATCCATGGACGCATAGCCCTTGGTACGACTCTTGAGCGCATCGAAGTAGTCCGAGATCATCTCCGGCAGGGGCATCTCGTAGATGAGCCGGGTTCGCTCGCTCGTCAGGTAGTCCATCTGCTTGAAGATCGCCCGCCTCGCCTGGGACAGCTCCATCACGGCCCCGACAAATTCGGTGGGCGACAGCACCGTGACCTTGACGTAGGGTTCCTCGATGCGCTCCACCGTTGCCGGCGGAGGCATGTGGGTCGGGTTGGAGACGACGACCATCTCGCCCTTGGAGGTGAAGACGTGATAGCTCACGGAAGGAGCGGTCGCCACAAGCGAGAGGCCGTAGTGACGCTCGAGTCGCTCCTGGACGACCTCCATGTGCAGGAGGCCAAGGAAGCCGCACCGGAAGCCAAACCCCAGGGCCACCGAGCTTTCAGGCTCGTAGACCAGCGAGGCATCGTTCAGCGAGAGCTTCTCGAGGGCATCGCGGAGGCTCTGGTATTCATCCGAGGAAACGGGATAAAGACCGCAGAAGACCATCGGTACGGCGGGCTTGTAGCCCGGCACGGCCTCTGCGGCGGGGCGCGCCGAATGGGTGATGGTGTCCCCGACCCGCGCATCCTGCACGTTCTTGATGCTGGCCGCCAGGTAGCCCACCTCACCGGCAGCCAACTGGCGGACGGGCGTCTGCTTGGGGCTGAGCACTCCGACCTCGGTGACTTCGTAGCTGGCACCCGTGGCCATCATCCGGATGCGATCCCCGACCTTCAAGGTGCCGTTGACCACGCGGAAGAAGATGATGACGCCACGGTAGCTCTCGAAGTACGAGTCGAAGACCAGCGCCTGCAGGGGCGCTTCCCGATCGCCGGAGGGGGGAGGCACGTGCTTGACGATGGCCTCGAGGATTTCCGGCACGCCCTTGCCTTCCTTGGCAGAGGCCATGATCGCCTGGGAGGCATCGAGGCCGATGTCATCCTCGATCTCTTGCCGAACCCGCTCGGGCTCGGCACCGGGCAGGTCTATCTTGTTGAGGACCGGCACGATCTCGAGATCGTGCTCGAGCGCCAGGTAGACATTGGCAAGGGTCTGGGCCTCGACGCCCTGCGACGCATCGACCACGAGCAAAGCACCCTCGCAGGCCTGCAAGGAACGGGAAACCTCATAGGTGAAGTCCACATGGCCGGGTGTGTCGATCAGATTGAGCACGTAATCCTGACCATCCACGGCGCGGTAATTCAGCCGGACGGCCTGAGCCTTGATCGTGATGCCCCGCTCACGTTCGATGTCCATCGAGTCGAGCACCTGATCGGACATCTCGCGCTCCGAGAGGGTGCCCGTAACCTCGATCAGGCGATCCGCCAAGGTCGACTTACCATGGTCGATGTGCGCAATGATGCAGAAGTTGCGGATGCGCTCCTGAGGATGGCTGGCGGTCATGAGGCTTCATGCTAGCACGGGCTTCCCCCCCCGGCAGACCGCGACCGTGCGGCAAACGCGGCCATACGGGTATGGAAAACGGGTGTTCAGCCGCGTGATGCGCGTCCTGCCAGCCCTTTGGCTGGTGGCTTGCACGTCCGTTGCCCAGGCGCCGGGTGCGAGCAGGGCGGTTCTGGACTCGGGCCTCGGCAACCTCGTCGTCAACCCGGCCAAGAACCTGCCGCAGGCCGGAGGGGACAGCCTCAACAACACCCCCGCGCTGAATGCTTCGCCCGCACCCGGTGGCGTACCCGCCCTCAACAACTCCTCGGCCCTGAACAACACATCCGCCCTGGCTGGACCGCTGCTCATCGGCAGCCTGCGGATGGGGCCGGGCGTCAGCGCTGCGGACGCATTCCTGATGCTCTCGGGTGCCATGCCGCTCAACAACACCAGCGCACTCAACAACACCTCCGCGTTGAACAACACGTCGGCCCTCAACAACACGTCGGCCCTGACGCCCCTTCCGGAGGGTGCCGTGAGGCCCCTGGACGGGGCTTCCCCCCTGACATGGGCCGAAGCCCTCAAGGTGCCGCTGAACAACACGAGCGCGCTCAACAACACTTCCGCGCTGAACAACACTTCGGCCCGACGCATCCAGACAGAGGCCACGCCGTCGGCAGTCCTGATTCTCGAGGTCATCGACCTGTCCGACGCGCGGATCCTGATCCGGCGCCAATGCAGTCTGGATGGCCGCTGGGCACTGCCTTGGGACCCGGCTGGCACGGCGACCCACAGCTTTGCCCTTCAAGCCACGATGGTCAAGGAAACGGGTGTCGTGAACTTCCTTGCCACGACCTTTTCCGGCAAGGAAGCCGTCTCCGGCACGGCCAACCTGGACCTATCACCCGGCAGCACCGTCCTCACGATGGCGTGCTCGGCATTGTCCGGCGTGCGTTCGCTCAATCAGGCCACCGGGTTCCGGGGCTTCGTCGCCCCCGACCTTACGGCCATCACGACGGTCCAGCAGCAGGCCATCCTGCAAGCGGCCGGCAACCGGCTGATCCCCATCCTGCTGAAACATGCCGGCGAGGACAAGAACACGATGCAAGCGGCCATGGAGAGCGGATCGGATGCCATCGTCCACACCATCCTGACTCGCCTGATTGCCCGATCCGGACGCTTCAACGACCTGACGGCCGTCGGCATCGGTGCCGCCGAGGTCCTGCTTCGACGCATCGTCGAAATTCCCGACAGTCACATTCCGGACGGTGTCGGCCGATCGGTGGGTTCCCTCGTCGACTACCTGGCCGACTTCACCACACGACCGCGCTTCGACCAGGAGGCCAACACCGACTGTCGTGCCGCGTCTGGATCCTGCAAGCCCATCATCACGCGCGAAGACATCCTCGAGGCGGCCGACCGGATACCTGCGGCCATCAGCCTGCCTGGAAGCTGAAGATGCCTGGTGCTTGGCTGGTTCGTCGCGTGACGGTGACATGGGCCGCCGTCGGCCTCCTTGTCGCGTGCACCCCTGCCCCTCAGGTCCAGGCCGCCCGCACAGGCGCCACGCCGATTCCTGCCGTGCGCGCGGATGTCCAGCCAACCGCCGAACTGGAGGGCTGGATCCAGGCAGCAGAGGGCGCCACGGGCACGGAGACGATGGCCGTGTTCGGCCCCCCACTGGACGAGACGACGGCCTTGGCCGAGTTGCCCGTCCTGACGGCGGCGGCCCCCCGAGAGATCCCGGAACCCTTGGGCAACACGGTGGCGCTCGACTGGGCCGCCACGGGAGGAGCGAGGCCACGACGCACCGCCGGCACGGCGGAAGCCAGGCCTGCGGTGCGGGCTCTGGCCCAGCTCGTCGATGCGGGTACGGGGAAGGTCCGGGGCCAGGCCGTCGTCGGGCCCCGCGGTGACTTCAAGATGGCCTGGCTGGTCCGGGAAGCCACCGCCAGCCTCGTCTTGCAGGTCACGGCGGTCCGGGAGGACAACCGCATCGCCGGTTGCTTGGCGGCAACCTTGCGGGCCCAGGACTTCCGCTCCAAGGGCCTGCCGCCGCTCGTCGTCTCGACCGGCACCACGGCGCAGGCCCTGGCCCTGCTGCACCTGGCCGGGGGCAGCGTATCCTGGCGCCCGGGGACCGGCTTCAGGGGGCTGGCCTCACCCCGCCTCGTCAGCCTGATCGCGGATACCGACGCCACGGCAAGCTCACGACTGGGCAGCCTCTCGATGGCACCCGACGAGGTGCCTGGATGTGGCGAGGACCTGCTTGGCCTCGCCATCGGGCACGCCGCGGCGCTGACACAGGCCATCGATGCCCTGGCTGGTAAACTGGACAGGACACGCCCCGCCCGGCGAGCGTTCGCCCGGGTACTTGCCGCAAGCCGCCGCCTCCGAAGCCTGCAGGAAGAACAGGCGATACCGCCTGACGCGCTCTTCGGTTTCCAAATGACAAGGAGGGCCTGCCCGGGAGATTCGGCGCCGGGAATACGGCCAGAGCGCGACACTGCCGCCAACCCACCCGCGTGGCGTGCCGTCAGAGTCCTCGAGGAAGCTGCGGCCGAACTGGATCGGCTGCAGGACTCAGGCCTGCCCGACTGAAGGCCGGGCAGCCAAGCCGGCACGCTGCAGAATACGTGCGGCAGCGCGGGCGACGGCACCTTGCTCGCCCAACTGGGTCCGGACCGCATCGAGCCCCTCCAGATGGGCGTTCCGCGGCAGTCCGGCATGCAACAGGGGAGCAACGGCATCGGCCAGGGCCGAGGGGGTCACGGCCTCCTGCAGCAACTCGGGGATGATGCCCCTCTGGGCGACGATGTTCGGCAGCGTGACGTAGGGTATCCGCAGCAGGCGCCGGGCCGCAAAGGCCGTCATGGCCGATACCTTGTAGGCCGCCACGACCGGCACGCGCATCACCGCCGCCTCGAGCGTCACCGTGCCGGAGGCGGCCAGCAGGGCGTCACAAGTCCCCATCACGGCCATGCCCGGCACGCCCGCGAAACGGAGCACCTTGCGTGGGCCGGGTTCCATCCCCACCTGCCAGCCCGCAGCACGCAGCGCCGCGTCGACCAGGTCCGTGACGTGGGGTGCCGCCACCGGAAGGACGACACCCAGCCCAGGGGTGCGTTCCTGCAGAAGCGCAGCGGCCTCGAGGAAAGGTGGCAGCAAGCGCTCCACCTCCTGGGCCCGGCTGCCCGGAAAGAGGCCAAGCACAGGCGAAGCCCCGCCGACGTGCCTGCGGATGTTCGCGATGGCCGCAGCATCGGGCTGCAGATCCAGCAACGGATGACCGACAAAGGTGACCTGCCCCCCGGCCTCCCGGTAGACTTCGGCTTCACGGGCAAAGATGGCCAATATCTCGTCGACGCCCTCCGCCACCTTGCGAGGGCCGGACGCCAAGCCCCAGATCCATTCCTGTGGCGATATGTAATAGATGGTTGGCAGGCCAAGACCGCGGGCCATTCGGGCCAAGGCCATGTTGGCACCCTGGAAGTCAATCAGCACCACGGCAGCCGGCCGGACCTCGGCAAGCCGACGACGCGCGGCCCGAAGCGCACGCCACGAGGGAACGACGGAGGCCAGATTTTCCGTCAGGCCGACGGCAGCATGGGCCACCAGATCCGCCTCGAGGTCGACGCCGGCGTCGGCCATCCGGTGGCTGCCCCAGCCCATCAGCCTGAGGGAAGGCTCCTGGGCGAGCAAGGCCTTGGCCAGGGCCGCACCGTGCACGTCACCCGAGACCTCGCCCGCCGCCAGGAAAAGGACCGGCGGGGTCATCCCTCGAATTCCGCTGCCCGTTGGCGACGGGCGATCCCGACGAGGCCACGCGTGCCACCCTTGAGGAAGGCCACCAGATGCCGGACCTCACCGTGCACCATCATCGACGCGTCGGCTTCGATGGCAAGGACGGTCTGGCTGACGTTCAGGCTTTGCCGATACAGCAGGCGATAAGCTTCCTTCAGGGCCGTCCGGACCTCGGCAGCGACACCTGCACGACGCAAGCCGACCACATTGGTGCCGGAAACTCGGGGCGGCGCGCCCTCTGCCAGCGCGTACGGCGGCACATCCTGCACGATGCGACTCATGGCGCCGATCATGGCGAGGGTCCCAATGCGACAGAACTGGTGCACGCCCACCAAGCCACCGACCACCGCGCCATCGCCCACCGTTACATGGCCCGCCAGCGTCGCGGCATTAGCGAGCACGATCCCGTTGCCGACGACACAATCGTGCGCGACGTGCACGTAGGCCATCAGGAGGTTGTCGTCGCCCACGCGGGTCTCGCCCGAAGCCGCCGTCCCCCGGTTGATGGTGACGCACTCCCGGATGGTGTTGCGATCGCCGATGACGCAGCGCGTCCGCTCACCGTCGAACTTGAGATCCTGAGGCACGGCGCCCACGACCGCGCCGGGAAAGATCCGGCAGTCCGCCCCGATCGTGGTGTAGGGCTCGACGACCGCATGGGGACCAAGAGTCGTCCGCGCCCCGACCTGGACATCCTCGCCGATGACGGCGTAGGGACCCACAACAACGCCTTCCGCCAATCGGGCAGAGGGATGGACGACTGCCGTGGGATGCAGGTCGATCATCGGTCCACCAGCGCGAACATCAGCTCGCCTTCCGTCACCAACTGGTCGTCAACGTGCGCCACGGCACGCGCCTTGCCAATGCCGGAGCGAAAACGCAGTACCTCGGTCTCGATGGTCAGCGTGTCTCCCGGACGAACCATACGGCGGAACCGGCAGCCATCGATGCCAACGAAGACCGCGAGCCGTCCATGGTACTCGGGCATGGCCAGCATCGTCAGGCCCGAGACCTGTGCCAGCGCTTCGACCATCAGCACGCCGGGCATCAGCGACCGGCCCGGGAAATGGCCCTGAAAGTAGGGTTCGTTGATTGTGACATTCTTGACGGCCTTGGCTCGGACACCGGGCACCAGCTCCAGAACGCGGTCAACCAGCAGGAACGGATAGCGATGGGGCAGGAAGGCCATCAGGTCATCCGCCTCGAGGGGTCCGAGTATTTCAGGGGGCATGCACGGCCTCCGGGGACGCGGCGCTGTCGGCATCTGCGACGACAGCCACATCGGCAGCCATCGCCTCGAGGCGCTCGGCGAGGGCGACGTGCAACGCGTGCCCGGCACGGGTTGCCGATACGGCGCCAATCCAGCGACAGCCCGTCAAGGCCAGGTCACCCACCAGGTCGAGGATCTTGTGCCGGACGAACTCGTCCGGATGGCGCAGCGGCGTCGACGTGCCGTGGTCGTGCACGACGACGGCGTTCTCGGTGGAACCGCCACGGGCGAGGCCCATCGCACGCATCCGCTCGGCCTCGACCTCGAGGCAGAAGGTCCGCGCATCGAGGACCTCGCGGACCAACACGTCCCGCTCCACCGGTACGCGCATCGCCTGTGGCCCGGCGAGCGGATGGCCGTAGTCAACCTGATAGCGGATCCACGGCGCATCCGCGGGCTCGACCGCGACCCGCTTGTCGTCGCGAACCACCGAGACGGGCGTCACCACGCGCAGGATACGGACCGGGGCAGCCTGCAACGCAAGACCGACGGCCTCGACGGCCCTTACGACCGGCATCGAAGAGCCGTCCAGCGCCGGCACTTCGGGCCCGTCCACCGCCAACAGGGCATTGGTGACGCCCAAGGCGTACAACGCGGCCAATAGGTGCTCGACGGTCCTTACGGTTGCGTTGCCCCGGCCCAAGGTCGTCGAGAGGGTCGTCTCGGTCACGAAGGCGGTGCGGGCCGGAATGCGCGGCCGGCCCGGAAGATCCTCGCGCAGGAAGACCAGGCCGTGATTGACCGGTGCAGGCAGGATGCGCACGTTCACGGGCTCGCCGGAGTGCAGGCCGACGCCGGGCAACAGGACCGGCCGGGCCAGCGTGGCCTGGCAGAACGAGGACAATGGGAACGACATGGCGGCTACTCCACGGACCCCGGGGAGCGCAGGCGCTCCTCGAGCTGGTCGAGACGTCTGGACAACTGCTGGGGAAGGGCCTGGCGCCGCAGCTCCTCCCGGTGAGGACGGGCCGGAAAGCCCGAATGCAAGCCGGGCGCGGCCGTGTCCTTCGTCAGGACGCCGCGGGCCGCTAGGACCACGCCGTCGCCGATGCGCACGTGGCCGACAATGCCGGTCTG
The DNA here is from genome assembly GCA_016867265.1 of Candidatus Tanganyikabacteria bacterium. Classification (GTDB taxonomy): domain Bacteria; phylum Cyanobacteriota; class Sericytochromatia; order S15B-MN24; family VGJW01; genus VGJW01. The sequence goes on from VGJW01000007.1 coordinate 8,488, forward strand.
GCCCCCCATCACCACGCGATCGCCCAGCGTGGCGGAACCGGCCACGCCAGCCTGGGCCACGATCATCCCGTCACGGCCGATCCGGACGTTATGGGCCACGTGGACGAGGTTGTCGAGCTTGGTGCCGCGACCGATGCGCGTCTCGCCCAGCGTAGCTCTGTCGACCGTCGAATTGGCACCGATCTCGACATCGGCCTCGAGTACGACCCGCCCGAGTTGGGGGGTGCGCACGTTGCCTTCGGCGGTCGGCACGACCCCGAAACCGTCCGAGCCAACGACGGCACCCGGCTGCAAACAGACCCGATCCCCCAGGACACAGCCTTCCCGCACCACGGCACCTGCATGCAGCACGGCATCTTCGCCGACCTCGACCCCGTCATACAGGACGACCCGGGCATGCAGGACGGTGCCGCGGCCAATCCGGACATCCGCCCCGACCACCCCGAACGGCCCGATCGAGACCGCCTCTCCGAGCGTGGCCGACGGGTCGACGAAGGCCGTCGGATGGATTCCAGGAGGCGGCAACGGCGGCGCAAAAAGCGCCATGACCCGCGCCATCGCCTCGCGGGGACGCGCGACGGCTACGCCGACGCGGCCTTCCGGCAAGGTCGCGGCCAGGACGAATCCGGCCGCAGAAGCCCGCACACGGGCGGCATGCCTATCCACCAGCAGGAAGACCAAGTCCCCGGGACCCGCCTGCTCGGGTTCGGCAACGCCGACGACCACAGCCTCGGGGTCACCCACGGCAGTGCCGCCGACCACCTCGGCGAGCCTCGCAAGGCTGACGCCGGTCGCCGGTCCTGCCGCGAGCGCCTGCTTCACTTGGCGTTGAGCCTCGCCAGGACCTCATCCGTCAGGTCAAGACCACCGAACAGGACGATCTGGCGGTCGACCACGGTGACAATGCCCTTGCGCCGTGCCACGTCGGCAATCGCACGCTGGATCTTGCCCTTGATGCGCTCCGTCAGGCGACGATCGAGCGCCTCGACCGCTTCTTTCTTGGGACGCAGCACCCGCTCGGCCTCCTTGGTCATCTTCTCGACCTCACCGGCGGGCTTGCTGGCCTTCTGGGCCTTCTGGATCTCGTCGTTGCGCCGCAACAACTCACGCTGATAGGCCTCGGCCTTGCCGCGCAGCTCGCCCTGGGAGGAGAGCGCTTCCTTGTACTGGGCCAGCAGGCGCTGCGTATCGACGAAGGCCAATGTCGGACCTTCGGCTGCGACGGCAGGCAACGCCGGGGCCAAGGTAACCAAGGTGGCAGCCAGCGCGGCCCGGAAAAGGGTCAAGACGTGCATCAGAACTTCTGTCCGATCGAGAACTGGGGAATGATGGTCGGAAACGCCTGCTGGGCCGGGTCCCAGCTACGAATACCCAAATCCAGCCGCAACGGGCCGAAGGGCGTGATCAGGCGGAAGCCGAAGCCATAGCCCGAGCGCGTATTTTCCCATTTGAACGCCGCACTGCGATAGGACTCCGAACCATCGGCCAGGCGGATGGGCGTCTGATCCCAGAAGAGGCCCGTATCCCCGAACAGGACGCCCGAGAGGATGTTCCAGATGGGAAAGCGGTACTCGATGGCGCCAAGGGCGAGCGAATCCCCCTGGAAGGCGCTCGAAGGACGGCCCGCCGAGGCATCAAAGACGTTCTCGGCCCACCCGCGCACCAAATACGGGCCCATCGCGTAAAAGCGCTCGTAGATGGGCACCTTGCCGGAGGGACCCGCCAGCGTCGTCGCCCCCTTGAACCCCATGGCCAGGACCGTCCGCTCCGGCCACGCCGGCAAGTAGACGTTCCAGTCCCCTTGCAGCTTGAGCACGTCCACTTGGCCGAGCCCGAGGGCCCCGAGGTAGTACTCGGCAGTCACGCTCGACAGCACGCCGCGATTGGGATTCAGGACGAAGTCCCGGCTGTCATGCGTCAGCGTCGCTCCCACGGAGCCGGCGAGGTCAAAGTCATTGCCCGACACGGAGTCGGCCCGGGAAGCCACCCACCGAGCCTCGGCCGGAACCTGCCTCGAGATCTGGACCCGCTCGCCCTTGACCGTGCCCGACACGCGCCACCGGGCCGTGACGGGATTATCGCCCAGCGGGACCCCGAATGAAAGCGAGCCGCCCTGGCGGTCGTCCTGGCTACCCTGTCCGCCCGGCACGGCGACGTTGAAGACGTTGAAGTAGCGCCGGTAATAAGCCTGGGTACCGAACGAAGCCTTCTGCTCGGTGAACCAGGGGTTGAAGTAGCTGATTTCCCCGAAGGGATTCTGGCTGACGCTGACGTCGACGGACATCGTCTGGCCGCGCCCCATAAGATTCTCCTTGCGGAAAGAGAGCATGCCGATGAGCCCGTCACGGGACGAGAAACCGGCGCTGGCCTGGAAGATGCCGGTCTGCTTTTCCTTGACGTTGACGACGATGATGACCTTCTGGGGGGTCTCGCCGGGTTCGTAGCGAAGCCCCAGGTCTTCGAAGTAGTTGAGGTTGTAGAGGCGGCGCAGGTCGTCCTCCATCCGCTTGAAGTTGAAGACCTCACCCGGCTTGACCGTCAGTTCACGCCGTATGACGTACTCCTGCGTGTCCTCGTTGCCCGTGACGCGAATGGCCTGGACGATGCCCTCGGCCACCTTAAGTGCCAACACCCCGCCATCCTGAACCTGCATGTCGTACACGCGGGCCAGCACGTAACCTTGGTCGGCATAGCGCTTCTCGAGGTCCTTGATGCGCTTCTGGACAACGCTCATGTTCAGGATGCGGCCCTTGAGGGGCTGGAAAGCCGCCAGCGCCTCGTCGACGGGCAGCAGGGTCATGCCCTCGATACGCACCTCGTCGAGGACCGGATTCTCGACGACCCGCACCACCAGACGCTGCTGGCCGCCCTCGGCATCCTCGAGGCCGGCATTCACGTCCCGGAAGAGCCCGAGCCCGTAGACGCGCTGCAGGGCGTCGACCACCTGCTTCTTCGAGACCTCTTCGCCGCGGTGGACAGGCAGGGCCAGCAGGATCTGCTCGTCGGACACCCTGCGGTTGCCCTCGATGCGGATGTCCCCGACCCGAATTCGCGGCGAATCGTCCGGCACGACGGTCGAGGAGGTGGCAGGCGCCACGCTCTCGGTGGCGGGTGCCACGCTGTCCGTGGACACCGGCGCCTGATCCCCGGACACTGCTGCAGGAGCAGGCGAGGCATCCTCGCCGGCAGCCCAGGCGTTGCCGGGAGCCGTGATGAGCCAGCAGCCCGTGACGGCAACCGCCACGCGCAGCGGCCCGGCAAGGACGCCAAGCGGACCCGAGGGCGCCGGTCGGGATGACGCGAGACGAAGCATCCGCTAACTTTCAGTAAAGGAAGGTCGAATCTTTCCATTATAGGCGGGGTGCGTCACCCCGTCATCTCGCCAAAGGCCACCCCCCATCGCATGGAACACATCGTTCGCGCCCGGATCCTCGTCCTCCACCTCTTCGAGTTCGCCGAGGAGGTGGACCTCGGCAAACTGCGGGCGCTTTGGGCCGACAGCACCATCGGGGAGCTTGTCGGGCGCGGCCATCAGCCTGACGCCATCCGCTTCCGCGATCCACCTGTCGTGCTGCCCTTGGGGCATCGACCGCTGACCAACGAACACGCAGGCACGGTGCGGGCCAAGGTCCACGACTTCGGCATCGTGAGCCTGGTCTGGACCCTGCCCTTCAGTGGCTCATGGGCCGAGTTGGTCGAGCAGAGCGCCCGGCTGCAGGCGGACATGGGGATCGAGTCGGTGGCGCGCCAGCTCCTCGGGGAGATCACGCCACGCCTCGAGGCCGCCGCCAAGGGCCCCATCGGCCGTTCCAAGCTGGTCGAGGACTACTTCATCACGTATGTGGAGGCCTTCGACACACCCGTCCGGGCCGACGACCTGCTGGCACGCAAGGGCGACGAATTGGCGCGCGTCCTGCGGGGCGAGCGCGGCGAGATGAGCCGCGACGAACGCAGCGACGCCCTGCGCCTCCACCACTCGTACCGCAGCGACGACCTCGTGATCGTGACGTGGAACAGCGCCTTCGTGCTCGACCCCGAGCAAAGCACGGACCACCTAGACATCATCGAGTTCGCCAACGCCCAATTGCTCGACCTGCGGTACTACGACGAAATGCTCGAGGCTGAGCTCGGGGCTGTCTACGACGGCTTCTCGGGATCGGCCGGAGGCAGCCGCCGCCGCCGACTGGCGCGCACCTCCAAGAAGCTGATGCAGCTGATGATCGAGATTTACGACGTGCAGGACAAGGTCCGCAATGCCATCAAGATCACAGGAGACGTCTACCTCGCCAGGATCTACCGGATGACGGGCGAGAGCCTGCGGCTGGGCCGCTGGGAAGAGATGGTCGACGCCAAGCTTCGCATCGTCCAGCAGGTGGCCCAATTGCTGCTCGAGGAGATGAACCAGAAGCGCTCGGTCCTGCTGGAGTTGATGGTCATTTTCCTGATTCTCATCGAGGTCATCATGGCCTTCGTAGGCCCCGGACACTCCTGAAAAGGATTGGAAATATTTTCTTTGCCGTAGCAAGTCCAAACGTTAAGCTGCCGACAATCCCTCTGTCCCCCATAGAAACCAACACACATCGGGCCCAGCCCCAGGAGGTCGTCGCTTCCACGAAGGTTCCCGTCCACCCCCCTCCTCACCGGACGCAGAACCGCCCCCGTCGTGGCTCCGACCGCCCCTGTACATTCGTTATCTGTTGTTCTTGACCTGATGGCCGCCGCAAGGCGGCCTTTTACTTTGGGGCAGGGGGAGGGTCAGGCCCGCGGAGACGCAAGGCGAAGCAACGTCGCCCGGCGACCATTCGTCGCGAGGACCCGGCATCGGACACTGGCGTCCGGAGAAAGCTGCACTTCATCACCCGGCTCGGGTGTCCGACCCAGCACTCCGAAGACCAGTCCAGCCAAGGTGTTGTAGTCCTCGCACGGCAGATCCAGGCCCAGGCGCTGGTTGACCTCCACGATCGAAACCAGACCACGGACCGACCAGGCACCTTCACCATCCCGCGCGAAGTCCGGCATCCCCGGCCGAAGCTCATCGTGGACCTCGCCAGCCAGTTGTTCGAGCAGGTCGTTGATCGTGACCATGCCGGCCGTTCCGCCAAACTCGTCAAGCACGATGGCCACGTGCGTCCGCGTTGTCTGGAACTCATGGAGCATCTGGTGCACGGGCTTGTTGACCGGAACAGCCAGTATAGGCCGGATCAGGTCGCGGGCCACCAGGCCGTCCAGCGGGCCGCCGGCGACCCGCATCAGGTCCTTGGCATGGAGAAAGCCGATGATCTTGTCCAGATCGCCCTCATGGACCGGAATCCGGTTGTGCGCGCTGGTGCCGAAGGTCCTGAAAACCTGTGCCACGGGGGTATCTGCCGCCACGCAGACCATGTCCAGGCGGGGCACCATGAGGGCGCCGACCGTCTTGCCGGTAAAGCCCATCGCGTTGTGCACGATCTGGCGTTGGGCCGCGGTAGCGGCGTGAAGCGCCCCGGTGATCGCTCCCGACAGGACCTCGCTGCCTTCGGCCAGAAGGCGGCTGACCCGATGGGGCAACCATCGGACGATGGTATGCAGGCGCTCCGGCCTTGCGGCAAGCCACCCGGCCAGCAAAACGACGAAGAGGACATCCGCAACCATGAGGGCAGCGGACCCGAGGAAGGCAGCCAAGCTCAGGGGATGGCCTTCAAGGCGCGAAGGGGGCTCTCAGCAGGGCCAATCGCTCCTGATACTCGGGCGAGCCCATGTGTTCGGTCCACATGACGAGGGCATCTTCACCATCATTCTGGTAATACCCACGTCGACGCCCCAGCGACTCGAATCCGTACTTTTTGTAGAGAGCCTGCGCTCCGGTGTTCGAAACCCGGACCTCAAGCGTCATCCAGCGCGCCCCCCGCTCGAGCGCCGCATCGATCAGGCCAATCAGCAACTGTTCGCCCAGGCCTTGGCCCTGTTGGTCCGGGTGGACGGCAACGGTGGTGACATGCGCCTCCTCGAGAATCAGCCAGAAGCCTGCGTATCCGACGATGACCCCGTCGAGCTCGAGGACGATATAGGTGCTGCAGGCCTGGTCAAGCTCGTCCTGAAAGGACTGCACGGTCCAGTGATCCCCAAAGCACAGGGCCTCGATGGGCAGAAGCGCGGGAATGTCGGCATAGGCCATGGGGCGCTGGATGCCCCGGCGCGGCGCGCATCGCGTCAAGGGGCCCCTCCCTCCCGCACGACCTCGCGCGCCATCGCCGGTTCCCGCAAGTAGCGCGGCAGCAGGGCGCCAGGCGCCTCCCCTCCCCTTCGGAGGGCCGGCAGGGCCAATTCGGCCACGATGGCAGGGCGCAGCACATGGAGCAGGTCTGGCGGCACCCGGGCGTCGGTTCTGGCCGACAGCCGTTCCCGATGTGCCCGAGCTCCCTCGCCGACGAAGGCGAAATCGCCGGTATCGAGGGCCGCAAGCAGATCTTCCAGCGATTCAAGACAGGCGGGTCGCAGGAGCGTGGCACCTGCCGCCGCGAACTGCCACACCGCACTGAAGACCATCCCGCGCCGCGCATCCAGCATGGCCACGACACGCCCATGGGCAGCCGACGAATGGGCCAGTGCCTCGAGCGCATCGACACCCACGATGGGCAGACCACGGACATGGGCCAAGGCCTTGGCGAAAACGACGCCGGCGCGGATGCCCGTGAAACCGCCCGGACCTGACACCACCGCCACGCCTTCCAGATCCGCGACCGACCGACCGGCCTGGGCGAGCAGGCGCTCCACCATCGGCACGAGTGCCTCGGAGTGCCCGCGGCCGGCAGCCTGGGGGGGCGTGGTCCACTCATGGCAGCCATCAGGACCGGCGATACCAATGCCCATGGCATCGGTCGCCGTGTTGATCGCGAGGACATTCACGCGACAAGCCCTGCCTCATCCAGCCAAGCCGCTCCGCGCGACGTGCACGCCCGCAACCGGACCGCCCTCGCGCCCCCCTCGATGACGAGACGGCCTGCGACGTCAGGCGTGAAGGCATCCGACAGTCGATCCGGCCATTCGACGACCACCACGGCCGTGTCTTCGAACCACTCCCAAGGCCCCAGCGGGGGGACCTCTTCCGGCTCGAGGCGATAAAGGTCGATATGGCGCAACAGAAGCCGCCCCTCGTGCTCCTGGACCAAGGCAAAAGTCGGGCTCGTCACCGCGCCCGCCACGTCCAGCGCGCGTCCGAGTCCCTGTACGAGCGTGGTCTTGCCCGCACCGAGATCTCCTTCCAACCAAAGGATGTCACCCGGATGGGCCACGCGCCCCAGAGCCTCGCCGAGAACCTGCGTGGCCGTGGCGTCGGCCAGCGTCAGGCGAACATCATGCATGGGCATATCGGTGGCGCGCGGGGGACCCAGGGGGCCGGGGGTGCTTGAACCTGCACGAAGCAGGTGGGTGCCCTCCCGGTGAACGTCCGTTTCCGCCTGCTTGGACGGTCTACGTCGGTTCGCCGAAGCTGTCGGGTTCCCTTTTTGGAGATTGTAGCCCAAGCACGGGCCCGGGACCGAGGGGCCCCCGCGTCCGAGGGCGACTGTATCACGGGCCTGGAGGCGATACAAGGTGCGGGCGCTCCGGCCTAAAGTCCGGGTCAGTCCATCCGACACAGGTGACATAAGGGCCCGCCCCGGAAGGAGTTCTCTACATGGCGCTGCGAATCGCAAAAGTTCAGCAGGTCCGCACACCGGCCATGCTCCAAGGCGAGGCCTACGCTGCGGTCGAGCGCGGCGATCGCGGCGAGGCAATCATGCGCCTTCTGGACCTCCTCGAGATGCGTCCGGACGATGCCGTTTCCTACCGGCACCTCGCAGCACTCCTGGTCGAGGAGGGTGCACTGGACAGGGCACTGCTGGCCGCACGGGAGGCGCTTCGTCTGGATGCCGACCAAGCGGACACTTGCAATGTCCTCGGTGTCGTTCTCTTCGAGCTGGGCTGGACGCGCACGGCAGCCCTGGCCTTCAGACGCACGCTTGCGCTTCGGCCGGATCATCCTGGCGCCCGGGGCAACCTGCTCGCCTGCGCGGCCATGGAGCGGGACCAGGGTCCCGTCGACGAACCGATCGAGCTGGACACCATCCGGACGCTGCTCGACCAGCGGCCACCCCGGCTCTCCCTGTGCATGATTGTCAAGAACGAGGAAGAGGTCCTCGATGCCTGCCTGGCAAGCGTCAGGGGGTTCGTCGACGAGATCTGCATTGTCGATACGGGCTCGACGGACGGAACCCTCAAGATCGCCGAGGCGCACGGCGCAAGAATCGACCACCATCCCTGGACGGGAGACTTCTCGGTGGCACGCAACAAGGCCTTGGAGATGGCGACCGGCGACTGGGTGCTCGTGCTGGATGCCGACGAGGAGCTGGCCCCGGGGGCCGGCCCGATACTGCGCGAGACGCTTCGCCGCAATGACTACGGTGCCTTCGGGCTCGTGATCGACAATGCGCTGGGGGGCGGAAAGGAAATCCAGCGCGCAACCATCGTCCGCCTGTTCCGCAACGTCCCCGAGATCCGGTATTCGGGTCGGGTCCACGAACAGGTCCTGCCTGCAGCCCACGCTGCCGGCATCAGGATCGGTACCGTACCGGTTCAACTGACGCACAAGGGTTACACGGACGACATGATGGCGCGGCGCCAGAAGGACCAGCGGAACCTCGACCTGCTGCTGCAGCAGGAGCGTGAGTTGCCGGAGGCGCAAGCCTACAACCAGTTCAATCTGGGGCAGCAGTACAAGCGCATGGGGCAAGTCGACAAGGCCGAAAAGCACTATCGCCTCGCCATCGAACTCCTCCACGCCACGGATCCACGGAGCCAGGCTCCTTACCACGCCCCACTGCTGTACGGACTCGTCATCCTGTTGAAGGAAACGGGCCGGATTGCCGAGGCGACCGACTGGGCGGAGCGCGCAGCCACCATCTTCCCGGACGCGGCGAACTTGCTGCACCAGTTGGCCGTGCTGCGCCTCCTCGCTGGCGACGCCGATGCAAGCCTCGACCTGCTGGATCGCGTCTTGGCGCTTTCGGAAACACCGTTCGCGGGCGGCACCGATCTTGGCGTGTTCAGCTATCTGAATGATGCGGCGCGAGGCATATGCCTGGCACGCAAGGAACGTTTGCAGGAAGCGCGCCAGATCTTCGGGCGGGCCCTCGAGACCTCACCCAAGCCGGATCCGGCCACGGAAGTCAACCTGGCCGTGGTCGAGCTGGCCGAGGGCCTCGATGCCGTGGCTACCGAGCGCCTGACACGCATCATCTCCGAATATCCCGAGGAAGCCAAGGCCTGGCTCGTGCTGGGACAGCACATGGCCAAGCAAGGCCACATCGCCGAGACCTTGGCGCTGTACGACCAGGCGTTGCGCCATCATCCAGACTTGGCCGACCTGCGGCACGAGAGGGCGGACCTGCTGCTTCGGAGCGGTGCCATTGATGATGCCCTCGAAGGCTTTGAAGACCTTCTGGCCCGGAAGCCGGATGATCGCCGAGCAGGCATCAGCCTGGCGGTGGCGAGGTTGCTGCGTGGCGACAGTGACGCGGGGCTGATTCTGGCCGATGCCGCAAGAACCGTGGATGCGGCGGAGACCCGCGAGGCCTGGCTGGCGACGGCCCACGTGCTGCGCTGTTGCGCCGGTGAGGACATCGCGCCGGAAGCCTTGCTGGACATGGGCTTCAGCCAACAGGAGATACGCGCCCAGTGGCAAGGCCTGATGCGCACGCTGCTGGCCCACGGCCAGGCGGACGCCATCTCGCATCTGCTCAATGCGCAGGAAAGGCACGAAAGCTGTCTTCCCGGACTGGGGCGTGATCTGGCCGTGGTGCTCATAGGCGCAGGATTCGAGGATCCAGCCTTGGCCATCCTGCTGGCACACAGGGATGCACACCCCGAGGATGCGACGGCGTACCTGCATCTCGCCCGGATCTGCCTCTCCAGGAATCTCTACGAGGACGGAGTCGAGTTGCTTCAGGAGAGCGTCCGCCTTGACCCCACCCTGACCACGGCGCGCAGGATGCTCATCAAGATGCGACAACTGGCTCGGGCAGCGGCCACGACTGCAGCATCCGCATCCTGAGCCCACACGACGGCCAAGCGCCGGCGCAGCGCCCCCAGGGACGCTACGCCGGCGCTTGTGTCTTAAGGCTCCCGCGAGGCACGACAGGATCATGGCCCGCCAAAGGGACAGAACCCTGCCGCGTCCTGCGCCTGCTGCGGGCGGCGAAAGGCACCCCCCCCACGCCACACGCCCCAAAGTAATCGGGCGAGGCACCTGACCGTCGGCTCCCTCGCCCGTCAATCCGGTGCCGGTTCAGGTCGGCACCACCGCGTGAACACTGATTGCGACGCCCTTCGGACCCAGCTTAGCCAGAAGAAGCCTTGCGCTCACGGCAGTCCCGCGCCCGGGTCCCAGTCCGGTGCACGGTGGATGGTCGGTTGATGGAGGTCCGAGCGGTGCAGGGGCCTCGCCATTTCGTCTTCCCGCAGGCGGGGCGACATGACACCATTCGGTCGTCCAGCCCCCCTCTTGAAGCGTTATGTTCGCAATGTTGTGCCTCGAGATGCCCGGAGAGGACATCGCCACGCAAATTGCCGGGAATGTCGGGTAACATAAAGATGGTATCGGGGAGTTCAGGCCCCGAAGCCGAAACCGCGACAAGGTCCCGACCGTGTCGCACGGTCCCCTGACAGGGACCGGTCTCCCTGGTTCCGCCATGGATGGCGGGATGTGTCCCAGCAAGGAGGTCTCATGCCTATCGAGTTTCCCGTACCGCCCCCATCACGGGGCCTGATCCGCAGCTTGGCCAGCGCGGAAAGCAATCTCAACCGCTCCATTCAGAGGCTGGCGAGCGGCCTGCGCATCAACTCCGCGGCGGATGACCCCGCCGGCGCTTCCATCGCGACACGGATGCGGGGGCGGGTCGTGAGCATCGACCGCGCCTCCCAGAACGTCGGCGAGGCGGCTTCGTTGCTCGCTACGGCTGACGGTGCCATGGAATCGACGTCGGAAGTTCTCATCCGGATGCGCGAGCTGACGGTCGCGGCAGCCAGCGACACGATGTCCTCATCCGATCGCACGGCCGTCAAGACTGAGCTCGACCTGCTGTCGGCCGAGCTGGATCGCATCGGCAACCAGACCAGCTACAACGGCAAGGTCCTGCTCGACGGCAGCGCATCGTTCACGTTCCAGATAGGTGCCGATGCCTCGGCCACCACCAGCGTGGCCCTTGACGACGTGAGAGCGGCAAGCCTCGACGTCAAACCGGGCGATCTCGTCGTGAGCACGGCAGCCAACGCATCAACCACGCTCGGCAAGATTGACGCGGCCATCGATGAGCTCGCGACCACGCGCAGCAAGGTCGGCGCGCGCATCAACCGACTCGCGTTCACGGCATCCGCCCTGAGTGTCGAATCGGAAAACCTCAATGCGTCGGTCTCGCGCATTCGCGATGCTGACCAAGCCCAGGAGAGCACCCGTATGCTGCAGGCCAAACTGCTTCAGGAATCGGCCCGCGCCATGATGGCGCAGGTCAATTCCGGAAACGACAGCCTGCTGCGTATGATCCGGGGAAGCTAGCCTCCCCGGCTTGACAGGCCACGCGGTCCACCCCAGAATTGACGTTCTGGACGGCCGCGTGGCCGTTCTGCTCCAGGGGAGATGCTGGAGTGGTTGAACAGGCAGTCCTGGAAAGACTGTAGGCGGCCAAAAGTCGTCTCCGGGGTTCGAATCCCCGTCTCCCCGCTCCCTCTGACGTCGAGGCTCGTCATGTCCGCAACCGCGACCTTGAATCCCGCCATCGCGCAGCAGCGCGCCGCCATCGCCGAGGCTGCCGTTTGCCTGCACGACAAGGGTGTCGGTACGCCCCGAGTCGCCATGATTCTGGGCTCTGGCCTCGGGCCGCTTGCCGATGAGGTCGAGAACCCCATCGTGATCCCTTATGGCGAGATTCCGGGCTTCCCCGTCTCTACGGCCCCCGGCCACGCCGGACGCCTTGTCGCGGGACGCCTGCAGGGTCAGGACGTCCTGATGATGCAGGGTCGATTCCATACCTACGAGGGCTACAGCCAGCAGCAGGTCGCCTTCCCCGTCCGCGTGTTCGCGGCGCTCGGGGTCAAGGAACTGATCGTGACGTGCGCGACGGGCGGCCTCAACCGGGCGTTCTCGGCCGGCGACATCATGGTGATCACGGACCACCTCAACCTTACGGGCGGCAACCCGCTGATTGGCCCCAATGACCCGGATATCGGCCCCCGCTTCCCCGTGATGTTCGAGGCCTACGAGCCGATGCTGCGCGCCAAGGCGGTCATGGCGGCACTGTCGCTGGGCTTCTCGCTTCAGGAAGGCGTTTATGCCGGCATCACCGGACCTGCCTACTTCACGCGCGCAGAGCTTCGCTACCTGCAAACCATCGGGGCCGACGCCATCGGCATGTCGACGGTGGCCGAGGTCATCACGGCCGTCCATGCGGGTCTGCGTGTGCTGGGCCTTGGCCTGATCAGCGACATGGCCCTGCCCGATGCCCAGCACCACGCCACCGAGCAACAGGTCCTCGACACGGTTGCAGACACGGCCGACCGCATGAAGCAACTGGTCCGGGCGCTCCTGTCCAGCCTGGACTGACCCCCTTCGCGCCTTGACGCCCGCGCCCCGCGGGTCGTACCATCGACTCCCCGGCACCATAGCTCAGCCCGGTAGAGCAAGCGGTTCATACCCGCTGTGTCACTGGTTCAAATCCAGTTGGTGCCACTAGGATGCCTCCCGCAAGCGACCTTCCCCAAGCGCTCAAGCATGCGGTGTCACATCCCGGTTGGCCGGGATGTGATGCGCCTCTTCTTGTCGCCGTCAGCGGAGGCCCCGACTCCTCGGCCCTTCTGCTGGCCCTGCTGCGCTTGACGGAACACCCGCTGCACGTCGCGCATGTCGACCATGGCATGCGGCCGGACGCGGCCGGGGACGCCGCGTGGGTTGCCGAGTTCGCGGCGTCGCTGAACCTGCCCTGCTCGATCATCCGCCTGCCGTCGCCGCCCCGGCAGGAAACCGAGGCGCGTACCGAACGCCATCAAGCGCTGGCGACCCTCGCCCGACGGCTGGGCGTCCCGGCCATCGCCCTTGGCCACCATGCAGACGATCAGGCGGAAACCCTGCTGTTGCGAATGCTGCGGGGCACGACCCCCGACGGCCTTGCCGGCATGACGACCGTATCTGCCGGCATGGGGGGCGCCACCCTGCTAAGGCCACTGCTCGGCTGCACCCGGACCTCGATTGCCGTGTGGCTGGACACCCAGTCCATGCCCTCACCCCCACGCAAGGACCCGACCAACGAAGATCCCGACCACACACCCCGCAACCGCCTGCGACTGGAATTGGCCACCGGACTCGAACGCATCCAACCCCGGTGGGTCGAAGCACTGTGTCGCCTGGCGGAACGCCTCGGTGACGACCGCGAGGCCCTCGAACGCCTGGCCGGCGAGGCCTTGGCAACCTTGCGAGGTCCCGACAGGGACGACCTTGACCTGAAGGGCCTGATGACACTGCCCCGCGCCATCCGGCGCCGGGCGCTGGCACTCGGCTTCCCCACGCTCGAGACGCTTGCACAGGAACGGATCCTCGCCTGGCTGGACGATGGCCACGGTGGTCACCTGCATCTCCGGCAGCACGTGGCGTGGGTCCGGGACGGCCGCGTTGCCGTCCTGCCACCAATGGCCGAAACCCTTGCATCATGCCGCCTTTGCTTGACGCCCCCACCGCCCCGGCCTAGCATGCCCGAGGGGCAATCCCCGCCCGATCTTCGGGTCTCCTGAGGCTTTGACGTGAACCGGTTCTGGAAGAACAGCGGCATATCCATCCTGCTGGTGCTGCTCGCATTCGTGTTCGTGGGCAGCCTGATGCGCTCGGGACACGTCGTGGAAGACGTCAGCTACACGCGCTTCCTCGACATGGTCGACAAGGGCTCCTTGAAATCTGTCACCATTGACAACCTTTCGGGCACGATCGTCGCGACCCCCCGCGAGACGACGCCGGGTACCCGGCCGACGCAGGTCCGCACGGTGGCCCCCGATGACCCCAGCCTGATTGCAACCCTCAAGGAAGCCCGCATCGAAATTTCGGGCAAGCGCCCGGACCAGACCAGTTGGTGGGTTTCCTTGCTCAGCACGGTTCTGGTGCCGATCCTGATCATCGTCGGCCTCTGGATCTTCATGCTGCGCCAAGCGCAGAGCGGGTCGAACCAAGCCATGAGCTTCGGCAAGAGTCGGGCCAAGATGATGCTCGACAACAAGCCCAAGGTGACCTTCGCCGACGTGGCCGGCATCGAAGAAGCCAAGACCGAGCTGCAGGAGATTGTCGAGTTCCTGAAGACGCCCGAGAAGTTCCAGGCGCTCGGAGCACGAATCCCGCGCGGCGTCTTGCTTGTGGGTGCGCCCGGTACGGGCAAGACCTTGCTGGCCAAGGCGATTGCGGGCGAGGCGGGCGTACCGTTCTTCAGCATCTCGGGTTCGGATTTCGTGGAAATGTTCGTAGGCGTGGGCGCGAGCCGCGTCCGTGACCTGTTCGAACAGGCCAAGAAGCACGCCCCCTGCATCGTGTTCGTCGACGAGATCGACGCCGTGGGCCGGCAGCGCGGCGCGGGCCTGGGGGGCGGTCACGACGAGCGCGAACAGACGCTCAACCAGTTGCTGGTCGAGATGGATGGCTTCGAGCCCAACGTCAGTGTCATCGTCATCGCCGCAACGAACAGGCCCGACATCCTGGACGCTGCCCTGATGCGGCCGGGCCGCTTCGATCGCCAGGTGGTCGTCGACCAACCCGACGTGCGCGGCCGCAAGGCGATCCTCGAGGTCCACATCAAGAACAAGCCGCTCGCCGAGGGCATCGACCTCGAAGTGCTCGCCAAGCGGACGCCTGGCTTCACCGGGGCCGACCTGCAGAACATGGCGAACGAGGCGGCCCTGCTGGCAGCCCGTCAGAACCGCAAGGAAATCGTGATGGATGACTTCGAGCATGCCATCGACAAGGTCATTGCCGGCCCCGAGCGCCGCAGTCGCATCATTGGCGACCGCGAGAAGGAAATCATCGCCTACCACGAAGTCGGCCACGCCCTGGTCGCCCACGAACTGCCCCATGCCGACCCGGTCCACAAAGTCACGATCGTGTCCCGGGGCATGGCGCTGGGCCTGACGATGACGCTGCCCGAAGAGGACCGTGTCCTGACCAGCCGCAGCGAACTGCTCGACCGCATCACGATGATGTTCGGCGGCCAGGTTGCCGAGGACATCGTCTTCGACGAGATCACCACGGGTGCCAGCAACGATCTCGAGCGCGCCACGGCCCTTGCACGCCGGATGGTGACGGAGTGGGGGATGTCGGAAGCCATCGGTCCCCTGACCTTCGGCCGCCGCACGGAGCACGTCTTTCTGGGCCGCGACCTTGGCGAGGACCGCAACTTCAGCGAGGATGTGGCCGCGCTCATCGACCGCGAGGTCCGGCACATCGTCGAAAGTTGCCACAAGCGGGCGCGAGAGATCCTGACCGAGCACCGGACCACACTGGAGCGCGTGGCTCAGGAACTCATCCGACGCGAGACTCTGGATGCCGAGGAGTTCAAGGCGCTCGTCGACGGTGGCCTGCCACCCGCCGCTGCGGCCGATCCGGTGCCGACACCAGCCTGAAACCGTCGGCTCGGACCGAACAAGTCGACAAGGCCGCCCGCGTCCCGTACGCAGGCGGCCTTGTCCTTCGTTGGCGCCGTTCTTCAGGTGCGCTGCCGCACGGCCTCGAACAACAGGATGCCCCCGGCCACGGAAGCATTGAGCGAGGGTGTCTTGCCCGGCATGGGCAGGCGCACGACGTGGTCGCAGGTCTCGAGCAGATTGCGGGACAGACCACGCCCCTCACTCCCGACAAGCAGGGCGATCGGTCCCTTCATGTCGACCTGCCAAGGCAACTCTTCCCCGGCACCGTCAGCGGCGACCACCCAAAAGCCGGCAGCTTGCAGATCCCGGATCGCCTGCGCGAGGTTGACGACCCGCGCCACCGGCACGAGATCCAGCGCACCGGCAGCAGCCTTGGCGACTGCCCCTGTCAGGCCCACGGCACGACGCTGCGGAATGACCACGCCCTGGGCGCCGGCTGCCTCTGCAGAGCGAATCAGCGCACCCAGGTTCCCCGGGTCCTCGATGCCTTCCAAGAGCAGCAGCAGAGGCCTCTCGGCCGCCCGCGCCACCTCGAGAACCTTGGCGAAGGTCTGGTAAGCCACGGGCGCGAGCGAGGCCACGACCCCCTGGTGGGGACCCGCGACCAGGTTGTCCAGGCGCTGGCGCTCGACCTCGACAACCGCCACGCCCGCTTCGCGGGCCTGCATGCGGATTGCCGTCGCGAACTTCGCGTCCTCGAGGCTGCGCTGCAGCCAGACCTTGTTGACAGGGCGACCGCTGCGGACGGCAGCCATCACGGCGTGACGTCCCCAGACCATCTCGCTCTCGGGCTCGGGGCGATCCTCTTCCTCACCTTCGGGACGTGCTCCGATTCTGGGAGCGCGGCCACGCGGCGCGGTCTCGGCCACCTCGCGGCGGCGACCAGGACGCGGTGCACGCTCCTCGCCGGAGGCAACAGGACGCGCAGGACCCTTGCCTTGGCCAGGACGGGTCCGACCGGGCCTCGGGCCATCCGGACGATTGCCCTCCGGACGGCCGCCACCCTCCGGCTTGCCGAAACGCCCCTCCTTGCCTGCAGGAGACGCACCCCGACCGGTCTTGCGCCCCCCGGGCGCATCGGGGACATCCATGCCCATCTTGCGAGCCATCGAGGCGGAAACGGGACCGAGTTTGCGCCCGCGTCCGGGTCCGCCCGACGCGGGGGGGCGGCCCTTAGGACCTGGCTTCTTGCCTGGCGGCATCGTCGTCCTCCTCGGGACCATCCTGGCTGGGGGGTGGCAGGTCCACCATCTCCTCCGCACGGGCCAGGACCCACGCGAGTCGCTCGTGGCGTCCCAGAAGCCAAAGATAACCTATCCAGGCCTCGAATGCCGTGGCCCAGCGGTATGTACCGGGATCAGCCGACCGCGTGACGAGGCGTTTCAAGGCGCGGGCACGCCGCACGACCTCGCGCTCGTCCGCCACCAGGTCGGGTTCGAGGGCACGCAACACGCAGGACTGGGCGACGGCACGGACCCGACGCACCGTCTCGCGATGCCGGGCATCGCCCTGAAGTGGCCTCGCGAGCCCGCGCCTGCGGACCTCCAGTTCGTGCACCGCATCGCCGAGGTAAGCAAGATCCCGGGGATGGATCTCGGCCAGCAAGCGCGCCGGGTGGCCAGCCTGCGCCTCCAGGAGGGCCTCGGGTCCCGGGACCTCAGGCAAGCGGCACACCTTCTGGGGCCCAGACCCACGCCCAAGCCTGCGCCTCGGCATGCGTCACCTCGACAGAACCGTCCTTGCGGTCGGCCAGCACGAAGCCCGCGCCGGTCAGGTGGCCACGCATCGCGTCAGCCCGGGCAAAGTCCCGAGCGATGCGCGCAGCCCGACGGGCCTCGAGCCAATGTGCCAATTGCGCTTCCGGCTGGTCTGCGGCAGCCAGGCCGTGGTCCGGTACGTCACGCAACCGGGCAGCCGCCTCGGCAGCAACGACCGGCCAGTCGCCCCCCCCCGCATCGCCCGCCGCCAGATCGAGGCCGAGCACGGCCGCGAGGCGACGCACCTCGGCCACGGCGTGTCCGGCCGCCTCGGCATCGGCATCCTCGAGTCCGGCGATCTCGGCCCGGGCATCCCACAAGGCCGCGAGGGCGCGCGGCGTATTGAAGTCCTCGTCCATGGCCTCGGCAAAGGCACGCGCGACCTTGGCGCCCAACGCCTCGACGAGAGGCGTGCTGGGCGCAAGAGCTGCCTCGCGGGCCGCCAGCGAGCGACGCAGGCGCACCAAGGCACGCGTGGCGCCTTCGAGGGCCTCCTCTGTGAAGGACAGGTCCTGCCGATAGTGTGTCTGCAACAGGAAGTAGCGCACGGCCATCGGATCGTGGACCTCGAGCAGTTCCCGGACCGTCCGGAAGTTCCCGAGGCTCTTGGACATCTTCTCGGCATCGATGTTGACGAACCCGTTGTGGAGCCAGCAGGTCACGAAAGGTGCGTCGTGCAGGGCTTCGGACTGGGCGACCTCGTTCTCATGGTGGGGAAACAGCAGATCGATGCCGCCCACGTGCAGGTCGAGTGTCTTGCCCAGCAACTCCGCGGCCATCGCGGAGCATTCGAGATGCCAACCGGGCCGCCCCTCGCCCCAGGGGCTGGTCCACGAAGGTTCGCCCGGCTTGGCCGCCTTCCAGAGGGCAAAGTCCGCCGGCCCACGCTTGTTGGGATCCGGCTCGTCGAGACGGGTCCGCTGGCCCAGATCCTCGGCGGAACGGCCCGATAGACGGCCATAGTCCGGAAAACTGGCGACGTCGAAATAGACGCTGCCGTCCGGCACTGCGTAGGCGTGGCCCTTGGCCATCAGACCCTCGATGAAGCGAAGCATGGCCGCGACATACTCGGTGGCGCGGGGGTAATCCGTGGCCCTCAGGATACCCAGGCGGTCCATGTCGGCGAAGTAGGCCGCTTCCCAGCGACGCGTCAGCTCCGCCGGCTCCTCGCCCCGCTCGGCGGCCCGAAGGATGATCTTGTCATCGATGTCGGTGAAGTTCTGGACATGCCGGACCTCGTAGCCGACGTGCTCGAGATAACGCCGGACGATGTCCCACGCGACATAAGCACGGGCATGGCCCAAGTGGCACGCGTCGTAGACCGTGACCCCGCAGGCGTACATCGTGACCTCTGGCGGATTCGCGGGGGCGAACGGCTCCAGCCGCCGGGTCAGGTCGTTATGGACCCTCAACATCCCACAAGTTTAGCAGAGAGCGACCCGACACCCCTTGTCCGGGCTCTCCCGGGGGACACCATGACCCCGCCCCCCAGAGGCCGAGGAGAGAACCATGCGCGTCCGAGACCTGATGAATCCCCACGTCCACGCCTGTGATCCCGAGACCACGGTGCAGGAGGTGGCCAAGCTGATAAAACGTGAGGATGTCGGCCTGATACCGATCCTTGAGGGTGGACGCATCATGGCCGTCGTCACCGATCGGGACCTGGCACTTGAAGCCGTCACGGCCGACGCCCTGCACCTGCCCATCCGGAACCTCGTGCATCACGGGCCGGTCTGCGTGGACCCGGATGCCTCGCTCGACGAAGCGGCCGACCAGATGATCCGTCACCGGGTCCGCCGCCTGTGCGTCAGCAGTTAACCCGCAAACGGCACGCTTCAGGGCACCGTCAATCTTGACGACCTCGCGAGCCTGCCCGATCCGTCACTGGCTGCCCGTGTCCTGTGCGAGTTGCACCCCCGCCTGCGGAAAACGCCTGAACCGCAACCTGCGGCCGCGTCAGAGGGTGAAGGTCTGGACGTGCTGGCGTTCCGCCTCACCCTCGACGCGGATCCTGACTTCGAAGTGCTCGGCGATGCCGCTGTGGCGGATCTTGTGCTTGAGCAGGTTGTCGACCTGGAAGATGCCTGCGCTGTTGTTCATCGTGACCTCGACTCGGACGGGCCGAGTCTCGCCCTTGGAGATGGCCACCTTGTCGATGGCGGCGGCCGAGAGCGAGTGGATGCTCACCCGGCCGCCCTTGATGATGGCGCGGGAACGCCACTTCGACATGTCGAGGGCATCAGCGACCTTGACGACGCCGGCCTCGACCGTGAGGCAACGCTGCATCGAGTTGTGCCCGATCATCGCGTGCAGGGTCTCATGCACGATCGTGACGGCCTCGACCGGGCTGTATATCCCCTCGACGAGGCGCGGCAGGGCCTGATGTACGAGGAAAAGGGAGTGCGACTCGTGGCTGTCACGATGCACGGTCATACCCACGTCGTGCAACAGGCCGGCCAGGACGACGACGACCTCGGCATCCGCGAAGGTCAGGCCCTGCGCGGCGACGACACCGGGAACCACGCCGGCCTCACCCAGCAGGCGCAATATCTTGAGGCCGTTGTGGGCGACGATTTTCACGTGGGTAGGGCCGTGATCATTGACGCCTGCCCGCTGTGAGTTGACGACAGCCACCTGCCACATACGGGGCAGGACGGCAGCATCCTCGATGCGCTCCAGGATGGAAGTAAGCCGAGGATTGTCGGAAACAGGAAGGATCATGCCCCTTCCTCATACCCCAGCCCGGGGACGGTGCGCACCGGTCAAGGTTACCGGGAGGCTTGGAAATCCAGCAGTTGCCCGGTGACCGGGTCGACAGACCACGTCGCGGCAAGCCTGCCGGCGGTCGCCACCGTAAGCAGGGCATGACCCTCCGAGACCCGCCAGGACCATGTCGCCGGCTGCGCCCCCGGCACCCCCCGGGCCACCATATCGGTCGCCAGTTGCGCGGAGTCAAGCAAGCCCCGAGCCGAAAGCTCGGGAGCCGGTTGTCCCCGATCCTGCCAGACCTTGAAGTGGTGCTTGCCCATCCGGACTTCACATGTGCGGATGGTCGGGCCCGCATCCATGTAGGTGTAGACCCACCCCCCCTTGTCTCCCGAGCGCCCACGGACCAGGTCCCTGCCCTCGATGCCGACCAGGATGGCCCTGGGTGACCATGCGGCAACCCGGCGCGTGGCAATCGGCATGGTTTCGGCCAGCGATCCCGTCCCGCCTTCGGACCGCAAGCTGCGCTCCATCCACCAGCCCCCGGCCCAGACGGCAACCGAGATACCGCCCAGAAGCCACAACGTGCGCTCGTCCAAGGCCAGCCCCCCGACTGTTCATCCTAACAGGATGCATGGGGCCTTCCGACGGTTAGTTCGAAACGGGCGGATGCTAGCGTGAGAGCGTCACAGGTCCGGGAAAATCCCGGATCCTGCAGCGACCCACGTCCTGACGTCGAATCCCCGTGGCCGAGCAGCGGCACTGCCGCCGTTCACCTGCCCTGACGCCGCCGACCCATGCGCGACATCGCGTTCCCCGCCCTGAACCAGGGTCGGAGCCTCACGTCCGGTTGGTTGTCCGAGAGGAGACTTCATGGCGCGTTTGAACCTGGCGACACGCTGTATGCTCGGTGGCCTCATGGCCGCCACCGTCTTCGGTTGTGCTTCATCCCCGACCCAACAGCCCCCGACCGGACAACCGGCCGCCGGACAGGTTACCGTCCCGGTGGCCTCGGAGCTGGGCGGTGGCGGCAACCCCACCCGTCCCTCGTCGGGCGGCGCCGTGGCGCCCGCGGTCCCCGTCCCCGGGCTGTCGATTGGCGCGGCACCCACGGTGTTGCCTTTCGTCTCGGTCATCGGCGGCGAGAAGCAGCTCTTCGTGTATGACCGCACGATCAGCGACAACCGTGCCCTGGTGGGCGCCGGCATCGGTGTGAACAACCCCGAGGTCTTCAGCAGCGGCAGGGTGGTCTTCGACCGCCAGCAGGGCCGCCGTTCGCAGATCTTCATTTACGACGTGGTGGCCGAGCTGCTCGTCGCGCTGAACGACGTCAACGGCCCGGGGTCGGTCCGCCGTCCGAGCATGAGGTTCGACGGCACGGCCATGACCTTCGTGCTGGAAGGCGAGCGGCGCCAGCTGCCCAAGGCCATGCCGTGGCTCAACGGGGTCGTGGCCGACCTCGCCAAGGTCAACGCCCAGGCCTCCTGCGAGGGCGGCGTCAACTGGATCCGGATCTCCTGCGACGCGCGCTGGGCGGTCTTCACGATGGTGGCAGGCCGGATCTACGTCTATGACCTGTTGAACCCGATGGTCCACGAGCTCACCCAGGCACGCCTGTACGGGCAGATCTCGCACCCCGCGATCAGCTCCGACGGTACGCAGATCGCCTTCGCGGCGAGCGATGGCAACGTGTATCGATATGACCGCATGGCAAACCTGGTCGACCCGATGCCGTTCCTGAACCAGACCTTCACGAACTACGACGTCACCGATCCCAAGTTCGTCTGCTTCGACAACGCCCACATCTACACGGAAATGCTGACCCGCGGCGGCGACATCCTGACCAACCATTTGCCGGATCCCAAGTGTGATTCTGAGGATTGCGGTGAGGACCACGATGATGATCGGGACCGCGGCCACCGCCCGCCCCGTACCCTGGTCCGCCGGGTGACGGAGTACAACTGGATCACCGAGACCCTGGCCACGCTGACGGTGCTCAACAACGTCGCCGCTGAAGGCGACCAGCAGATCAGCGACCTCGAG
This sequence comes from Candidatus Tanganyikabacteria bacterium, assembly GCA_016867265.1. Taxonomy (GTDB): domain Bacteria; phylum Cyanobacteriota; class Sericytochromatia; order S15B-MN24; family VGJW01; genus VGJW01. The sequence goes on from VGJW01000007.1 coordinate 30,678, forward strand.
GACGATGACGACCACGACGGCGGCCGCTAGGTCACGAGCCCGCGGCCAGGCGGGGCTTCCGGACTGCGGTCCGGGGCCCCGCCCCTGCCTTATGGGGCGTCGCGCCGACTGGTGAACTCGAACTCGGGGCGCCGAGTCTGTGCACGCCAATATGGGCCATCCGTGCGGGTCAGCGTGTCCCTCAGACCCGTTACGACGGAGGGCAAGGCCGTGGCCTGCGCCCAATCCCAGAACCACGCCGGCATGAAGGCGAAGTCGGGATCAATGCGTGCGCTGTAGAGCATCACCGAGCGACGCCCCGACCACGGCAGCATCTGCAATCGGCCGTCATAGGTCTTGACCGTACCGGACTCCTTTTGCCAGGAACACACCCGGCGCTCCGCGTCGAGCACGGCCCGGGTCGTCACCCACCGCTGGGGCAGGGGCCAAGGCAACCTGAGCACATAGGTCCCCACGACCTCCCGGGGTGCCTCGGAAACGATGCGCGCCTCGGAGATGCCCGTGTAGATGCGGTCATAGTTCCGGAAGTCCGTTGCGAGCGCCCACGCGTCGCGGGCGCTCGCCGGCAACAGACCGGCAGAGGCCACCATGCGATTGGGCCCGGAGGATTCGTCCCAGCGTGTCAGTACCTCGCCGTCCTCGAGGCGTCGCAGCTCGTCGGCTGTCAGCTCTCTGCCGGCCAGCACCACGGAGGTCGCGGGTGCGGCCATCGCGCGGCCCGGAGAGGACAAGGCAAGCAAGGCAAGAGCGACGCCCGGCAGGACCGGGCCCGCGGCGCGGCCGATGGCCTCCATGACCCTCCGATACCCTTTCGTGACGCTTTGCAACAACTTCCCTCATTCTTGACAAGTTCTTAACCTGCCTGAGGCATAATGAGTCAGACACCGAGAGGATCCGACGCCGTGCGCCAATCCCGTTTCGTCCTCAACCTGCTGCTCGCAGGTGCCGTCCTGGCCTCGGTGTCCGCTTGCGGCACCCAGCCTACGCTGCGGCCCGCATCCCAGTCAGCGGCCCCGATGGCCCGCATGGTCAAAGTGCGCGGCCTGCCCACCGACTACTACAAGGGCACCGAAGGCCTTACGGGCATGCCCTTGGTGCAGGCACTCAACGGTGCCGTCGCCAAGCATACGGACCTGGGTTACGACACCGCCCGCGACCACCTGTTCGCCGACGTCGCCGACACGAACGATGACAACATCGTCGAAGACATCTACACCGGCGAGGCCTTTACCGGCGTCCGTGACCGGGGAACGGCTTCCAAGCACAATCTCAACACCGAACACACGTGGCCACAGAGTTTGGGCGCCAAGGGTGCGGCGAGGTCCGATCTCCATCACCTCCAGTCCTCGGATGCCGGCATCAATGGTAGCCGTGGGTCTTTCGCCTTCGGGACGGTTGCAGGGTCACCCACGTTCCAGTTCCCTGCGATAGACGGCAAGACGTGCATCGGCGAGGATGCCCGTGGAAACACGGTCTGCGAACCGCGCCCGAGTGTCCGGGGCGACATCGCCCGGGGCCTGCTGTACTTCTACGTGGTTTATGGGGGCTACGACTCGACCTCGCTCAAGAACTTCGTCAACGAAGTCCGGACGCTCGTTGCGTGGCACGATATGGATCCCGTGGATGCCGCCGAACGCGAGCGGAACGAAAGGGTCTGGCAGGTACAGGGCAACCGCAACCCGTTCATCGACGAGCCGTCCTTCGTGGCGCGCGCAGCCTTCAACCGGATGGACCTGAGCCGCCCCAGCCGCCCCAGCCGCCCCCGCTGACGGGCGGACCTTGCCGCCCGGGGACGCCACGGGCATCGTGCCCCCGCGAGACGCTCGCGGGAGGTGCCCTTGGATGCGATCGCGATGGCCTGGGCCGCGCTGGGGGCCAGCGGCGCACTGGGCCTTGTTCTGGGCCGCGGGCGCCGGATCGGGCTCGCCACGCGGGACCACGCCCTGCTGCTCGGCCATCTTGTCGCACCAGGGCATCCCGAGGCACCGAGGCACGGCCTGCTGCTCCTGCACCTGCGCGGCTTCCTGCTCACGGCCTTTCTCGCCTGGGTCTGGCGCATGACGGAACTGGCCCCGGGCCCTTTTCTGGGTAGTGCACTCGGCGGCGTCTTGGGTCTCTATCTCGGCTTGCTGCAACGTCCCGCCTTCATGCTGGCGCGCTGGCTCGAACCCGCCGCGACCCGCCCGATGGTCGAGGCCATCAGCCTGCTCGAAGGTCCGGACGGCCTGCTGGAACGAACCTGGCGCATCCCGGCCCAGATGCCGGCGGGCGCCTCCTGCGGCGCCTTCCTGGGACTTGGCGCCACCCCCGGTGTCGTCTCCGTGGCCCTGGTTCTGGGCCTCGCCGGAGCCTACCTGACGCTGACCTCCGCTCGGCCCCGGACAGCACGCCACGGACAGGTACTGTTTCTCCGAGAGGATCCGGAGGAACAAGCCGCGTTGCTCCGCTGGTCTGGCGAAAGTCCCGCCTCGGCGAGCTCCGGGGAGCAGGACGGCTAGGCCTGTTCACGGTGCTACGATGGGGCCATGCTCGGCTTTGGCGCACGGACGCTCTCGGCCCTCGACTGGGACGCGCTCAGGGCCTGTCTCGCCGCGGAGACGGAGGGCGTGGCCGCAGGACGCGAGGCACTGACCGTGACACCGAGCGCGGATGCAGCCGAGGTGGCGTGGCTGCTGGACCTGACGGAAGCCCTGGATGAGGCCCTCGAAGGCGCCCGCGCGGCTACGGGCGACCTGGACGAGCCCGACCTGCTGATTCGCCGGACCGAGCAAGGGGGCAGCCTGTCCGGGCAGGAGCTTCGCCAGATGGCGCGCTGGGCAGGCCTCGCCGAGGCTTGGCAAGCGCGCACGCGCCGCTTTGCCCGCCTTGGCGCCGTCCTCGCCGCACGGTCCTTGTTCTGGCCGGACGTCGCCCGGGTCAGGCAGATCATCGAAGCCGTCATCGCCGAGGACGGAACCCTCGAGGATGGCGCATCCCCGGAACTGGGACCGATGCGCCGCGAAGCCCTCGAGGCAGGCAGAGCCGCCCGCCGCAAGGCCGAGGGGCTGGCCCGCCGCCATGCCGAGGCACTCGGCGAAGACCATGTGCTTCTGCGGCACGAGCGATGGGTCCTGCCCATCCGGGCAGATCGACGTGGCGAGGTGCCCGGGTTGGTGATCGACCGCTCCATGAGCGGCAGGACCCTGCACATCGAACCGCCCGACCTCCTCGAGGCCAACGAGTGGTGGGCGGCTGCCGACGCCGCGGTCAGGCGCGAGGAGGCTCGCATCCTCGAGGCGCTATGCCGCGAAGTGGGACGCTACGGCACGGCGCTGCGCGAGGCGACGACCCTGTTGATCCGGATGGATCTGGCCCAGGCGCGCGTGCGATTGGGCTGGCGCTGGCAAGGACGTCGGCCCGATGTCGGGGACGCGCCAGAGCTGCGGGATGCGCGACACGCCCTGCTCTGGCTTCGGCTCGAGGAAGCGGCGGTCCCCATCGACCTCCACCTGGGCACCGGGGGCCTGCTGATCACGGGACCCAACACCGGCGGCAAGACGGCAGCCCTCAAGACCTTGGGCACGACGGTACTCCTGCACCAGTCCGGCATCCTGCCACCAGTGGGTCCGGGCACGCGACTGCCCCACCTCACGGGCCTGCACGCGGAGATCGGCGACCCGCAATCCCTCGATGGCGACCTGTCGACCTTCAGCGGCCACGTCAAGGCCCTTTCCCGGCTGTTGCCCGACCTGCGGCCCGGCCACCTCGTCCTGCTGGACGAGGTCGGATCGGGTACGGACCCGGAGGAAGGCGCAGCCCTTGCCCGCGCCATTCTGGAGGCCGTGCTCGACTCAGGCGCCTGGGTCGTGGCCACCACGCATCTGGGCCAACTCAAGACCTTGCCCTTCGAGGACAATCGGCTCGGGCTGGCCACGACGCGATTCGACCTGGACCGCATGGAGCCGCGCTACCGGCTCTCCCATGGACAACCCGGAGCCTCGCTCGGCATCGCCGTGGCCGGTCGCCTCGGGCTGCCCGCCCACGTGCTGGGTCGGGCCCGGGCGTTGCATGATGCGCGGCAGGACACCAAGGATCGCCTTGTTGCGGAGCTCGACCGGGCGCGCGCCGAGGCCGAGGACCACGGTCGGGCCCTCGCGGCCTCGCGCCAGAAGGCCGAGGCCCTGCAGACGGAGCTGGAGACGCGACTCGCGGGCTGGCGCCAGGAGGAACGGGACCTCCGGCGCAAGGCGCGTGCCTCGCTCGATACGGAATTGGACGAGGCGAGAAGCCAGGTCCGGGAAGCCATCGCCATCCTGAAGGGCAGGCCTACCGGCGCCCAGATCCAGCAAGCCAAGGAACGCCTCGAGGCCTCGGCACGGGGACGACTCGCCCCACCCCAGCCTCCTCCCGCGGTAACCCCGCTCGAGACCGGCCAGCCCGTCTGGTTGGTCCGCCTCGAGCGCTGGGGCACGGTGGCGCGTGCTCCCGACGAACGCGGCCTGCTTCAGGCGGACGTAGGCGGACTCAAGCTGACGGTTCGCCTGTCCGAGGTCGCCTCGGGTCCGGAGAAGGGAGTGCGCCCCCCTGCAGTCTTGCCCAAGGCGCCTCCGCCATCGCAGCGGAAGCGGACCGGCGGGCCCATCGAGGCGTGGGATCCCCCACACGCTGCCCGAACGGTCGATCTACGCGGCAAACAGGTCCTCGAGGCCCTGCCCGCGCTGGAGCGTTGGCTGGCCGCCGCCTGGCTCGCCGGACACGAGACCGGGGTCGTCATCCACGGCCACGGCACGGGCGCCCTGCTGCAGGCGGTCCGGCAGCACCTCGACGGCCAACCCGGAGTCGCAGGATGGCGCCCGGGCCAGTCCGGAGAGGGAGGTGACGGGGTGACGATCGTCACGTTCTTGTCATGACGCTCATTTGCCACCCAAAGGCGCATGGCTGGCGACTTGACGCCTCCATCAAATCAAAGTTAAATTCATCTTACTTGCTTCTTAAGTGCGCCTTAACGTCTATCTGACATAGTAGTTGCATTGGTGTTTCTTAAGAAACTTTTAGAATACGTCGGAGAGCCCACCGTGCGGCTCACGGCGCCAGGAGAAAACCCCATGAATCACACCTTCCACGGTTACGTCTGGCTCAGCCCTGAGGATGCCTCGCGCCCCGAGCGCGTCACGGCAGCCCGCAGCACCCTCGAGGCCTACTGCGATGCAAACGGCCTCAAGCTGACGGACGTTCACATCGAGACCGGCCACTTCGGGTCGGCGCTCGAACGCCCCATCCTCGGCAGCCTCATCGCCGAACCCAATACCGTTCTCGTGATGCCCAGCCTGAACAGCCTCGGTCGGCGCTTCCACGATGTCGCCACGGTCCTCTCAGAGTTCGCCCATCGCGAAGTGCGCCTCGTGTCCATCGCCGAAGGTGTCGACACGAGCAAGCCGGAAGGCATGCAGCTGATCCGGGTCCTCGTCCGCATTCCCCAGGTGGCGGGCTGGATCAAGCCCATCAAGGCCCCCGCGACCTCCAAGGTCTACGTTCGGGCCCGCGAGGTGCTGCACAACGGCGGCACCTGCCCCTTCGGCTACACCCTCGACGAGAGCACCAACCAGTTCGTCATCAACGAACGGGAAGCCCCCGTGGTCCAACGCATCTTCCGCGAGCGTTCCGCCGGTCGTAGCCTGCGCCAGATCGCCGGCGACCTGAGCCGGGACGGTATAGCGACCAAGCGTGGCGGACGCTGGCAGGCCAACACCGTCAAGACCATCCTCGAGAACATCTTCTACACCGGCGACTACCAGTGCCAGAGCAAGGTCTTCGAGCGTGACCACGAAGCCATCATCGCGAAGGAACTCTTCACCGAGGTCAACAACGGCAAGGCCGTACTACAGGTCATCTGACCCTGCTTGGCGCAATCGCCCGGTCATCCCTTGCAGGATGGCCGGGCGATTGACTTGACACGGTGCCCTAGAGCAAGGGCGTTATAGCCTTGTTGAAGTTGGCCAGGATCTCGTCGTGTTCCTCGCCAGGCGGCCCGATCCACTTCTGGCGAATCACGCCCTTGCGGTCGATGAGGAAGGTCGTCGGAATGCCCCGGATGCCTCCGAAGCCACGCGCGAGGTCCTCGGAACCCACGAGCAGGGGGTAGTTGAACCGGGTACCCTGCCGCTCGACAAACTCCCTCGCAAAGATCGGCACGGCTATCTTGGGCTCGTCATCAAGCGACACACCGAGCACCGTGAAGCCCTTGCCTTTGAGTTCCCGCTGCAGGCGGATCAGATCGGGGATTTCATGCCGACAGGGCGGGCACCACGTCGCCCAGAAGTTCAAGAGGATGACCTTGCCCTTCAGGGAAACCAGGCTGACGCGCTTGGGCGACGCCTTGCCTTCGATGGGAATCACCGTCAAGTCGAAGGCCGGGGCCTGCTTGTCCGCCGACAGGGCGGGTTGGGCAGAGAACACGGGCAGCAGAGCCGCGCCAAGCAGAAGCGGCAACAGGCGCGGCAGCAGACGCGGACACATCGCCATCACGCCGGGTCCAGGATGAACGTGCAGAAGGTCTTGCCCAAGAGAACCTCATCCCCGTCCTTGATGCCCACAGGTTGTCCGGGCAGGAGCCGCGCGCCACGGTTGAGGAAGGTGCCATTCAGCGAGCCCAGGTCTTCCAGGAAGTAGGCTCCCTCCTCCACGAAAAAGCGCGCGTGTTTCCGTGAGATCTTGGCCTCGGGATCGTCCTCCGTCAGGTCGATCTCGGGGAAGGCCCCCCCGTCGGGATCCCACCGACCCACGTGGGTCTCGCCCTTGCGCTCGAGCGAGAAAGCCTGGTTGACACGACCGCCGCGCTTGACGACCAGGCGCCCGGGCGGAGCCATCGAAGCGTTGTCGGTGGACTGGGGCTGTTCGGCAAAAGTCATCTGGGTCGTCCTCCGGGAGCCGTGCGTCGCGACGTTACCATCCTACCCTCCGGACGACGCCGCGCGTCCAGGGTTCCATAACCTACCGATACTCCGACATCTGCACCAGCACGACGGTGATGTTGTCCTCGCCCCCGCGCTGGTTTGCGAGGTTGACGAGCCGCTGGGCGGCGACGACGGGATCGATCGCATCGGTGACAATCTGGTGCAACTCGGGGTCGGTCACATGCCCCGTCAGGCCATCACTGCAAAGCAGCAGCCAGTCACCCGTCCGCAAGGGACGCTGGTACAGGTCGACCTCGACATTGGGGTAGGTCCCCAGCGAGCGGTAGATCAGATTGCGTTGCGGGTGGACCAGAGCCTCCACAGGCGTGATCTGGCCCAGTTCGACCAAGCGTCCGACAAGGCTATGGTCCCGCGATACCTTCTCAATGCCCTGCCGGTTGATCAGGTAGCAGCACGAGTCGCCGACATGGGCGACGTAGACAGTGTGACCGAATACCAAGGCCGTGGTGGCCGTGGTCCCCATGCCCTGCATCGCGGGATTGGCGCGCCCGGTGTCGTAGACCCGGGCGTTGGCGAGCTTGACTGCTTGCTGCAGATGCAGCTTGACCTGGCTGGACGGATCTTCACCGTCTCCGAGCGAGGCCAAGGCATTCTGGACATAGCTCGTGACCTCGTCGACCGTGATAGCCGAGGCAATCTCGCCGGCATTCACGCCCCCCATGCCGTCCGCACAGATGTAAAGCCCGAGACCGCTGCTCTGGCCTTGCGCCGTGAAGGTCAACTCGAACACGCCAAGGGCGTCCTCATTGCCCGTCCGCAGCATCCCCACGTCCGAACAGGTGCCGACCCGCCTGATGGGATTCTGGACCAGCTCGTGAATCTCGGCCCGAAGCTCCGCGCAAGACGAGAAGCGATCGAGCGGGTCTATCGCCACCAGCTTTCGTACGAGTCGTTCGATGTGCGGATGAATCGCGGGCAAGTAATGGCTGACATCGGTGAAGACGAAGCGGTCTTCCTCGTGTTGCCAGATTTCCTCCGGACTGACGGTCGTGAGCAGCTGATGCCAGATCGCCCCCAGCGCAAACAGGTCGGACCGCTCGGTCACACGACCTTCGAGAAAACCGAACTGTTCGGGTGGAGAGTAGCCCGGCGTGGCATCGACCACATTCTGGACCGGCACCATCGTGGCGCGATGGAAGCCCGTCAGGCGCAATTGGCCGCGGTCCGGCGACACCACCAGGTACCGGGGCTGCAAATCGAGGTGAAGGATGCCCGACGCGTGGAGCTGCCCCAATGCGTCACAAATCTGGGCCACCCAGTCGATGGTCTGCTGGACCGGGATGTCCTCGCCACCGGCCAGGAAGTAGGCCAGATCGCGACCCTCGAGTTGCTCGAGCACCAGATAGGCCCGGTCGTCTTCACGAAACAGATCCAGAGCCTTGACCACCGCCGTGGAACGCACGGACCGTAGAATCAGAAATTCGTCCTGGAAGGGATGGCCCGCGGCATCCTCGGCCCACTCGCTGTCTGCCAAGGCTTCAGGGATGGGCCCCGGCTGCACGGCCCCCCGCTCCTTCACGATGACGGGCAGTTCTGTCATCGTGTCGAGCGCCCGGTACAGGTTGGCCTCGTGCTTGCTCTCGAGGAATCGGTCGATGCGGTAGCGCCCCCTCAGGAGCACGTCGGGCCCCAAGGGCTCCGGCACGTTCCGTGGCGGACTCACGCCGCACCTCCCCGCATGAACAGCCACATGAGCAAGGCACCCAGGGCCATCGACACGGGCACCAAGCTGGCCACGAACCAAGGCTGCTGCCAGACCGCGCCGCCGTGCCGGCCATCCAGGCCATCGGCAAGGGAAGGATCGAGGTTGCGCGCCGTAAGGGCCTTGGCGTGGATCTTGTCGTAGGTCGACGTGTGGTGAGCGGCTATGTAGCCCTTGCAGCTGGGGCAGAACTGACGCCCCCGCGAGATGCGGACCCCGCAGTGGGGACAGTTCCGAACGGCCCCTGTCTCGTGGCCGCCAAGCAGGATGAGTTCGGCGAGCAGCTCGTCACATGTCTGGTAGCGACGTTCGAGCTCGGGCTCCAGCATCTTGGTGATGATGCTCTCCAGAGCCTCGCTGACCTCGTTGTTCAGCTGACGCACCGGCGGAAAACTGAAGGGCGCCTCGTTCTGCGGGTCACGATTGGTAAGCAGGTAGTGCATCGTGGCACCCAGCGCATAGATGTCGGTCCGTTGCTCGACCTGACCGCGGTACTGCTCGGGGGGCGCGTAGCCTTGCGTGCCAATCATCGTGCCGCGCGCCTGCGGATTGAAGAATCGAGCGATGCCGAAGTCGACGAGGTAAATCTTGCCGAAGTGGGTGAGTATCAAGTTGGCCGGTTTCATATCCCGGTAGATGATGGGCGGCTTCTGGTGGTGCAGGTAGGACAGCACGTCGCAGCACTGGATCGCCCAGCCAATCACGCTCTTCTCATCGAAGGGGGCCATGCTCTCGTGCATCCGTTGCTCGAGATCCGTGCCCTGGATGTACTCCATCACCAGGTAATGGCGATTGGCCTCAGTGAAGCGGTCGTAGACCTCGGGGATCGCGTTGTGATCGAGGTTGGCCAGCAGATCGGCCTCACGATAGAAATTTTGCGTCGCAATCTCGCGCTGCTCGGGGTCCGTGAAGTGGTCCAGCATCTCCTTGACGATGCAGACCTTGGAACTGAAGCGCGTGTCATTGGCCAGGTAGATGGCACCCATGCCACCCTGACCCACCAGTTGGGTGATGCGGTACCGCTCCTGCAGAAGCGTCGAGGGGGCAAGAAGGGTGCTGGGCGGCGCATACCCCGAGGCCGGTTGCGTCACGGCACCCATGGGCTGGACCGTCACCGCCGCTTTGAGGGGCTTGCCGCAGTCGCAGCAGAACCGGTTTTCCTCGTCGTTCGGCGTATGGCAGGAAGGGCAGTTTATCTGAGGCACGAGCTCTGGCACGGAGGGTCCGGACCTCGGCCATGTACCACGCCGGTCGTCCGTTCAACCCCAAGGCCTTCTCACCGGGCGACGTCTCGACGCGACTTCGGTCCGGATCAACGGCCGAGTTGCGGCTGCTTCCCAAGCATGGCCCTCAGGCCTTGTCCACTTCGACTCCCACGACGTTACGCTCGGCCTTGCTGAACTCGATGCCCACCAACTTGACGGTGATGCCGGGCGCGCGGCACTTGGCTGCGTAGCCTCGCTCCCGGATTTGGGCGAGCGCCTTGCCCTCGGCGGGGCCGTCCACCACCTTGAACTCGAGGATGTAGACCCTGCCGGGCACCCGCAGCACAAGGTCGATACGGCCCTTGCTCGTCGTGTCCTCGGCCCGCAGGTCGAGGGCGAGCGCCGCGAGGTGACTGTAGAAGACGCTGGCGTAGTAGCCCTCGTACTGCGCGATGGCGTTGTTGCGGTACCCATCGTGCGGGATGCTCGAAAACATCCGGCGGATGGTTGCCTCGACGGCGGTCAGGTCCCCGGCAAGCAGTGCCTCGGTCAGCAGAATCGTGACATCACTGGCGACGCCCGGTGCTTGGCCAAGTGCCGGAAGCAGACTCAGGTTCAAGCTGGCCTCGACCTCGCGGTTGGGGTAGCCCAGCGTGTAGACCCAGCTGCCGGTCGCGACCTCACGGATATCGTGGATGGTCAGGTAACCCGTCTGCCACAGCAGGGCCTCGGGCTCGATGTGGTCGACATCAAAGGCCGACATGATCTCGGCGCGGGTTCGCAGCTTGACGAGATCGGGTGAGAAAAACCCCGCCGGGCCAACAGTTCGACAAGAAAAGTCGGGGTCCCCGTCTCGAACCAGTAGGGTCGGAAGACCCGCTGCTCGAGGTAAAGCAAGACGTCAAAAGGGTTGTAGACGGCTTCCCCGCCCCAGTTGTAGCCGTTGTACCAGAGACGCACCGTCTTGAGGTCCACGCCGTCCAGTTCGGGGGCAAATACCGTCTCGAGGTCCCTCTGGGTGTAGCCGCACAGGGCCGACCAGCGGGCATCGAGCGTGATGTCCCGCGCTGGTTCAGGCCCGAGAAGAGGCTCACCTTGCTGAACTTGCTGACACCCGTCAGGAAGACGAACTTGAGGTGGGCGTCCAAGGCCTTCAGGACACCGTACAGACTGCGCAAGGCATCACGCATCTGCCGTGCCAGAGCAGGCTGGGCCAGGTTGTCGAGGATAGGCTTGTCGTACTCGTCGACCAGGACCACCACGCGCTGGCCCATGTGGCCGTGCAGGGCCTGAATCAGATGGGCCAGGCGACGGGGCACGGTGGGCCGCGGCTGGTATCCGGGCAGGCCTGCCTCGATGGTCAGCAACTGGTCTTCGACCATCCCGTGGACGTCCTCCGGCGACTTGCAGAGGCCACGTCCCAAGCTGATCCGAATCACCGGATACTTCACCGACCAGTCCCAGCGGTCCTCGGCCGCGAGGCCCGTGAACAGGTCCCGGCTGCCCGCGAAGAGCTCCTTGAGCGTGTCGAGGAACAGGCTCTTCCCGAAGCGACGCGGGCGGGACGAGAAGAACGTCTTGCCCGTCCGCACCAAGTCCACGGCGAACCCCGTTTTGTCGACGTAGTAATGCCCTTCCTCGCGAATCTCGCGGAAGGTCTGGATGCCGATGGGCCACCGCTGGGGGGTGACCATGGCCCCATCGTGGCGGATAGGAGAGAGGGTGCGCATGCGTTCGGGCTGGCAACCCCGGCGAAGCGCCACAGATGGGCCTTCCGGGCTCTGCCAATCTTACCCGTCGCGGGCCACGGCGGCGTCTCACGAACCGCCAAAGTCCGTCGGCCCCTGAACCGTCCGCGACTTTCAAAACCCCGGCAATCGGCCCTTGAAGTCCCTCACGGCCCTGATTGCAGGCCATTGCGCCCTGGCCGTAGCCCTGAGCCTGGCTCGCCCAGCGGGCAGGGCGGACGGCAGGTTTGTCTCCTTGTCCGGTGCTTCGACGAGCGCACACGCGAAAGCCAACACGCCCACGGCAGGCGAACTTTCTAGCCCGGAAGGTCACCCGCATTGGCATGCTACGCTTGCCAGGGCCGATTTCCACCCCGGGCCCGCATCAAGGATTGAAGATGAGAAGCGCCCTTTCCAAGCTCGCATGGGCGTCCATGATCTGGGCTTGCCTCACTTTGGTACCGCTCACCGCCGAGGCCATGCAGATCTTCGTCAAGCCCCTGACCGGCCAGGTCCTGACTCTCGACGTCGAGCCATCAGACAGCATCGAGACCATCAAGGGCAAGATCCAGGAAAAAGAGGGCATCCCTCCGGATGAACAGCGTCTGATCTTCGCGGGCAAGACCCTCGAGGATGGTCGAGCGCTCCAAGACTACAACATCCAGAGGGAAAGCACCCTACACCTGGTCATCCGCAAGGTCGAGGCCAGCTTCACGGTGCGCACCTATGCCCCGGCAACCCTTGCCAGCGGCCCCTTCCCCCTCGATGCCGCCGTCCCGCTGATTCGTCTCGAGGCGGAAGCCTCCGGCTCAGGCCCGGACCTACCCGTGACAGCCATGACGATCGTGTTGGCAGCTTCCGCCAGTCCCGGAGACGTGCCGATGCCCGACCCCCTGGTGTCGGTGTACAGAGACGCGGATGGTGACGGCGCGATTGGGCCAGCGGACGCCGTGATTGCGACAACCGTGACGCCCGCGACGGACAGTGGCACGTTCCAGATAGCCTTCGCGGATCTCGTGCTGCCTGCATCAGGCTCCCGCTTGATTCTCGCGGCCCGCGTGGATAAGCCGGCTCCCCTCGCCGCCGTTCCGCTGGCTGGTGCCGTGGGCTTCGTGGCCCTTCTGCCGTTTGCGATCCGGCGCCGGAAGTGGCAGGTAGCGACCTTGTTCCTGATGTCGGGAACCGCCCTGCTCGGCATGTCCGCCTGCTATTACGTGCCACTGGGTGATCTCCGTGCCGTCACGCTGCCGACGAGCAGCCCGCTCACGGCACATGCGACGCAACCCGAAGCTTCACACCCACCGACCCTGCCCGCCCCCGTCCCGACGCAGGCTCCCGAGGACGTCCTGCAACCCAAGGCGCTGCGCATCGACCTCACGGGCAGCCTGACGTCGATTGAGGCGACGGGATCATTCACCGGACTGCCGTTGCAAGGTGTTCCCGTCAGCTTGACCGGGGTGCTCTGAACCGGAGATCCCCGGCTCCGGTGAGCGTCCGGTGAGCAGGTCTTCGGATGACCCTTTCGTGAGGCAGGTGGTCGGGGGACCGCCTGGCACGACAAGGAGGAGTCCAAGATGAAGATCGGCCAGTTCACCCAGAACATCTCGTCCCGCATCCAGGCCGGCAAGAAGGACGGCAGCCTGTCTCTCGACGAGGCCAAGGGCCTGCGAACCGACCTCCAGGGGATTCGTGGCAACACCGCGGTAGACCGTCTGGACGGGGGCAGCTTCACGAAGGTCGAGAAGTTGCAGTCCCGCATGAGCCTGGATGACCTGTCCGGCGAGGTCCGCAAGGCCCGGCGCGGCTAAGGTCCACGCTTCCGTTGCACGGGGGCGCCTTCCGCAAGGGGGGCGCCCTGCGCCGCAGGGAGCCGGCCAGAGACACACCCGGGGAGCGTGCGGGCGACTAGCCTTCGTCGTCCCGGCTGGCCACCTTGTCCCCGATGTCCGTCGCGCTCTGGAGCTTGCCGGACGCACCGGACACGAAATCATCCACCTTGTTCACACTGCCAAGGGCGTCATCCGCGGAACCCGCGAGGCCGCCGGCCTGTCGGAACCCATCATCGGCCGCCCCGAGGATCTTGTGGCCGACCGTCGCGACATCGGAGACGGCATCCAGGGTCTTGGCAGACTTGGTCGCTGCGCCCCCGCCGCCAGTCCCCACCACGGAAACGACATCGAGCGTCAGTCGCCCCAGGGCCTCGGCATACCGGCCCTGTTGCCACGACTCGCTGTAGTTCGAAATCAAGCCCTTGCCGACAGCCTGGAAGAACGCTCCGTCGTCCTTGATCGCCTGGTCCGGGTCCAGGGCGTAGGCGACAGCCGCACGGACATCACCGCCTGCCTGGCGAGCCCGGAAGACCTCTTGGGCAAGGCGGACCGGGTTGCCTGGAACCGGCAGGTGCGCAGCCAGATCCACCAGGCCCAGGGCCGTCTTTCTCGGCGTCGTCGCCGCGGCGACCAGACCGCCGACGTTGCTGCCGACGCCCTTGATGACCCCCTGGCTGAACTCGTTGAGCATCGCGAAGTTCCTGACCTGATGATCGACCACCCTGCGGGCAACGCCGCCGACAACCGGCAAGGTACCCGCCAACTGCACGGCACGTGCACCGGCATCCTTCACGAACTTTTCCTGGGCAGCCAGGAAGCCATTGCCGGTCCGGCCGACCTGATCCAGAAGGTTGAGGACGGTCTTCTGGACAGGGTTGTGACGCTCGGGCGCAACGTCCCTCATCCGGGCTTGCTGCTGGTCCTTGCGGACCTGCGCGTGCGAGGCCAATGCCGACGCTCGGACGGCGCTTCCCTTCGCAACGACCTCGGAAACCGTCTTCGTTGCCTTGTCCACGACAGGCTTGGCAGCCTTCGAGGTCTGCTTCCAGAGCCAACGCGCCTCATTAAGCAAGTTGATGCCCATCAATCCTCCCCGACAGCCACGGCCAACCACCTGCCCAATACCAATTCGGCTTCCTGTTCCCTGCCCTGGCGGGCCAGGGCACCTGCCCTGAGCAGGAAACCATCAGCGGCCTCCGGCGCCTCCATCAGCATCAAATCAGCGTGTCGCAGGCTCTCGACGGCGTCACCGCGGCGATGGGCAATCAGCGCCAGCAGGCGATGCGCCTCCAAGTGATGGGGATCGAGGGCCGTCGCAAGGCGCAGGCTGGCTTCCGAGGCCTCGATCTGTCCCGCATTCCAGGCGAGGGTAGCCAAGCAAACCCAGGGATCCGGCCAATCGGGTTGAATCTCAGCGGCGCGTTCGTGCGCCTTCATGACGGCGGGCCAGTCACCTGCAGCGGCCTCGACCTGCCCCAGATGGAGCCAAGCCTTCGCATCGGTCGGATCATCCCGGAGGATGAACGCAAGCTCTGCCCGGGCCTCGGAGAGTTGGCCTTCCTCGAGCAGCAACAGCGCCAGCTGCTGCCGCGCAGACCCATTCGCCGGCTCGAGCGCCAGGGCTTCGGACAAGGCCTCGCGCGCACCTTGCCGATCGCCCGCTTCCCAGCGCGCCTGACCCAGCGCGGACCACGCCAGCGAAGCCCCGGGCTCGCAAGCCACGGCCTTCTCCAGAGCCTCGACCGCCTCGCCTGCGCGCCCGCGTTCGAGCGCCAGCAAGCCCCTCAAGTACCAGCCACGTGCCGATGCCCCGTCTCGCTCGAGGACCCTGCCATACAAGGCGTCCGCTTCCTCCGGGCGACCGCTCTCCTGCAGCGTCAGAGCACAGGCGAGGCCCAGCCCGGTCGAGGCGTAATCGACATCCCTACCGTCGACCCAGAAGGCCAGTGCCCGCTCCAGGTCCCCTTCCCGCAGCAGTTGCCAGGCATCCTCAACCGTCACAGGGTCGGGCCACGACGCCATCTCCACGGCGGGACCCTCGGACTGCCGAAGGGAATCGCCTCCCCTCAGCGCCCGCCAGTCATCGCCCATCTCCCCAAGGTTCAAGGCCCACCCCGCAGCCGGAGACCCCGGCACGGCATGCATACCCGCAACTGCGGCCCTACCTCCGGGCGCGCGTTCCCTAAAGGCCACGCACCTCGGACGTGTAGCCCTTGAGCGTGCAGTCGGCGACATCGACCCCGGAAGGCACGTTGATCGGGAACAGGGCGCCGACGTGCGGCGCGTCCTTGCGGTCCACGGGGCTGGCCTTGCTCACGGACAAGGCGAAGTAACCGTTGTCGAGCAGGTTCCATTGGTCGATCTTGTAACCCGCACGTTCGGTGGTGGCACCGATCGAGGTGTCCTCGAGCGGCGGGGCCGCCTGGACCACGAGGTTGGCCTGCACCTGCGTCGGATTGAGCGCCGTCAGGTCACGTCCGAAGAGCGAGAACGGAATCGTCAGTTCGAGCACGTCCTGGGGAACGCCGGGCGCGGTACCCCGCGAACTCGTGACGCGCCAATCCTGGTTCTCGATAAGGGGGGGGCGCGCCGCGATGACGGGCAGCACGACCCGGGCATTGGTGTCGGGATCGTAGGTTTGCTCCCAATGTTCGAGCCGCCTGCCGCCTGCCGTCGTGTAGACGAAGGCGTTGGTCCACGAATTGGGCTCGAGCGCCTGCTTGAAGAGCGTGCCCGGTGGCACCGAGAGCGAGGCCATGTCGCTGCCGAGATAGACGGGGAAATCCGCACCGATGATGGGGCGGTCCCGCAGCCAGGGGCCAAAGGTCTTGGGGCCCTGGCCCGCCTGGCCCGAGGCATCCACGACGAAGAAGATGCGCACCCTGGGATCATCCGGGACCTTGCCCTGCATCTGGATACGGAAGATCAGGTTGTTGCGGGAGGCGGGGTTGATTGCCCGGTTGGCACAACCGGCAAGGACGAGTCCCAGCAGGGCCGCGATCTGCCATGCGGGCAGCCGGTGCGTGAACGTGCTCAAGGCAGGATGCCTCCTCCGCCACCAAGGGCCGATCCAAGCGAGCCCAGGCCACCGCCGACGCCGAGCCCCTGGTTCGAGAAACTGAAAATGTCGGTGTTGAATGCCGTCATGCGCAAGCGCACCATGAACGATTCGAATTGGCGGTCGTATTCGAAGGACAGGATGAAATCGTGAAGATCCCGCGAGAGGCCGAACCTGCGGATGCGGTAGGTACGGGCATCAGGGTCGCCAGGCACGGGCACAGCACCGGGAATCGAGGTCACGAGGTCGAACGAACCGCCGGCAAAGAGCTCCCAATGGCTGTCCCACGCCGTCCCGAAGGAGGCCACGAGGTCGTTCGTCAGGCTGGCAAGCTTGCCCTTCTCGGGATCGAAATTGAGCTGGGTCACCAACTGCAGGCCCTCGTTGAGTTGCTCACGTCCCCAGCCTCCGCCGAAGGCCTCGGGCGTCGACCGCAGCGTCAGGCCAAGCGCGGTGTTGCCCCATTTCCCACCCGTGGGTTCGAAGTACTCCATCTCGCGAAAGCGATAGCTGCTCGTCAAGGTCCCCGTGATGCGGGGATCGGGCGTCAGGTTGAGCGTGCTGACGTAGTCACCGTAGCGGCGACGCTGGTAGTCGTAGGAGAGACGATGCGTCCAGTCCATCTTGCCCGTAAGGGCCAGACGCTCCTCGATGTCGAGTTGGCTGAGCTGCGTGAGCGCGAGGGCGTCGAACTGGAATGGCGTGGTGGAGCGGCGGTTTTCGTCCGGGTCATCGGCACCACCCGGCGCAATGCGCTTGTAGGTCAGCGTCTGCCGCAGGGCCTCGCCCACCTGCGAGACCATCACGGCATTGACATTGAGCACGAAGGCCGCGTCCCCCGTGCTGTAGAAGCGCTGGTTGAAGCCCGTCCCACCCATGTCGACCGTGGTACCGGGCCATATGCCGTGTGCCTTGGAACCCAATGACAGTGAAGGATTGAATCGGGCGATGGCGCCCAGGTAGGGCTTGAGGGCTGCGGCCTGCTCGGCCGTACTCCGGGACACCGTGGGGTACTGGTTCCATTCGAAGTAGCGGCCGGCGTCAAGGCCTAGGGTGACGGGCTGGATGTCCGCGAACAGGGGCTTCAGGTTGAGGTCCAGTTCGGGCAGCTTGTCGACGTAGTTCCTGGCCTTGATGTTCTTCGCCTCGAGGCCATTGGGCTGGAACAGCAGCAGCTTGCCCACGCTGACCCGGCTGCTCGCCCAACCCAGGTCCTGGTTCAGATCCAGCTTCTCCTCGAGCTCCTCGACCTCGGTCGGCAAGGTCGATCCGAAGGCGGCTGGTGCGCGCGTCCGACGGTAGCGCTGGCTCCACGAGGCCCGTGCGCCCGTGCCGAACTGCTGATCAATCTGCAGGCTCCCGTCGAGGTTGGTGTTCTCGAGCTTGGCCGGATCCGTCGTGGTGGGCGCGAAGATGCCCGTGGCACCGGGACGCGGGCGCGGCAGATTGGTCTGGGAATTGGTCTGGAATCGCACCGAAGTCCCGTCCCTGGCCCACGATGCATTGGCACCATAAGACGTCGAGACCTGGAACAGCTGTCCCCTCGTGCCCCGCTCGTCGCGGAACTGACGCGACAACCCCCAGTTGATGCCATTGCGCTGGTCGTTGAGTTGAAGTGTATGGGCGGCATGGTCCTGCCTGTAGTCCTTGGTCGCCAGCACCTCCTCGGTCAGGCCGGTGCGCTGCAGGTTGTTGCCCACGACGGCCTGGGCATTGGCAAGCGTGTAGAGATTCCAGTCCTCGAAGGACAGGTCCAGCGTCATCGTGTCCAGCAGCCGCTGCTGGTGACGTATCTTCCACATGCGATCGTCGAAGGGCCGACGGTTGCCCGCATCCAAGCCGTGAATGGCAACCGAGCCCGAAGGCGCAGCGTCGGGCAGCAGCAGGCCGAACGCATCCAGTTGGGTCATCGACCGGCTGCCGTTGGCGATCTGGTGCGTCAAGCCGATGCCGGGCCCCTTCTTCTGCAACATGTGCAGGAAAATCGTGCCGGACTGGCTCTGGTCCAACTGGTAGCCGAAGCCCGTCTTCGCGAAGAGTCCCTCGATCTCGTTCTGGCCGAACTCGGCCCTGCTCTCGCGCTTCTTGAGCGGCAACCAGAACGACGGCAACCAGATGCTGCGCGTGTTGTTGACATTGACCCAGGCGTTCCAGCCGACCACATAGTCGTCAGGTACCAGTTCGATCCGCTCGGCCTGGATGTGATAGTGCGGCGTGATCTCCTGCTGGACTTCCTCGCAGGTGCTGACCACGCCCCGCTTCAGGAAGAAGCGCGCTCGACCTTGGGTTTCCAGCTCGTCCGCCGTGACGTACAGGATCTGGCCGGACTGCGGCGCCGGAACCGTCAGGTACGCGTGGCGGACCGTGGCATCCCGACTGTCGAGGTGGAACGACAGGCCCTTGCCGGTAATGCGCTGGGTCCCCCCCGATGCGGCCTGCAAGAGGGTGAAGGGTCGATCGGTACGCACGACCTTCTTGTCCTGGTCGTATTCAAGCCAATCGGTCTCGAGGCTGATGTCCTGGTACTGCAGGGCCACGTGTCCCTCGGCGCGCCCCATCTTCGCCGCGCGGTCCTGGCGCAGCACGTCGGCCTTGAGACGGACTGTCGACGAACCTGTCGCCGGGGCAGGCAGGGGCTTGGCCTCGAGGGGGATGTCCCCCGTGGCCTCGTCCTCGTCAGGATTCGGCAGGGCCGAACGGCTTGCCGTGGCACCCGGGATGAACGGGGGGGCTGTCGGTTCGGGCCGCGCCGCCGCCGGGGGGCGGATGGATCCGGCTGCCGGCGAGGGCGCAGGGACGCCCGGCCTGACGGGTGGAGGCCCGACCGGCACGGCAACGGGACCTCCGCCGGCAGGCGCCAGCGGTGGAACCGTCGTGGCCTCTGCCCTTGCCGGCAAGGGCAGGGCCAGGCCATGGAGCACAGCCAGCAGGGTCGCCACCTTGCCAAGATTGCCCCTCACCGTCGGTCCACCCGCCACAGGAGGCCCGTGCCCACCACCGCATAGAGGACGTTCTGGCTCCACGCTGCCCAGTGCGGCGGCAGCATGCCCGCGTTGCCCATCGACCGGGATATGGACATCACGACGTAGTAGACAGCCACGAGGGCGATGGTCAGCGAAACACCGATGAAAATGCCCAGGCGCCCGAACCGGAACCCGAGAGGTGCGGCCAGCAGGGCAACCACCACCGCCGCGAGGGGCAGGCTGAACTTGAGGTGATAGTCGACCTCGGCCGACTTCGTGTCGACGCCGGCAGCCTTGAGCGTACGGATCTGCTGGCCCAGTTCGGCCGAGGTCTGCTCCTGCGGGGACAGTTCGCCATTGCGGTAATAAGCCTGGGGATCCTGCCCGACCTCGACGGTCCGGACGGAGAAAGGCGTCTCCTCGACGACGAAGGCGCCATCCGGACCATAGCGATGTTCCACGCCATCCTGCAGATCCCAGCGGGTACCATTCCACGTCCCGTTCCGGGCCGTCAGCACGACACCGTAAGGGCCTTTGCGGTCGATCACGATGGCGTCGTAAAGCATGTTGGTGCGCTCGTCGACCTGGCGGACGTAGAAGGTACGGTCCCCGTCGCCGCGGAAGAAGACGTTGTCCTTGAAGACGGCCTTGGTCTGCTTGAGCATCAGCGTCCGGACCAGGTCCACCACCTGCCTGTTGGACCACGGCACCAATTGGTCATTGCAGACGAAGCCCGCCCCCGCGACAAGAACGGCACCCGCAAGCACCGGCGCGCAAAGGCGCCGGAAACTGACCCCGCAGGCGCGCAGGGCCACGATTTCGAAGTCCCTGCTTAACCGCCCCACCGCAATCAGCGTCGCGAAGAGGTAAGCCACCGGGAACGTGATCACCAGGATGGCCGGCAGGTTGAAGAGCAGCAGGCGCGCGACGACGTCCACGGGCACGCCGCTCTGCACGATCAGCGAGGCGTAGATGTAGAGCAGGTTGATGAGGTTCATCACCAGGAAGCCGCCCACACCTGCGAGGAACGGCCGAATGAGTTCCCGAAGGATGTAGCGGTCGGCGATGGCCGGCATCATCGTCGGTCCACCCGGGACATGAGGACCAGACCCACGACCCCGAAGACCAGGTTCTGCATCCAGGCCGCCAATACCGGATGCAGGTAGCCCGCCTGGCCCATCGCCTGGAAGGTCTGCATGGCCGTGTAGTAAAGGAACACCAAAATGACCGACAAGGCGACGCCGATGTAGGGACCGAGGCGCGAGAAGATCATCCCGAGCGGGGCCGAGATCAGCGCTGCCGCGAAGGTCGCCAGCGGGACGCTGAACTTCATGTGGTAGGCCACCTCGAGCGCGTGGGTGTCCCCGCCCTGCTTCTTGAGCTGGGAGATCTGCTTGTCGAGGTTCGAGGCGTTCAGGCCCGCCGGGTCCAGGTCAGAGCCCAGCATCGGGTTGTCCATCCGGAATTGGATGCGCAGCTTGCGAAACCGGATTTCGTGGTCGACATGTCCGGTGTCACCAAACTTGCGAACCTCGCCGTCCTCGAGCACCCAGACCCCGGTATCCGCAGAGGAGAGCCAGCGCCCCCTGCGGGCGGTAATCAACTGGGGCCAACCGGGCCGCCCCTGGTCCAGAATCAGGATGTCCTGCATCTCGCTGGTCCGCGGGTCGATGGCCTTGACGTAGAAGCTGCGGTTCTCGGTGCCCTTGAAGAACACGTTTGGCCGGATGACCGGCCGCAGCGACGCCTTCATCAACGAGGCCTTGGTCTCCTTGATGCGCTGGTTGCTCCAGGGCACGACGACGTCGTTGAAAACGAAATTGGCCATGGAGACCAGGGCCGCTCCCAGCAAGATCGGGGCCAGGATACGCTTGACCGAGACGCCGCCGCTCCGCAGCGCGATGATCTCGAAGTCCCGGGCCATACGCCCGATGCCCAGGAGGCTCGAGAAGAGGTAGGCCACGGGAAAGGCCAGCACCATCACGCTGGGCAGCGTGTAAAGCAGCAGCATCATCACGGGGCCAGGCGAAGCACCCGCCGTGAAGATCAGGTCCGTGAAGCTCGACAGCGTGAAGCTGAGCATCAGGACGATGAAGCCGAGCACTCCGACGAAGAACGGTCGGAAGAGCTCGGCCATGACGTAGCGATCGAGCGTCCGCATGCGGGGGTCGGACCCGGCCGGGGGTCTGGACCCCATCATATACCTTGGCGCCTGCGGGACCGAATCCGCAGCGGCAGGGGGCGGGGCGGCCCGTGCTAACATGACCCTCCCCATGGAGACCGTTCCCCCGACATCCGAGCTGACGTCCACCGTCCCGGCAGCACCGGTCCCGCAGGGGCGCCGGGGTTGGATCCTTGCCGCGCTCGGGGGGCTCTTGCTGGGCCTCTCGTTCCCTGGCCTCATCGCGCCGGGCACCCCTGCGGCGATCGCGCCGGGCCTCGTCGCGTGGGTCGCCCTCGTGCCGCTGCTCGCGGTGCTGGGCGGCGAGTCCGGCTGGCGGGCCGACCTCAAGGCGGGCCTGGCCTTCGGGGTGGCTTTCCAGGCCGTCCTGAACCATTGGCTGCTCGCCATGCACCCCCTCACGTGGCTGGGCATCCCGTATGACCTGTCCCTGTTCGTGGTCGGCGTCTGCCTCGTGGGCGTCGCCGCCATCATCGGCTTCGGGTCGGCCGTCTTCGGCGTGCTCTACGGTCATCTCGTCCGACGCTGGCGCGCCGGTGGGCTGCCCACCGGGGGCATCCCCCTTCTTGCCGCCTGCGCCTGGATGGTCTTCGAGTGGCTGCAGGCGCAGGGCGATCTCGCCTATCCGTGGGGTCCCCTCGCCCTGACGCAGGTCGAGACGCCCCAGGTCCTGCAAGCCATCTCGCTCGTCGGGCCCTATCCCCTCGGGGGCCTGATCGCCTTTGCCGCCGCAGCCATCGTCGAGCGCTGGCGGTCCAATCATGCCGTCGTCAAGGTCGTCCCCTGGCTGTTTCTGGCCTGGATCGGCATCGGCCATCTCAGCCGCCCCGCCGAGACCACGGAAGGTGCCGTCACGGCTGCCGTGATCCAGGGAAACTTCCCTTCCGACCAGAAGTGGGATCCTGCCCGCCTCGACAAGATGGTCGACCGATACGTGGCACTGTCGCGTTCGGCCGGTACCCGAGTGGTCGTCTGGCCCGAATCGGCCCTCCCTATCCTCTGGAATGCCCCCGACCGACCCGACACGAGGGCCGTCCTGGCGCGGGTCCGGGACCAGTTTCCCGCCGGCGGCGAGAGACGGCTCGTCACGGGTGCGTTCTTCGCCAGGTCCGATTCCGAAGGACAATCCCCGGCCCTGATGAACGCCGCGACCGTACTGGGGGGGGCACCGGGTCCGTGGATCTGGGAAGCCAAGCGACACCTTGTGCCCTTCGGGGAATTCCTGCCCTTCCGGGGCATCTTGCCAGACGTGCTGTCCAAGCTGAACATCCTGTCGCGAGACCTCGCGCGGGGCGAGGGCCCCGTCCCCCTGGACCTGGGGGACGCCGGCGGCAAGATCGGCACGGGCATCTGCTTCGACTCGATCTTCCCCGCGGCGCTCGGAGCCGATGCGGCAGCAGGGGCCAACGTCCTCGCGATCGTCACCAATGATGCCTGGTACAAGGACACCAACGCACCCCACCAGCACTTTGCCCACGCCATCCTGCGCGCCGTCGAGACCCGCCGGTGGGTGCTGCGCGCCGCAAACACCGGGGTTTCAGGCATCATCGGTCCCGACGGACGCGTCCACGCCCGTACGGCAACCTTCAAGGAGGCCGTCGCGACCGCATCATTCGTCCCCATGACCGCCGTGACACCCTACAGCGCGCACGGTGATTGGTCCATCGGCCTCGCAGGAGTCTTTCTGGTCCTCGCCTGGTTTGCGGCCTACGGTCGTGCGCCGGCGTCCGGGCCCTTGGCGGAGCCCCGGGGGTGAATCGCCTTGCGGCGCTGGGCCGCGTGCCCGGGCGATGGCGGCAAGGCCTGATGGCCGCGCTGGCCATGGCTGTCGTCGTCGTGCCGTGCGTCATCTGGTTGCGCCGCCCCGAGATTCCCCGCAACACCCTGCTGAAGCCGGTCGAAGCCGCGATGCGCCCCGAGATTGAACTGCAGTTCGAGCAGGTCGAGGTGCGTGGCCGGGACAAAGGCCTGGCGCGCTGGGACATCCAGGTGCCCGAGATGACGGCAGGCCAGAACCAGCGTGTCATCCAGTTCGTGGGCAAGCCCAAGGGCCGGTTCGTCAACCTGAAAGACTGGAAAGCCGACCCCGCCGCGACCTTGCCACCTGCCGCCGTTGCCGTGGGACCGACGCCGCGGCCGGCGCCGTCCCCCGAGGTCCGGACCTTGCGCTGGGCAGCGCGGGAAGCGGAGTATGACAACGACTACGAGGAGCTGACCATTCGTGGGGCTGCGACGTTCACGACGGATGACAAGGACACCCTGACCACCGAAGAGGCACGCTACAAGGTCCGCGAGCACCGTATGAACCTGCCCCGCAGGCTGCGCCTCAAGAGTCACGACGGCAAGATGCTGGTGCAGGCCGACAAGGCGTCGGCGGACACCCAGCTCGAG
Organism: Candidatus Tanganyikabacteria bacterium; assembly: GCA_016867265.1. Lineage (GTDB taxonomy): Bacteria > Cyanobacteriota > Sericytochromatia > S15B-MN24 > VGJW01 > VGJW01. The sequence continues at coordinate 54,688 of VGJW01000007.1, forward strand.
ATCCTCGAACTGGCGGGGCGTGTGCGCATCGACTCCGCGGGCGAGATCGGCCGGTGAAGGCACGCACGATCCTGCACCTCTCGTTGCGACTGGGCCTCGCCACGCTCATCGTGCCGTTCGCTCCCGGGCCGGACACGCGCGATGGCAGGGCCCTTGCCCACGACCTGCCGGATGCCCCGGAGGCCCCGCGTCGGCCTGCGCCACTGGTCCCTGCGACGGGTTCGGCGATGCCCGTGCCGGCATCCCGTTACACGCCGCAGGCAACAGGACCCGTGCCGACCCCGTCGGCACGCCCCGCCTCCGTGCCCGCTGCTGCGCCACCCGGCAGGCCGACGAGCCCGGAGCCGACCCTGCGTCCCCGAATCCTGCCCCCCGCTGTGCCGGCGCCACGCAATCTGCCACCGGCGATGGCGGCCTCGCCGCTGCCCCTGCCCCCGGCGCTGCCGGCCTTGCCGGGCGGAACCGTGCCGCTGTCGCCGCCGATGCCGGTCGTCTCCTACCCTCCCCTGCCTCCCATCCGAGCACTCAAGGTTCGGCCTCCCGGCGATCCGCTGCCCGAAGGCACGGTCCGAATCCTCTCGAATCAGGTCCGCTATGATCGGGCGACCCGCCTTGCCCTGGTCAAGGGCAACGTACGCATCCACCAGTCGGACAGCGTCATCGCGACCAGTGAGGCCCGTTACGACCAGAAGGCCCGGGTCACGACCATCGACGTGCCCTTCGAACTGGTGCAGGACCAGAAGGGTGAACCGCGCACGACGGTACAAGGCCTGCGGATGCGTAACGAGCACGATCGCCGGCTCATCACCGTCGACGGCGACGTCGAGCTGGTCCGGGTCGGCAATCCGGCAGCCCGCCCGGACGACCCGAGTCGCAAGTCCAAGCTGCGCAACGCCTTCCGCAAGGAGGACATGGTCATCCGGGCCGATCACATGGATTACCAGGCCCGGACGAAGGACGCGGCCTTCACGGGCAAGGTCCGCTTCATCCAGCGCGAGAAGCATGCCACGGGAGATCGGGCGCGGGTGGACCACGCGAAGCAGACTGTCACCCTCGACGATCGTGTGGTCCTGACACAAATCAAGGGTGACTGGCTGTCGCGGGAAGGCATCGTCGACACCAGCCAACCCGATGCGGACCGGGACAAGGCCCTTGGCGAGCGCACCGTCATCATCGGCGACCATCTCATCGTCGACCAGCGCACCAGCGACGCGACGATGACCGGCAGCGTGGTGACCGTCGCCCAGAAGGGAAGGCGCGTCACGGGCCGGCGGGCCGACTACAAGGACAGCGACCAGACCATCACGATCACGCAGGACGTCCTTGTCCAGCGGGACGACGGCAGTTTCATGAAAGCCCAGAAGGCCATCTTCCACACGGAACAGGACCGGTTCGAGGCCTTTGGCGCAGCCGGCACACAGGTCGAGACGGAGTTCGACCTCGACAGCAACTGATCCCTTCGCGAGGGATTATGGGGCGGCGACCGGGGTCTTCTCCGGTGCGCGGACGACCCGGATGGGGATGTTGCGCACGAGCGACTGCCCGTCGGCGCCCCGAAGCGCCGAGCCATCATCCTTGAGGAAAACGATTTCGGCGATGACAAGCGAAGGGTTGCCTTCCCTGCCGAGTTCCTTGATGGCGAGGTCTGCCGTCACCTGGGCCAGGGCGCTGCTGCGGCTGACTTCGCCATTGTCGAGCAGGACCGAATCAACCGGCTGCGTCGTCCGGACCACTAACTGCCTGTCCAGCGTCCAGACCTCGACCTGAATGCGGTTGATGATGGCCGCCTTGCCGCCTGGCAGATTTCGCAGGCCGAAGGCCACGCGCGAACCCGTCACGGGGAACGTAGGCTCGGACTTCCCTTCGACGACGCACGCGAGCGACTCGGGGGCGTAAAGCGATACCCGAGCGGCCTCGGCCCCGCCACTCTGGACGGGCAACGCCAGAGGAAGCCTGATGTCGCCCTGCAGGGCCGGGATGCCGAAGGGCACCGGGACAGGTTGGAAGGCCCCCTCGACCGTCACCGAGGCACTGGCCGGGATATCCGCCGAGAAGGTCGCCGTTCGGACTTCGGCCTGGCGCGTGACGAGCACCTCGTCGAAGGTAAAGGACAACGTGACGCTACCGAGGCCTGATTCAGGCAAGGGCAGTCCGGCCAGAACGAACTGGCCCTTGGCCGGCGTCACCTTGTTGCGGACAATCGGGTCCGAGGCCGAGTTCTGGCGCGGCTTGCCGTCTGCCTTCAAGCCCATGTCGAAGGTCGTGGCGTCCACGCCATTGCCGGTGTAGGTGAACACAGAGCCGTTTGAGACCTTGACGCCCGCGATGGGATTGCCGTTGACATCTTTGACAAAGCCGGTGACAACGCCCGTACGGCCTGATGGCGCCGGGAAGGGTACGGCCTCGGGGATGCGCTCGGGGAAGAGGAAAGGATCGAGAAACGCGGTCTGGGTCGCCAACTGGTCGCAACCCATGACGGCCAGCAGGGTGGCGGTGCCCAAGGCCCCCCGCACGCGCGGACCGAACATCAGTTGCCTCCCGCGGGGGCTGCGTTATCCCCTTGCATCCCGGCGACGAAACGGACCGCCAGTCGGGCCGAGAGGTCCGACAGTGGATAGCCATTGTCATCGCGCCCCGAGAACGAAATCTGGGCCGTCAGGTTCTGAGACCACGCGTCGAGCTTGGGTACCAGCCGTCCCGACAACGAGTTGACGCGATACCCGTTGTCCACGCCGAACTTGACGACATCGCTGCGTACCAGCGGAATCTCGAGCGTCTGTCCGCCTGCCGCTGCACCTGCCGCACCACCGGCTGCGCCGCCCGCAGCACCGCCGACTGCGCCGCCCGCAGCATCGCCGGCTGCGCCGCCCGCAGCACCGCCGGCGGCACCACCCGCAGCCCCGCCAGCGGCACCACCCGCAGCCCCGCCAGCGGCGCCACCGGCGCCTCCGGCAAGACCGGGCCGTTGCATGTAGAGGGAGAGCCCCTGGCTCCACGGCTGGACCACCAACGGGTCAATGGGCGACGCCGCACTGTCGAACCAGCTGATCGAGAAGGCGTTGAGGCGCACCCCGGGAATGGCATCTCCGGGAAACGGCGATACGACGACCTGGATGGTCTCGGGCTGGCTGAGGAAGGTGAACTGGGGTTCGCTGACGGTCGACGCCGGGTCCATCGTGATTCGCACCGTCACGACTTGCGTCTGCGCGACGGCCAGCAGGCGGGCCTTGGGCAGGGCGGGATTGCCGATGCGGAAGGCCTCGCACCCGGCCAGAAGCGCGCAACCGACGGCCACGGGCAGGATTAGCCCCGTCTTCCGGGTACGCCGCTCGACCCGCTGCACCACGCGTCCCTCCACTGCGGCCACGCCACGTTGCCGCGCATCGCACTATACCCTTGCCCGGCCCAACGTATCCCGGCCGGCCGGGCGCGCCGACTGGCACGCAAGCATCATCCCCGGATTCCTGTCGACAGGGTTGTGAGCCGCGTCACGACTAGATTTTCAGGCTCGCCAGCATGTGACGAAGTTTACTTACGCGCGCCACAGCGACTCCCTAACATCACCACAGCAACACCCATGCAGGGTGTCCTTGGCAACAGCTTGGTATAGTAAGGAAATCCCATGAACAAGGCCCGCAAGAACTCCCTAGGCGCGGCTGGCGACCCCGAGGAGGGTGCCGGCGGCCCCGGGGAGAGTGCGGAGTTCAACCAACGCGCCACGTTCTACTTCTCCGAGGAGCAGTTGACGAAGCTCGACATCATCATGCTCGAACTGCGCATCGGCAAGAACGGCTACAAGGAAAAGATCGGCAAGTCCGAGCTGATGCGTGCCGCCCTCGACATGCTTATCGAGGACTACAATGCCCTGGGCGCCAAGTGCTGGCTCATCGAGCAGCGCAAGGCTGCCAGCAAGAATTGATCGAACTTTCGTCATGACCGCCTCGCGCACGGGTCGTGAACCCGTCAGCATGGCACATCCACTGTCTCCCCCCCCACCCCGAAAGGAAGTTCCCATGTTCCAGAAGACGCTGCGCGCGGGCCTGATGGCCCTGGCCCTCTTCGCCGTCAGCGGCTGCGAGAAGAAGGCCGAAGAAGCCGGCGAGACCGGCGCCGCCACCGAGACCACCGAGATGGCCACCGGCAGCGAGACGACCACCGAGGCCGCCAGCGGTGCCGACATGAACACCCAGTCGGCCACCGGCGAAGCCGAAGCCCCTGCGGCCGATGCCTCTGGCGCCGCGGCTCCTGCGGATCACGATCATGCCGCCGGCACGCCCGAGCACAGCCATGACAGCAAGGATGCCGGTCACGGCGAAAAGAAGGACCACTAGGCCTTCGGTCCCGGACGCCCAATCCAACCGGCCCGGTTCCCCTTCGCGGGGAGCCGGGCCGGTCCACGCAAGGAGGCAAATTGACAAACGCTGATGCTGGCAACACGCCGGCCGAGGACCGAGCCCGCGAGGTCGCTGCCGCGTGCACCCTCGCCGCTATCGAGGGCCTGGGCAACCGGACGCTCGCTCGTCTTCGCAAGACCCTGGGGAGTGCACGGGCCATCCTCGAGGCTTCCTCGGACATCCTGATGCAGGTCCCGGGCGTCCGGCCCGGCCCCATCCGCGATCTTGCCCGCGCCAGAGCCGTGCATCGGCCCGGAGCCGTCCTCGACGAGCTGCTGAGACATGGCATATGGCCGACGATGGCCGGTATGCCCGGCTACCCCGCAGGTTGGCAACGCCTCGCCGATCCCCCGCTCGTCGCATTCGGTCGCGGCCAACCGCGACCCGACGGAAATCCTACGATCGCCATCGTGGGCACCCGCCGCGCGACACGCCACGGGTGCTCGCGCACCCGGCTGCTGGCAAGCACGCTGGCCGATCTCGGCATCACGATTGTTTCCGGCCTGGCAGAGGGTATCGACGGGGCAGCGCATCAAGGCGCGCTCGATGCCCACGGCCACACGGTTGCGGTATTCGGCACGCCCATTGACGCGCCCTGGCCACCCACCAACCGCTGGCTGGCTCGTTGCATCCTCGAGGCCGGCGGCATGTGGCTTTCCGAACGTGCGCCCGGACGCGGGATGGGTCAGGGCGGCTTCCTCGCGCGCAATCGGTTGGTCGCGGCGATGGCCGACGCCGTCGTGGTCACGGAGGCACCCGCGCGAAGCGGAGCCCTGCACACCCTGGGTCTCGCGGCCGAGCTGGGCGTACCCGCCTTCGTTCTCGAGGGCCCCGCGGACTTCCCCAGCTATGCCGGCAGCCGACGGGCCGCCGAGGATGGTGCTCCCGTCATCGCGGACGCACGGGACCTCCTTGAGGCATTGGGCTGGCAAGTCGCTGCGCCCGGCACACCGTGCACGAGGGTCCACGCGCAAGCCGAAGCCAGCCACCGCCTGCTCGCGGCACTGGGCCACGACCTGCTGGCACCGGCCGCCCTGGCCGCTCGCCTCGGCTGGAGCGAGGATCGAACGAACGACGTGCTGGCATCCCTCCTGCTCGTCGGCACCCTCCGATGGGAGGGCCGTTGCGTGCTCGCTGGCACCGCAACCACGCGTCGATAGGGTATCTTTGCCCCATGGTCAGATCGCTCGTCATCGTGGAGTCGCCCGCCAAAGCGAAGACCATCGGCAAGATCCTCGGCAAGGACTTTGTCGTGAAGGCCTCGGCCGGACACGTCCGGGACCTGCCCAAGAAGGGCCTGGGCGTCGAAGTCCGACGCAAGACCTTCATGCCCGAGTACGTCGTCTTGGACGACAAGGAGAAGGTGGTTCGCGAGCTGCAGGAAGCCGCCCAGAGCGTCGGCAAGATCTTTCTGGCCCCTGACCCGGACCGGGAGGGCGAAGCGATTGCCTGGCACCTTTCCGAAATCCTGAAGGGTACGCCCGAGGCCAGCGAGCTGCCCATCCACCGGATCGAGTTCAACGAGATCACCGCCGACGCCATCAAGCGTGCCGTGAAGAACCCGCGCGCCATCGACCTGCATCGGGTCGACGCCCAGCAGGCGCGGCGCGTGCTCGACAGGCTTGTGGGCTACAAGATCTCGCCCCTGCTGTGGCAAAAGGTCCAGCGGGGCCTGTCCGCCGGCCGCGTCCAGAGCGTGGCGGTGCGCCTGATCTGCGACCGCGAGCGCGAGGTCCGGGCCTTCGTACCCGTCGAATACTGGACCCTGACGGCAACGCTGCTCAAAGGCAAGGAAACCTTCGAGGCCGAGTTGTTCCGGTGGAAGGGCGAAAAGCCCGTCATCGGCGACGCGGCCACGGCCGAGGCCATCGTCGCGGCGGTCCGGCCCGGTCCCTTCACCGTCGGCAAGCTTGCGACCAAGCCCAGCACCCGCAAGCCGGCGGCACCCTTCACGACCTCGACACTTCAGCAGGAAGCTTCACGCCGCCTCGGCTTCACGGTCAAGCGCACGATGAACATCGCGCAGGGCCTTTATGAAGGCGTCGAGCTGGGCTCCGACGGACCGGTCGGTCTGATCACCTACATGCGTACGGACTCGGTCCGTGTCGCCCAGGAGGCTCAGGTCGAAGCCAAGGAGTTCATCACGGCCACCTACGGCGCTGACCATCTGCCGGCCAAGGCCCGGGTCTACACCAGCCGCAAGTCGGCCCAAGAAGCCCATGAGGCGATTCGCCCCACCAGCATCCACCGTCGGCCGGACACGCTGAAGGGCATCCTGACGGCGGACCAGATGAAGCTCTACAAGGTAGTCTGGGAACGTTTCTGCGCCTCGCAGATGGCCGACGCGCGACTCGAAACTCTGGCGGTCGACATCACGTCCGGCGAGGGCACGTTCCGGGCGACGGACACCCGCGTGCTCTTCGCGGGCTACCAAGCAGCCTACAAGGACACGGCAGAGGAAGATGCCGTGACAGAAAAGCTGGTAAAGCTCCCCGTGCTCGCCGAAGGCGAGGTCCTGACATGCCAGAAGCTGGATCCGATCCAGCACTTCACGCAGCCGCCACCGCGCTTCACCGAAGCCACCCTGGTGCGGACGCTCGAGGAGCAGGGGATCGGCCGGCCCTCGACCTATGCCGCGACAATCACGACCATCCAGGACCGCAAGTACGTCGAGCGGGAGGGGAAGTCCCTGCATCCGACGGACCTCGGCTTCCGGGTCAATGACCAGCTGGTCGCCCATTTCCCCGACATCGTCGACGTCTCGTTCACGTCGCGGATGGAACAGGACCTCGACGCCATCGAGGATGGCGAGCGGGAATGGATCGCGCTCATCCGCGACTTTTACGAGCCTTTCATGGCGACGCTCAAGAAGGCCGAGAAGGAGATGGAAGCCGTCGTCGTGCCGTCCGGTGAAACCTGTCCGAACTGCGGGCGCCAGATGCTGATCAAGAGCACGTGGCGTGGGTCCTTCCTCGGGTGCGAGGGCTACCCCGAATGCAAGACGACCGCGCCCATCATCAAGCGCACCGGCCAACGCTGCAAGCGCGAGGGCTGCACCGGCGAGGTCATCGAGCGGACCAGCCGCACGGGCAAGGTGTTCTTCGGTTGCGATACCTACCCGGCCTGCAACTGGACCAGTTGGGGCGAGCCTCAGGACACGCCCTGCCCCAAGTGCGGGGCCACGTGGATGGTCAAGAAGTTCCCGCGGGCCAAGGGTCGGCGGCCTTACCTGCAGTGTGCCGTCGTCGAGTGCAAGCAGATCGTCAACATGCCCTCCACGCCCAAGAAGGACGATGCGGCTGGCGACGAGGACGGGGAAGTTCCGGCGAAGGCATGACGACCGTCCACGTCGTCGGGGGCGGCCTTGCCGGCAGCGAGGCTGCCTGGCAACTTGCACGCCAAGGCCTGGACGTGGTGCTGCATGAGATGCGGCCCACGCGACCGACACCGGCGCACAAGGGAGATGGCCTCGCGGAGCTGGTCTGCTCTAACTCGCTCGGGTCGGACACCACCGGCAGCGCGCCTGCCTTGCTCAAGGCCGAGATGCGTCACCTCGGGTCCGTCATCCTCGATGCGGCCGCGGAAGCCCGCGTACCGGCCGGTGCGGCACTCGCCGTGGACCGGGACGTGTTCTCGGTCGCCGTGACACGTCGCCTTGCCTCCCTGCCGAACCTGCGCCTCTCGCGTGACGAGGTCGTCTGCCTCGACGGTCCCGTCGTCGTCGCCAGCGGGCCCCTCACCTCGCCTGATCTTGCCGCGCACCTGCAGGCTCAACTGGGCGTGGACCAGCTGCACTTCTTCGACGCGGCCGCGCCCGTGGTGACGCGCGAATCGCTCGACATGGACCGGCTCTTCGTCGCCTCGCGCTGGGACAAGGGAGAGGCTGCCTACCTCAATGCCCCGATGAACCGCGAGGAATATGCCGCCTTCCATGCCGCCCTCGTGGAGGCCGAGAATACCGTCCTGCACCTCGAGGAGGAGAAGGATGTCGCGTTCTTCGAGGGCTGCCTGCCCGTCGAGGTCCTGGCCCGCCGGGGCGTGGACACCCTTCGCTACGGCCCCATGAAGCCCGTGGGCCTGACGGACCCCCGTACGGGCCGCTGGCCCTATGCCTGCGTGCAGTTGCGGCAGGACACCGTGACCGGCGACATGTTCAACTTGGTCGGCTTCCAGACCCAACTCAAGTGGGGTGACCAGAAGCGGGTGTTCTCGATGATTCCGGGGCTGGCCGAGGCCGAGTTCGTCCGGCTGGGCGTGATGCACCGCAACACGTATCTCGCAAGCCCGGCCTTCCTCGAGCCGACCATGCTGCGCCGCGGCCGTGCGGACCAGGCGTTTGCCGGCACCCTCATCGGGGTCGAGGGCTATACGGAAGCCGCCGCCACCGGTCTGCTCGCCGGCATCAACCTAGGCCGGGCCCTGCGAGGACACGCACCTCTTGTCCTGCCCACCACCACGATGCTGGGAGCCTTGGCCCGCTACGTGGCGTCGGCCGACCCCGCGAACTTCCAACCCATGAATGCCAACTGGGGTCTTGTCGATCCATGGCCGGAACGCATGCGGGACAAGTCAGAACGCCGTCGGCGCCAAGGCGAGCGTGCCCTGTCGGACCTGAGCGCCATCGTCGACCCGATCACGGCAAGGGCCTGACGGCCAGCAGGTTGCGGCCGGGCGGTCCAAGCCACCGGTGCCGGCCTTCGGCTGCCCTGAAGCCATGCCAGCCGACTCGTCGCGCCTGAGTTCCGGTATCCCGGGCCTCGACCCCTTGCTGGATGGTGGCGACCTTCCCCATCGCAGCATGCTCGTCGAAGGTCGCGCCGGTTCTGGCAAGACCTCGGTGGGCCTGCATTTCCCGGCTGCCGGCTGCAGGGAAGGGCAGCGTTGTCTCCTGATCTCGCTGGGCGAGCACACGGGGCAGATCCTGCACGATGCGCGCGCACGTCAGCTGGACGTCGACGGGATAGACGCCCTGGATCTGAACCCTTCGGCAGAGTACTTCACGTCCCGACGCACGTACGACCTGTTCTCGCCGGCGGAGATCGAGCGGGGCCCCATCGCCCAGACCATCACGGAAGCCATCGGCAAGCAAGCACCCGAACGCGTCTTCATCGACTCGATGGAGCAGTTCCGCCACCTGTCGCATGATCCCTTCCAGCTGCGACGTCATCTGCTGGCCCTGATGCGCTTCTTGGCCGAGCACAAGGCAACGGTGCTCTTCAGCGCCGAAGGCGCCGATCACGAGCAGGAGGACGGATTTGCCTATCTGGCCGATGGTGTCCTGCAACTGCTCCACGACGAGGTCGGCCGTGGCCTCGTCATCCGCAAGGTACGCGGGTCAGCCTTCGATTACGGACGCCATGCCCTTCGGCTCGATCACCGGGGCCTGCAATCCTGCCCCGGGTCATGCGGGGGCTCTCTGCGATGCCGGACCCCGGCAGCCGGCTGCAATCCGGCATACCCACCCTCGATGCCATGCTGGATGGGGGGCTCGAGACCGGCACCATCACCATGCCCACGGGACCGAGCGGTACGGCAAGAGCACGCTTGCCGCGGCGTTTGCCCTGCACCAAGCCTGCGCGGGTCGTCCGACGGCGGTCTGCAGCTTCGAGGAAGACCCGGGTGTCAGCCGGACGCGCTGCCTCGGCATGGGCCTGACCTTCGACACGGCCTTGGCCTCGGGAGCCCTCAGGCTACTGCGCCTCCATCCCCTGCGCACCAGCTTGCCCGGCTTCCAGCAACTGCTCCTGCGCGAGATCGCCCGCACGAATGCGCAGGTCGTGATCCTCGACAGCATGACGGGCTTGGCCCTGATGCACGACATCCGCGAGGTGGTGGCCGCCACCTTCAGCACGGCGACAATGCTGCAGGAGCTCGGGGTCACGGTGCTGCTGACGAACGAGCAGGAAGATCTGTCGAGCTTCAGGCTGTCCAACCAATCTCTGGTCTTCTTGTGCGACACCATCCTGTACCTGCGCTACTTCGAGCGCCATCATCCGGACCAGCGCGTGACGATGGGCCGGGCGATCGGCGTCCTCAAGAAGCGGCTCTCGAATTTCGAGCCCTGCCTGCGCCAGATCGAGGCAACCCGCAACGGCCTCGTGATCGGCCAGCAGATGCGGGCCATCGGCACCGTGCTCCAAGGCATGCCGACCCTCAGGGACGGCGGACCGCAGGCATGATGCAGCTCGGGCTGTAGCTGGGTCAGGCCGAGGATGCCCGGCTCTTCCGGACGCTCCTCGAGCCCCGGGACATCGCCATCATCGACCGTCCCGAGCTACGCCCCGGGGACCAGCGGACTGCGCTGGATCTCGCCGTAATGGACTTGCGCTCCCACCTCGACCCCGCGGACCAGATCCACGCCTGCCGCACGGCAGAGGCACCACGCTTCCTGCCCGTCCTGCTGCTCGTCCACCCCTGCGACCTCTATCCCGCCTCGCGGCATCTCGGCTGTACCGCAGATGAAGTCGTGCTGACGCCCATCCGCCGCATCGAGTTGCGCACCCGCGTCCATTCGCTGCTGCAGGGAAGGCGAATGCCCCTCGAGCTGGAGAGCCTGCACCGCACCCGGGCCGACCAGGCCCTCGAGGAGCTGCGCTCCCTGCGCCGTCTTGAATCGCTGCGTGACCAGTTCATCGGCAGCGTCAGCCACGAACTGCGGACGCCTCTGACGACCATCATGGGTTTTGCAGAGTTGCTTGCGGACGGCCTCGCCGGCCCCCTCGGACCCGAGGCGCGCGACTTCGTCCTCGAGATCAAGCGCGCGGGACAACGCATCACCCACCTGGTCGACGAGCTGCTCGATGATGCACGGCTTCAGGCCGGCACCCTCCAGGTGAATCCGGAACCCGTGGATCCCTTGGCGCACATGCGTGCCGTGGCGTGCAGCCTGGGCCCCCAGCTCAAGGCCGGGAACCTGGGTCTTGAGCTGGACCTGCCCGGCAGTTGTCCGCCCGTGATGCCGGATCCCCGGCGGCTCGACCAAGTCCTGCTCAACCTGCTGTCGAATGCGATCCGTCACAGTCCGCCCCGCGGCATCATCGACGTGGGCCTCGCCAACCGGGATGGCGGCATCCGGATCGAGGTCCGGGATCACGGGCCCGACATCAGCATGGACGACCGCAAGCTGCTCTTCCAGCGCTAACGCCAGATCGGACCCGCAGCCAGCGGGGGAACGGGTCTCGGCCTCGCCATCGCACGAGCCATCGTCGAAGCCCACAGCGGCGGGATTGGCGTCGAGAGCCATCCGGGCCGCGGGGCGACCTTCTGGTTCTGACTGCCGATACGCACGCAGGCCGAGGAAGCGGCCTGAGCCCGGCTCAGCGCGCGGCGGCCCCGAGCTTGCGCAAGGCCATGTCACAGGCCGAACGCACCACGAAGGTCGGGAAGCGGGACTTGGCCAAACGAAGAGGCTCGACGGCCCGCGCATCAGCGAGCTTGCCCAAGGTCTCGGAGGCCGCCTTGGCCAACTGCGGATCGTCGCCTTCCTCGAGGAAGATACGGCAGATGTCAGGCACAAGCTGGCCCAGGCCGTGCCGGCCGATGGCCGTCAGGACGGCCGTGCGCACGACGGTCTCGGGGTCGGTGAGCGCATCGAGCAGGATGGCCAGCATGCCGGGCTCGGCGCCATGGTAGGCCAGGACGTAAAGGCCACGACGACGGCGGGCGTGTTCCTCGTGGCGAGCCGCTTCGCGAAACGGGGCCAGATCCGGCCAGATCCCGTCCTCGGCGACGGCCTGAACCGCCTTGAAGAAATTGTCCTCGTCCGGACGATCGAACAGCTCCATCATCGTCGCGGCGGGAGACCCCGCCGCAGCAGACACAGGACGATCGGGCACGTTGCTTCCGCTACTCCGGCTTGTCTCGGCGACAGCTACTCCTGTACCCCATCTGGAGGCTGTCGTCTATCATGATCAAGTCACTTCGTATCCTCGGGGAGGGTCCATGGCCGGCTTCTACGCACCTGCGTTCAGCCAGGGCTGGATCGAGGTCATCTGCGGATCGATGTACTGCGGCAAGACCGAGGAACTCATCCGTCGCGTCCGCCGCGCTGAAATTGCGCGCCAGAAGGTTCAGGCCTTCAAGCCCATGATCGACAACCGCTACTTTCCCGAGGACATCTCCTCGCACGGCGGCTTGCGCATGCGCGCCATCCGGGCGGAAGGCTCCGCCGAAATCCTGCCCCTCATCGAGCCCGACACCCAGATCGTGGCATTGGACGAGGTGCAGTTCTTCGACATCGGCATGGTCGAGGTCGTCCAGCATCTGGCCGACACCGGCCGACGGGTCATCTGCGCGGGCCTCGACATGGACTTCAGGGGCCAGCCCTTCACCCTGATGCCCCAGCTCCTCGCCATTGCCGAGAAGGTCGAGAAACTGACGGCCATCTGCGTCCTCTGCGGCGGTCCCGCCACGCGCAGCCAGCGCCTGATCGACGGGCGTCCCGCTTCTTGGGACGATCCCATCGTGCTCGTGGGGGCGAGCGAATCCTACGAGCCGCGCTGCCGCCAGCACCACGTCATCCCGAGGCCGGAGCAGCTGCCGCTCTCGCCGCTCGAGACCCGCACCCCCGTGGCTTCCTGAGGCGCCCATGCGCATCGAGGATCGCGACGCGTTCCTGTTGCACCTCGAAGTCGAGCGCAACCTCTCTCCCCATACGGTGTCGGCGTATGGCCGGGACCTCGCCCAATTCATCGCTTGGCTCGGTGACGATCCCCTGCGCGCAGATCAAAAAAGACTGCGTGCGTGGACCCAGCAGCTGGGTCGCGACGGCCTCGCGCCCCGCAGCCGCGAGCGCAAGATCGCCGCCGTACGGGCCTACTACCGCTATCTGGTCCGCCTGCGCGTCCTCGAGTCCGATCCCACGCAGGGCCTGAGACCCCCGAAGCGTCCGCAGCGCCTGCCCCGGTTCCTCGACGCGCCAGAAACCGCCGCCCTGCTTGCCGCTCCGGACCCGGCCACCCCGCAAGGCCTGCGGGACCGGGCGCTCATGGCCATGCTGGACGCTTCCGGAGTACGCATCAGCGAACTCATCGCGCTGACCGTCACCATCATCCGCGGCCTTGGTCCCGATGCCAATGGCCTCGTCGAGCTGCCGGTCTTCGGCAAGGGCCGGAAGGAGCGCCGCGTCCTCGTCGATCCCGGCGCGTGGCAGGCACTGGAAAGGTACCTCGCGTCCGGTCGTCCGGTGCTGGCCGGCCGTGCGTGGGGACAAACGGACGCTCTGTTCCTGGGCCCATCCGGAAGCGCCCTGACCGTGCGGTCCGCCCAGCGCCTGATCGCGGCCCACGCGCGCAGGGCCGGCCTCTTGCAGCATGTGACGCCGCACATGCTGCGCCACGGCTTTGCGACGCACCTGCTCGAACGCGGCGTGGACCTGAGGAGCGTGCAGGAATTGCTGGGACACCAGACCCTGTCCACGACGCAGATCTACACCCACGTCACGCAAGATCGCCTGCGCGAGGTCTACCACCGGACCCACGCCCGGCCGTGACGCGCAACCACGCGCAGCGGGCGGGCGTGGCGTAGAATCGGGCCATGCCCTTCGAGCCGCCCCCGTTTCCGGCCGCTCCGGCCGAACGCAGTCGCCGGATCGTGCGGCTGGCGCTTTCAGGCGACCTCGAGGCCTCGGCCCGCCTCGCCCGCGAACAGGAAGACCCGGAAGACCTCTATCTGGATCTGGTGCTTGCTGCCGCCGCCGCGCGCCAGGCGGCACCTCAGGGATTCGCCGCCGCCCGTTGGTCCGAGGCCATCGCCCACTACCGCCCCTTGGTCGAGGAAGGCCTCTCCGGCCTTCACCTGCGCTACCTCGGCGAGGCGTTGCCCCTCCTCGGGGCCGAAGGCCAATGGGCCCTGCTCCAGGCCCTCGAACCCGAGGTCGACGCCCTGGGGGCCCTGACGGCAGCCCATGAACCTCCCGGGGGCTTTGTCCGCACCCTCAACGACCTGGTCTTCGGCCTCTATGGCCGCGAGCAAGGCCTGCAGGCGATTCTGGCCCACGGCGCCAGCCACCTGCTGTTGGCGGACATGGCGGATCGCCTGCCCGATGCCCCCGACATCGACGAGGCCCTGCACGTCCTGCTGCGTCGCGCCGGCGACGACGCCGGTGGCTGGGTCGACCGCAATGCCAAGGGTGGCAGCCCTTTCACACGCGAGCAACTCAAACGCGCCCTGCTCAAACAGATGGTTGCCCTGACCCTGCTGCACCAACGCGGGCACGACATCACGGAACTGGCGCGAACAGGCATCTCGTGGGCAAGGATGGAGGCGCTGCCGCGCCCGCTGCGCCTCGAGATGCTCACGACCACCGCCGCGTTGCTGGAGCGTACGTCTCCCTCGGTGCGCGCCGCGCTCGCGCCCCTGTGGCGCGCTGCCGCGCTGCCGGCCGATTGGCACCGCGAGGGGCTGCCGCGCCGGTACGCCGGCCTGATGGCCCAGTTGCTCGCCCACTTCGTGGCCGAGGTGCCCACGCTTGCGGACGAACTGGAGGCCACCCTCTCGTGGTTCCTCGACCACAGCCAGATTCTGGACGCCGACCAAGCCGAGGAGACAGCCCTCAACCTTTCGGAAGCCCTGTCCCGCCTGCCCGGGGAGCGGCACCCGGCAGGTCTGATCGAGTTGCTCGGCTGGTGTCGCCAGGAAGCCCCCGGTGTCGTGCCCAGGGTCCTTGCCGACCTGTCCGGTGCAACGGGATGCACGCCAGATGCGCACGAAACGGGATGGCCACGGACACCCACCGCGGCATGGCGTGTCGTCCGGGAGGCCCGCGAAGGCTTGCGTCCCCGCTTGGCCGCCGAGGCCCTGCGCCTTGCGCCGTGGTCGCTGGCGCAAGTTTTGTCCGAGGCAGACCTTGAGGACAGGCTCGCTGCAGCCAACCTGCTGACGACCCATCCCGATGCACTTGCCCAAGCCGGGCTCGGGCCCCGGATCCGGTCTCTCTTGCGCCAGGCTTGGCCGACGGGCCAGGCAGCCCGGACCCTCGACCTGCTTGAGGACGATGGCCCCGACCCGATCTGGGCCATCCTGCTGCAGGCCGCCTGGACCGGCGAGGACGATCCCGTCCTTGCGCACGACCAGGCCCTTAGGCAGATCCTGCCCCTCGTGGCCGCGCGGGACGTGCGCCTCAGTTTGCGCGTGGCCGGCGGCTTCTCCAACCGCAACCACACCAGCTGGTTCGTCGGCCACATGCTGGAAGGTGGCTGGCTCGAGGCCACCACGGCACGAGAACTCGACGAGGCGGCGCCACACCCCTTCCTCGTCGGAGCCATGGACCTCGAGCAAGCCCGGAGCCGCACGGACGCGTGAAGAACCGAGGATGGCCCCAAGCCCTTGCCGTCTTGGCGGCTGGGCTGTCCGGGCTACCCGGCTACGCGCAGGACCTCGGCATCGAGGTCGTCGTCCCGGCTCCCTATGTGTGGCGGGGCGGGGCCGAGGCCATCGAATTCCGCTCGTGGCGTTGGCATCCCGTCGACGATCCGGGCCTCGCCCTTCCCGTTCCGCCAGCGCCCGAGGGACTGTCCCTGCCATCGGCCGCCCGTACCGGACAGCCCATCAATGACCTCAGGGGCTGGCGAACCCCCGGGCCCGCGGGCTGGATGCGCCTCGCCTTCATGGTCGAGCCTGCCGGCCTGGGCCAGGACACGATCCTTGCCCTGAAGGGCGTCGCGGCGGATGTCGACATCCACATCAACGGCCGCCTGATGTTGCAAGCGCACGGGGCCGTCGACCGACCCTGGGATCGCGTGCTCGAGGTCCCTGTCCCGGGCAGCCTGCTACGCGCAAAGGACAATGTCCTGGCGTTGCGCCTCGAGGCCTGGCCCGGCTTCCCGGGCATTGCCTTCGTCGGATTCCGGGGAGCCTTCGCTGCCCTGCGCCCGGAAGAACCCGTCGCGCCCGTCCGGGCGCCGGCCTGGATCGCGGACCCGGCAGGCCACCCGCAGGGGCTGCCCCCGCTCGAGCCCGGAACGGGCCGAACCGGCCGAAGGCTGCAGCGCCCCCTGCTGACTTGCGAGATGGACGTCGATTCTTGGAAACCCCTCGTGGAGGTCGGCCAGGCCGGATGGTCGGGCAGGATCCGGGCCCCGGGCAAGCCGGTGGCCGAGACGGTCTTCGTGACGGCCCGCGGAAAGACGGGGCGGGTTCTGGAGCGACGGACGCCCGACGGCGCGGGGCTCTGGCGGGTCTACCAGCCACTGTTGGCGCCGGGCTGGGTCGTCGAGGCCCTGGACGCGCAGATTGTCCTCGAAGTAGCGGAAGTCGGCCGGTTCACGCGATGCGATTCCTGGGGCTGCATCCAGCTACCCTTGCCGGACGGACGGCCCGCCACCTCGCCGGGGGCCTCGCCGTGGATGTTGCTGGAAAGCAGGAGCACGAGCGTACCGCTGCTGCTGGCCAGTGACGACAGGCGTCCTTTCGAGGCCGGCATCGCAACCCGAGACGGCACGATGTCGATTGCGCTGGAACCCGGGCAACATCTGCGCGTCCTGTGGCCCGAGGGAGCATGGGCGGCAACCGGGGCCCGTTCCGGAACGGGCCCCGACTCGGCGCGTCTCGCCCGTGCCCGTTTCTGGGCTTCAGCCGCCCTGCCATGGGCTTCCACGACCGTCGCCACGGGCTACACCGGCGACGGCCGCATGATGCTCGAGGACCGGTGGCGCCACCTGCCCTTCGGGTCCACGCCCGTAGCCGTACTGCCCCCGGCTCTGGGCCTGCGCGCGACCGGGAACGGTAACCCGGCGTGGGTGCGGACCGATGCCCCGGACCTCGACGTGACGACGCCTGAGGGGCCCCTGCTCGGGCTGGCGGGGGACCGCATCGCCTACGCCGTCCCCGCTCCCCGACGCCAGCCCGTGCGCCGCATCACCTCGTCGGACAACCCGGGGCCCTGGGCAGCGGGCGCCGTCGGCTACCTCGACCAAGCCGCCCGGGACGCCCTGGCATTGCCTTGGCTGGACACCGCGCTGCCCTTGACACCGAGCACCGCGCCCCGGGAAGCGCTGGCCCGGGTGTGGCGCGATCGCGCGTGGGAACGGACGCCCACGCTCGAGGGCAGCGGCGGCCTGCGCTGGCTCCAGGCCTGGCTGGATACCGACAGACAGCCCGTGGATGCCGTGCTCGAGACCGGACCCGTGCTGGATCGCACGGCCCGCATGACGGATGCGGGCGGCATGCGGGCCTTGGGTGCATCCGTCCTGCTCGCCCAAGTGACGGACAGCCTCGGTCGTCATCAGGACCCGGCCAGCCTGCTGATCCCCACGGGCGTGGAAGGCCGAGAGAAGCCCGATGGCGAACATGCCGTCGCGGCGTGGCTTGCCATGACCGGTTCCTGGCGTCTCGCCCCGGGCCGGGAGGAGCCACGCTGGAAGGCCCTGGCCGCCCGGCTCGGCCCCTTGGCCGCCGACCCCGGCGCACGAACCCGCTGGCGACGCTGCCTCGGCATCGTCGACCGGCTCCCGCCACCCACTCCCTCCGGTCGCGCCGAGACCCGCGAGGGTCAAGGCTGGCCTCTCACGCTGCCTCGTCCTGCCGAGGCAGCCTGGCTGAACCATCCGGACGTGGTGCCGGGTCTGCGCGAGGTGCGCGGCAAGGACGCGTGGCTGCTGGCCTCGGAGGGTGTCGAGGTGCTGGCAGGCCGACACCGGCCGGACGACCGGTCGCTGGAGCTGGCCCTTCGCCTGCGGCACAACGATCGCAGGGAACGACGCATCATCCTGCTGTTGCCGGAGGGAGCCGTGGATCTGGCCCGGGTCGAAGCCGATACCGGCCCGGGGCCCTCGGACGTCCGGATCAGGAAGACGGGCGGACGCCACGAGATCATCCTCGAGGGCACGCCTCCCGAGGGTCCGCTGACCCTGCGCTTCCGCTATGCTTAGGGGCTGATGCTCAGGCCACCCTTCGTCCTGCGGGACGTCATCCACGCCACCATCGACTTTCCCGCGGACGCCCTCGGGGCCGTCGCGCTCGACGTGCTGCAGACCCGCCCCTTCCAGCGCCTGCGACGCCTGCACCAGCTCGGCCTGTCCAAGCTGATCTTCCCGGGCGCCGAGCACTCGCGGTTTGCCCACAGCCTGGGGGCCTACCAGCTGGTCCGCAGGGCCATGGCGGAACTGGACGGCAGGCAGCTGATCCCCGACCTCACGCCCTTCGACCGCATGGCCCTCGGCCTCGCGGCCATGCTGCACGATCTGGGGCACGGGATCTTCTCGCACACGGCGGAACGCATCTGGGGCTTCCACCACGAAGCGGTCACGGACCGGCTGATCCTGGAACATCCTGACCTGCAGGCCGTCTGGGGCCGGCATGCCCAGGACGGAACGGCTCTGGCGCGGCGTATCGTGGCCATACGGGACGGTGGCGCGCTGGTCCCCGAGGATGCGTGGATGCACGACCTCGTCTCGAGCCAGGCGGACGTGGATCGCCTCGACTACCTGCTGCGCGACGCTTACATGACAGGCGTCCGCTACGCCGGCTTCGACCTGGACTGGCTGATGCGGCACCTGACCCGGGCCGAGTGGCGTGGCCGCAGCCGGATCGCGTTCGAGGACAAGGCTGTCGATGCGCTGGGCCAAGTACTGATGAGCCGCCTGCACATGTACAAGAACGTCTACGAGCACCGGACGGCCCGCATCTATGACGCCATGCTCCACGGCCTGATGCTGCGGCTCGGAAACTTGCCCCGCCCTGCACTCGACGCCGTGGGCCTGGGCTGGCTCGTGGCCCCGATGGGTGAGGACCTGGAGGCCTTTGTCGCGCGGGATGACTATGCCATGTGGGAAGCGCTGAAACTGCTGGCCCAGGCCGACATACCCGATCCCATCGTCCGGGAACTGGCTGCCGACCTGCTGAGCGACCAACGCTGGGACGGCGACCTGCACGAGGTCCCCCTCGAACCGGCCAGGTGGCAAGGGGATGTCTTCCGTGCGCCCTATGCCCGCGGCCGTCTCTACGTGGCCGACTCCGAGGCCCAGATCCTGCTCCGGACGAAGCACGGCATCCAGCCGCTCTCCGAGGACCCCCGCGGCCTGCGCCTGCAGTACGCGGAGAGCCCGGCGATGCTGGAGATCGGGCGGCCGGCCCGCCATCCGTGGTACGCTATGGCTCCCGCCCGAAACGACAGCGTCGCCCCATGAATCAGCGTCAACCCAAGCCCGAGTGGCTCAAGGTGCGGGCCCCGGGAGGGGAACGCTACCTTCATCTGAAGCGCAAGGCCCGCGAACTGGGTCTCGCGACCGTTTGCGAAGAAGCCCGCTGCCCGAACATCGGGGAGTGCTGGGGTGGCGGCACGGCCACCTTCATGCTGATGGGCGACACCTGCACGCGGGGCTGTCGCTTCTGCCACGTCAAGACAGGGCGACCGGGCGCGCTGGATCCGGACGAGCCGACCAAGGTCGCCGGTCTGATTGCCGAGACCGGACTTGACTACATCGTGTTGACCAGCGTCGACCGGGACGATCTGCCCGATGGCGGCGCGGGTCACTTCGCCGCAACCGTGCGCGCCCTCAAGGATCGGGCTCCCGAGCTCTTGGTCGAAGTCCTCATTCCGGACTTCCGTGCCGTCGAGGCCGATCTCGCCACGATCGTGGCGTCCGGACCGGATGTCGTGGCGCACAACGTCGAGACCGTCCGGCGCCTGACGCCGGGCGTACGCGACAGGCGGGCCACTTACGATCAGAGCCTCGTCGTCCTGGCGCGCCTGAAGGCCTTGGGTGCACGCTTCACCAAGACGTCCCTGATGCTCGGCCTCGGCGAGACCCGAGCCGAGGTGGCCGAGGCGCTCGCCGACATGCGCCGACATGGCTGCGACATCGTCACCTTCGGCCAATACCTGCAGCCCAGCCCCAAGCACCTGGCCGTGCAGGAGTTCATTTCGCCCGCCGCCTTCCGGGACTATCAGGAGATGGCCGAAGGCATGGGTTTCATGTACGTGGCGTCCGGCCCCCTCGTGCGCAGCTCCTACCGCGCAGGCGAACTCTTCCTGAAGGGCGCCATCGCCGAGGGTGCCGCCGGCATGGCTCCCGTTTTCACCCCCCTACCGATGCTGGAGCAGGGCGCCTGATGACACCCGAAATCCACACGCCCCAAGGCCTGCCGGAGGTCCGCCGCGTGCTTGGCCCCGGCAACGAGGCCCCGTCCGTGGCCGCGCTGCCCAAGGATGACCTGCTGGACATGCTGGGTGTCATGATCCGGGCACGAGTGCTCGACGGCCGCTTGCGGCAGGCGCACCGCCAAGGACGTATCGCCTTCCACCTGCCCCAGGGCGGTGCCGAAACCGTGTCCGCTGCCTTGGCGCTCGGACTTGCTGACCAGGACTGGCTCTTCCCGGGCAGCCGCGACTTGGCTGCATTGCTGCAGCGGGGCGTGCCAGCAGAGGACATCGCCCACGCCGCCTACGCGAACGCGGCCTCGTGCAGCAAGGGCCGGGCGCTGCCCATCTTCTTCAGTGACAAGGCCCGCCGGATCGCCCCGACGGGCGCGACCGGCGCGACCCACCTCGTCCACGCGGTAGGCGCGGCTTGGGCGGCCCGCTTGCAAGGCCTGCCCGGCATCGCCGTGGCTGCCTTTGCGGATGGTGCGCTCGCTTCAGGCGAACTTCATGCCGCCTTCAACATCGCCAGCGTGCAGCGCTGCGGCGTCGTGTTCGTCTGCCACAACCGTACAGGCCTTCCCTTGGGTGACCTTGGTTCGGGATACGCGTTCCCGACCCATACCGTCGACGCCTCGGATGCCTTGGCCCTGCGCGAGGCACTGGCGATGGCGGTGGACCGTGCACGCGAGGGCCGCGGCCCGAGCCTGGTGGATGCCGTCTACCCCATGCCCGTGACGACGGCAGCAGGAACCGAACCCGCCCCGGACGGCCTCGTCCGGTTGCGCCGCCACCTCGAGGGCCTGGGCCTGTGGACCGCGGCCCGCGATCAGCAGTGCCACGCCGAGGCCCTTGCCGCGGCGGAAACCGCGCTTGCCGCTGCGGCCGCCGTTCCGGCACCCGACCCCGCGACGTTGTTGACCGACCTGCCCGGAGCCTGAGCCATGCCCACGCTAAACCTGCTGCAATCCATCGGCGACGCCCTCGACACGGCCATGGCGGCAGACGATCGCATCGTCGTCATGGGAGAGGATGTCGGCGCCTTCGGCGGCGTTTTCCGGGCGACGAGCGGCCTGCACCAGAAGTACGGTGAGGATCGCGTTATCGATACCCCGCTGACGGAAGCGGGCATCCTCGGGGCCGCCATCGGCATGGCCCTCAACGGCCTGCGGCCCGTGCCCGAGATCCAGTTCGCCGACTTCGTCTACCCGGCCTTCGACCAGATCGTCAACGAGTTGGCCAAGTACCGCTACCGCTCGGCGGGCCAGTACCCTTGCCCCGTGGTCGTACGCATGCCCTTCGGCGGCGGCATCAAGGGCGGCCATTATCACAGCCAGAGCCCCGAGGCATACTTCTGCCACACGCCCGGCCTCAAGGTCGTCGTGCCCAGCACGCCCGAGGACGCCAAGGGCCTGCTGCTCGCGGCACTTGCCCAAGACGACCCCGTCATTTTCATGGAGCCCAAGCGGATGTACCGTGCGGCCCGTGGCGAGGTCCCCGAGGGTGCTTTCCAGGTGCCGATCGGCAAGGCCAAGGTCGTTCGCGCAGGCGATCATGCGACTGTCCTGTCGTGGGGCGCGATGGTCCACACCGCCATCGAGGCCGCGGATATCCTCGCAACCGAGGGCGTCACGGTCGACCTGCTGGATCTGCGGACGCTGCTTCCGCTTGACCTCGAAGCCATCCTTGCTTCGGTCACCAAGACCGGGCGCTTGGTCATCGTCCATGAAGCGCCGCGCACAGGCGGGTTCGCGGGCGAGATTGCCGCGCTCGTGGCCGAACACGCACTGACCTCGATGGAAGCACCGATCCTCCGGGTCACCGGCTACGACACCCCGTTCCCGTATGCCCTCGAGCACCACTACCTGCCCGATGCCGCGCGCATCGCCCAAGCCGTCCGCCAGACGGTGGCGTTTTAGGCCCCAAGGAGACCCGAGACACCCATGTCCGACGATCGCATTTACGACTTCGCCCTGCCGGATCTCGGCGAGGGCGTCATCGAGGGTGAACTGGTCAAGTTCCTGGTCAACGAAGGTGATCAGATCGAGGCCGACCAACCCTTGCTGCAGATCATGACCGACAAAGCCACGGTCGAGATTCCTTCCCCGCGCAAGGCCCGCGTCGTCTCCATCCGGGCCGAGGAAGGCCAGATCGTCCCGGTTGGCTCGGTGATGGTGACCTTGGAGCTCGCCGAAGGCGAGACCCGGCCCATCACGATGCACCATGCCCCCCCGCCGGGTAACTCGGCTGCAGCTGCACCTGCACCCTCGCCGGTAGCGGCAACTCCGGAGCCCAAGGCGCCCGAGCCCCTGCCGCCTGCACCTGCAACGGCCCCGCCCGCGCCGGCCCCGATGCCGATTCCGGCCGTGGCGGCCAGCCTTGCGGCCGTCGCCGTGCCGTCTACTAACGGCAAAGTCCTGGCGGCTCCCGCCACACGGCAACTCGCCCGGACGATGGGCGTCGACATCGCCACCATCCCCGGCAGTGGCCCTGCGGGACGCATCACCCGCGAGGACATTCTTTCGGCGGGCGGCGCGGCTGCCCCGGCTGCCGCACCTGCCGTCTCGGGCGCTGTTGCGGCGGCACCGTCGGTACCTGCGGCTGCTGCCGCCAAGGCCGGACTCGCGCCGGTCGCCTCGTGGGATGGAGACGAGCGCCGTCCCCTTCGCGGACTGCGCCGCAAGATCGCCGAGAAGATGGTCCAGAGCGCCTTCACGGCACCGCACGTCACGCACTTCGACGAGGTCGACATGACGGCCCTCGTGGCGCTGCGTGCACGCCTGAAGCCGCTCGCCGACGGACGTGGCGTCAAGCTGTCCTACATGCCGTTCATCATCAAGGCCGCCATCGCGACTTGCCGCAAACTGCCTTTCTTCAACGCGCACTTCGATGACGCCACTCAGGAACTGGTCCTGCGCAAGCCCTTCCACATCGGCTTTGCGGCCCAGACCGACAACGGCCTGATGGTTCCCGTCGTCCGTGATGCCCAGAACAAGAGCCTGCTCGACCTGGCCGAGAGCATCCAGACCATTGCCGGCCGTGCCCGCGAAGGCAAGGCCACGATGGACGAGTTGTCGGGCAGCACGCTGACGATCTCGAACGTGGGCAGCCTCGGGGGCCTGTTCGCCACGCCCATCATCAACTACCCCGAAGTCGCCATTCTGGGGGTCAACAAGATCCAGAAGCGCCCCGTCGTCCGGGATGGTGCGGTGGTGGTGCGGGACATGATGTACCTCGGACTTTCCTTCGACCATCGCGTCATCGATGGCGCGGACGCCGTGGCCTTCGTCAACCAGATGATCACCTACCTCGAACAGCCGGACCTGCTCTTCGTGGACATGGTCTGACGGAAGGACGACGCATGCGGTCGCACACCTTCGCCTCGGCGCTTGTCGCCGGCGCCTTGCTGGTGGCTGGCCGCGCCCTTGCGGCCGTGAGCGTCCCGCTGCCTGCGGCCGCAAGCGTGTCCCATCCGCTGGCCCGCAGCGTGACGCTTGCGCCCCTCCTCGATCGGACAGGATTGCCCGAGGTCGAGGTCTGGGCCCGCCAGACCCAGGACCTGCTGGCCCCGGACACCTTGCCTCTCCGCACAATCGGCCCCGCCGAAGCCACGGCCATGACCCGCGCGGCCAAGCTGGCCGATTGGGACGTGCGTTGGCAGTCGACCCCGGTCCGTCCGGATGTCCCGGCGTTCCGGGCCCTGATCCGGGAACTCGGGCTCGCGACGGGCACGGACCAGATCCTCGTCCAGGAACTCATCGGCCTTGCCCGGGTCCCCAACCCCGAAACCGGCCGGGACACGGACTTGGACGTGGCCTTCCGCCAAACCCTGCTCGAGAGTCGGACAGGGGCACTCGTCTGGCAAGGGAGCTCATCCTTCGCCATGCCCGTCCTTGAAGCCGAGGCCGAGCCCGCCGTGCGCAGGGCCCTGCTGGAAACGATGAAGGCATCCCTCGGCGACTGCCCGTGGAGAACCGTGCGATGACAAGGCTCCCGTTCGTCCACTGCGTTGTCGCCGCCCTGGCGCTCGCGGGCTGCTTCGGCCGACAGGCCGCCGTCAAGCCCGAGCGCGCGGACGGCACCGTGGAGGCCGTGACGGCGGACCGCCCCGTGGCGCTGCGGCGCGTGGCCGTGTTGCCCATCCTGAACCGCACGGACGAACCTGAAGCCCCGGTGCGCCTCGCCGAAGAGATGGGTCGCCAGCTGGCCGATATCAAGGACCTCAAGCTGGTCGGTCCGGAAACGGCCCGCAAACAGCTGGCCCCGATGTACGAGACGGGCATGATTGGGCGCTTCGTGTCCGACCTCGACGAGGATCGCCGGACCTCGCCCGACCTTGCCCGCCTGGTGGGTGCCGGGCTGGGCGTTGACGGCGTGCTGGTCACGACCGTAACGCTCTACCAGCAGTACACCGACCGATTCCCGGATGGCACCCCCGCCGAGGTGGCCACGACCATCGTGGCCGTGCAGGCTGCCGTCGTCGATACCTTGACCGGGCGCACCGCCTGGAGCAACGCCGTGCTCGAACGCGCCCGCGGCGGCCGGGACTATCCTCCCTATGACCGGACGGTGGCGACGGCCGTCCGCAACCTGCTGGCCACCTGGCCGCGCTGATCCGGATCAGGAGTTTCCCCATGACCACCCGCAAGACCCAGGCCCTCGTCATCGGTGCCGGCCCCGGAGGCTACGTCGCGGCTATTCGCCTTGGCCAGCTCGGCATCCAGACGCTGGTCGTCGACAAGGCCGCGCTGGGCGGCACCTGCCTGAACGTCGGCTGCATTCCCTCCAAGGCCATGATCACGGCAGCCAAGTTCGCGGACAAGGCCCGCCATGCCGAAAGCATGGGCATCAAGGTGGGCTCGGTCGACGTCGACATGCCCGGCGTCATCCGCTGGAAGGACGATGTCGTCAAGAAGCTCGTCGGCGGCGTCGGCACCTTGCTGAAGGGCCACGGCATCGAGGTGCTCAACGGCCGCGCCACGTTCCGCGGCCCCAAGACGGTGGAAGTCATGACCGAGAAGGGACCCGTCACCGTCGAAGCCGACCACACTATCATCGCCACGGGCTCGATCCCGCTGGCGATTCCGGGCTTCGTCCCCGACGGCCAGCGCATCATCGATTCGACGGGCGCCCTCGCACTGACGTCGCTTCCCAATCGGATGGTCGTCATCGGCGGCGGCTACATCGGGCTCGAGCTCGGCACCGCCTATGCCAAGTTGGGGACCAAGGTCACGGTCCTCGAGGGCACCGACCAGCTGCTGCCCGGCTTCGATCCCGAGATCGCCAAGCTCATCGAGCGCAAGCTCAAGAAGCTGGGCGTCGAGATTGTCCTCAAGGCGAAGGCCAAGGGCTGGAGCGAAGGCATCAACGGTGTGGCCGTCCAGTACGAGGCCGACGGCGGGACCAAGACGGCCGTGTGTGACAAGGTGCTCGTCACGGTCGGCCGCAAGCCCTACAGCGAAGGCCTGGGCCTCGAGGCCGCCGGCTTGACGGTGGACGCCAAGGGCTTCATCACGGTCGACAACCAGATGCGGACGCAGGTGCCCGGCATCTATTGCATCGGCGACCTCGCCGGGCAGCCCATGCTGGCGCACAAGGCCAGCCGCGAGGGAGAAGTCGCCGCCGAAGTCATCGCCGGCCGCCCGAGCGCCATGGATGCACGCACGATTCCCGCCGTCGTGTTCACGGATCCCGAAATTGCGACGGCCGGCATCATGGAGCATGAGGCCAAGGCACAGGGCCTCGACGTGCACGTCGGCAAGTTCCCATTCGCGGCGCTGGGTCGGGCCCTGACGACCCAGGAGACGGACGGGTTCTTCAAGGTCGTGCTCGACCGCAAGACCGAGGAGATCCTCGGGGTGGCGATCGTGGGCCCCAATGCCTCGGACTTGATTGCCGAAGCCACGCTGGCCATCGAGATGGGGGCGCTCTTCGACGATCTTGCCCTGACCATCCACGCGCATCCGACCCTGCCGGAAGGCCTCAAGGAGGCGGTCCTCGCCGCCAAGGGCGAGGCCATCCACGCCCTCTCGGCGCCGATGGCCCGGGCCTAGGTCGCCGGCCCCATGGCGGTTCATGACTGGGTCGTCGTCGGCCATGAGACCGAGGCCGTCCTCGCCGCTGTGGCGGGGGCACGCCTCGGCCTCGATACCGTGCTTGTGGTGCCGCGGGATCGCATGCTGGGCGGCCTGCTGACGGAGGGCGGTCTCGCTTTCGTCGACCGGGACTCCCGGCATCTGACGCCACCCGCGGCAACCCCCGCCGATGGCCTCTTTGCCGAGTTCCTCGCACGCGCAGGCGTGCGCCTCGTCGCCCTCGATCCCGACAAGGGTGCACAGGCTCTCGCGGCCATGCTGCACGAGGCTGGCGTCCGGATCGTGCAGGGGGCGTGGCACCGGACGCGTGCCGTGCCCTCCACCCATGGCCTCGTCCTTGAGGCCATCGAGGTCGACGGCCAGTGGATCGAAGGGCGAGCCTTCCTCGACGGCACGCCCGACGGCGACCTCGCCGAGGTGCTGGGGGTACCCTTCGCCACGGGCTTCACCGAACACGGTACGGACCGGGTCCTGGGGATCAGCCCCTTGCCCCGCGTCCGCGGCGTAACGCCGGAAACCATCGTGTCCACCTGCCGCATGCTGGCGCAGGACCCGGATCTCGAGACCCGCAAGCAGGCGGCCTTCGGGAACCGACGCTTTCTGGATCTGGATGCTGGAGACGACTGGATTCTGATCGGTCCTCCCTACGTGGCGCTTGCCTTCCAGCGCTGGCGCGAGAAAGTGAACGCGCCCTGTCCCGTCACCTTCGAGGCCGACGGCTTCAACGTGGCCGTCCTGGGTCCGGATGACACCAGCTGGAACGGTCTCATCTACCACGTCGACGATCCGCTGCGACGCCTCGCGTGGTCGCGCGAGGGCGCCGACGACACGATGCGTGCCGAGGTGGCTCTCTTCGGGCGGTTCCTGCGCGAGGGTCTCGGCTGGCAGGACGCCGACGTCTCTTGTCCGCCGGGCCTGTATGTCCGGCAGACCCGACATGCGCGCCGCACCCGCCACCTGCTGGGCTTGGCCGAAATAGCATCGGGTGCGCCCCTGCCCCGGGTGGGAACCTTCTGCTACTGGCCGGACTTCCGCGGGTTCGCCGTCACGCCCACGCAAGGCCCCCTGGTGGCGCCCGTCGTGCCCGGGGCCGGCTGGCTCGCGGACTGGACGAACGTCGGCATGGCCAGCCGGGCGGCCGGCTATACGGCTCCGGCCCATTCCCTCTGCCGCCTCGTGCAGGTCAACGTCGTGCTGGGCACGGGTCTCGCCGCCGCCGTAGCCGTGCACCTGGGCAAGCAAGGCCCCTCGATCGGAACGGCCTGCGCGCCCGAGGTGCCGGATGCCCGCATCCGGGCCGTGCTGGCCGAGGCCGGATTGGCCAATGACGACCTGAGTGACCTCGCGGACACACCGAAGCGGGCCGCCGCACTTGCCGATGACCCGCTCGTGCGGGGCGAGACCAGGCTGCTCGCGCCTGCACCTGTACCCGTCATCGATCCCGACGATCGGCGCCAAGACTGGCTGACACGGGTCCGTATCGACCTCGCCGGAACGCGACCGATCATGGATGGTCCTTTCGGTCCGCGGCAGATGGTCTATGCCGACGACATCGCCACGGGCCGGGCACTCGAGTTCCTCGAGGACCGGCTAACCAAGATGCTGCTGCCCATGCATGCCAACCCGCATTCCGAGGCCTCGGCGGTCGGGATGGCTTCCGGTCGCTGGCGCGAACAGGCCCGCGACAGGGTGGCCCTCGCCTTGGGCGCCGGTCCCGACCATGCCGTTCTTTTCACAGGATCCGGTTCGACGGCGGCCGTCGATCGCTTCGTCGGCATTCTGGGTTGGAAGGTTCCGACGGACCCCGACCTCGCCGATCGCCTGCGCCGCAGCCTGTCGCCGACCGAGCGCCCCGTCGTGCTGCTGGGTCCCTGGGAGCACCACTCCAACGAATTGCCGTGGCGCGAATCCATCGCCCAGATCGAAACCCTGCCCGAAGGCCCCGACGGCCAACCGGACCGGGACGCGCTCGCCGAGGCCCTCGTGCGACACAAGGGCCGACGCCTGCTGGGCTCATTCTCGGCAGCCAGCAACGTGACGGGCCAGAAGGCCGACGTCGCGGGCCTGGCGGCCCAGTTGCACCGAGGCGGGGCGCTGGCTTGCGTGGACGCCGCTGCGGCCGGTCCCTACCTGCGCTACGCCATGGCGCCCGCCGCGAAGCCTGAGGAAGGCCTCGACGCGTTGTTCATGTCCATGCACAAGTTCGTCGGCGGCCCCGGGACGCCGGGCATCCTTGCGCTGCGGCGCGACCTCGTCCGCCATCCCGTCCCTGCGGTCCCCGGCGGCGGGACCGTCGCCTACGTCGG
This sequence comes from Candidatus Tanganyikabacteria bacterium, assembly GCA_016867265.1. GTDB lineage: Bacteria > Cyanobacteriota > Sericytochromatia > S15B-MN24 > VGJW01 > VGJW01. The sequence continues at coordinate 83,561 of VGJW01000007.1, forward strand.
CCCTTCCGAGCATCGCTACCTGCTCGACCCCGTACGGCGGGAAGAAGGAGGTACACCGGACGTCCCGGGTGCCGTCCGGGCCGGCCTGTGCATGGTGGTCCGGGATCGCGTCGGCATGCCTGTCATCGAAGCCCTTGAACACGAGTTGGTCACGCGGGGCCGACAGGTCTGGGGCCGGCATCCGGGCCTCGTGGTGCTGGGTTCCGACACGGCCGATCGCCTGCCGTTCTTCAGCATGCTGGTTCGCCACGGCGAGGGTTTCCTGCACCACGGCTTCGTCGTGGTCCTGCTGAGCGATCTGTTCGGTATTCAGGCGCGGGGCGGCTGCTCGTGCGCGGGCCCCTACGGCCACCGACTGCTGGGCATCGATGCGACCACCAGCCGGCGCTTCGAACGGGCCATAGCCGAGGGCCATGAGGTCCTGAAACCCGGCTGGGTCCGCCTGGGCCTGCACTGGTGCCAGGATGCCGGCACGGTCAACCTGCTGCTGGACGCCATGACGTTCGTGGCCGAGCACGGCTGGAAGTTCCTGCCGCAGTACCACGTCGATCCCGCGAGCGGCCGCTGGACCCATCGATTCCGGGCCCGCCCCGAGGTTCCCCACCTGGACACGTGGCTGGATCCCCGGGGTCCCGCGACCGCGATGGCCGCGCCCGCACTGGGGGACATCCTGCCCCGGGCGCATGCCTTGGCCGACGAGGCCGGGCAGGAAGCGGCAAGGCAGGGCCCGCTGCCTGTCCAGGGCCTGCCCGCGAGCATCGACGACCTCCGGTGGTTCGCCTGGCCGCACGAAGTCCTGGCCGACTGGCAGGCAGGTGTCCCCTTGCCGGCGCCCCGCGTGCCCTTCCGGATGGCCTGACGCTCGTGTCCGAAGGCCTGATGGAGCGTCTTTGCGCCGTGCTGGTGCTGATCGGGAGCCTGTTGCTGCCGACCCCGTCGGAAGCAGCCCTGCAGGTTCGGGATGATCGGGGCCAGATCATTCGGTTCGCACAGCCACCGCGACGCATCGTGAGCGTCCTGCCCTCGCTGACGGAAACGGTCGCGGCCCTCGGGGGACTCGATCGCCTCGTCGGTACGGATCGCTACTCGGACTGGCCTGAAAACGTCCGTGCATTGCCCAAGGTCGGGGGCGGCATCGACCCCAATCTCGAGGCCATCGTGGCCCTGCGCCCGGACTGCGTGCTGATCGCTCCCTCGGCCCGAGTGAGCCGAAGGCTCGAACAGCTGGGGCTTCGCGTCGTGGCGCTCGAGCCCAAGACCCACGCCGATGTCCGGCGCGTCATCCGGGTCGTGGGCACCTTGCTCGGCAGCTCGTCGGTCCCGCGCCTGCTGACCGACATGGAGCGCGGCCTCGACGCAGCGGCCGTCCGGGTGCCGGCCAAGGCCAAGGGCATGCGTGCCTATGTCGAGGTAGATCGGACGCCCTACGCCGCAAGCAGCGGCTCCTTCCTGGGCGAGACCTTGGCCCGGTTGGGGCTTGCCAACATCGTGCCGGCCTCGATGGGGCCCTTCCCCCACCTCAATCCCGAGTTCGTGGTCTCGGCCAACCCGTCCGTCATCCTGATGGCCGGGGGCAGTGCGGCCGAGCTTTCGGCCCGGCCAGGCTGGAAGCGCATCGAGGCCGTGCGATTGGGCAGGGTCCGTGTCTTCGATCAGCAGGAAGGCAACGTTCTGGTCCGGCCGGGTCCCCGCCTGGCCGAGGCAGCCGCCCTCCTCGCGGATGCCCTCGCGGTACTGGTGCCTTGACCGGTCGGCTCTTGGCGGGACTCGGGGTCCTGACGGTCTTGCTTGGCCTGCTCGGGCTCTGCCTGGGTTCGACGGGCTGGATCTGGCTCTGGCATGAGGGCACCGACCCCGTCATCCTCTGGGAACTGCGCATGCCGCGAACCGCGGGCGCATGGTTGGCCGGCGGCCTGCTGGGCCTCGTCGGGGCCATCGCGCAGGGGCTGTTCCGCAATCCGCTGGCGGACCCCTACCTCCTGGGCAGCGCATCCGGTGCCTCGCTGGGTGTCGCGGCCGTGCTGGCCGTGGGTGGCACCGCCGGGGCCGAGGCCATGGCTGCGGGGTCGTGGCTGCTGCGCCTCGGCCTGACGGGCGCGGCCTTCCTTGGGGCCATCGCCGCGGTCCTCCTGACCCTGGTGCTGGCCCAGGGATTGGCCCACACGTTGCGCCTGCTGCTGGCGGGCGTGATCGTCGGTGTGGTCCTGGGAGCCGTCACGTCCCTGCTGGGACTCGCCGTCCCCGCCATCGCCCCGGCCCTTCAAGCCTTCATGGTGGGCAGCACCGGCCTGCTTGGCTGGACCTCGGTCACCCTGCTGGCCCTCGTCCTGTCCTCGGGCCTCACCGTGGCCATCCTGCTGGGCCCGTGGCTGGATGCGCTTTCGCTGGGCGAGGAAACGGCCACCAGCCTCGGCTTGCCCGTCACCCTGCTCCGCAGCGTGATGCTGGCCATCCTCGCCTTGGGCACGGGCACCGTCGTCGCGCAGGCGGGCCTCATCGCCTTCGTCGGCCTCGCGGCACCGCACGCGGTCCGTGCCGCGACCCGTCTGACACACCGGCCGCTGCTGCTGGCTTCGTCGCTGATGGGTGGCGTGCTGCTGCTGGGAGCCGACCTGCTGTCCCGCTGGCTGCTGGCCCCGCAGGAACTGCCCGTGGGCATCCTGACGGCCTGCCTGGGCGGTGGCTACCTGCTCTGGTGGATGCAACGGCAGGGCCAAGGGGGGCAGGTAGCGTGACCACGGCCCCGTTCCTGGCGCCTGAGGGCATGCCGGCCCTGAGCGCACGCGGGCTCGACGTGGGGGCCGGACACCGTCGGCTGCTGGGTCCCTTGGACCTCGAACTGGCATCCGGCACGTGGACCAGCCTCGTCGGTCCCAACGGCGCGGGCAAGTCCACCTTGCTGAGAGCACTTGCGGGCGTGATCCCGCACGAAGGCGAGGTCCTCTGGCATGGCATGGCCCGATCGGGCATGCCGCCGCGCGCCCGGGGCCGCCATCTGGCCTGGCTGGGCCACGAGATGCCCGGGGCCGAGGACCTGCTGGTCGAAGATGTCGTCATGCTGGGCCGGCTGCCCCACCAGGACCTGCTCTCGGGCATCCGGCCCCGGGACAGGGAGGCCGTGAACCAGGCACTCGAGGCTGCCGGCGCGAGCTATTGGCGGAAGCGGGCCATGGGCACGCTCTCGGCGGGCGAGCGCCAGCGTGTCCGGCTCGCACGGGTGCTGGCCGTGAATGCCCCGGTGCTGCTGCTAGACGAGCCTCTCGCCAACCTCGATCCACCGCATCAAGCGGACGTTCTTGCCCTGATACGACGTCTGGTCGATGCAGGCAGGACGGTCGTGACCGTGCTGCATGAGTTGCAGCCTGCCCTGTCGGCAGACCGGATGCTGATCCTCGAATGCGGCGGCATCCGGCATCATGGTGCCTGCAGCGATCTGCGCACGCACCGCGAGCTCGAGGGCGTGTTCCTCGATCGCATCGCCATCCACCACATTGGGGACATCCCCATCCCGATGCCCCGCACCTGAGTCCCACCGGAGCCACCCATGGAACCCGTGACGCCCCCGACCGAAAAGCCCTTGCTGAACCCGGATGGGCAGCGCCGAGGGCTGGTCCTCGTCCATACCGGCGACGGCAAGGGCAAGAGCACGGCGGCCTTCGGGCTGGCTGCCCGGGCCCACGGTCGCGGCAAGCCGGTGAAGGTGTTCCAGTTCATGAAGTTGCCCACCTCGCGATTTGGCGAGCACCGTGCGTGCGAGACGCTGGGACTGCCCGTCGAAGGCCTGGGCGACGGCTTCAGCTGGGACAGCAAGGACCTCGAGCGATCGGCCGGAATCGCCCTCGAGGGCTGGCGAAAGGTCAAAGTTGCCATCCTGTCGGGCGAATGGTTCATGGTCGTGCTGGACGAGGTCACCTATCCCGTGCGATTCGGATGGATTCCCCTCGAGGACGTCCTCGAGACACTGCGTGCGCGCCCGGAGCACGTTCATGTTGTTCTGACCGGCCGGGACTGTCCGGAAGAGATCGTCGACGTGGCCGACACGGTCACGGACATGCACCTTGTCAAGCACGCCTTCCAAGCCGGCATCCCCGCACAGCGCGGCATCGAGGACTGAGCCCCATGACTACGCCCCTGCGCGAGGCCCTGATGGCCCGCATGGATGCCAAGACCAAGCCCCTCGGGGCGCTTGGCCGCCTCGAGGATCTGGCCATTCAACTGGGCCTGATCCTCGGAACCGAACACCCCAGACTGCATGAGCCCCAGATGGTGGTCTTTGCCGGGGACCATGGTCTGGCCAGCCACGGCGTTTCGGCCTACCCGTCGGACGTGACATGGCAGATGGTCGAGAACTTTCTTGCGGGCGGAGCAGCCGTCAGCGTCCTCGCCCGACTGCACGGCCTGGCGCTGACAATCGTGGACTGCGGCGTCGCCCACGAATTCGGACCGCGCCCCGGCCTCATCGACCACAAGGTGGCACCGGGCACGGCAGACTCCCGAACCGGTCCTGCGATGACGGAGGATCAGTGCGCAGCGGCGATCGCCGCAGGTGCGGACGTCGTGCGAAGCCTGCCCGGCAATGTCCTGCTGCTGGGCGAAATGGGCATCGGCAACACGTCTGCGGCTGCCCTGCTGATGGCCAGGCTGACGGGTCGGGACATCGCCTCGTGCACGGGCTCGGGGACGGGCCTCGATGCCACGGGCATCGCCCGCAAGACGGCCATCCTGCAGGACGTGCTGGACCGGCACGCCGACGCGCAAGCTCCGATGGAGGCCTTGGCCGCCATGGGCGGCTTCGAGATCGCGGCCATGGTCGGGGCCGTCCGTGAAGCAGCACGCCAGCGTCGCGTCGTGGTCGTCGACGGCTTCATCGCCACCGCGGCAGTCCGGGTGGCCGTTGCCTTGGACCCCGCAGTCAAGGACACCTGCGTCTATGCGCACGCCTCGGGCGAGCGCGGACACGCCGTCCTGCTGGCCGAGATGGAGGTGCGCCCTCTGCTGGACCTGGGCATGCGCCTGGGCGAGGGATCGGGCGCTGCCGTCGCCTGGCCCCTGCTGCTCGCCGCCACGTGCCTGCTGGACGAGATGGCGACCTTTGCCTCGGCCGGAGTCTCGGAGCGCACGTGAGGCCCCCGCGCAAGACCCGCATCAAGGGCACGCAACCCGGTGCGCCGACGCCCTCGGATGCCGGCCCCTTCGAGGCGATGCTGGCGCCGTTGCTCGGTCCCGCGACAGCCCCGAAGGCTCCCCTGCAACCGACGGAGGCTGTGGCGCCAGACGGCTCGATCGTGCCGGGTCCCGCCCCTTTCACGGCGCCCTTGCCGCTCTCGATTCCCGGACCGCTGCCCCCGCCACCGGAGCCACCCCGGCTCCGAACACCCGCGGATACGCTGCGCGAGGTCCTGCTGGCGGTGCAGTTCTTCACGCGGATCCCGATCACGGGCCGATTGGCCGACTGGGTCGGCTTCAGTCCGGCGATGCTTCGTGCCAGCGCGGCCCACTTTCCCGCGATCGGGCTCATGATCGGCGGCCTCGCCGCCCTCGTGCAGCTCGGGATCATGCTCGGCATGCCGGCCGGACCGATGCGCCCCCTGCTGGCAGCCGTCCTGGGCACGCTGGCGACGGTGTGGGCGACGGGAGCCTTCCACGAGGACGGGATGGCCGATACGGCCGACGGTCTGGGCGGCAGCATGGATCGCGACCGCGCCCTCGAGATCATGAAGGACTCGCGGGTTGGTACCTACGGCAGCATCGCGCTCTGGCTGACACTCGCCACCAAGGTGGTGACGCTGGCCATGCTGGGCGCGGAAAGCCTGGGCGCCATGTTGGCCGCAGGCCTCGCGGCACATGGTGTCTCGCGCCTGCTGCCGCTGGGGCTGGTGGCCTCGATGCGTCATGTCGGGGACACGGCCACCTCCAAGGCCAAGCCGCTCGCGGATGCCATCGGGATGGAAGGCCTCGTCATCGCGGCGCTGTGGACGTTGCCTGCCCTCTTGCCGCTGTCCTCGCTGGCCGGATCGACCGTGCTGGCCGCGGCCCTGCTGGCAGCCTTCCTCGCCGCATATGCCGCGTGGCGCCTGTTCCGCAGGCGGTTGGGCGGCTTCACGGGGGATAGTCTGGGCGCGGCCCAGCAGGGCAGCGAAGTCGCGTTCCTGCTGGGCGCGGCCTTCGCCATTGGCCAAGGCCTGTGACGACGACGGGTCCGGCCTTCGGTACCGTGCGGCCCCTGCGGGTCTTGCGCCATGCGCGAGTCAAGGTGGCTCGGGGCATCTGCTACGGGCTGCAGGACGTCCCTTTCAGCCGGACCCACACCGCCCAGGTGGCCGCAGCCTTCGTTGACGCCCTCGACGGGCGCGTACCCGCCCGAGCACGGATATCCCCGCGCACCCGATGCCTCGCGCTCTGGCAGGCGGTGGCCGGCCAACTGAGGCGGGACGAGGCCGGCCACGCACCGGACGGCAGCCGCATCGCCGTCTCGATTGACTCAAGAATCGGGGAGATGGACTTCGGTGCTTGGGAGGGGCTGGCCTGGGGGCATATCCCCGAAGCCCAGATGACGGGCTGGACGGACCGCTTTCTGGACTATCCGTGCGGCGGTGGCGAATCGGTAAGACGGTTTCTGAGCCGGATGCTCGAGGCGTGGCAAGAGGATGCCGAAAGTCCGGCGGGCATCATCTGGGTCGCTCACGCGGGCATCCTGCGCGGGCTCGAGGTACTCGAGGCGAACGGCTGGAAGGTCCCGGACCAGTTGGCAGCGTCCGACTGGCCACGGCGCAGCCTCGACTTCGGAGCCTGGGAGGACTATCCCCTCGGCATCGGCATCGGGGCCCGGGCCTGAGGGCTCGGCGTCAAGGACGGGCCCACGGCGGCTCCCCCACGGCGACGAACACGTCCGCCAGGTCCTGGTCATCGCGCAGCAGATTCTCGAGCTCGTCCTCGACCGTCAACACATGCAGGCGCGGATGGTCGTCCATGGCGATCGACTCTCCCCAGACCGGCGTCGCGGCCTGCCCGCCCTTGTAGGACAGCACCTCATGCCGACCCCGGGCATCCAGGCGCCCCGTGGCCACCATCACGTGCGCTCCGCCATCCAGGGAGACCAAGGCCCCCGGTGGCCAAGCCGCCCCCCCGAGACGTACACCGGAACCCTCGAGGATGACGGGGACCCTTTGGTGCCCGTGGGGCAGCATGACCCTGCGGAAGCCCTCCGGATCGCCGACAGGCACACGCGCCATCAAGGCTCGGGCCGCCTGGTCCGTCACGAGGCCGGCACGAATGGCGGCACGAAAGACCAGGCTGTAGCAATGGTCGGTGTCGTCGCGCCAATCGGGGTGATGGCCGGCCACGTACCGCGGCAGGCTGGCGGGATCGTCGATCCACGGACGCATGGCGGCGAGCAGACGCACGCCTGGCGACACGCCGGAACGGACCAGCCGATCAGCCGAAGGGCGCAGAGGTTCCGGACGGGCAGACGGGCCGAGCCGCGCCGGCAGCCCCGCGGCCGGTGCTGGGCGACCGATGGGGCCGTCAGGCAATCGGGGCATGATGCCGGAGTCATCGGCGGGAACCACGCCCTACTTGCGCGTTTCCGATACCCGGCTAACCGACGATCAAGGCCTTGTTGAGGCGCTCGCGCAACTCGAGGGTCGTCAGCTCCTTGCCATCCTGACGCGGGCTGGCGGCCTCTCGGCCGACCTGCTGGAGCAACTCGAGCGCAGGCGGGCCGAGCTCCCTGCGCTGCACGGCCCGCAGAGCATCGTCCACGACGGCAATCCGGGCCTGCTGAGCCAGACGCCACGCCCGGAACGCTTGCGGGGTGACTTCCTTGCCATCCGCATTTTTCCTGCCGACGGACGCTGCGCGAGCGTCGATTTCGGCCCGCAGGTCCTCGCGGGCCGAAGACAGGGCCAAGGTCGTGGCCCCCGCAAGGCGCTGCTGGTTGACGGCCTCGGGCGCATTGGGCTGGGCCTGACGCCCACGGACCACCGCCTGCGACAGGGCGGCCTGGACCTCCTGGGGCGTCATCTCCCGGGCGTCACTCGTTCGGGTCAGCATGCCGGCGATGCGCTGGGCATCTTCCGGGCGCAGATCGCCTCGCCGCAAAAGATCCTGCGCCTGCTTCAGCAACCCGAGGCGCATCTCCTGAGCGCGGCTCCACGCGGCAAATTCCCCGGGCGTGAAAGCCTTGCCATCCGCAACCTTGCGCCCGACGGAGGCTGCCTTCGCCTCGATTTCCGAACGGATGTCCTCGATGTCGGAACCGATCCGGAGGGCCGCGGAGGCAACGGCCCCGGCCTCGGCGACGGGTACCCGGCGACGCGCGGCATAGGCCACCTCGGCCAGCACAGCCTCCATCTCCTGGGGCGTACGCTCGAGACCCATGCCGTCCGGACGTGCCTGGCCCGTAAAGGCCTCCTGCAGGCGGGCGATGGCGTCAGGGGCCAGATCGCCATGCTCGAGCAGGCGCAGGCCTTCCTCGACCTGGCGCAGGGCCGTGGTGCGCGCCAGGACGAAGGCCTGATGCTCCTGAGGCGTATATTCCTTGCCCTCGGCGTCCGTCCGACCGACCTGTGCGGCCCTGTTGGCCAGATCCGCACGAATATCCTCGCGCAGCGAAGCGAGGTCCAGCGTCGCCGAGACCAGAGCGGCCTGATGCTCGCGAGCAGGCGCGTCCAAGGGCTGGGGGCGATCGCGTTCGAAGGCCGTGCCGACCATCTTGGCCCGGAGCTCCTGCGGGGTATAGCCGGCCGCCCCGGTGTTCATGTCCGAGAACATCCGCGACAGTTCCTGGGCCGACTCGACGGAAAGCTTGCCGGAACCAAGCAGCTTGAGGGCCTTGTCGGCGGCCTTCATCATCTCCTCACGGCCCTTGCGGTAGGCGACGAACTCGCGGCCCGTGAGGGCCTGGCCATCGGCCGCGGGACGGCCAACCATGGCGCGCTTCTCGGCGATGTCGGCGGCCCAGTCCTGCCTTGCCGTGGAAACGGCGAGGGTTGCAGCCACCGTGGCCTCGCGCCGGGCCGCCTGCGCCGCATCATGGGGTTCGGGGTTCGCGTTCAGGAAGGCGCAGTCGGCCAAGGCCGCGTGGACCTCCTGCGGCGTGCGCTCCAGGCCTTCGGGGCCGGCCGCCGGTGCCAACAGCTGCTCGAGACGCTGGGCCTGCGCAGGGGCCATGTTGCCGGCCTTGAGCATGCCGAGGCCGCGATCGAACAACTCCATTCGGGTCCGGACACTGGTGGCATAGGCCCGGAATTCGCCGGAGGTCATGGCAGCCCCCGGGGCCATGGCTTGCCGCTGAACGCGCCGGAGATCGTCCGTCAGCCTTTGCTTCTCGGTGCCGATCGCGTGGGCCGCATCGACCGTGGCCTTGTGTGCGGCAACCGCATCGGGGCCCACAGGACGTCCGTTGACCGCTATCCAGGACCGGCTTGCGGCCGAGGCCGCCAAGGGGCCATAGCCCGGGAATGGCGGCGGCGCTGCCGCCGGCCGGAGTGCCTCCTGGGCACCGAGACTCAACCGGTCCGTCTCGAGGCTGCGCTTGACTTGGCCCACGCCGGCGGCCTGACCCGACGCACCCGCGCGAAGCGGGCCCGTCACGACCGAAGGGAATCCAAGCCTGCGGATGTCCATCAAGAGCCTCCCGTGCCAAGTAAGACAAAGCATTATCTGGGCAAGCAAGGCTCCGACCGCTCCCGTTTGATGAACATTTCACAGGCGGTCTACCCAAGCAACCCCGGTCGAGCGGTAGCCAGAGGCAGGGCCTCGCCCCTTGGTGCTAGAGCAGCGACTCGATATCCTTGCCCAGGGACCCGGGCTCGGCCGACGACCCGTAGCGGGCTACCACCTTGCCCTTGCGGTCGATCAGGAACTTGCCGAAGTTCCAGCTGATGTCCCCGGGCTTGGCCTGCTTGAGCCAAGCATAGAGCGGATGGGTCCCGGACCCGTTGACCTCGACCTTGGCGAACATCGGGAAAGTCACGCCGTACTCCCGCGAGCAGAACTTGGCAATCTCTCCGGAAGTGCCGGGCTCCTGTCCCCCGAACTGATTGCAGGGGAAGCCGAGGACGGCAAGGCCCTTGGCGCCGTAGCGCTGGTGCAGCTGCTGCAGACCCTCGTACTGGGGTGTGTAGCCACACTGGCTGGCCGTGTTGACGATCAGCAGCACCTTGCCCTGCCAGGCAGCAAGCGTCGTCGCCTTGCCGGCGATCGTCTTCACCGGGATATCCCACGGCGCACCGGCTCCTGCCGCCCAAGCCGGAGCTGTGCCCATCAGGGCCATGACGGAAAAGGCGGCAAGGCAGGACGTACGGATCATTGGGCAGGCTCCTCGAATCGGGTTGAATGTCTAAATCATGTATACCACCAGACGCCCCGAAACACATCCTGTCCAGCATAGAGGCGCGCACCGATAAACTAAATATAGCAATAGGCTATCCAAATGCGTGAAGCCATATCCTGGACAGGGCGTCCTCTACGCGGGATGTGGGAGCCGGGGTCACGTGCATCCCTAGCCCCTCTCCACAAGGAGTCCCGCATCGACATCAATCAACACCTGCCCGAGTTCAGGGCCGAGGCCTATCATCAAGGCACCCTCCGCACCTTCACCCACGAGGACCTGCTCGGCCGCTGGGCCGTGCTTTTCTTCTTTCCTGCCGACTTCACATTCGTCTGCCCGACGGAACTGGCCGATCTGGGCGAACGGCATGCCGAGTTGCAGGCGATGGGGGTTGAGGTCTTCAGCGTCAGCACGGACAAGCACTTCACCCACACGGCCTGGCACGCCACGTCGCTCAGCATTGGCAAGCTGACCTACCCGATGCTGGCCGACCCCGCTGGCCATCTCTCACGTGCCTTCGGAGTCCACGTCGCGGAAACGGGCCTCGCACGGCGCGGCACGTTCGTCATCAACCCCGAGGGCCTCGTGAAGATCATCGAGGTCACGGACGACGGCATCGGGCGCAACGCGAGCGAACTCGTCCGCAAGATCCAGGCCGCGCAATTCGTGGCCGAAAATCCGGGCGAGGCCTGTCCCGCCCACTGGACGCCCGGGGCCATCTCGCTGAAGCCCGAACCTGACCTGGTCGGCAAGCTCTAGCAACCCGTATCCACCCTCCGCACGTCTACGCCCTCCGCACGGTCCACGGCAACGCCTGTCCGGCGACAACCCCGGTTTCCGGGGCATGGACCATGCAGGATCCGGCGGCAGGGCCGGACGCGCCGACCAGACATGAACCCACAGGACATCCTGACGCAGCCCCCCGCCCCCCTGGAAGCGGATGACTCGGGCTGCCACGACCACGCTTGCCATCCGGCCCTGTCGTCGGGACACACGGTCCGACAAGATGCCCTCGTCCGCGCCTTGCGGCTCGAGTACCTGACAGTCGGCTGGAATCTGCTCGAGGGCGCGCTGGCCGTCGCGGCGGCCCTGGCCGCAGGCAGTGTGGCCATCATGGGCTTTGGCATCGACAGCTTCGTCGAGTGTGCCTCGGCCCTTATCATGATTGGCCGCCTGCGTGCCGAGCGTGAGGGCAACCTCGACGCCCATGCCCTCGAGGCCCTCGAGCACCGCGCGCGACGCCTCATCGCCGCGTCGCTCCTCGCCCTGTCGGCCTATGTGGCCATCGATGCCCTGCAGACGCTTCAGGCCGGGAAACATCCCGAGTTCAGTGCGCCGGGCGTCGGGCTGCTGCTGGTATCCATCGCCCTGATGCTGTGGCTGGCCAAGGCCAAGCGGCGCCTGGCAGCCGAGTTGGGCAGCGGAGCTCTGGAAGCGGATGCCGTCCAGACCACGGCCTGTTTCTGGCTGTCCGTCGCCGCGCTCGCGGGCGTGGGCCTGAACGGGCTGCTGGGCTGGTGGTGGGCCGATCCGGCAGCCGCCCTTGTCATCGCCGGACTTGTCGCCTACGAAGGCCGGGAAGCTTGGCGCGGCAAGGACTGCTGCTGACCCGGCCGGCCGTCACGCCGGGGCGACGGCGCCAGCGCCAGGTCCGGCCGGCCCGGGCATGACGGCGTCCTGCAAGATGTCCTTCATGCGACGGGCCACGCGCAACACGCGTTCGGCCTTCTCTTCCGTCACGGCGGCCACCTTGCGGGCATCCGCGGCGATGCTGCGGGCCAGCTCACGGGAAACCGGGCCGGGGTCGCGAGCCAGGTCCTGCGCACGGTGGGCGACATGGCCCGCAAGGCCCACCGCAGCCTTGCCGCCCGACACCAGTGCCTCGTGGTTCTCGGTTCCGAACTGGATCAAGTCGAAGCCCAGCGCCGCCGTCTTGAGACCGACGGCCCAGACCTGGCCTCCGGGTACCAGCATCAGCGCATGACCCGATATGGAAACGGCATGTCGGGCAATGGCCGCGACCTTGCCCACGGAAAAACCCTCGTCGCCAATTTCGGAAGCCAGGCGCGACAGGCCCACACCATCCGCCGCCATGCCCGCGATGGGATTCAGGCGTGCCACGACGGCCGAGCCCACGCCGGCAAGCCGCAAGGCCGCGCTGGCACCGGTCAGGGCATCGAGCGCCCCTCCCCCGAGCCGATCCCACGTGGCCTTTTGTGTCAGAAGGTCGGGTTCCCTCACCACATCGGCCATGACCCGCCCCAGATGCACGGCCCCGACCCCACCCCGGACCACGTCGAGCGTCGCAGTGACACGGCCCAGCCGGCTCAGGGCGTCGGGTGCGGTCAAGCCGGGCCGGTAGGCCGCACCCTGTTCGCGGGCAGCCTGCAGCTCCGACAAGTGTTTGCGCAGGTCCTTCTGGCCCGCCAGCAAATCCTTGCCGCTCTGGACCCCACTCGTCGCGGCCTCGACGGCACTGGCCAGATCGGCGAGGCGTGCGCTTTCCGTCAGGCCCGCCCATGCCGCCACGGCCGAAGCACCCATGCCTGCGGCGACCAAACCGGAACCCGACTCGCGCACGGCCTCGATGGCCTCGACCTTTTCCTTGAGCAACTTGGCGCCATCGGCCGTCAGGGTCACCAAGTCTTCCTGGGCGGCAGCCTCCGCCGAGAGTTTCAACTGGTCGGCCGGCATGCGCGACGCCGTCCCGGTGTCCCCGCCGACACCCGACATCGGCGTCGGGAGCGGCGCGGACACCGCGCTCATCCTGCCTGTCACGCGCTGGGTCATAAGCCTACCAGCCATGGGATACCCGGTAGCAGGGAGAGCCTATCCGATCATCCGCGGGACACGGGGCTCGACAACGGCAGCCAGACTTCGTTGCGGCGCAGGAACCACAGGCTGAAGGGCTGGTTGTACCGGGCCCATGTCGCCTCGCCCCGGGGCTCGAGCCCCGCCGTCCGCAGGGCCTCACGCAGGCGTCGCTCCTGCGTGCGGAAGGCGTCCTCCGTCCACCAGCCGCTGTAGCGGAGGACGGCCACGTCGCGGCCCGGAACCTCGCGCAGCGTCACCCGGGCATCCGCTGGCCGCGGCAGCCGCGCCATGTCCATGCCGGGTGGCATCACGAACTGCACGGCGTGACGGCCCGCCATCCCCGAGGCCTCCCCTTGCAGGACCGGGGCCGTCATCGGCAGTTCCTGACCGCGACCCGCTTCCTGCAGGACCGGAGCTGTCATCGGCAGCTCCCGGCCGCCACCCGCCGGCATGCTGTTCTGCCCCCCGATGTAGCGGACGAGCGGGCGAAAACCGAGGTTGCCCGCATCGGCAAACGGAGCCTCGACGACGACCTCGGCCACGACATAGGGCGCATAGCGCCGCACCTCGAAATCGGGGGCCCGGCGAACCACCTCGTAAACCGGCTCGGCAATGGACATCGGCAACCTCCTCAGGGCGTGGCGACGGGCACGACAGGACGCACCGCGCCTGCAGGACGCCACGCGACAACCTTCGAGAACAAGCCCACCCGGACCGTCATCGCGAGACGACCGTCCTCTTCGCGAACGAAAGTGGCGGCATACCAGTCCTGGCGCCGAGGTGCGAACACCTCGCCCTGCCAACGCCCCGGACCACCCGCGGCATGCAGGTCGTGAAACAGGGTCCGGCCAAGCAGGCGAGCGTCAGGTGCCTCGAGCACCGTGCCCCGGAAGCCACCGGCTACCGGGACCACTTGAACGACCGCCGCATCGTCGGAGTGCCGCCGGGCACCGACGATGCCCGCCTCCGCAGCACCCGCAGGGCCGGCGGAAAAGAGCAGCAGGATACCCGCGGCGAGAAGGCCCGGCCTAACGCATCCCCTCCCTGCCAACTCCGCAACCACGCCCTGACAAGGTCCTCGTCGACGGGAACGACGAGCGTCTTGTCCCGGCTCTTGTCCCCGCTCACAAGGCAAACCCGGGTCCGCGCCACGCCCAGTGCCTCGGCGACGAGGCGGCAAACCGCCACATTGGCTGCTCCCTCGACGGGCGCCGAGCGGACGCGCACACCCAACCGGGGACGGTCACCCGATCGTATCGTCACGCCCGTGAATGCGTCCTGAGCAGCCTTTGGATGGACCCGCAGGTCGAGCAACAGCCCTTCGCGAGCATGCCGCAGGGGCGCGGCCCCGTCCTCAGGCATCCACGGCGAAACGGCGCAGGTCGGCGAGGGTGCTGAACTCGAGCGCGGCAAGATGCGTCGCGGCGAGGCGGACCTTGGGCGCCATGCCGGCCTCGAAGGCCTCCTGCCAGCGCGGGGCACACAGGCACCAAGAATCACCGGCCCTCAGGCCCGGGAAGTGATGTTCGGGGCGCGGCGTGCTCAGATCGTTGCCTGCAGCCTTCGAGAACGCGAGGAAGTCGTCGGTCATGACGGCGCAGACGGCATGGACGCCAAAGTCATCGCCGTTGACCTCACAGCAGCCGGTCCGGGTCCAGCCGGTGAGGGGATCCGTACTGCACGACTGCAGGGGCTGGCCCAGCACATTGAGTTGGGTCGACGAGGGTGCCTGTTTCACGTTCACGAAACCTCCGTCCGCCATGGTACCCGTTCCGGGGCGGTGCTAGCATGACACTTCGTGCACGATCCGACCAAGGACACGACCGACGATGCCCTCGTCGGAGATTGGCGCATCCTGCAGCCCCGCAAGGGCCACCGCTGGTCGACGGACGACTTGCTGTGCGCCTGGTTCGCCCTCGACACCCTGGACCAGCTGGGCATGGTTCCGGACAGGTCCCTCGATCTGGGTTGCGGGCTTGGCTCCGTCGCGATGATGCTGGCGTGGGCCCTGCCCGGCCTGCACGTCACGGGCCTCGAGAAACAGCCGTCCCGGATCACCCTGGCGCGTCGGTCCGTCTCTCGAAACGGTGCGACGGACCGCATCCGACTGGTCGAGGGCGATGTTCGCGACGCCCGTGCTTTCCTGATGCCGCCCGGCATGGCTGGCTGGCCCCTCGTGACGGCAACTCCTCCCTACTGGCCCGTGACCTCGGGTACCCACGGGGACGACGAGCAAGCCCGATGTCGCTTCGACCTCATTGGCTCCGTAGAGGACTATGGCCGGGCAGCCCAGGATCTGCTCGCTCCGCAGGGCTTGCTGGTGATGGTCTATGACGGCCGGCAGAAAGAACGGTTGGACCGCGCCACGTCCGGCCTGTGGCGCCTTCGCGCACGGCCTGTCGTCGCGCGCGAGGGCGATCCGCCGCTGCTGACGCTGGGCGTCTGGACGCTGGCGCAAGCAGACACCTCCCCCCGGGACCCGGAGCCGCCTTTGCTGCTGAGACATACGGACGGCACGCGCAGCCCGGCCTTCTCGGCCCTCCGCCACCGAATGGGAATGCCGGCCTGAAGGCGCCTCAGGGCGTCTCGGGCCAGATGCGCAGGCCTTCGCTCTCACCGCCCACCGGCACGTAGATGCTGCCGTCCGTACCCACGGCGATGGCTTCGGGCTGCTGGAAGCGCAAACGCAGGGCCAGGGCCTCGCCATCACCCACCCGATCGCCACCCCCCGCGACCGTGCGCACGACGCCCGTCCCCAGGTCGATGGCCCGGACGCGGGCATTGCCCACGTCTGCCACCAAGAGGCGACCGCCTGAGGCATCCAGGGCCAGCGGCACGGAGGCGATGGCCGGGGGAAAGTCGAAGGCCGCCTCGGCCGCCGAACCGCCATCGCCCGACAATCCCCGCTGACCGCTGCCGGCCACGGACAACGGACGCACGCCCGCCCATGATCCGGATGCGGGTTGGGTCAGGACCACGATGCGCTGACGATCGACGGAGGCCGTGAACAGCTGCTCGCGGCCATCCAGCAGGCGTCGCCACGCGAGGCCGGAATGACCCTGCACCTCGCCGGCGAGCAGGCTCGAGACGAACGCAGAACCTGTCGCCTCTGAAGATGCCAACCGCGCCACGTCCGTCACCTGGCCATCTTCCCCGCGCAAGTGCCGGATCCGATCCGCGAAGACATCCAGCACATACAGCCCGCCCCGGTCATCCCAAGCCATCGCAGGGGCCGACAACAGGGCGGATGTCCGGCCATCGACATCATCAGGTCCATCCATCGGCTCGCCCGTGCCCAGCAACCGGTACCAGCGCCCAGCCAGGACCGGACGGCCAAAGCGGACGCCATCGGCGACAGGCACGAAGCCGACGACCGCATGCGCTTCCGCTTGGACAGCCAGGTCCCCCGCGGCATGGACCGCGAAGCGAATCGGCCCGAAGGCCGCGTCCCTGGCCACCGCACCATCCTCAGGCAGGGGCACGGTCGTCGTCGGTTCTGCATCGACACCCACCACGCGCGTGACCGGCCCGCCGGCCTCGGAAACGCGGTAGATGCGGTCCGAATGGGACCAGTAGACGTGCCCTGCCCCGTACCCGGCAGCAGTGACATAGTCCTCGGTGTCGCGGAAGACGGTCGTGGCCGGTACCAGCGAGATACCCAGCAGCGTGCCCCACGCCGACCGAAGGGACGCCACGCCGGCCATCGCCGCGACGTAGGCATGCACGACGTCCAGATCGTGACCGATGGTCAGGTCAGGGACCGGCAGTTGTCCGGCCTTCATCCGGGCCCGGGTCTGCTCCGTCAGTTCCAGCAGGGTTGACGACGGATAGCTCGCCAGGTCCCGTCCCGCTGCCAAGGCCTTGCGGGCCAGCAGATGGGCCACGCAGGTACTGGCCAGGCTGACCGATATCGTGTTGTCCCCGGGCCGGGTAACGACGAACCCGACGAGCCGGCGGTCCCCGGGCAACAAGGCCGTCAGGAACAGCGGCCTGCCCACGGGCAGGCGCTCGACGAAGCGAAACCGACCCTCGCCATCGACCGTCGTGGCGATGCGCGTCTGGCCTTCGAACGACACCAGACGACCTTCAGGATCCGTCAGGTAGACAAGCGCCTCGGTACCGGCGACCTCCTCCGTCGGCCGCGTCCCCGGACCGGCCATCACAGGCGCACCATCAGCAAGTACCGATCGGGCCGGCGAGAGAACCGGCACCTTGAGGTTGCCCTCGATCCGCGCAGCCTCGGCATCCGTGGCGGGGCGCACCAGCACGGGCGCGGCCCCGGGAACCGGCGCCGCCAGTTGGACCACGGGCGCACGCGCCACGGTCGTGCATGCCTGCAGCAGAGCACAGGCGACGCTCACCGGAAGACCGAACCTGCCTGCCTTCATGGCGCAAGCCCCATGGCCAGACGGGAGACGCCGGGCCCATCCGTCGCGGACAGCCACAGGTCCGTGCCGGCGAGGACCATGCCGAGGCGCTCGCCCGTGACGACGCGGCGCGCCTCACCCTCGGCGAACCGACCCCATGCCGGCATGGTCAGGGTCTCAATACCGGTCGCGCCGACGCGGATCACGCGATCCGCCATCGACACGACAAGCCTGCCGTCGGGTGCCATCGCTACCAGATCCGGGTGTTTCAGAACCGCGTCCAGGGGCGCAAGCCCCTCATCGGCGGGGAGACCGGGCAGGCCCTTGGTGTCGCGCACCATCCCACCGCCCACGAACGTCCCGACGCGGATCGGCTGGCCCGAGGCCGCGCCCACGACCCGCCGAACCCGGTGGTTGTCGCGGTCCGCCACGATCAAGTCCTCGCCGTCGAACGCGAGGCCCATCGGGTAATTGAAGCGAGCCGTGGCTGCAGGTCCGTCGACCCAGCCGCCGTCGTCCGGCTGGCCCACCATCACCGAGGCCGTCGCCAATCCGATGCCATCCTTGACCACCGCGGGGTAAAGGTCCTGCGCAGCAATGCGCCGCAGCACATGCCGACTGCCATCGGCCAGCCAGAGGCTACCATCCGGCGCCATCGCCATGCCCCAGACCTCGCCGACCTGACCGCCTTCGGACGGCTTCAGGAACAACCGGAACACCTTGCCGGGACCGTCGAGGCGCGTCAGGTAGGCAGGCAAGGCCTCCGGTCGGGCCTTGGCCTGATAGCCATCGGCAACCCAGAGCGAACCCGAGGCCATCCAGACGAGGCCATCCGGATTCAGCATCCGGAACCCCGTGCCCCGATCCCCGTGCCACGTGACGGCATCGATCGAGGACGAACCCACGAGGGACGACGGCTGCCAGACAACGATTCGCGTCTCGCTCGCGCCGCGCAGCGCGAGGGCCATCCGAGCCCCGGCCTCATCCCACGCCAGGCCGGCCGGCCGGTAGGCCGCCGTACGCGCTTGTGCAAGGAAGGCTTCAGCCACCGGGGACAGGGCATAGGGCCGATAGCCGAGGATGCCGGCCCAGAGGCTCTGGAGGGCAGGATCCCGCGCCGTCATCGCAAGGTAGCGGTTGATCAAGGCGGGCAAGCCGGGCAGGGACAAGTCCGGATCGTCCCGTTCGGGTACGACCGGCCCGAAGGCTCCAGCATTCAGCAAGGCGCGGGTGCGAAGGACCAAGGGATCGATGTCGCTCGGGACCAGATCCGCGAACGAAACGCCACGGTTGCGGGCATGATCCCGCAGCGCTTCCGTGACCAACGTGGTGGCCATGTCCACCACGACCTGGCGCGCACCGCCCGACAACCGTACGTAACCCATCAGGCGTCTCTGACGGGACAGCATGATCTGGATTAGGGCGAGGCCTTTGTCCGGAACCTGCGGCAGGAGGAAGCGCCCTTCCTCGTCCGTCACGGTCGACAGGATGCGTCCCTCGCCATCCACAAGGAACCGCCCTTCCGGGGTCGCAAGGTAGACCAGCGCACGCGTGACGGGCTCCTGCGGGAACAGGCTCATGGTCCGCCTGCTGCCGGCACCATTGGCCACCAGACCTCCGGCACCATTCGCGACCAACGCCGCGGCATTGTTCGCCACCAACCCTGCCGGGCCCGTCACGCGGCCTTCGAGCGAGGCGAGACCCGCAAGGCGCAGGGAACCCGACGCCGATGCAACGGGACCTTGGGCCTTGCCCACACCCTCGGCCTGAACCACCGACCGGACGACGGAAGGGGTCATGCTCGGCGCAGCGCACGCCGCGACGGCGCATGCCGAAACGACCACCAGCCAGCGTGCAGCGGCCCGGGGAAAGCGGCCAGTCGGAGACATCCTGCATGGTCATACCCGTCAGTCGGGTGACCGCCTCCGCCGGGACGGGTACATCGCCTCCATGACCACCACCGTCGACTCCGCGACCCAGCGCTTCCGGGCGGCGCTCATCTTCGCCGCCGAACTGCACAAGGACCAGATGCGCAAGGGTACCACCGTGCCCTACATCAGCCACCTGCTGGCCGTCTCGGCGCTGGTTTTGGAGGACGGCGGCTCAAAGGACGAGGCCATCGCCGCGCTGCTGCACGACGGCCCCGAGGACCAGGGTGGCGAAGCAACGCTCGAGACCATCCGGGACAAGTTCGGCACGCTGGTGGCGGAAATTGTCGAGGCCTGCTCGGATTCCTTCGAGAAGCCCAAGCCCGCGTGGCGCCCCCGCAAGGAGAGGCATATCGCCAAGCTGACCGAACTGGCCCGCGGTGAGGGCGCGCTGGAGCACGCCAAGCCCGGCCAGCTCGTCCGAGTCGTCTTGGCCGACAAGCTCTCTAACCTCAGATCGATCCGCGAAGATTTCCTCGTCATGGGCGAACGCAGCTGGGGTCGATTCAACGGCGGCCGCTACGACACGCTGTGGTACCTGCGCCATATTTGCCTGCTGCTGGGCCCTCACGCTCCGCGCGAAGCGGACGGCCGCCCGAATCGGCTGGCCGAGATATATCGGCGTGAACTCCACGAGTTCCATGCCCGTGTCCTCGGCCCAAGGGCCCCGGCCACGCGGAATCTGGCCTTGGACTGACCCTCGCCGTCAAGCCCGCTCGAGCTCCTCCGCAAGACGTGCGGGCAAGGTGACATGCACGACGTTCTTGAAGAAGTCTTTGGCTGGCGGCCTGACTTCGCCCAGCTCGGGGCCGTGGTAGGTCACCTCGAGTTGGCCGCCGCCGCCCTTGCCGCCGAAGTTGACTCTTGGTGATATGTCCAGCACCGGGACGGCACGGCCCGTGCCGCCGGATTCGCCTCCCAGACCCACGGCCACGGGCCCGACCTGAAGGGCTGCGGCCACCTATCGGTTCAACTTGCGCCGCTGGACATCGGACCCGATCGAGAGGGCTGTCTGATTCCCCGGCACCGCGGCCGCCATCAGGCCGCCGTATTGCTCGGGCGTCAGGGCTTCACCCGACCCGCCCCTGCCGCCAAAACGACGGGTCGGTCCGAAGCGCGTACCGCCGATGTCCCCTTCCCCTCCCTTGGCCGGCCATTCCCTGGGGGCCACGTCCGCCATCGCGGGCTGGAGGAGATCCTCGGTGAGCGACCACCCCACTTTCCTGTCATCGACATCGTTGCCTTGAACCTGCAGGGTCTTGCCACCGGACGTCTCAGTTTGGCCCTTGGTCGCCAAATCCTTGCCCATGCGGACGTATTCCGCCAGCGCTGTACGGGCCAGAGCCGCCTGCGCAGTGGCCGGCCCGCACGTCAAGGTGTTACGCCCCTGCCGGATGTGATGAGGCACGTCCAGGTCCTTGATCAGCTGCAAGTTGAACTGGAGCAATGAGCTTCCGCTGTCATCCGCCTTCTGGCCCTGGAGCCTGAAGGCCTCGGGAATCCGCACGTTCTCGCCCCACCGTTGGGCCTCGATAAGACGGTCCAGTATCCTGCCGACCACCTTCTCGGTGACCTGGGCCGCCGAGTCCTTGCTCTTCCCCAGGGGCAGGCCATCCGTCAGCCTCCCCGGTTCAAAGGCACCGCGTCCGTGACGACTCTCGTAGCTGTCCCGCTTCATCGAGGATTTCGGCATGGCACCGGGGCGCGAGTCCGATTCCTTCTTCGCGGCTTGGACAGGCTCGTACCCGGAGGCCCAGCTTGGGGGCTTGTGCAAGGTACCCGTAACGACCTTGGACTCAACCTTCTTGCTCAGAGCTTAGGCGCACCCAGTCTTGATGCCTGATGGCTGGCCCTTTCGCACGCCTATCAACTTTGTAAAGTTTCTTAAGCTCAGGCCTTCAGGACCTCTGCAACTCCAAGCCAAGCGGACCCGGCAAAGTCACATGAACGACCTTGGCAAAGAACTCCTTGGCGGGCATGCGGACCTCTCCGGCCAAGGGATCATGGTAGGTCACTTCCATCCGACCCGAACGACCCACCCTCGCCGACAAATCAACCACTTGGACGGCATGACCTCCCGGCCCGCCCCGCCCGTCGCTCGCCAGGCCTACAGCCACCGGACCGGAGGCCAGCGCTGCAGCCACGTGACGATTTAAGCTGCGCCTCTGGGTGTCCCGTTGGATATCCACGGACCTCTGGTTGCCTTGGATCATAGAGGCCATCAGGCCTGCGTACTGGTCGGCCGTAAGGGCGTCATCGCCACTGCCGCCGCCCCCGAACCGGCGCGCGGAGCGACCGTAGGTACCGCCGCCAAACCTGCGGGTGGGGCCGTAAAGCCTGCCTCCGAAGCGGCCCCTATCCTGACCGGCCGGCCACTTCCGCCGCGCCAGTGCCGCCATGGCCGGCTGAAACATGTCCTCGGTCATCGAACGGCCGTCGCGAGTGTTGTCGAATCCCCTGCGGTCAAGCTTGAGTATGGACTTCCCGGCCGTCTCCGTCTGTCCCTTGATCGCAAGCTCCGTGGCCATCCGGACATACTCGCCCGGGGACGTCCTGGCCAACGCCGCCTGCGCAGTGGCCGGCCCACACGTCAAGGTGCCGACGCCCTGGCGGATTGTACGGGGCTCCGCAAGGTCCCGCAGGATCTGGCTCTTGAGCTCCTGCAACGACTCCCCGCGGTCCTGTCCCCTTCCACCGGCGGGACGGAACGCTTCCGGAATCCGGACGTTCTCTCCCCGTCCCTGAGCCTCGATCAGGCGGTCCAGCTCACGCAGGTTTTCCCGGACAGTGACACCGTTCTTGTCCTGCTGATCGAGGACGCCCCGCTCATCGAGCCACGCCATCAACCTGCTCTCCTGCTTCGGAGACAGCCGAGTCCTCGGAGTGTCACCCCCCGAAGCCCCGGAGGCGTGAACCTCTTTCCCTGCAGCTTGGGTTTCCGCCCTGCGGTCATAGCGATCGGCCCGCATCGAGGGTGGCGGGGAGGAGGCAGGGCGGGTTCCGATGGCCCTGTTCACGGAGCTGCTCGGCTGGGCGCCCGCCGATCGGCGATGGGGATTACGCAAGGGAGTCGTCGACGACCAACTTACGATGGACTTGCTCATACCATGGGGTATGCCTGGAGCGTGGCCTCCACCTGTCTTCGCTATTGCGCTGTTTACAGGCTTCTTATGCCCTTTTAAAACAACTCAAGTTGCCCGCCCAGGCCATCCTCCGCCGGACCGGCCAGGCACTCCGGTCCCTCGAAGCCAGCCCGGTGCACGGCCTTGCCGACCATGCGCGGCCGCACCTTCACGTCCGGAACCCCGCCAAGGCACGCCAGCAATCTCGCCGGATCCGTCACCGCCGGATCCAGCCAAGCCTCCCACGTCCCGGGCCCTAGGCACACCGGCATCCGGTGATGAATGTCCGCCAGCCCTCCCGTGGCTTCGGTCGTCAAAAAGGCCACGGTCTCGCGCCGATCAGCCCCGTCTCCCCATGCCTCCCACAGCCCGGCAAAGGCCACGAGCCCCCTGCCGGCGGGCTCCATCGCCCATGCCTGTTTTTGCCTGCCCTCTCCGGTCCATTCGTACCAGGCCGACGCGGGGACCAGGCAACGCCTGCGCCGGAATGCGTCGCGAAAGGTCGGTTTCTCGGCCACGGACTCGATCCGCGCGTTGATCGGCCCCGGCCTGAAGGCCCGGGCCCATGCCGGGACAAGGCCCCAACTCACCGTGACCCAACGGCGCCCTCCCGCTTCCAGCCGGACGATGCCGACATCCTGGGTCGGCGCGATGTTCCAGCGCGGATGGACGTCCCCCGGGACCGCCACACCGAAGACCTCCTCGAGCTCCCGGGGCGGGGCGAGCAGCACATAGCGTCCACACATGGCAGGGCAAGGCTACCATGGAGCCAAGGAGCTCCCTCACCATGCTGGACCTGCTGCACGGCCTCGCCACCGGCGACCTGACGGAGCGCGGAGGCGTCCTCTGGACGTGGGTCGCATCATCCGGTCCGGCGGTGATCGAGATCCATCGGGACGGACCAGCAACGCCCGCCGGATCACCGGTGGTCCGCATCCGGCAAGACGTGCCCGAAGGCCCGGCCAAGTGGCAATTGTCCGGGCTCGAGGCCGGCACGCCCTATCGCGTGCACCTCACGACCGCCGACGGTCGATCCGGCACAGGCCGTTTCAGGACACTGCCCGATCCGGATGAGGCCATACCACTGCGCTTCGGTGTGACGGGAGACTGGAGCCAGGACCTGCAGCCCTACATCGCCATCACCGACGTGCCAGACCGGAATTTGGACTTCATGGTGGCTCTGGGCGACACCATCTACGGGGACGAGCCCTCGTTGGCTGCGCAGCAGGATGCCGTCACCTACCCCGACTATCTGGGCCGCCATCGCGAAAGCCTGACACCCCGCCACGGCCTCGATGCGTGGCAGCGGGCACGGGCTGCGACTGGCCTCTTCGCCATGATCGACGATCACGAGGTCGTCAACGACTTCGCCGGCCTCGCCCGGGTGCGCGTCAACGGGCGATCCATGGCGTTCGCGCGCTCCCCGCGCTACCGGTCGGGCCTCGCCGCCTTCGAGGCGATGATGCCTGTCGCACCGGACCGATGGGAAGCCGGCAGCCCTGGCGGCATCGACGGCCTGCCACGCCTGTATCGATCCCGCAGGCTTGGCCGGGACGCGATGCTGGCGATGGTCGATGGCCGCAGCTTCAGGACCGCTCCGGTGGCCAAGGTCAAGACGCTCGACCCGCTGGGGTGGGCGACCTATCTTCTCCAGGCCGGCCGTCCGGGACGCCGCATGATTGGCGACGCCCAGATGACCACGTTGTGCCGGGACCTGAAGCAAGCCGAGCGCGACGGGGTGCACTGGAAGTTTGTCCTCGTCCCCGTGCCGGTGCAAAACCTGGGCCTCATCGGTGCCGGGGACCGCTACGAGGGGTGGCCGGAGGAGCGACTGGACCTCCTCCGCTTCCTGCGTGACGAGAGCATCCGGCATGTCGTCTTCATCGGTGCCGACCACCACGGCACCCTGGTCAACGAAGTTGATGGCCGGCGTTCACTGGGCGTCCTGCCGGCGGACCGGACACCCATTGAAATCCTGACGGGTCCGACCGCCATTGACTACGTCCTCGGAGAACGCCTGATCCACGCCGCGACCTCGGCCGGCGTGCTCGGGCGCGACCAGCGCGAGCGGTATGACAGGTCCCCTATGGCCGGAAAGGACCACCTGATGCTGGACCTGATCAACACCCAACTGCGTGTGCAGGGGTTGGACACCATCGGCCTAGCGCCCGATCTCGGGCGGCTGGAGTCGGGCACCTGGGGGTTGGGCCATGCCTACACGTGGACGGAGTTTGCCGTCTCGGGCCCCCGGTTGACCGTTACCGTCAGGGGGGTGCCGCTCTACACCGCCCGGGAAATGGCCGGGCAACCGGCAAGCATCCTCGCACGCAAGCCGCGGGACCTCGCCCGTTACGTCATCGGGGGCTGAGGCGGGCGCGGACATCGGCGACTGCCCGCCGAGCAAGCTCCGGCGCGAGCCCCACGAAGCCCGCGGGCGTCATGGCAGCCAACCTGAGCCGCAGGTCCTCGGGGATGGCCGGATCATTCAGGACAGACCGCATGGCGACCACGTCGCCATGCCGCCCCCGCGTCGCTTCCTTCAGGCGCTCGTAGGCTTCCGAAAAGCCATGTGCCCTGAGCGTGACCTGCCAAGCCTCCGCCAAGACCTCGTGGTGCCCGGACAGCGCATCGGCCATGGCAGCGGCATCCGGAGCGACGCGCCCGAGGCCCGCCAGGGCCGAGGTCACGCCCAGCAGCCAGTGTCCGAGCGCCACACCCAGGTTACGCATCACCGTCGAATCGGAAAGATCACGCTGCAACCGGCTTTGTGGCAGCTTGACCGACATATGGCCAAGCAGCGCGACGGCAAGGCCGAGATTACCCTCGCTGTTCTCGAAATCGATGGGGTTGATCTTGTGCGGCATAGCGCTTGACCCGACCTCATCGGCCACACGGCGCTGCAGGAACCAGCCGTCCGAGATGTAGCGCCACATGTCGACATCCAGGTCGAGCACGACCACGGCCACGCGGCGCAGGGCATCCAGGTGTGCCGCAAGCCGATCCCGGGGCTCGACCTGCGTCGTCAGCCAGACGGGTTCCAGCCCCTGGGCCGAGACGAAGCGCACACCGAAGGCCGACCAGTCGACTTCGGGCCACGCCACGGCCAGAGCGCCATGCGTACCGGTCGCCCCCGTCAGCTTGCCGCCGGGCAGCGCCCGGTCAACGCCCTCGAGGGCGTCGGCCAACCGGAGCAGGAAGACACCCAGCTCCTTGCCCAGCGTCGTCGGCGAAGCAGGCTGGCCATGGGTCCGGGCCAGCATCGGCATGTCGGCGGTGGCCTCGGCAAGGCCGGCCAAGGCGCCGATCAGGTCCAGGAGCGCCGGCCGCAACTGCGTACGCCATGCCGCCACCAGCGCCGTGCCCCACGCGAGGTTGTTGACGTCCTCGCTGGTCAGGCCCAGATGGACATGCTCGGCCCAAGATGCCAGGGCCGGCTCGGCTGCCGCACGATCGCGCACCCCGTGCTCGACGGCCTTCACATCGTGGCGCAGCTTGTCCTCATAAGCCTTGATGACGGCCAACTCGTCGTCGCCACAGACCTTGAGGCGCGCCCACGCCTCATCTGGAACCGCGCGGAAGGCCTCGGGAGCGACTTGTGCCACGAGGGCTTCAAGGTAGGCTGCTTCCAATCGGACGCGCGCCCTGTTGAGACCGGCTTCCGAGAGCAGGGAGGCAAGGCCCGAGAGCCGAGCGCCGTAACGCCCGTCGAGGGGCGAGAGTGACTCCACCTGCCTCAGGCCCGGACCGGTGATCGCAGGGGCCAGAGCCGGGTCAGGCGATGCTGGCCCCCGAGCCCCTTGAGCGTCGCCATGTAGGGTTCGGCAGGCACGGCCTCGGAGGCGAGCACGTCCCGGACACCCGGGTCGCCAAGCACGGCCTCGGACACGACGATGTCGTCCCCGACGGACTCTCCCTGGACCCGCGCGGCCATGTTGACGGTGGTTCCGAAGTAATCGAGGCGATCGTTGAGTGTGACGGCGATGCCGGGCCCCGAGTGCAGCCCCACCTTGAGCGTCAGCGGGGGGCGCCCCGACGCGGCATTGAAGGACTGAAGATCGCGCTGCATCCGGAAGGCCGACCGCAAGGCCGCCACCGGATCGTCGAAGACGGCCATGACGGCGTCGCCGATGGTCTTGACGATGGCACCTCCGTGGGCATCGATGACCCCATCCATGACCGTGAAGTGATCCCGCACCAGGCTGAAGGACAAGGCATCGCCGATGTCCTCGTACATCTGGGTCGAGTTCTTGAGGTCCGTGAAGAGAATGGTCTGCCGGGACAACGAGACCTGGGTCCCGGGGGCGAGGACCTCCTGCCCGAACATGTGCCGGAAGTCGCGATGACTGGTCAGGGCGGCCGCCGTCAGGCGATCGTCGGCCCAGGCCGTCCGTTCGACCAGCAAGCGCACCGGCCGATCCGACGTGTTGTCGACGGCAATCCGGAGGCGACCCGCCGCGACCTTCAGGGTCGATGTCGCCAGACCCTCAGGGCCGACTTGGACTTCACGGAGGGGCGGCAAGGCGCCGTCGTCGGCCTGTCCGTCCACGACCTCGAGCGTACAGGCCTGGCTGCGCCACTGGGCCCGGAGGCGATAGGCGCCCCGACCCAGATCAAGCAGCAGTTCGCGACTGTCATGAGGAGGCAAGACGACATAGCACAGGGCATGGGGCATGGCCGCCGGCCCCCCCGAGCAATACATCTTGAGGTCCAGCTTGCGGACGGCGGTGTTCGGCCGGAACGTGACCTCGACGGACGTCGCGAGGTCCGGTGCGACATCAACGAGGCAATAGGCACAGCTTGCAGCCGCCGTGACCTCAGCCAGGTGCCCCTTGTCCTCGGCGACACCCCGGCAATGAGGACAAGTCATCTCCCAGTGCAGGTCCAGCAAGCCCAGTTGCGTCGCGTGCAGGAAGAGCCGGACGACCTCATGCGACGGGGCGGACCACTGGCGGGCCAAGGCCAGAGGCCGCATCCGCCAGACCTCGATGTCGCCGTCTCGGCGAATCATGGAGACAAGGCGGTCCACCAGATCGGGCATGACCTTGCCGGCGGCCAGAAGCCGGTCGCGCATGTCGGACAGCCTGGCGAGCGACGCTTCGTCGATCTCGGGTTCCGGGGGCGCATACGTCGCAGGCATGCCTGCCCTGTATCGGTCGTTCATCGCCGCGCACAGTTGCAGGAGGCCCTCCCCGAAAGCCGTCAGGATGGCTTCCAAGCCCGCCACGACATCCTCGGGCGTGCCTTCGCGCACGTCGCACTCGACGACATAGCGTAAGCGCGTCTCGGGTTGCCCGGCAGCATCCGAACCGGGCAGCAGACGGGCATGCGCCCGCAGGACTTCGAGGGGACCGTCGAGGAACTCGCGGCACGACGCAAAGGATTCAGGTTCGACCCATTGGAACGGCTGCTCGCGGAAACGACCGAGGTCATGCTGGCCGTACAGTTCGATCCCGCCGGCCCCATCGGGCACGTAGCCCGTGAGCGCAAAGTCCTGACCCAGGGCGCGGTTGAAGCGCCGGGTGTCGGAGATCCAAGGCCAGACGGCCTCGGGCGGGGCTGCAAGAAGGCACTCCCACGACCGCTCTATTCTTCTAGCCATGGTCATGAGGATACCCCCACCCCCAAGAAAAGAATCGACCCGGCAATCGCCTGCAAGACCAGCCTCCTAACCCGGCAGGTTGGTCCGGACAAGGGGTATGACCAAGTCATGCCCGATCCCATCCAGCGTCCCGGCGGCTCCCGGCCTCTCCAGGGTTCAGCCCCGCTTGGCCGCGCCCTGCAAGGTCGACCGACGGCCCCGCTGGACGCCCGGGCCATCCCGGGACGGGACAGCCTCAGCACCACGGGCCGCCTGTCCGAATCCCGGTCCCTTGCGGATGCGGTGGCGGCCGCCCGTGCCGCGATCCCCAGGGCCACCTTCGGGAACGACGTGGTCCAGGGCGCCCGTGCGCTGATCGAAGGAGGCTACAAGTACCCCCCCAACCTGACGACGCGCTACTACCACAGCCCTGGCCGGGTCGGCTGCTGCGCCGACTTCGTCGCCGACAGCTACAACCGAGCCGGATTCGCGCTGGGCAAAGACATGCAGGTCCAGGGCTACAACCCGCACTACTGCCCGTCGATGATCCAGTACTTCCGCAAGGAGCAGCAGCTTGTGGAACGACAGTCCCCTGCGCACGTGGGCGACGTGGTGTTCTTCGACTGGGACAAGGACGGCAAGTCCGACCATGTGGGTGTGGTCTCCAAGGTGGACGCCCAGGGTCGGCCGACGGAGATGCTCGAAAGCAACAAGTTCGGCCAGCCGGCCCATCGTACGGTAATGAACCAGGGCCGCCTCGACAGCATCATGGCCTACGGACGCCTGGCGGGTGCGGGCGCTGACGACGGCGCGGCAGCAGACCTGCCGCCGGTCCAGAATCCGCTGGGTGGGGGCAGCAGCCTCGCTGCCGTCAGCCGGGAAGACGGCCCCGTTCCGTATCGCCCGTCCCGGGGAGGCAGCGGGGGTGTCGCCGACGTGCCTGCGTCCGGTCCGCCTTCGGCCCCGCCCGCCGCGAGATCCTTCGCGGACCTGCTGGCCCTGCGGGAAATCATTCGGCTGCTCGCCCGCACGCACGGCATAGAGGAAGAACAGGCCGCCGAGCTTCTGGGGGCGGCACGGCAAGGCAAGGACCCCGTGGCGGCGGGTCGCCGCATGGGACTCGACGAAGCACGCGTGGAACGCCTGACCAAGGATCTGCCCGACGCGCTCGCCCGCACGGCAGAGGCCATCGGGAACGACCGACTCCCGCTGCCCGCCGACGACGACGCATGGGGCTTCGATCGCGATGAGGCCGCCGCCATGCTCGAACCCCATCGCGACGTGCTCGAGACCGTCGCGAGGGAACACGGCATCGACGTGGCGGAGCTTGCGGCTGCCGCCTGGATGGATCAGGACGGCCTTGCCGCCGCCATCGCGGAGGGCCGGACGGCCGACCGCCTCACGGAAGCCGCCAAGGCCCTTGCGGGTGCTCGCGACGCGGGCGGCACCGGGGATCGCATGCTCAAGGCCGCGGATCCGGAGGGGCGTCTTACCCCGGACGAGCGCAAGGACCTGCTGCAGCTCTACAGCAACCGCCTCGCCGCCGCACACGCGTGGATCCGGTCCTGACACCGGGGGCGTTCAGGGCAGTCGGTCCAGAGCCTCGCTGATCGCCATGTAGGATGTGGCCCCCAGGAACCGTGCCTTCGGACGTCCCTCGCGATCCAGGACCAGAAAGGTCGGCGTGACCCTCGCCCGGGCAGCCTCGAGGACGGCCACGGCATCCGCGGAGGTCGATGCTTCGTCCAGATAGAGGACGCGGAAGGTCACCTCGCGTCCACGCCTTGCCTCGAGCAGGTGCCAGACCGGCACCATCGCGATGCAGGCCGGTCAGGTGTGCGTCGCGACCTCGACGACCGCCGGGCGGCCCCTTGGCAGGTCCACGACACCGCGCAAGCCCGTCACCCCATTCAAGTCGGCAGAACTCTGGGGTCCGAGGAATCGCCACAGCACGTAAACCAGCACGGCCCAACCCGCAGCATCCCAGACCCGACCCAGGCGAGTACGCCAACCCACGGTCACGCCCTGAGCCTCATGCGCCATACAGCAGGGCCTCTCGGGATCCGTGGGCGGCCTCGCCGGCCTGCAACGCCCACATCGTGGCGTAGCGCCCACCTGCGGCGAGCAACGTGGCGTGGTCGCCAGACTCGGCAATCCGCCCCTGATGCAGCACGATGATGTGGTCCGCATGGCGAACCGTGGCCAGGCGATGGGCCACGACCAAGGTCATGGCCCGTCCCTTGCGGGCCTCGATCTGCTGCAGCATCGCCTCTTCCGTGGCACTGTCGACGCTGGCGGTCGCCTCGTCGAGTACCAGCACGGCCGGGTCGGCGAGCAGGGCGCGCGCAAGGCAGACCAGTTGCCGTTCGCCGGTGGGGAGCGTGTCGCCCCGCTCCCCCAGCGGCAATGCGAGACCCTCGGGCCATCGCCGCGCCGGGTCCTCACCCAGGAACTGATGCAGCACCTCGAGCAACATCGCGTCCGTGAGGTGCGCGCGGCCCATGCGCAGGTTCTCGGCCAACGTCCCGCGGAACAGCAGCGGCTCCTGCAGGACCATGCCCAGATGCTGCCGCCAGATCTCGGGCGACCACGCCGTCAGCGGCGTCTCCCCGACGACGATCCGGCCGCGACCCGGGTCGTGGAAACGGGCCACGAGGCCCAGCAGGCTGCTCTTGCCGGCGCCCGTGGCACCGACGATACCTACCGTCTGGCCGGGCTCGATGGCGAACGACACGTCCTCGAGCACCCACGGGGCATCGGACGCGTAGGCGAAGGACACGCTTTCGAAGCGCAGCCCCCCCGACCGGATCCCGGCGCCATCGGACAAGTCGCCCGCCCACGGCTCCGCCACGACCGTCGGTTGGGTCTCGCGCAGCTGCACCAGGCGCTCGGTCGAGGCAAAGGCCGCCAGGGTCGTGTTGTACTTCTCGGACAACTCGCCAAGCGGGTTGAAGAGCTGCTTGAGATAGACCGTCAGGGCGTAGAGCGTGCCCAGGGCCAAGCCCTGCTCGAGCACCGCCCGTCCGCCAAACCAGAGGACGGCCGCAAGGGCAAGCTGGGTCGCGAGGTCGATGGCCGGACGCAGGATGCCCTGCACGTGGGTCAGGGTCCACGCCGTGCCATAGAAAGCCTCGGCTTCCTCGCGGAAGGCTTCCTGGGCGGCGTCCTCGCGTCCGAAGGCCTGCAGCACGCGCACGCCCGACAAGTGCTCGGACAGGACGGCGACAAGCGCCGCCTGCCGCACCCGCAGACCTCGCCACGAGGCACGCAGCCAGCGGCGGAACCCGAACGTCAGGCCCGCGATCACCGGGGCTGCCGCGAGGGCGACCCACGCCAGCCCCGCATCCAGGTGGAACAGCGCCCAGATGGTCCCCGCAATGACGAACAGATCCCGGAACAGGCCCACGAGCACGCTCGTCACGAGTTCGTTGATGTTCTCGGTGTCCGAGGTGACGCGCGAGACGAGGCGCCCCACCGGCTGGCGGTCGAAGACGGCCATGTCCAGCCGCAGCAGATGGCCGAAGGTCTCTTCCCGGATGCGACGGATGACGCGCTGACCCGCGCCCTGGATCACCAGGCCCTGGGCATAGCGCAGGAGCGACTCCCCGACCAGCAGGCCGAGGTAGAGCAACGCCAGGCCGATCAGGTCCCGAGGCCAGGCCAGCAGCATCGGATCGAGACCGAACGGAAGCTGGGGTGGCGGTGCAGCCGAGGCGCCTGTCCCGCCCAGCGGGCCGTCGATGGCCTGCTTGACGATCCAGGGCAATAACACGGGAACGGCGCTGAGCGGGACGAGCATCAGCAAGCCCAACAACAACCATGCCGCAACGGGACGAGCCCACGTCAGGACATGCCGGAACAACCTCGGGTCGAAGGCCCGCTCGTGGGCCTCCTCGACGATGCCGGCATGGCCTGCACCGTGGCCGTGGCCGTGACCACTCATGCGCCCACCCCCGGAACGGGACCGGCGAGAACCCGCTCCAGCTGTTGCAGGTGCCACATCCGGGCATAGAGGCCACCCTGCGCGACCAGGGCATCGTGGCTGCCATCGCCGACGAGCCTGCCTTCGTCGAGGACCAGGATGCGGGGTGCCGTCCGGACGACGCTCAAGCGGTGCGCGACGATCAGCGCCGACCGATCACGGCGGGCTTCGCCCAAGGTCGCGAGGACACGGTGCTCGGTGGCGGCATCGACCGCAGACAGCGCATCGTCCACCAACAGGACCGGCGCCTCGCGGACCAGGGCCCGGGCCAGGCAAACCCGCTGGCGCTGGCCACCCGAGAGCGTGACGCCACGTTCGCCCACCACCGCGCGCTCGGCCTCAGGCCACAACGCCAGGTCGGGCCCCAAGCCCGCGCGGAGCAGGGCCGGCATGACGCCTGACGCGTCTTCCCCCATCGCGACGTTCTCGGCAATGGATCGGCCCAGCAAGAAGCCTTCCTGCGGGACCCACGCAAAGACCCGACGCACCTCGTCCACGGCCATCTCGCCCAGATCGCGGCCATCGAGCAGCAGTGACCCCGGGCGGGCATCAAGCTGACGCAACAAGAGCGAGACGAGCGTGCTCTTGCCCGCCCCGGACCGACCGGTCACGCCCAGTATCTGGCCCGGGGCCAGGACGAAGGAGACGTCCGCCAGCGCAGGCCGATGGGCGCCAGGATACCCGAAGGTCAGATTCCGAACCTCGAGCGTAGGCGGGGCAGCCAGCCACCAGCCTGGCTCAAGCCGGTGCATGGCGGGGGGCTCGGGGGTCTCCCGGAACAGTTCTCGCAGGCGCACGACGCTCGCCCGGGCGCGCTGGGCCATGTTGTAGGCCCAGCTCATCGCCATCATCGGCCACGAGAGCATCTGGATAAACCCGAGGAAGGAGACCAGTTGCCCGACGGTCAAGGCGCCAGCCTCGACAAGCCGGCCGCCGTGAATCAGGACAAGGACGGTCGAGGAGCCCGACAACAGGGCGATCAGGGGATCGAAGGCGCCCTGCATCCGCACCATCCTCATGGTGGCGGCGGCGTGGTCCCGGCTGCGCGCCGCGAACTCCTCCGTCGCCCCGGCCTCCCGGGCGAAGCCCTTGACGACGCGAATGCTCGAGATCGTCGTTTGGGCCTGGTCGCTCAGGCGCCCGAAGGCCTCCTGCACGGCCCGGTAGGTCCCGTGCATCCGCCGCCCCAACAAGAAGGAGACGAGGCCCAGCAGGGGTAAGGGCAGGACCGCCCAGAGCGTCAGGCCCGGATGGAGCCAGAGCATCGGCAGAAGCGCCGACATCAGGTAGAACGGGGCATCGAGCCCGGCCATCACCCCTTCGCCGGCAATGGCGCGGACGGCCTGCAGATCATTGGTGGCCAGGGCCATGACCTCGCCGGTTGGCCTGCGCCGCTGGGCCTCCGCCGGCAGGCGAATGACATGGTCATGCAAGGCAACCCGGACGTCGCGCTCGATGCGGCGCGACGATCCGAAGACCCCCATGCGCCAGCCGTAGCGGCACAAGGCGACAAACAACGCGAGGCCCACCAGCATGCCCACGCTGCGCCCCAGCCCGCCCAAGGCCATCGAACCGTCCTTGAGGCCATCGACGATGTGGCCGACCAGCAGGGGCACCGCAACCTGGCCCAGGTCACACGCCAAGAGGCAGGCGGCCCCGACGGCGTAGGCCCGGCGCTCACGCCAGAGAAGGCCCCCAAGGATGCCCCAGGGGGTACCTTCTCTGAAGGCCCCTGCGAGCGGCTTCAACCGGCCGTGACCTGCACGCCGTCCGCCAGAACCCAAGGCAGCAGGGCGGACCCGAAGATGTTCTGCCGGTCGGAACTGACGGCTTCGATGGCCTGGAGTACGTCGTACAGATTGCCGGAGATCATCGTCTCCTCGACCGGGACACGGTCACCCGAGCCCACCAGGAAACCACCCTTGACCACGCCCGAGAACTCGCCCGTAGCCATCTCGACCCGGCCAGCAAAGCGCGGCACGACCAAGGCGCGACCTGCCCTTGCCTCGAGGGCGGCAGCAGCCTCGTC
This sequence comes from Candidatus Tanganyikabacteria bacterium, assembly GCA_016867265.1. Lineage (GTDB taxonomy): Bacteria > Cyanobacteriota > Sericytochromatia > S15B-MN24 > VGJW01 > VGJW01. Next base: position 117,714 of record VGJW01000007.1, read on the forward strand.
TCCCCCTGCCATCTCGATGAGCCCGGGCATCAAGACTGGCGGCCCCTTGGCACCGCCTCGGCCATGTCCCGTCGATCCGCACCCGGCACGCCGGGCCTCGTAGGCATCGTAGAAGAAACCCTCGAGGATGCCGTCCCGGACCAGGGACAGGGGCTCGATCGCCTGCCCCTCGCGATCGAAAGGCGCGATGGCCATGCCGTCGAGCAAGCGCCCCGGATCCCTCAAGCTGACGCAAGAGGCGGCGACCCGCGCACCGAGACGCCCTTGCAGCGGACTGCGTCCCTTGCGCAGGTTGTCGGCACCGAGCGCGCCGAGCAACGGCTCGAGCAGGATCTCGCCCACGGCATCCGGCGTCAGGAGGACTCGCCCCTTGAAGGTCTCGCCCTTGCGCGCGCCCAGTGCCCAGAGGGCCTTCTCGGCAAAGCGATCCATCGCGGACAGCAACTCTGCCCGAACCGTTGCCAGGCGATTGCCTGAAGCCCCGTCATAGTTGAACGATCCGACCTCGGAGCCGTCGATGGCCATGCCCATCACGAAGCCGGACAGGTCGCTGGTGACATGCGACGCCTCGATGCCGGTGGACGAGGCAATGGCCACCGCAGCCTCCTCCGCGGAGACACGGATGCCGTCGATGCTCAGGCGGGCATCACGGGCCTTGATGCGGTCGGCAAGGTGGCTGGCCAGCTCGGCCATGGGACCGAGGCCGAATTCGGACAGTCCGGGATCCCAGTCGTATCTTGGACGAGCCAGCGCTACGGGCTCGGGCAGGTGGTGATGGGCATCGGGAGGGGCAATCTTCGCCACGGCAAGCGCCTGCCGCACGGCCTCTTCGACGCGTCCCGGCGCGTTGACCGTGACAAAGCCGAAGGACTGACCCGAAAGGACCCGGACGCCCACGGTGAGCTCCTCGTCCGCCCGGGCCAGGTTCAGGTCGTTCTTCTCGAAGGCGACCTCGCGGGTCCGCCGCGCGACAGCGAAGACCTCGACACCTTCGGCACCCACCGCGCGGGCAGCCGCCACGCCTGTCGCACAGACCTCACGGACCAGATCCGTATTCATGCGCCCACCCCGCCAATCAGGACTTCGCAGCGCACATACGGGCCGCCGGCATCCACCTTCATGGGTTGCCCCTTGCCGCAATGGCCCGAACCCAAGTCCCAGCGGAACGCCTTGGAGATCGCGTCCACGCTGGCCAAGACCTCGAAGGCAGAACCCGAGACCGTGGCACCCTTGAGCACCTCGCCCAGCTTGCCCTTGCGGATGCGGTGCGCCCGGGCGACGGCAAACATGAACTCTCCCGTCGCATCGGCTTGGCCATTCAGGGGGCCGTCCAGAAGGAAGCCGTCCTCGACCTCGGCGATCATCTCGTCGAGGTCCCGATCACCGGGCTCGATGTAGGTATTGCGCATGCGGATGAGGGGCTCGTCGGCATATTCCCAGGCTCGGGAATTGCCCGTGGGCGCCACGCCGTAATGCATGGCCGACTCGCGGCTGTGCAGGTAACTGGAGAGGATGCCTTGGTCGATGACCACGGTGCGACCGGCCACCACGCCCTCGTCATCGACGGCGATCGTGCCACCTGCACCCCCCACGTGCTCCGAAGCACCCGAATCGCACAACGTCACCAGATCACTGGCCACGCGCGTTCCGATTCGACCCGCGGCAACCGATCCCGACTGTACGAAGTCCGCCTCGACCGTGTGGCCGATGGCCTCATGCACCAGCAAGCCCACGATGCTGGGTGCGAGGATGACCTTGAACTTGCCACCCGGGGCCATCGAGGCGGTGGAGAGATCGACGGCCCAGCGTGCCGCTTCGTCGGCCATCGAGGCATGGTCCCTGTGGCGGAACAAACAGTCCCATCCCCCCGTCGCGCCATAGCTCTCCGTACACGTGGCGCGCTCGGTCCCCTGGGCGACGACGGCATTGACGCGAAATTCAGGCCGTACAAGCCGTACTTCGGCGCTTGCCCCGTCCGAGGTCACGATGACCTTGTCCTCAAACAACTCCTGGTAGGTGGCACGGGCCGTTTCAATCCTCGTCGAGCTGGCCCGGGCACGAGCCTCGGCATCGATGGCCACCTGGATCTTGGCTTCGAGAGGCTGATCCTGCAGCTCGCGGACTCCCGGTTCCTCGAAGCGACCACGAGCCAGGTGCACGGCGGGCAGGTCTCCGAGGCGACGGCTGCGGTAATTGGCGGATGCCCGCGCGGCAGACACGGCCTGATCGACGGCCCGGCGGATGGCCGGTTCGCTCGTGTCGCTGGTGGCGGCGACGCCCCAGGTGCCTCCCTCGAGCACGCGCACGCCTACCCCGGCACGCTCCTTGACCAAGGCGGCCTCGAGACGCCCGCCCTCGACATCGAAGCGACGCGAAGTCTTGTGGTGGTAACGCAGCTCGATGAAGCCGCCGTGCTGGCCGGCGATCCGTTCGAGGGTGTCGCGCATGGACCCTTCCTCTTTTCCTGCTGCCAGTATAAGGCCTAGAATCAGCCCATGACGCAGTCCTTCACCCCCGAGACCTTTCGTGACCGTGGCCTGCTGCCCCCGGCCGAGACGTTATCCGGCGCCTTGGGGATTACCTTCCTCCAGCATGAGGCGGGCCACGTCGTGGCGAGAATGCCCGTCCACGGCCCGACCCGCCAGCCCTACGGGGCCATGCACGGGGGCGCTTTGTCGGCGCTGGCGGAAGAGGTCTCCAGCTTTGGCACGGTGCTGGGTGTCGACCTCGATACGCACGTCGCCTTTGGTCAGGAATACAGCATCTCGCTGCTCCGGACGGTCTGGGAAGGGTGGGTGCAGGCCGAGGGCAAGGCCATCCACCGGGGCCGCACGGCGTGGGTCTGGGACATCCGCATCACGGACCCGGAAGGCCGGCTGGTCGCGATCAGCCGCGGCACCGTGGCCATACGTCCGCGCCGCGAGGGCTGACGAACCGGGACGTCAGCGCTGGCGGGACGCGTCGGCAGCCTCGGCGTCCGCATAGGCTTGGGCCTTGGCCGCCGCCACCACGCGGTCGACGTCGTTCTGCCCCATCGCCGCACCCTTGGCCAAGCCTTCCTTGGTGCGCTCGAGGTAAAAGCTCTCGGTCTGCTCGGAAAGCAGGATCAGTTGCTGGAAGGCCGGGATATGGCCGCGTTCGAGCAAGAAGGCCTTGGTGAAGGCCTGATGGGCCAGCCGCATCCACTTCTGCTGACCGGTGGCCTTGCCCTGTCGGACCGACACCAGGCCGAGCTGGTAGAAGGCTTCGGCATTGCCGGGTTCGAGAGTGATCGCCTGGGCCAGCCAGCGGGCCGACTCCTCGGGCGATCCGGACAAACCGCCATTTTCGGCCGCCGCGATGATGCCCTTGACGAACTTCTTGGCCACGCCGGACTTGCTGGCAACGGCATAGAGCTCACGCAAGGTGACGTTGGCCCGATACCACTTCTTGGCCTCGTTCAGGTAGCCTTCGAGTTCCTTGAAGCGGTTGGCCTTCTTGGCGAGGCCCATGTCGCCCTTGGAACGGGTCTTGACCAGCCAGAGCAGGACTCCGACAAGGACGAGCAGCACGCAACCCAGCACCGATGCGGCGATCATCGGGAGGTTGGGCTGGTCAAGGAAGCGTTCGGCGGCGTCCATGGCCTATAGCATACCCCCTTCCGTGACATGGCCATGTGGCTGGGGGCACATTTGTGCGGCATACCGAACTCGGGTCCCCATGAGGCGGCCACCGTCCGGCTAGAATGACGCCATGAAGGTTTCGTTGATGATGGGCTGCCTGGCGCTCCCGCTTCTGGTCGGGGCAAAGGGGCCAAGGCCGGAGACTCCTGCACCACGCGCCACCGGCGCCGCCATCATTCAGGAGAACCTTGTCTTCCTGCCGGGGGAACTCACGGTCCGCCAAGGCACCCGGCTCAGCTTCCCGAACCGCGACGGCGTCTTCCACAGCGTCTACTGCGCCTCAGGCTCGCAGACCTTCGATCTGGGCCTGCACGCGACAGGCCCTGGTCCCACCGTCGTGCTGACCGCAACCGGAGATCTGGAGGTCCGCTGCAGGGTCCATAGACGGATGCGGGCAACCGTCCACGTCACCCATTGATAGCTCGGCCCGGCAATCCATATTTCACGAACTGTTGACGTCATCTCCGACGGGTCGGGGAAGATAAAGCTAGTGGGGGTAGTACACCGTGGGCATTGAAGGAACGGGTATCGGGCTGGTGGGGGTTCCACTCACGGCTCCACTTCGTGTCGAGGCCGCGTCGCCCGCAGCACGGGAAGCGACGGGTACGTCCAAGGATGCCAAGATCAGCGCTGCGACCGACAAGCTCGAGTTGTCGGATCGGGCCCGCGAGCGCGTCAAAGCGGGCGGAATGACCATCCCCTCGATGGAGGACGAGTACAAGTTCTACGAGAAGTACATGGGGAAGGGCGACATTCGCAAGGTCGCGCAACTGGATGATCGCAGAGCCGACCTCGACGAGGAGAGGGCCAAGTTGCTGAGCAAGCTGGACCCCGAACTGAAGCGCCCGTCGAAGCCGGAGGACCTGCATGCGTTCTTCGTCCAGCATCTTGGACCCGCGGCAGCCAATCGCATTTCCGCCATCGACGCCGAGACCGGCGCCCTGTCGCAGGAGCGCCTCGGCATCGTTCGCCAGCACATCTCGGCGTCCGAAGAGTCGAAGTCGCCGCAGAACAAGTCGTTAATGGACCGATTCTTCATGAATCTGAACATGAAGGTTCTGGAGCGCATTTTGGAAGACATGAAGGCAACGGCCAACAGCTAGGCTGGAGAGGATTCACAGATGTCACTTGGAGTTCGCGAAGGCTTCGCCGTTACACCTTCCGCCCTGCCGGTCGCGCCACAAGTCGCGGCCCCGAAAGCTGTCGGCGGCGGGTTCGCCCTGCAGTTCGCCGTCACCGAGTCAGGCCTGCCGGTCAAGCAGGATAATTTCCAGCGGTCCGCCGCCGTTGGCCGTCTGGTGACGCAATTCGCCGTCACCGAGTCCGACCTGCCCGTGGCACCCGCGCCGGCGCGCGGGGCCGTCATCGGCCGCGGGTTGGTGACGCAGTTTGCCGTGACGGAATCGGACCTGCCTGTCCAAGGCAACATCCTGCAGCGCGCATTGGCCTTCGGCCGCGGGCTCATCACCAAGTTCACGCTGATCTGAGGCAACCGAGCCGGGCCGGGCCTGGAGGCTTCTAGCGGCGCTGCGCCTCGGCCAGTGCCTTGGAGGTCACGGCCAACCGCTCGCCAAGGATCCGGGCGAGATTGAGGGTGACCTTGCTGGCGACGCCGGGCTGTTGGCTGGCCAGCTTGAGGAACGAGTCCTCGGACAGCACCATCACCTCGCCGTCCTTGAAGACCTCGACGTCGGCGCTGCGCGGCGCGTCGGCCAGAAAGGCCATCTCGCCGACGATCTCGCCGGGGCCAAGCAGGGACACGGGCTTGGACAACCCGGGCAAGGTCACGCCAAGCATGCCTTTGAGAATCAGGTAGAACTCGCGCCCGGTATCTCCAGCGGCCAGCAACTTGTCCCCGGTGCGGATCGGCAGGATGGTCCCGGCCTTCATGACCGATCCGGCCTCGTCGGAAGACAGGCTGGAGAAGAGCGGAATCGCCTCGAGGGGGTTGACGTTCATCCTATCGCCAAGCATCGCCCAGAATTCGCCCTTGGGGTACATGCCGGGGTTGGCCGGCAAGTCGTAATCCGGGAATCGGCTGGCAAAGAAGTCGGAATCGTTGCGGCCGGCGGCCACCGCGGCGAGCTTGGCCGCGAGGGGGGAGTGGATCCGGGCGAGATGGGCCAGGTCGAACAGCACGAGGACCATGGGCACGCGGTAGCCCAGGGGGTCCTGGAAGTTGTCCTTGTAGCGCCGGAAACCCAGCTGCTCGTAGGGGGCTACGAGGTGGGGCGAGCAATAGCTGAAGGCAAGACGGATACCGTTCTCGATCGCCCACCTGAGCGCGAAGTCCGACAGCAGGTCGCCGACCCCGGAAACGCCGGGACGCGCGACCAGGCGAGAGACCACCGCGATGTGCTCGGGCGGGACATCCGAGAACTGGTCCAGCGCGTAGAGGCGGCCCAGGTCCTGGGAAACAGTGCCGTCGGACAGGCGGTTGAGACGAATCGCCCCCACCAGCTCGCCATCCCGGGCGACAAAGGCCTGGACGCCCGTCGCGTCCTCCTCGTCGACGACCCGGCGCGTGGCGTCATCGGCCGACGGCAGCTGCCGCTTGAGTTGGGCGACGATGATGCCGTAGCGGAAGCCCGCGATGGCTTCACGCTGGGCGTCGGTGATGGCGAGCTCGACCTTCACGGGAACCTCCAGAAGCAACGTAACGTCCTAGGATACCGACTGCACCTGCAGCAGGCAACCGACGGTACTGCGCCGGTCCTCAGGCCGGGACGACCTCGATGTCCGGATCGACACCCTGGCGCAGCATCCGCCTGATGGCATCCAGTGTCCCCGCGGCCGAACTGGGGCAAGTCCCGCACGCTCCCTGGTAACGAATGGTCAGGACGCGGTTCTCGAAGCCAAGCACCTCGAGGCCGCCGCCATCGCCGGCCAGCGCCGGCATGATGGTCTGCTCAAGGACCACGAGGATGCGGCCCAGCATCTCGGCCTCGGGCCCTTCCACGGGAATCCGGCTGCCCGGACGCAGTCGGGGCTTGTCCGAAGTGCCCGGTTCGACGACGCGAACCGCCGGTTCCGTCGCCTCGAGCACCTCGCGCACCCGCCGCCGCAGGGGCAGCCAGTCGGCGTCGGCCGTCTTGGTCACGGTCGCGAAGTCGGGTGTCACGTAGAGCTCGGTCACGGACCCGGTCGCGAAGATGGCCGTGGCCATCGAGTCCCTGAGCGCGTCGTTGGTCGAGGCGTAGACCTCGGCACCCGCCGCAAGCAACGGTTGATCGACCCGGAACATCAGGGCCAGCGGATTGGGGGTGCGTTCGATATGCGTGACTTTCACGCGCCCATGATAGCTAGTCGTGGCGGAGCGCACGCGCCGGATCGAGCCGGACAGCCCGCCGGGCGGGGTAGATTGCGGCCAGCAGACACATCCCCACCGCCAGGAGCAGTGCGGACAACAGCAGGGCAGGAGACCACGAGAAGACCCGCTGGGGATCGCCTCCCATCTTGCGGAACCAGGCATCGGCCAGCACCCCGACGGCTTGTCCCGTACCGAGCGCCATCAGAATGCCGAGGACACCCCCGAGCAGTCCGTGGAGCGCCGCCTCGGCGAGAAACAACGCCATGACCGTTCGATCCCGGCCGCCCAGGGCCTTCAGCAGGCCAATCTCGCGCGTCCGCTCGAGCACGGAAGTGATCATCGTGTTGGCGATACCCAGGCTGGCCACCAGCAGGGCGACGCCGCCAATCAGAATGAGCAGGCCGTCGACAAGCAGGAACAGCGGGCGGGAACGCTCCAGGACGGATGCGAACGAAACGGTCCGGTAACCGGCCTTGGCCACCTGGCGCTCGACGTCGGCGAGGACTGCCGGGTCCTCGAGGCGGATGGAGGCGCTGTAGGACGTCCCGAGACGGCTGGCACCGGGCATCCGGGCGAGCAGGTCCTGCTCAATCGCGCGGGCCGTGCCGTAGGGCAGGAAGAAAGCCGCCCCGAGCGATCCGAACCCGACCCGCTCCCGCGCCACGACTCCCACGATCCTGAGTTCGCGGGCCAACGAGCCACCGCCCGAGAACAAGCCGAAGGGCGACGCAACCTGCAAGACCCGGTCTATGAACGCGCCACCAGGTGCGACCCGCACCACCTGTCCCGGAGCGCGCTCTGGCGCCCAGCCCAGGCCGCGGGCCACCGCGGACGTCACGATGATCTCGGGGGCCAGTTCGGAAGTAAAGTATTGCCCGGCCACCCGTTCGTCGAACTGGGCCGCCTCGCGGGCATCCACGGGCATGGCCACGGCAATGCCCTGGGCCTTGCCGGTCCCGCCCGACACGCGCGCCCTGACCGGCAGGCGGATGTCCCGATCCACGCGGCGCACCCCCGGCAAATGACGAAACCTGTCGAGCGCCTTCTCGTCGAGAGGCAGGCGCTTCTGGCTGCCGTCCTCGCCTTCCTTGAAGGGCAGGACCGTGATGGCCTGCAGGAAACCGCCGCGCAGCAAGCGGTCCCGGAAGTTGTCCTGCAGGCCGCGCCCCAGCGCAAACAGCGTCGTGAAGGCCGCGACGCCGATGGCTACGCCCAGCGTCGTCAGCACGCTGCGCAAGGTCGCGGCACGCCACTGCGACCAAGCCAACGACCACAGGTCCGACGCGGTCATGCCCCACCCCCTGCCAGCCGGCCGTCCCGCAAGCGCAGCTGCCTTTCGGCCCGTTCCGCCACGACGGGGTCGTGCGTCACCACGACGAGCGCGAGGCGACGCTCGCGGCACATCGTCGCCAGCAGATCCATGATCTCCTCGGCACGGGCGCTGTCGAGGTTGCCCGTCGGCTCATCCGCGAGCAGGACGGACGGCCCCATCGCCAATGCCCGAGCGATGGCGACCCGCTGTTGCTCCCCCCCCGACAACTGGGTGGGCCGGTGGTCGGCGCGGGCAGCCAGGCCCACGATACCCAGCAAGTCGAGGGCCCGGCGGGTCCGCTCGGCTGCGGGGACGCCCCCGAGCCGCAAGGGAAGGACCACGTTCTCGAGGGCCGTCATGCGGCCCAGCAACTGGAACGACTGGAAGACCATCCCGACCTGACGGCAGCGGTAATCGGCGAGTTCGTCCGCAGACAGGACCGCGAGATCCCTGCCCGCGACGAGAAGCCTTCCGGCAGTCGGGCGCTCGAGACCGCCCAGAAGGTTAAGCAGGGTGCTCTTGCCTGAGCCGGAGGGACCCGTCAAGGCAACGTGCTCACCCGGTTCGAGGACCAGGCTGACGCCATCGAGCGCGCGCACCGTCTCCCCGGCTGTCCGGTGATGGCGCTGAAGGTCAGCGGCCTCAATCAAAGGCATACACTTGGCGTACCCTTGGACCCGCACCTTGTCCCCGGGGAAAATTCAAGCTAGTCTTAACATCTATTGCCTTTTGATACCGTCTGACTGAGGTTGCCTTTGACCCGTACAACCTTCGCCCTTCTCGGCTCCGCCACGGCGGCCTTGGCCGTCATCGCTGGCTGCGGCACCCCCGCGTCTCCTGTCCGTACCCCGCAGCAATCGACCGCTCTCGCCGCGCGGACTACACCGCAGGAAGACTGGGAGGTCCGCCTGTGGGTCAACGGCGCGCCGGCTGACTACTTCTCCGCGAGGCAGAACAGCCGCGTCTCCGTCAGGGCCGTCCTGAATGGCCCGGCACCGGAAGGGGTAACCTACAAGTGGCAGTCCCTCGGCGGCATGATCGACCGCCGCGATGGCCAAGAAGTCCGCTGGTGGCTGGACTGGCCAGCTTCCTCCCAGCTGGAGGTAACGGCGACGGCACCGGACGGCACCCGCCGGACCCACCGGACCGTGGCACTGGTGCAGGCAATCCCGACGCCGCCCCCGCCGCCCTACATCCCGATGCCCCCGGTGCCCATCAAGCCCTAGAGCCGACGGAGCACCTCAGGCAAGGCCCACGGCAAGGCCGGGGCCATGCCACCTGATACGCCCCTGCATGACCATGGCCTGATGCAACAAGGCTCCGGGAAAGTCATCCGGTACCTTGCCCACCCATCCGCACGGCGACAGGGCTGATTCAGCTGGCTGCCGCATCTCCTCGAGGGCATCGCGGGCCAAAGACAAGGCGCCCGCCCACGGATAGAGACGCTCCAGCCAGTCCCGGGCCTGCACGCCTTCATCCTCGGCCGCGCGCGGCAACCAGGCATCCAGTTCCCGAACCAGACGTTCCCAGTCCGCAGCCAGCGTGTTCCCCAGCGCCACGATGCGTTCATCCCCGGCGTCACGCAGGGCTTGCAGGTGCCCGCGCGCCCAGCGCTGGAGCACGCCTGCTCCGTCCGACCGGGTCAGGACGCGTACGACGTCGTGAACCTGCATGTTGGAAGCGCCCTCCCAGACGGGCAGGACCTGGGCATCCCGGTAGAATCGCGCCGTGACCCAGTCCTCGACATAGCCATTGCCCCCGAGCAGCTCGATGGCCTCGCTGGCGGCCCAGACTGCCCGTCGGGCCGTGGCCATCTTGAGCAGCGGCGTGAAAAGGCGCACGATTCCGGCGTCATCAGCCTCACCCCCGTAGGCCTCCTGCCGATCAAGCGCCCCCACCGCCATGAACAGCAGCGAGGCCGCTGCCTCGCGCTCGGCTTCCATATCCCTCAACTGCCGCGCCACGAGCGGATGCTGGGCCAACGGACGCCCGAAGGCCCGACGCTGGCTGGCCCAGGATCGGGCTTCGGCCAGGGCCCGGCCCATCACGCCCGAGGAGGCGATGGCGTTGTAGAGGCGCGACAGATTGATCATGGCGGCCATCTGCGCGAAGCCCTGGTCGAGGGGTCCGACAGCCCACGCCGTGGCACCCGCCAATTCGACCTCGGCCGTGGCCATCGATCGCGTTCCCAGCTTGTCCTTGAGACGCCGCAGGCGATAGGGATTGCGCCGGCCGTCGGGCCAGAGGCGCGGCATCGCGAAGAGGCCAAGGCCTTGCGTCCCTGCCGACGCACCCTCAGGGCGAGCAAGCACCAGTGAGACATCCGCCCCTGCGTTCGAACAGAACCACTTCTCGCCATGCAAGCGCCAGCCTCCTTCGGCCTCAGCGTCCCGGACGGCCGCCGCCGCCGCCGCTCCGACATCGGACCCGCCCTGCCGTTCGGTCAGAAACATGGCACCGGTCCAGCGATCGCGGGCCCTGCCTCCCAGACGCTCACCCATCCGCGCCCACAGGACCGGATCGTCTGTCCGTCGCAGCACCACGGCCGCTCCGTCCGTCATGCACAAAGGGCAGTAGAGCCCCTGCTCGAAGCGGCTGAAGGCCTCCCCGAGGGCGAAGGAGACAGACCGCACCCACGCCTTGTCGCCGGACTCGGTCAGGCGGGCCAACGGGCGCGCCACCAGGGACAAGTCTCCATAGGCGACGTCCTCGAGCGTCCGGTAGGCAGGATCGATCTCGAGCTCGCCGACGGGTTCGCCTAGGCGATCGTGGGTCCGCAAGGCCGGACCCATGGCATTGGCCCGGACAGCCAAACGATCAAGTTCCTCGGCATCGATCTCGAGCAGGCGAAAGCCCGCCACCGCCTCGGAAAGCACATCGCCAGCACCCGTCCTGCGCGCAAGGCGAGACAGCCACGCATCCATCCGGACCTCCCCGGGGCGACCCCGACCCGCTTCATGTGCCCCGCAACAGCGAAGGCCTGCAGGGTCGCTCCCCAGTCTGCGCCACGCAACCAAGTCCTTGCGCGGATTTAACAAATCAGGGCCCTTTGTGAAATCACCAACTGCATTTGGTCATCGGCAGGGCCATGGGCACGGGCGCAGGCGAAAGAACAGCATCGCCCGACAGTCCAGGGAGTTCCCTCGTTCAGAAGATTGTCCTGACGCCCGCCCAGACCCTGGAAGCCATCCAGTTCCGCCTGCGCCAGCGTGTTCGCCCGCAGGACGCCGTGTCCGCCGCCGAAGCGGGCTATGCCATCGACATCGTGGTCCGCCTGGCCCGGATCCTGAACTCCGGTCTGGTCACCTCGGTCGCCATGCGGCGTCTGCTCGAGACCGCCAAGGCCTGCGACGAGGGTCGCCTTGCGTGGCGGATGCTGCAGGCCCTGATGGCCCGTGAAGCCCGTGCCATCAGGCAGTCGATCCCGCCGACCCGCCAGCAGGTGGCCGAGGAGATGGCCGCCGCATGAACGTGGCGCTGGCACAGCTCACCGGTGCCCCGCTGACGGCGGACGAAGCCCGGATGATTGCGCACAGCGTCCGCGAGGTCGTCCAGCTCGAGGACAACCGCCTCTATGCCGACACCCGCTTCGCCGCCATCATGGGCACGCTCTTCCGGACCCGCCGTCTGGCTGCCTGACTATCGGCCAGCTGCGGCCTCCACGCCAAATACGTGGATGGTGTCCTTGTCGTAGGCAGGCACGAAGATCTCGGAACGGCCGTCACCGTCGACATCCCCGACGGCACACTGGCCGACCGTGCAGCCGACATCCGCCAGGATGCGCTCACGATAGGCCCAGGTCCCGGGACGTGCGTCCGTCGGCTCGAGCAGATGCGCACGCTGGGAGCCGTCGCCACCGACCACGATCCATGGGCGGCCGAGCGGACGGCCCGGCTCGGGGTGGAAAGGTACGGCCTGCCCGGGCGACGCCTGGTTCATGCCGCCGTTCCGGGTCTCGATGCCCTGAAGCAGCGTGTGGCGGGGCCACGCTGCAGTCCGGAAGTCCCGCGGCACGGTGTAGGCGAAGACGGCGGCCTTGGCGTCGGCCTCATGATTGGTGACCAGCAGGTCGCGCTGGCCATCGCCATCCAGATCGACCACCTCGAGGTCAAAGGCAGAACCCAGAGTCTCGTCCAGCACGCGACGCTGCCATGTTGCACCTTCCTGCCACAGCAGGGCCAGCTTGCGCGAGAAGAACTCGGTCGCGAGGATTTCGGGCCTGCCGTCACCGTCCAGGTCCTCGACCCGGAAGTGAACATCGGGCCCCTTGGCGATGACGGTCTCGCCCCAAGGACCGACAGGACCCCGCGCGTTGCGGGCAGCAGGCTGGCGCAGCCAGACCAACTCACCCTCGGAGCCCCCCATGCCCTTGCGAGCCCGCGCCGTCAGCAGGTCCAGGAGGCCATCGCCATCCATGTCCCGGACGACGGTTCGGTGATAGAACCAGCCTGAACGATCCCGGGTAATCTTGGTCTCGTTGTCGTAGACCACCATCGGACCTGCAGAGGGATCGTCGGGCCGGACGGTCCCTGGCAGGATGCGGCCTGGTTCGAGCGCCTGACCCGGTTCGGGCAGGTCGATCAGCGTCAGGGCGCCGGTCTTGCCCGGCACGAGAAAGCCACCGGCGACCACCATGTCGTACTTGCCGAAGGCCCCCTTGGGCAAAACAATCGCCTCGTTGGGCCAGACCACGCCCCGAGCGAGCGGCTGCGGCCGCAGGTCGGGCCGCGTCAGGACCGCCCCGGCGTCAGGCCACGCGTGGACGCCATCAGCCTTGCCCATGACGCCGAACGTGCTTACGAGCAGGGCGTCAGGGCCCGTGGGGCGCAGGCGCTCCAGGCGCAGGAAGGCCGGCCGTGAGACCTGCAGGCGGGCCCGCGGCGTGAAGCGCCACGCCGAACGGACCTTACGTCCGTCGGCGTCGATGACGTCGCCCGTGCTGCCGGCCAACGGCACGCCGGCACCACACGCGGCCAACGCCGTACTGAGCAGGACAATGGAAAAAGATCGGAACAGGGCCATGGAATGGACTATCCTTGGGGGTCGGGGAAAGGTATGTCTTGCCTATAGCATGTGAACAGCCCGTCAAGAAACCATTAAATGCAACCCGAGTTACCTCTTGTCGCAGAGGACCCCGTCCTCACGGGTGCCCTCACGGCCCTGGCCCGGGAAACCGGACTCGAGGAGGCTGGCCTTGCCATCGTGATGAGCGCGGAGGGGCGGGCGGCCTTCCATAATCCGGACCGCCCGTTCACTGCGGCCTCATTGGTCAAGATCCCGGTCATGGCCGCCCTGCACGACGCCTTTGCGGCGAAACGCCTGCATCCCGGGCAGGTCCTCGAGGTCACGCTGGCCGACTACACCGACACGTGGAAGCCGGCCTTGCGGCCCGGGCAGCAGGTCTCGCTCGAGCACCTCGACAGCCTGATGATCCGCGCCAGCGACAATGTCGCCACGAACATGCTGATCGGCCTGCTCGACGCCGGCACCATCGCGGCGTGGCTCGCGCAGCGCGGCCTCGCCGGCATCGAGGTCAGGCGCAAGCTGGGGGGCACCGTGCCCATGCCGGGCGTCCCCGCCCCGGGCAATCGTGTCACCGCCAGAGGCCTCGCCGGCTTGCTCCACCTGCTCGCCGCCGGCGCCCTCGTCTCACCCTGCGAAGACGCCCGGATGCGGGAGATCATGCTGGGACAGGAAGATACGGCCCGTTTCCGGCGTGGGCTCGATCCCGAAGACCGCTTGGCCCACAAGACGGGCGAAACCAGCCGGACCAGCCACGATGCCGGCCTGCTCCTGGATCCGGATGGATCCACGACCCTGGTCGCCCTGACGGCCGATCCCCCGCTCGACCGCCTGAACCGACGGCTCGGTGACTTCGCGAGGGCTGCCCGCGACCTCGTCAGGGCCGAGCGGCGACGGTCGGCTGACTGACGCCGCGACGCCACCACGAGAGGACCAGCGGCGGCCTGCCCCCCGGGGCAGGCGTGACCCGCAAGGTCCAGCGGCCGGAGGCGTCCGTCTCGACGCGCTCGAGGACACTGCGGCCGTCCCAGGGGATGTCACGGACCTGGACGGCCCGACCGGTCGCGTCCCGGGGAAAGGGCTCCCAGCGGTGCGTCAGCGTCGTGCCGTCGGCAAGCGTCAGGGTCCTTTGCGCGTCAGGACGGCCGGGCCACGTCCAGATGCGCAAGCTGGCGGCCGCGGCCGTAGCATCGCGAAGTTCCGGGTCCTCGGCCTCAAGCACCGTGTCGATGCCTTCGGGCAAGAGGGGCACGATGGACCCCTCGCGCACCATGACAGGCAGGTGATCCAAGGGGGCCTCGACCTCGTGCCAGCGTCCTCCCTTGCGCACCGATCCGTCCCAGAAGTCATACCACGTGCCACGAGGCAGGTAGAGCCTGCGCTTCGTGGCCCCGGGCTTGAAGACGGGCGCCACGAGCAGGTCAGGACCCAGCGTGTAGACGTCGTGCATGTCCCGGCACAACGGATCGGCCGGCCAGGAGAGCCACAACGGCCGCATCACCGGCAGACCGCTTCGGGCAGCCTCGGCCACGAGGGCGTGGCGGTAGGGCAATGTTGCCATCGACCATCCCGCCCACTTGCGGGTGAGCTCGAGCATCTGCGGACTGCCGTCCGTCTGGGCGTTCAAGGCGGGCTTCTGACCCGAATGCGTCCTCATCACGCTGCTGAAGGCCCCGAAGGCCAACCAGCGGGCCAACAGCTCGGGCGATCGCGGGCTTCCGCCCAGCGTCGCAAAGCCGCCGACATCGTGGGTCATGAAGGGGATGCCCGACAGTCCGGCCGTCAGGATGGCCGTCAGGGCAGACGGGAAGCCATCGGCATCGCCCCAGTCGGTGTCCTGGTCGGCCGCCCACATGTAGGTACAGGAGGCAGGGGTTCCGGTGTACCCGGCCCGGACATAGGTCAGCCAATCGCCGTCTGGCCGGACCCGCTCCCAGAAATGCCGGTGCAGGTCCGCCCACGCCACCGGATAGGCGTTGTGCGCCATGGCCCCCCGGCGCCCCTCTGACAGTACCGCGCCATGAGGCAACCACTCCCCGAAGTCCACCATGCCTCCCGAGAAACCGTCGTCGGCAAAGGCCTGAAGACGCGCTTCGACCCAAGGCCTCAGGCCTTCCGACCAGAGGTCCAGCATGGACAGCAACCCGAAGGGACCCGGCCAGTCCATGGGGTGCCCCTCTGCGTCCCGCACGACCCCGCTTAGCCCCTCCAGGACGGCGCGCTGCGGGTGATCGCCGGGCACGAAGGGATTGAAATAGCCCAGTGCCTTGAGGCCCAGCGCATTCAATGAGCGGTTCAGGCCCCGGATGTCCGGATACGAAACAGGATCAGCCTGCCAGCGCCCCCACGGCATGTGCGTCAGGCCCGGCAGAGGCCCATGCTGCAGGCCGACCCAGTCCTCGTACCACATGGTGGAGAAGGGCACCCTCGCCTCACGCAGGCGACGCGCCCGGGTCAAAACGGCCTCCTGGCCACCCTTGCCCCATTCGGCGGGCGCCATGACCCAAGCGGGCGGTACCCGCGGACGTCCCATCGCCTGCGTCGCCCGGGCCAGGACCTCGTCGGGGCCAGCACCGGTCCAGACGGACAAGGTCGGCGACGGGTCGTCCAGCGTCAACCGGAGCCGTGCCGGATCAGTCGCCCCGAGATCCCAGACCGTGCGTGCCGTCGTGCCGGCAAGCAGGCCGTAACCGGCAGCCGAAAGCAGGAAGGGCACCGGCGCATGCGAGCTCCACGGCACATTGCCGACCCCCGGCAACGGACGCTCGGACTTGCCGTTGCCCCCCTCCTCGACCCAACAGGGCAGAATCCTGCCGTGCTGATCCAGGGCGTTGGTCCGCGAGCCCAGCCCGTAGAGGCCCTCCTCCGCGCCCAGACTCCACGACAGGGCAAGGCGAGTCGGGGCTTCGCCACCCCCGACCCAGCGGTATTTCAGGTCCAACCCACCGTCCGGGCGGCCGACAACCTCGAGCACGAGCCCACGCCACGGCGCCCCGGGAACAGGCCACCAGGCGAGGGGCGCCATGCCCGGCTCGGACCATGGCAGCGGGCCCAAGGCCAGATCCTTCCAGTCCCGATCACCGCCCCGGAAAGCAAAGATGCCCAGCAACTGGGTGGCAGCCACGGGATCCCACGTCGCCCGCACCCGATCGAGATCGAGCATGAACCGGGTACTGCCCTCGGCCCCGCGCACGCGAAGCGAGCGACCCTCGACGGAGACCGTCGCGGCAGGCGGCGCCGGAATCGCGATATTCACCAGAAGTTTGCCTCGTCTTCACCGGGAGACCACAAGACTCCCCCCGTGCACCGGGACAAGACCATCATGCAAGCAATCCCCGCCAAGCGGCTACCGGTGCCCGAAACACCGCGTGCTCCGGTCGTGGCCGCCGGGGGCCTGAGCATCAACCCGGGCGCCAAGCTGCAGGTCGACGAACGGGTCTTGGGCTTCATCCCGGTCAAGCTGGCGATCGACATGGGCGACCTCCTCGAGGGCAAGCACGGACGGAATTTCCGATTCACCTTCCAAGGCCCCAATGTGGCACGGGTGCAAGGCGTGGCCTCGTATGCGTTCTTCAGTACGCAGGTCGATCAGCAACTGGCCGTGCAGGGCGGACATCTCGTTCAGGACGTTGCCGTCCACCTGGGCGAGGGGCGAAAGGTGCAGGCCGAGGGCAACCTCAAGCTGTTCGGATGGACCCTTCCCTTCCGGACCCGGCTGGAGCACGCGCGGACCAGCCCGAGCACATTCGCCTTCCGCATCGACAGCCTCGAGGTCGGCAACAAGAGCCGCCTCACGATCCCCAAGCCCATCGTGGCCTTCCTCGCGACCTTCATCCTTGGCGCCGTGGGGCGCCTGAAGGGCGTCAATGCCGTCTCGTCCGACACGGTCTCGATGGATATGGACAGCCTGGCCGTGCCGCCGTCCCCGCAGGCCGGCGTCGCGGCGACGATGCGTCGTACCTGACCGCTCGCCGGGCGGGGGGGTATCCTGTAGACCTTGCCCGTCGACCCCGGGGAGGAATCGCGGATGAGCGTGCAGGAACAGGCCATCGGACGGGAAGCCCGGCCTCAGCTGGTGCGTGCCGTCGTGGCCTCTGCCGTCGGCACGGCCATCGAGTGGTACGACTTCTTTCTCTACGGCGTTGCTGCCGCCTTGGTATTTCCGGGACTCTTCTTTCCCTCCAGCACCGAATTCGTCGGTCAGTTGCAGGCCTTCGGCACCTTCTTCGCCGGGTTCCTCGCCCGCC
This sequence comes from Candidatus Tanganyikabacteria bacterium, assembly GCA_016867265.1. Classification (GTDB taxonomy): domain Bacteria; phylum Cyanobacteriota; class Sericytochromatia; order S15B-MN24; family VGJW01; genus VGJW01. The sequence goes on from VGJW01000007.1 coordinate 135,267, forward strand.
CCGCAGGCGCCGCGATCTTCGGGCACCTGGGAGACCGCATCGGACGCAAGGCATCGCTGGTGGCCACCTTGTTGCTCATGGGCCTCGCTACCGTCGCAATCGGCTTGTTGCCGACCCACGCCCAGATCGGCCCATGGGGGGCCGTGGCCCTGATCGTCCTGCGCACGCTCCAGGGTATTGGTGTCGGTGGCGAATGGGGCGGCTCGGTCCTGATCGCGCTCGAGTGGGCTGCCAAGGACAAGCGACGCGGCTTCGTGGCCTCTTGGCCCCAGTTCGGCGTGCCTGTCGGCCTGCTGCTGGCCAACGGCGCCCTGTTCCTCGCCCAGCGCCTGCCCGAGGCCGACTTCCTCGCCTGGGGGTGGCGCGTCCCTTTCCTGCTGAGCGGCCTGCTCATCGCCGTCGGGCTCTGGATCCGCGTCGGCGTCGAGGAAACGCCGGTCTTCGCGGCGCTGCGCGACAGTGGCGAGACCTCGCGACAGCCCGTCCTCGAGGTCCTGCGGCTCCACAGCCCCGAGATCGTGCTGACGGCGCTCGTCCGGACCAGCCAGATGACGGCGTTCTACCTGTTCACGACCTTTGTCCTGTCCTATGGCACCAAGGTCCTGCATCTGCCCAAGGACCTGCTGCTGAGCGGCGTGATGCTGTCGGCGACCCTGTCGATGGCCACCATCCCGCTGTCCGGCTGGTTATCGGACACATTGGGCCGCCGCTTCCTGACCATTCTCGGGGCCTCCTTGCTGGCCATCTACGGCTTCATCTACTTCGGCACGCTGGGTGCGGGCATCACGGGTGCCCTGCTGCTGCTGGTCCTCGCCTTGGCCAATCCGGTACACGACCTGCAGTTCGGTCCCCAGGCGGCCCTGATTGCCGAAGCCTTCCCGCCCCGTTTGCGTTACACCGGCTGCTCGATGGGTTTCCAGCTTGCCTCGGTAACGGCTGGAGGACCGGCCCCGCTCGTCGCGACATGGCTGGTCGAGAAGACCGGCTCCGGTCTTTCGGTAGCCTGGTACCTCGCGGGCTGCGCAATCGTCAGCATCGTGGCCGTGCAGGTCCTTGCGAGGCGCTCGCGATCCGCGATGGGGCTCGCTCAGGCATAGGGCGCCATGATTTCGAGGACGTTGCCCTCGGAATCACGGACATATACGGAAGCTGTCCCGTCCCGGTGCGGTTTGAGCGGACCGAAAGAAGCCGCATCCGGCCGCACCACGGCGACGTGCGACGGGTGCTGGCCGGGCACCACGAGCGCAAGGCGGACGTTGGCAAAGGCCAGCAGCGCCCAGGTCTCGTCCTGGTAGGTCACATCGACCGAGAAGGTCTCGCGGTACCACGCCACGGCCCGGGCCACATCCTCTACCTGGATGGCGACGTGGTCAAGGGTGTCGCGTTCGGACATCAGAGCCCCCTTCCTGGAACAGGATCCTGTCCATTCATCTTACGCCCGCGCCCCGACCATGCCACCATGGCCCGACCCTTTATACGGAGCACCTGACATGAAAGCAACCCTCACGGCCACCGCCCTGCTCGTCCTCCTTGCCGGCTTGCCCGGCTGCTCCAAGGTCAGCGAGAAGCTCAACCAGTTCTCGCGCGAGTGGGATGCTTCGGCCAAGACCGTCACCCTCTACAGCATGGGTGGGGAAGCCGTGAAGACCTACGACATCGGGCGCAGCAAAGTCACGCGGGCCGAGGACGGCCAGGGCAGCTACATCTACTTCTACGCGCAGGGCAGGTACGTGCAGACCAATATGGGCTACGTCGTCGAGTCGAAATAAGTCGGCTAGCCAGAATCCAATAACTCGTCCACCTTACCTCTCGGGGAACGACAGAAGAGGATCGGCGATACCCAACCCCTCCGGTACGAACAGGCAGCAGGGTTGGGCATCGCTTTGCCGGAACCCGCCGATAGCCCTGTCGGCCAGCAAGGAACGCATCACCGCCCGAGGTATGAGCCGGAACTTGCCACCTCGCGACGCGAGATGCTCCGGCAGACCGCCATGACGCAACGTGCCGCCAACCCTTATGCCAAGCAGATGGACGGCGTCCCGGTGCTTCGTCAGCTTCGGGTCATGCCCCCGAGTCCCCTGCACGAGGTCCTGATCGAGTTGCTGCGCCAGACCCCCGCGCATCTGGCACCGTTGCTCGCCCGCGCCCTGCCCGGACTGGCTCCGGCGCTGCCTGTCTTGTGCGTGGATACGGCAGCCAGCGAGCCGCTTGTGGTCGAACGTCGTGCCGACCTCGTATTGGTTCTTGGCAAGCCGGACGAGCCGGAACGGGTGGTGGTGGCGGAGGTCCAGCTGAGCATCGACCGCGACAAGCAGTTCGTGTGGCCGCAGCATGTGGTGGCCATGCGCAACCGCTGGAAGTGCGAGGTCGCCCTGCTCGTCATTGCCCCGGACCCCAAAGTCGCCCGCTGGGCCAGCCAGCCCATCCTTCTCGATCGGCTGGGCAGCCGGATCGTCCCGCTGGTGCAGGGCTCGGGGGACCTGCCCCGGCCGGATCCTGCGGAGCTCGCCGGCCACCTCCGCGCGGCCGTCTTTCATGCCTTGGTGCACTGCCGGGAGCCAGCGGATTTGCCTTTGCTGCAGCAGGCTCTGGATGACATCCAGACGTTGCCCGGGCCGGATCGATTGGGCTACTGTGAAATCCTGAAAAGGCATATCACCACGTCGATTTTCAAGCTAGCGGAGGTGGCGATGACCGACATTCAGCTGCGGTACTTCCA
>VGJW01000008.1 GCA_016867265.1 Candidatus Tanganyikabacteria bacterium
ATGACATCCAGACGTTGCCCGGGCCGGATCGATTGGGCTACTGTGAAATCCTGAAAAGGCATATCACCACGTCGATTTTCAAGCTAGCGGAGGTGGCGATGACCGACATTCAGCTGCGGTACTTCCAGGAGGCGGCCGATCGCTCCAGGGCGGAAGGCGAGGCCAAGGGCAGAGCTGAGGGCAAGGCTGAGGGCGAGGCCGAAGGCCGTCACGCCCAACTGCTGCGTACGGCCACCCGACTGCTGGGCCGCCTGGTGGCCCTCCCCGGCCCCGAGGCGCTGGCGAAGATGGAAGCCCTGCCGATCGAGGCGCTGGAGCAGCTGACCGAGGACCTGCTGGATTTCAAGGGTCCCGACGATCTGGATGCGTGGTTGGCGCAGAACTGAAGTAGGGGCGCCCCCGCTGAATCAAGAACTACTCGGCCATTCCCCTGGATCGGGCGGGGACTTCCGGAACGGGCGAACCGGGAGGCGTAGCGGTTACGGGGAAAGCTCGAGCCCCACGCATCAATACCCTGCTAAGGCGCAGGCCGCGTCAGCCAGGCATTGGCTCCGTCGAACAGGGCCAGCCACGCTCCCTGCAACAAGACACCCGCACCATGGCCCTTGATCTGCTCGTCAGGCTGGGCCATCAGGGCGAGACCTGCGGCCATGTAGCCCACGTCCAAGGCGGCGTTGACCAGGTACAGGTCGTGAAGCCAAGGCTTGTGACCGGGATCCGCGGGCAAGGCACGGCGCTTCTCGAAGTCCTGCACGGCCCAGAGACCAATGCCCGCGTCGATCACTCCCCAGACGACCTGCTGGGTGGCGAAGGCCCGGGTCCAGGCGTCGGTAGGACGTGCAAGCAGGGCCGCACCCGTACCGATCGACGCCAGACCCCAGCCGGTGGTCAGCGTCATCGCCTGCTGCTGCTGGTTCAACAAGGCCAAATCCGGCAGACCGACGGCGACGCTCGTAACCTCGGCCGCACGGACGGGGGGGGCGGCCAGCAGCCACGCCCCAAGCGCGACCGGCAACCAACGGACCCGGGACATCAGCAACCTCCAGCCTGTCACTGCTGGCCGTCCGAAGGGGGAGCCGCCAGGAAACCGGTTCCACCGGTACGTCCCTTCTTGCCCGTCAGTTCCTTCATCAGGCGAAAGAGCAGGTCGGCCCGCGCCTGGGCTTGGTCGCGCACCTTGCACAGGCGCTCTCGCTCCGCCACCCGCGCCGATCGACGTTCCTGCAGGGCCAACGCCTCGAGCACTTCCGGCAGCGGCTCGCCATCTGGTCCGGGGGGCAATGCGGGCACACGGACCGGTTCGTCTGCCAACTCCTCGGGCGCCATCGCCTCCTCGAAAGCCCGCAGGGCCTCCGTCTGCAAGAGCACGGTCGCCACCTGATGATTCCGCTCGTCGGACACGACCTTGTACATGTATTTGGCGTCCTGAAACAGGCGGCTGGCCGTGGGGTCATCGAAGAACGCATCGAGGAAGGCGAGGCGCTCCTCGGAGGCCTCGTCGGGCGGGAGGCCATCTCCGGGGAAGACGTTCCCGGTACCCATCTGGGGCTTGGGTGTCGGCGGCACCACCAGTTGCTGGGTCACAGGTGCCGTGGACTTGGGGCGTGGCGCAGCGGCCGCGGCGGCCGACGGCTTGAAGACGTCCGTACCCGAGCGGACAGGCCCCGTGCCGGGTCGCTGGACAACCGGCTGGGGGGTGGGTTCCGGCTGGGGCTTGGGCGTGGCAGCCATGTCCAGCAGGCGCCCGAGCAGGCCCTTCTTCGGAGATGCGTCGTCCTGTCCCATAAGCGTTTCCTACCCTGACGACGCTTGCCTCTCCCGCCAAGTTACGGATTGGCGCCCCGCAGGGTAGGGAAAGAACAGGTCCGCGAACTTGGCGGTCCCCCTTCTTCCGAGGATTCCAGACCATGTCGAGTGTGCCCAGCTTCAGCACCAGCACCGTGTCCATCTCGCCTTCGGTACAGGCCCGCCCCAAGGTGGAGGGCGGCGGGACGGGCGGCAATGCCGAGGCAAAGCCGGCGGCAGGGCAGCGGGACAACTCGTCCGCAACCAATGCCAAAACCGAGGACCTCTCGAAGACGGCCAAGCAGGAAACGAATCGCGAGGTCCAGCGCCTGTTGCAGCGGGCCGAGGACAACAAGGCTCGCAACCAGGCCACCCCGGCTCAGGATGCAGCGGTTGCCGGTGGCTCCTACACCGTCAAGACGGGTGACACGCTCGGGGCCATCGCCAAGGCCAACAATGTCTCCATGGCCGAACTCAAGCAACTCAACCCCGACCTGTTCAAGGACGGCAAGGATGCCAGTGGCAAGCGACGTGTCGCCTCGGGAGGCCTGATCTTCCCCGGGGACGTCATCAAGCTGCCCGCGAAGCAGGGCCAGAAGCCTGCCGAAAAGCCTCCCGCAACCGGAGGTGGCCAGACGCCCCCGGCCAGCCCGACCCCGCCGGCCGCAGGCGATGAGCCGAAGAAGCCCGAGGTTCCCGAAGCACCCAAGGCCAGCCTGCCCGGGGACAAACTGGTGGGCGAGGCACTCAAGAACGGCAGCGTCGCTGGCAAATGGACACTGACCGAGCAGAAGCAGGTGCTCGACTCCGTCAAGGCCCGTGTCGACGACCTGATGAGGACGGCGAACGACGATGCCAAGCCGGTCAACGAGCGCCTGAAGGCGACCAAGGAAGCGATCAAGCTGGCGGACGACATGCTCGGCATTGCCAACCGCAGCGGCAACTATGACTTGGCCGAAGAGCTCAAAGGCGTCCTCGACAAGGACGCCGCCGGCAAGCTGGCGGACAACCTGAAGGTCAAGGCCGGGGATGCCGACGCCGTCCGCTCGGCCGTCCGCGAGTTGGACCCCGGCAAGCCCGAACAGTTCAAGGCGCTGGCGGACCAGATCCGCAAGGACCAGCCGGCGCTCGCCGGGATGCTGGACACACTGGCCAACCCTGCCTTGTCCAAGGATGTGCGCGACGAGCTGATGCAGGCCGTCGAGGATGATCGCAACACGGCCAAGGACCTGCGGGATGCCGTCAAGGAGATCCGCAACCCCGCCGACGCGGCCGCCGTCGCCAGTATTGCCACGGCGCGTGGCCAGACGGCCTTCGCAGCCAACGTCAAGGCCGCTTCGGAAGCCACGTCCGAGGGCGTCCGCGAGAATCTGTACAAGGCGATCGGAGGCGGCACCTTCTGGACGTCGGACAAGGGCGCCCTCTCGGAAGCCCGCGACGAAGTCGTGACTGAAGCTGACCAGAAGGCTTTCGCGACGGTCGCCGCAAACTTGGGTGGCATCTAGCCCGAAAGCCTGACGCCCGTCCCGCAAAGGCAGGGCGGGCGTCTTGTCTTCAGTCCGTCACCCAGGACACGCCAGGAGGCAGCCAGGTCCAAGCGGCCGTGGGCGGCACGGGAGCAAAGGCGATCGAAGCCGACCAATCCTTCTCGAAGGTGCCGCGGACGGATCCGAGCAGATCCGCCTCATCGAGGATCAGGCCCACCTCGCGGTTGTTCTTGATCGAGTTGGTCGTGAGATTGACCGAACCCACGTAGAAGCGGTTGTCCGCGGAGACCATCTTGGCGTGGATGACGGGTTCGGCGATCCAGCGAGCATCGATGCCCAGTTCCTTGAGGCGGGCGGCAGCCGTTGCGTTACCCGGGATATGTTGCGGATCGCCCATCAGGACGCGGACCTTGACCCCGGCCTTGGCGCGCTCACCCAGCGCAACAAAGGTTGCCTCGTCGTACATCACCTCGTCGTAGACCTCAATGGCCTGCCGCGCGCTACCGATCAGCTCCTGCAAGCGCGACTCGGCGTTGATCGGGCTCACGACCAGCCGGGGCGAACTGGGTGCCCAAGGCTTGTGGGTCCAGTCGGCATCAAAGAGGGCGTTCATGTCACGCACGTCCTCGGCGCGGGTGTCCACGACGCCAAACTCACGGTTGCGGGTCATGCCCGACTTGGACATGTTGGCCGTCAGAATCCACGCCTTGGCCCGGTCGACGATCATGAACTTGCTGTGGGTGAAACGGAACCGGGGATCGCTCCACGCCACCATCACCTTGGTCCCCGTCAGCTTCTTGAGCGTCTCCTTGTTGATGGGCAGGGGGCTGTTGGGGTTGGACGGGTTGTAGGGAGCCGGATCCAGCATCAGGCGGACGCGAACACCCCGCTCGGCCGCGTCGGCAAGCGCCCGGATGATGTCCTCGTTCGAGAGGATATAGACTTGGACATCGATGGTCCGGCGCGCAGACGCGATGGCCTCGATCATCGGGGCGACGCCCACCTCGGGCCAAACGAGCAGGCGAGTGTCGCGGGCACGGGCCGCCGCCTCCACGGTGGCCGTGGAGGTTCTGACGGCTGGACCGAGGGCTCCGCAAGCCGTCAGGGACAGGGCCGCCGCCAGCAGCATGAAGTGACGCGAGGCGCGAATCACGAGGACCACCTTCCGAAAAGTTAAAAACCCACCAAAAGGGTTATCGTCAGCTCAAGACCTTTTCTTGCTTCCTTAAGCTTGCAAGGTGGTCATGATCTTGCGGACATACTGCCGCGTCTCGGCATACGGAGGAATGCCCCCGTGGGCGCGAACTGCGCCGGGGCCTGCATTGTAAGCGGCAAGCGCCTTGCGAAGGTCCCCGCCGAAAGTGTCGAGCTGCTCCTTGAGGTAACGCGCCCCGCCCACCAACTGCTGCCAGGGGTCGCGGAGGTTCGTCACGCCCACGGACCTGGCCGTCGCCGGCATCAACTGCGTCAGGCCACGCGCCCCGACGCCGGACCGCGCCCCGGCATTGCCGGCCGACTCAGCCTGCACGAGGGCGCCGAGGACCCTGGGCGAGATACCGACCGTCCGCGCCGCCTTCTCGATCATGGGCCACCAGCGCCGGACGGCGGGCGTCAGCGAGGCCGAGGGCCTTGTCGTCACGGCTTGGGCAGCAGGCTTGGTCGGCGGACGGTTGCCGGGCACCGTCCTCAGGTTCAGGACGTGACCCGGATGGATGACGTGCTTGTTGCGAATCCGGGGATTGGCTCCAGCAATTGTTCCAACGTCATGCCGTGACGGCGGGCCAAGCTGAAGAGTGTGTCACCCTTGGCGATTCGTACCTGCATGGGGAGCTCCCGCCTTTGATGCCGGACAAGACCCCCTTCGGGGATTTCACCTCCGGCAAGGCTTGATTTCACGCACACTAAAAAATCCTTTGGTCCCTGGTTGGCATGACGACCGGGCAGGGTATGGTCAAAGCCATGAGGTCATATGCCTGATGGTCGATTGGCTGCACAACGCGCAGGCGTGGCTGGCGCTCGCCGCCGTACTTCTGCTTGCGGAAATCCTGACCACCACGTTCTTCCTGGCCTGCCTGGCCCTGGGGGCGCTCGCCGCCGCAGGGTCGATTGCGCTGGGCCATGCGGGACAGGAAGCGCTGGTCGCCTTTTCGGTCGCAAGCGTTCTCTCGATGCTGGCCCTGCGCCCCTTCATGCTCAAGATGCTGCGACCGGCTAGCGAGGTCCGCACGAACGCGGCAGCCATCATCGGCCAGGAAGGCCGCGTCACCGTTGCCATCCGGCCCGACATGGATGAAGGCCGGGTCCAGGTGGGCGGGGAGGACTGGTGGGCGGTTTCGTCGAATGGCGAACCCATCGCGGTGGACTGCCGCATCCTGGTGCTGGCGGTCGACGGCAGCAAACTGACGGTGCGCCCGTCGGATGACCCCTCGCCCCCACTCGTACCCCCCGGACAAGGAGCTTGATTCGTGGAAAGCATGTTTCCCCTGCTGCTGTTGGCACTGATTGCGATTGCACTCATCAGCAAGGCGATCGTCATCGTCAAGCAGAGCGAGGCCATCGTCGTGGAGCGACTGGGCTCCTACCACCGCACCCTCTCCTCGGGACCCAACATCATCTGGCCCATCATCGACATCCCCAGGGAAGTGGAGTGGCGTTACAACGTCGAGAACAGCAAGGGCCGCCAAGCCGTCGTCCAGCAGAAGGTCCTGCGCATCGACCTGCGTGAGACGGTCTTCGACTTTCCCCGGCAGAACGTCATCACCAGGGACAACGTCGTCGTCGACATCAGCGCCTTGCTGTACTTCCAGGTGACGGACCCCGTGAAGGTCATCTATGAAATCGCCAACCTGCCCGACGCCATCGAGAAGTTGACGCAGACCTCGTTGCGCAACGTCATCGGCGAATTGGACCTCGACGAGACGCTGACCAGTCGCGACACGATCAACAGCAAGCTGCGCTCGATCCTCGACCAAGCCACGCACAAGTGGGGCATCAAGGTCACCCGCGTCGAACTTCAGGACATCACGCCTCCCCTCGAGATCAAGGGGGCGATGGAGAAGCAGATGCGGGCCGAGCGGGATCGCCGGGCCGCCATCCTGGAGGCCGAAGGCCAGAAGCAGGCGCGCATCCTCGAGTCGGAAGGCATCAAGGATGCCCAGATCAACCAAGCCGAGGGCGACAAGCAGGCCCGCATCATGTCCGCCGAAGCCGAGGCGCAGGCGCGTCTGCGCGTCGCAGAGGCCGAGGGCCAGGCCATCTTGCGAATTGCCGAGGCCGTGCGCATCGCGGGCGGTGATCCTACGGCCTACCTGCTGGGAATCCGCTACATCGATGCCTTCCGGGAGATCAACGCCGGCAGCGACACCAAGACCATCTACATGCCCTACGAGGCCTCGGCGATGCTGGGTGCGCTGGGTGGACTGACCCAAATGATGGGCAAGGGCGCAAACTCAGACACGTGATGTCTGGCACAGCCGGAGAAACACCGCGACAATTTGGAACCACGGGGTAAGGGTAAATTATGTTGCCCGTGAGTCCCATCATCGGCAGGCGCCTGCCTGCGTTCTTGGTGACGCTCCTGCTGGCCCTCGTGCAACCGGCATGCACGAGGGTGGTGCCTGTAGCGGGCGTGCCTGCGCCTGCCTCCCACACGGGGAGGCTTGAAGGCGAAATCCGTTTCGGAGGCGCACGGTCGACGCAAGCCTACGGCGTCCGGGATGTCGCCGTCGCCGCCACCGTCTCGATCATCGACATGACGACGAGCGAGACCATCGCCACGACTCTGACGGATGCCAGTGCGCGATTCAATTTTGCAGCGGATGTCACGGGCAAGCTTGCCGTCGAGACACCGTACATCCTCGAGGCCATCAAGGGCCTGTCGGCCAACAGGCCTGGCGTCGCGGCCGTCCGGGTCAGGACCGTCTTCCTCAAGGCCACCACCGGCTTCTACTCGATGAGCCAGAACGGCATCACCATCACGCCGGGTACGACCGCCGCCTCGATCATTGCCAGCTTCGAAGGCATGGACGGACGCTTGCTCATCGACCTGTTCGCCGATGACGGCTTCAACCTCATTCTCTTGGCCAAGGACGCCATCGGCATGACACAGACCAAGTTCGATCTCGTCGACGGCCTTGCCCGACAGGCCATGAGCGAGGACAGGGATCCCGTCGAGGCCATCATCCGTGATGCAGGAGTCTACAAGCTCAAGGGCGGCGCGGCCTCGGCCGTCAATGAGCTGCGTCTCCTCGCCATGTCGCCCAACCCCGCCCCCGAAGGCGGCATCGTGACTCTTCTAGGCACCAAGCTGCAGGAAAACGGCAATCGGACAACCGTCAAATTCGGCACCTTGGTGGCGCCCGTTCTCGAGGCAGTCCCCAACGGTATCAAGGTGCGCGTCCCGGCCGGGGCCGTCACGGGCACCTTGTCGGCTGTCAATGCCTCGGGCACTGCCACCATGAGCATCAACATCATCCCACCCGTGGCCGGGCAGAACACGCCGACAGGTGATGGCAGCCGGTTGCCCGGTGGTCAATTGTCCGGCAACGTGCCGCCCGCGATGGGTGGAGCCTTCGAGCCCTGATTCTGGAAGCAGGAGAATCAATCGTGCAAGACCCGACGCAGGCAACTCGCCACCCGGCGAGGTTCTTCAGGTTCGCCGTTGCTGGCGCCCTGGCGCTGGTGCTGGGTTGCCAGCAGATGGTCCAGCGGGGTGAACCCGCCAGCACCGGGAATCCGGTGACGGCAGGACAGGCTCCGGATGTCCAGGTGGCAGCCATGGCCCCCAAGCCAGCCCAGCCCGGCCAGCTGACCTCGGCCGAATTCCTCAAGCAGTGGCGGGAACAGAAGATCGGCGACCTCGATGGCAGCGTCGATGTCACGGCTGAGGTCGGCAGGAAGATCCAGGCCTCGGTGGCCGAGGTCGTGTCCTTCGCGACCATCTCGCTGATTGATGCCGAGAGCAATTCGGCCGCCGCGAGCACCGTCTCAAATGGCCGGGGCCAATTCACGCTTTCGATGAACGGCTTCATCCCCGATACGGGCCGCGCCTACTATCTGGAAGCTTCCAAGGGCCTGAACGGCCATATGCCGGGCAGCCCGGTCGTGCGGTTCCGCACCCTCGTCCGCTGGAACGGATCGAGCTGGGAATCGCTGTCCGGCAGCACCATCAGCATCAGCTCCCTCACGACGGCCGTCTCCATCGCGGCCCAGCTGGCACCATCCACCTTCGACCCGGCGACGCTGATGAACAAGATCAATGCCTCGGTCAAGCCGCCCATCCTGAACCGGGCGCCTGCCGCGCCGACGGGTTTCACCGATGCCCAGATTCTTGGGCTGGCCACGGACGTGCTGGCCTTCCTGACGGCCAATATGGACCCCATCGGCGCCCTGTCGGACGTGGCGCCCGCCATCACCTACCAGAGCACCGACTCGGCACGGCCCGGCCAGACGATCGAAATCCGGGGCAAGGGCTTCAGCCCGACGGCCACGCAAAACCTCGTGACGTTTGGTGGCAGTTCGCCCGGTGCCATCCTGGCCGGCGGAACCGAGCGCCTGTTCGTCATCGTGCCCGCGGACGCCGCGACGGGTTCGCTCGTCGTGACGACGCCCCGGGGAGCGGTCACAGGCATGACGTTCTATGCAGGCCGAGCCAATCCGGTCTTCAAGATTTCGCGGTGGTTCCCGGCGGCAACCTTCTACCAGCCCGGAGAGGAAGTGACGCTGCTGGGCTTCGGGTTCTCGAACGTCCCGTCGGGCAACACAGTTGTCGTGGGTAACGTCACGACGACGCCCTCCACGTGCGACGAGCAATTTCTCGTCTTCAAGGTGCCTGAAGATGCAACGAAGGGACCCATCAGTGTCCGGACCAGCGCGGGCAACAGCAATGAGCTCAATATCAAAATCGAGTTCAGACCTGTCATCAAGGACTGGTTTCCGAGGGCTGGTGCCCCGCGAGGGGAACTCCAGATAACCGGCACGAACTTCGGCAAAGAACGGGGAACTCTGACCATTGGCAATACGGAGGCGAGCATCCTCGCGTGGACAGACACCGAAATATCGGCAGCGGTGGCGAACGGCAGCATTACGGGAGACCTGACAGTTACCCGGAAGACTGGTGGGGCGACCAGCCCTGGCCGATTCACGGTGCTGAGCGGCACTATTTCCAGCTGGCAGTCCTCGACGACGACAAACCAGTCCCATCAAGGGGGAATCATCGCCCGGAAGGGGAGATTCCTCTACGCGGCTGGAGGGTATTCAAACAGCAACGGATATAACAGCAGTGTCGAGCGTTGCACCTTGAGCGATGATGGTTCCTTGGGTGGATGGTCTGTCATGAGTGGCGTCAGTCAAGGCTGGACCTGGAATATGTATGGTGGCGAAGGCCCCAGCAACCAAGCACAAGTGATTGGTAACTATTTTTACGCTTATGCTGGTTATAATCCGGGCGGCTACGGATATAACGCGGTAAATAGAGCCCAGATTCTTGACAACGGCGACTTTGCCGGCAACTTCTCGCCTTCCGGCATCACGATGTCCCAGAACATCTACTATGTTGGCTATTTCAGGCGCATCCGAAACTATGTCTATAGCTTTGGCGGCTACTGGAATACGGACATCATACAGTCCGCAGCAATAAATGCCGATGGAAGCCTTCAGCCCTTCCAAAATGTCTCGCGGTTGCCTTCCGCCATCTATGGTGGCCACTTTGTCACGGCTGGACGGTATATCTATTGCCTTGCCGGCTACAGACCCTGGGACCACGGACACTACGGCTGGATGTATCGGGCGGAAATCGACCAGAACGGGGCCATCACGAACGGATTCCAGTACTTGTCACGCTCAACACCTTGCAACGTTTACGCAGGAAACACGGCAGTCATCGGTAACTACATCTACCTTTTCGAAGGCTACGACAACAACTGCACCGGATCTTGGAACCAGGGATACGTCTTCCGGGCGCCCTTGGACGCTAACGACAACCTTGGAAACTGGCAACAGGTGGGCTCCATGCCTGCAGGGACACACTATCCGAACTACGCTATCGTAGGAAATAAAATTCATATGTGGGGCCACTACGCGAACGCTCACTACGGAACTATCTTTACAGGCACTATCAACTAAACCCCAAGGAAGGCAAGACACCCGATGAAACGCGTGACACCCCGGGGGGCACTTGTATCAGGCCTCCTACTCCTCTCCATTCATGCGGGCGGCTGCACCGGCACGGCGGTTCCTGGTTCCGCTGCGACGAACGTGCCCAAGAAATCGCCCGCACCCAAGCCTTCAGCGGCCGCGCCGCGAGGACCAGGCACGGACAGTATGTCCGGCTCGATCGGGGGGGGCAGCAGCCCGACTCCGTCCCCTGCCACCTCCTCTGCTCCGCAGGGAGGTCAAACGGCAGGGGAAGCAAGTGGCGGGGCCGCCTCACCAGCGCCGACACCAGCCTCGGGCAGCGGCACTTCAGGCGGCTCAAGCCCTCAGGTGCCGGTGCCAACTGCAACAACCCCTCCCCCGTCTGGAACTCCGTCCTCGGGCGGAAACGACCCTGCGCCAGGCAACAATCCCTACTTCCCGCTGGAATCGTCCGACATCAAGTTAATGATTGGCAGTTCCATTGTCGGCAATATGATCAGTACGATCTACGAGCCGGCGCCCGACGGGAACAACTCCCTGAACAAGCCAACCACGCTGAAACTGACGGCGTCTGTCTTGCTCAATAACCTCTCCACAGACAGCAGGGCCAAGTGGGAATCCAGGAACAGACTTGTGGCAATTGTTGACGCAACAGGGCTCGTGACGGCAGTGGGCCGAGGCAGGACTGAAATTATCGCCAGACCTGCGGATGACCTGAGTTACCCAGCGGGCTACACGGTACCCACGGCAACCGCGGTGATAGAAGTTCGTGCCGTCGCGGCCATCGACCTGGTGGTGGAGTGAAATGATGCGTAACCATCCGGTTGCCCTTGCCGTCTCAGCTTCCATCGCTGCGAGTCTGTCATCTTGCGCCGCGATTTCGAACCCCACGCCTGCCCAATCGGGTCCCGTCATGCCCGAAGCCGTCGTAGCTGGTGTCCAACCAACCCATCTGGGCTTGGCAGAGCTGACCTTGACGATTCGCTGGCCAGCCAGAACCAGCCAAGGTTTGCCCCCAAACGCCGTTCGCGTCGAGGCAACTGTGAGAGACAAGGTCGGCAATCCGCTGGGGGCCGCCTCCGTGAATCGGGATGGTGCACCGACCTCGACTCTGGCGATAACAGACATTCAGGTGCCGATCGATGGGCTCGTAACGGTCAATGTGCGGGCGATTGATGCCGCAAATGAAGAGGTGGGCATGGGTTCGAAGATGGTGACCATCGTCCCAAACCAACGTACAGCCGTCGCGATCTCAGTCACGGCAACCAAGGTTCCCGGCCTGACCTTCGTCAACCCCTTGGCAGCAGGGCCCGGCATTGTCGTACGGGCCTCCGGAAACTACCTTCCGAAATCCAAGGACGGCGTGACGCTCAAGCTGGGCGGAATACCTGTTGATGTCCTGAATCTGGATGCCTCAGGCGGAACCTTTCTTGAGTTCATCGTTCCCGGCAACGCGACCAGTGATCAGGTTGTGCTCGGCTACCTCGGACAAACCATCAAGAGCAATGACACCTTCCAGACCATCAAGTCCATCACGCTGGCGGTGCCCCCATCCGGGCTTGCCAGTGGGTCAACGGCGACCTTTGTCGCCCAGGCATTGAACAGTGCATCCGAAGCCGTAGCCGGTGCGCGCCTCACTTGGAACCTGATCAACGTCACGGGAGTTCCGGGAAGTGCACCAAGTGGTGGGGGCGCCTCGAGTGGCGGCGCAGCAGGAGTGCCCGGGGGGGCTCCGGGAGGCGGTGGCCCAGGATCCATGGATAACAACTATGTCGGTTCGTTCGTAGACTTCCAGTCGACCAGCGCCATCGCCGGCGGCGAAGTTGCCGGCGGGGCGCCCGGGGGTAGCAGTTCTTCTGGCGGGTCCGCTTCACCGCCTCAGGCTACCAACAGCATCACCTTCACGACGGCGGGAACGGCAACCCTCGAGGTCAAGACGGGCCAGACCGTCGCCACCGCGACAATCGTCATCAAGCCCTGAAATCCTGCAATGTGGACGGCCTGCCTGCCCGATTCGCAGGGCGGGCACGTTCTGGGAACTTGCACCCGGGGATGATCTCCGGCGGCTAGACGTCCTGCAGACTTGGCTTCCCATCGCTACCATCCACGCCAGAAGACAAAAAGGCGGGTTGCGACGTTTCTGCGTAGAACCTCTGCTTGCTTTACGAGCGGACCCGACAGCCCGCCCATTGTTCAGCCTTTTTGAAATTCCTGTTTCATCAAACAGCCCTCGGGGCGGCTCTCCGGATAACACCCTCAAGCGAAGGCCACCTCGAAACAGGTGCAGACGCGGCGGGCCATCCCGGGGGGGATGGATACCGACCCTCGTCGAACGGCCTTCGCAACCGCTTGGCTCATCAAAGGGGGATGAAACAATGGCTGACGCAATCAACACCAATCCGGCGATCAAGCCCGCCATCACGGGCAACCAGGTGGCCAGCGCCGCAGCACCCGCGGTCAAGGCTGCTGCGGATGCGCCCGCAGCCGACTTCGGTTCCGGCAACAGCCCGAAGTTTCCCGCCGCCGACTCGGCGGCCACCCCTGCCCGTGGCCAGGCTTCAGGCCTCGACTTCCGGAGCTGGGGCGACCCGCACTTCGTGTCGGGCGACGGCCGCAAGTGGGACAACATGAACATCGGCACCGTCAGCCTCTTCAGGAGCGACAAGGGTGACCTCGAACTGCAGAGCAATCAGCAGAAGGTCGAGGGTCTGGGTGCCGTCGGCTCGACCGTCAACGTGGGCGCGGCGCTCCGGGTCGGCGAGAACGTCGTTCGGTATGACGCTCAGGCGGACAAGCTGTTCGTCAACGACAAGGAAGTCGCCGTCGAGGCCGGCAAGCCCTACGCGCTGCCCGGTGGCGGCAAGATCGAGCGCAAAGGCGACAATCTGGAAGTCACCAGTGCCAAGGGCGACCTCGTCCGCTTCGAGGACAAGGGCAAGTACATGGACATCTCGGGCAAGCTGTCCGCCACCCGTGAGGATGGCGAGGTCACGGGCGCCCTAGGCCGCTTCGACGCCGACACCAACGCCGACAACGACCTCGTGATGCCCGATGGCACGATGGCCAAGTCCGTCGAGGAGTTCAACAACGCCTGGAACACCACCCAGGCCAAGGACATGTTCAAGAACGCAGCTGCCGACATCGTCAAGGCCGCCCAAGCCGAGATGAGCCCCTACGCCAAGGAGCGCCAGGCCCTCGAAGCCGAGAAGAAGGCCCTCTACGAGCAGGAGCAGGCCAAGGGCAAGGAGCGCCTGGACATCGTGGGCAGCATGCCCCTCAAGGATGCCGTGGCCGACTACCTGCGGGCCCTGCCCGCCGACAAGGTCACCGAGACCGACAAGGAACTGCTGGCCAAGTACGACGCGGCCAAGAGCAAGGTCGCGGCCCTCGAGGCCGAGATCGCGACGCTCAACGAGAAGCAGGCTGCCATCGACAAGCGGCTCGAGGGCCTGAACCAGATGGAGAAGCTGGATGGCGTGATGAAGACCGAGTTCGCTGCCGAGCAGACGGCGGGCACCGAGCGGGTCAAGGCCCTCGAGGAGAAGATTGCCGGTGCCGCCCGGTACAACGCCCTCACGGCTTCCTCCGCCACCAATCCGATGGCCATCAGTGGCGCTGATACCATCTGGATGCAGGGCTACGAGCGGATCAGGCAGCGGATCGCCGCCCTCGAGACCGAGATCGCGGACCGCAACCGCAAGCAGCAGGAAGCCGCCGCCGAGAAGGCCCGCATCGACGCCGCGACCAAGTACCCGGTGAAGCCCGCCGCCACCACGCCGGTCAATGCCGTGGCACCCGACGGCAAGGCCGCCTGAAGACCGATCCGGCTGGCGCCTTCACCGTCGCCCCCGTAGGATGCAGGGATGCTTTCCCTCGACCTGCGGGGGCGACACGCCTTGGTGGCGGGTGTCGCCGACGACCACGGCTACGGTTTTGCCATCGCGCGGGCCTTGGCGGCCGCTGGCGCCACGGTTTCGGTGGCCACTTGGCCGCCGGCCCTCGGCATCTTCCGCAAGCTGCTCGAACGGGGCAAGCTGGACGGGTCGCGCTGCCTGCCAGACGGATCACTGCTCACCTTTGCCGGCATCCACCCGCTGGATGCCGCGTGGGATCATTGGGACGACGTGCCGGATAGCGTCCGCGAGGATCGACGCTACCGGGAGCACGGCGACTTTACGGTGAACGGCCTTGCGCAAGCTTGGGGCGAAGCCCACGAAGGTCGCGGCCCCGACATTCTGGTGCACGCCCTCGCCAACGGCCCCGAGGTTCGCAAGGCGCTCGTCGACACCAGCCGCCAAGGCTATCTGACGGCCGTGGGCGTCAGCGCCTACTCCCTCATATCGATGGCGCGGGCCTTCGGGCCGACGATGCCGCAGGGCGGCGCCTTGCTGACACTCTCGTACCTGGCCGCCGAACGGGCTATCCCGGGCTACGGGGGCGGCATGTCCTCGGCCAAGGCCGCGCTCGAGAGCGACACGCGCACCTTGGCCTGGGACATCGGCAGGCGCTGGGGCCTGAGGGTCAACGCCCTGTCCGCCGGCCCCCTGGCGAGCCGGGCGGCGAGCGCCATCGGCATCATCGAGCAGATGATCGCCCACGCCGCCGAGACCACCCCGATCCCCGGCCCCTTGGCAGCGGAAGAGGTCGCGCATGCGGCAGCTTTCCTGTGCAGTCCGCTGGCGTCCGGAATCACCGGTACCGTCCTGCACGTCGATCGCGGCTATCACGCCATGGGCCTTGCCCCCGTGGCCGACACCGAATCAGAGGGCGGGCAGGATCAGACTGGCGCGCGTCCCGCCTGAATCGGGCGACATCAGCTCGAGCCGGCCGCCGTGCCGCTCGGCAATACCCTTGACGATGGCCAGGCCCAGGCCCACCCCCCCGCTCGTCCGCGCACGGGAAACATCAGCCCGGTAAAAGGGTTCCGTGACCTTGTCGAGGTGCTCGGCCGGGATGCCGGGACCGTCATCGACGACGCAGACCCTGGCCTGCCGACCCTCGGTCCGGACCTCAAAGAGGATGTGTCCCCCCGTGGGCGTGTAGCGCCAAGCATTGTCGAGCAGGTTGCGCATTGCGCGCGCCAACAGGCGCTCATCGCCCAGCACGCGACACGATGAGATGGCCATCGAGAAGCGCACGTCCATTTCCTCGGGCATCAGCTCCCGCTCCCGGACCAAGGCACGGGCAACCTCAGCCAAGTCGACCTCGGTCCGCACCTGGCCCGAGAGGCGCTGGGCACGCGCTGCCTCGAGCAGCTCGCTCACGAGGCGCTCGATGGCCTCGAGGTCCTTGCGAACCCTTGCAACGTAGGGTGCCGACTCGGCATCGGCCTGGACCAGCGAGATGGCAAGAAATGCCCGGGACAGGGGTGCCCGAAGCTCGTGGGAGACATCCGAAAGCAGCCGGTCCTTGCTGGCCATCAGCTCGGCGAGGCGTGCCCGCATGCCCTCCAGAGTCTCCTCGAGATCGCCGAACTCGTCGCGCCGCGTCCGCGGCACGGGCGTCTCGAGATCGCCCAGGGCCAGTTGGTGCGCCCGCTGCTGGATGCGCCTGAGGGGAATCACCACCCACAACCACAGCGGGGGAATCAGGATGAAACCCAGGACAACGGGCCCCAGCCAAGGATAGCGGACGAGTGGCGGGGCATCGGGAACCGGTGCAGGGATGATGACGTGGGCGGCTCCGAGGGGCTGATCCACGGAACCCAGGCGCACCCAGTAGCCAGGCCCCTTGACCGTGAGGCCACCCGGACCGGGAGCAGCCGGCCACTGGGCACCCATGCCTTCGACCCGGGGCAGCCGTGTCGTCGGCTTGAGCCAAGCCAATCCCGGCGTCCCTTCCTTCACATCGATGGCGACCTCGGTACGTGCCCGACGCAGCACCTCCGGTACCGCATCCCAGGGGACGATCTCGATGCCCATGCCCATCTCGTCACGCGCCCGGGCCACCTCGCCCGCGCCGGGCAATCGTGCGAATTCATGGCCTTGCATCAGCCGGTCGGAAACCCATCGGCCCTGCGCAAGCATCATGCGGTCCATGGCCCGCAGGCTCGCCTCGTCCCGTCGGATCGACCACGTGACCAGCCCGACCACCACCACGACCAACAGGAGCAGGGCGATGGCCACGACACCGTACAGGCGCAGGACGACGGACCGGATCACCAGGTAAACCTGTAGCCCAGGCCCCGCACGGTATGCAGGTGCCTCGGGCGTCGTGGGTGAGGCTCGATCTTGGCCCTGAGCCGACTGATTTGGACATCGATGGCCCGATCGTAGACGTCGTGCGCCCCGGCGACGTCCAGGGCATCCAGCAACTGATCCCGGGTGAAAGTACGACCCGGAGAAGCGGCCATGACTTCGATCAGTCGGGCCTCCGTGGGCGTCAGGACATAGGACCGACCCTCGAGCCACAGGGTCCGTTCATCGCCGTCGAACTGATTGGCGACGACGGCAGGCTCGATCACCTCGAGCGTCCGGACCGGCGCCTGCGCTCCGGAGCGCCGCAGGACGGCCTCGATCCGGGCCAGCAGTTCATGCGGATTGAAGGGCTTGGGCAGGTAGTCGTCGGCACCCAGCCTGAGCCCCCGGATTCGATCCAGATCGTCGCCCCTGCCTGTCAGCATCACGATAGGAATGGAGAGGCCGCGCGCGCGCAGGTCGCGGCACAACGTGAAACCATCCCGGCCCGGCAGCATCACGTCCAGCAGCAGCAAGTCCGGCACCAATGCGCTGCCGACGACGTATTCCTCAAGGTCGTGGCCGTTGCCGCGGACCTCCACGGCATAGCCGTGACGCACGAGAAACGTGGACAACAAACCCGCGAGGTCGGGGTCGTCGTCGACTACCAGGAGACGCCTCATGGCCCACCTCCACCCTTCGAGCTTGCCCCAGCCATGTTGCATGGTCTTTGCAGGATGCGGTACTCGTGGGGGTGATGATCATCGAGGTTTGGTCGGACTTCGTCTGACCGTGGTGCTACGTCAGCCTGGATCGGCTGGCCCGGCTTGTGGGCCGCTACCCGGTCACGCTGCGGTGGCATCCGTTCCAATTGCGACCGGACACGCCTTACGAGGGCGTCCCGTTGTCGCGCATCCTGCCGCCCGCCTATCTGGCGCAGGCTCGCGCTCGCCTCGAGGAGGCGACCACCAGCCTGGGCATGGCCTATGCTCCGCCGGACCTCGTCCCCAACACCCACCTCGCCCACGAGGCGGCGGCCCACGCCGAGGCCCACGGCAGGGGCGACGCTTTCCACCGCGCCTTGTTGACCGCCTACTTCGGGCACGGTCGTGCCATCGGTGACCGCAAGGTCCTGCTGGACGTTGCGGAGCAGGTTGGCCTCGACCCCGAGGTGCTCGCACGGGATCTCGACAGCGGCGCCCGTTCCGAAGAAGTCGAAGCAGGCCTCGCCTTGGCGCAGGAACTGGGGATCACCGCCGTGCCGACGTTCGTGTTCCCCGACAGGCGAGCCTTGTCGGGTGCCCAGCCATGGGCGGTCTTCACGAAGGCCATGGAGCTTCAGGGCGTGGCACCACGCACCTGACGGTTCGTCAGGGGGCAGGAGATGGTTGCCCGGGCGTCGGCTCGGGGGCAGGCTCGGGCTTGGGCGCGGTGTCGTCCGGTGGCGGCACGGGCACTTCCCCTCCGGGACCTTCGACAGGAGGCGTCGGCTTCCGGAAGAACCGCCCGACGATGTTGCCGACGAAGATCGCACCGATATAGGCTCCGCCGCCCACGAAGGCACCGATGGCCGTCCCCAATGGCCCTCCGAGCGCCGTGCCCACGGCCGCGCCGAGCAGCACGGGTCCGGGACCGAGCAGCATCAGCTTGGCGCCGAGCTTGGCCTGGTTCCAGTCCTTCACGTCGCCACGGAAGCGGTCGACCACGTTCTGGATGATGTCGTAGAGGCCGATGCCGGCACCCGGCAGGCACCCCCCGGCCACGGCCCCGATCGCGGCGCCGGGCGGCCCGGCGATCAGGCCGCCCACGACACCGCCGATGGCCGCCGTGACTGGCGTGCCCAGGACGACCGAGACGACCTGAACCAGATCATCCCAGCCCTCGAGGCGCCGGACACGCACCGGATGCTGCACCCGCGCCTCGGGTGACAGGCGCAGTCGGTCGCGCGCCATGCCGGCGGCCTCTTCAGGCGGACGTGTCGTTGGCGCTGCCGACGGCTTGCCGATGCCAAGGGTCCGCGCAATCGAGCTGGCCATGCCTTGGATATTCATGGGGGAGTTGTCGCCTCCAAGGCTCCCCTGCGTGCGTGTCCGGAAAGCGAATAACCCCAAGACAAGGACAAGAAACGAATAAGAAATCACTTCTCCTGTTCCTGATGTTCTGCTAAGGTAGGGTCAGAGACTCGCAAACGGTCCCTTAACACCCATGCAGCCCTTGCCTCCCCAGACCGCCACACGCCGTGTGCTCGCCACGCTTGCGCTGGCGATGATGACGGCCCTTGCCGGCTGCGGCAGTGACCGCCATTCGGGCCCGCCGACGACCCTGCCGACCCAGGCCCCCATGCCCTTGCCCCTGCCGGGTACCCAACCCGACAACCCCGCGGCAGCCTGGCAGTGGGTGGACCGTGTCCTGCGCACCCACCAGGCCGTCCGTGCCTACGAGTCCCAGCTCGCCTTCTACCAGAAGTCAGCCACCGAAGAGATTCGCGGCATGTATGACCTGCGCGGCAAGCAACCGCGCCTGCTCCGCATCCAGATTCTCGAGGGCGCGTCGAAGGGAGCCAAGCTGCTCTGGCAGGGAGGCCGCACCATCAAGGTCCGGGCTGCCGGCCTGCTGGGTGCCATCCCGATCGATCTCGACCTGACGGACAAGCGCATCATCTCGATCCGCGGCTACACCTTGGCCCAGACGGACCTCCAGAGCCTGCTGGCCATGTTGTCGAACCCGGCTGCGCAAGCGCGTTTCCTGGGCGAACAAGGCGGCTTCGGCTACGTCGAGGTCCGGGGCCCCCACCTGTTGCCCGGATGCGTGTCGATGGTGGTGCGCGTCGATGGCCGCACGGGCTACGTCCGGACCATCGAGATGAGTGACCGCCGCGAAGTCGTCTTCCGCATGGAGCTCAGGACCTTCCGGCCGGTGGCCGATGTCTCGCTGGACATCTGAGGGCCTCGCCCTGGCCGCAGCGGCCATGCCGCAGTGGATTCGTCCGGAAACCGGCCCTGAGCGCGAAACAATGCCCGATGCGGCGTGGGACCCGCCGGTTCCGGACACGTTGCGCCTGACGTGGCTGGGTACCGCCTGCTTCCTGGTCCAGACCCGATCCACCACGCTTCTGCTTGACCCCTTCGTCAGCCGTCCGGGCCTCTGGCGCACGTTATCCTCCCCGCTTGATCCGGACCCCGCCGTGCTGGAACGCGTCGCGCGCTGGTTGCCGCGCCCCACCGCCCTGCTGGTCGGCCACGCCCACTACGACCATGCGCTCGACGCGGCGCCCATCGCAGGTCGCTTCCGGGCACCCCTCCTCGCATCCCAGGGCATGCTTCGGCTGGCACGGGCCCAAGGCCTGCCTGCCGAGTTGGCCGAACCCGTGGCTGCGGGCGAAACGCACAGGATTGGAGACCTCGAGGTCACGTTCGTGCCCTCGGCCCATGCGCCACTGGCAACCCAGTGGCTGGTCGGCGGCGAGGTCGCCGAGGACCCGCGTCCTCCGCTCCGCCTGCGGGACTGGAGGCATGATGCCGTCCTCGGGTTGCGGATCCGCTGGCGTGGCCGATCGCTGCACCACTCGGGCAGCGCCGAGGTCTTGGGCATGCCCGGCCAATGGGCGCCCACCGACGTGCTGATGCTCTGCATGGCCGGCTGGACCGCCACGCCCGGACTGCTCGAGCGCGTCCAAGCCGTGCTGGCACCCAGAGTGCTGCTGCCGATGCACCATGACGACTTCTTCCGTCCCCTCGGCAAGGGTTTTCGCCCCTTGGCCGCGGCGCGCGAGGCACTGGCCGTCAACACGTGGTCCCGCACGCTCGCCGTGACGACCATCGCGCCCGTCACGCGGCATTTCCAGCAATGGACGCTCACCGCGTGAGGCAGACCGGCCTCGCGGCCCTTGCCCTGTGCATCCTCGCCGCGAGCCCGGCAGGTGCGACCCCGAGACCTGACGCAGACGCAGCAGAGGCGACGCGGCTGCTCGTCGAGCTGGTCCGCGTGGACACAAGCAACCCGCCAGGACGCGAGCGCGAGGCTGCCGAGCGGCTCGCCGGCTGGTGCCGGGCCGAGGGCTTCCGGACCGAGGTCATCGAGACCGCCCCGGAGAGGGCGTGTGTCGTGGCCCGCCTGCCCGGGTCCGGTCGCAAGCCCCCGCTGATGCTGCTGAGCCATCTGGACGTGGTGCCTGCCGAAGCCTCGCAATGGCAGCACCCGCCCTTCGGGGGCGTCGTCCGGGACGGCCGGATCTGGGGGCGAGGCACCCTCGACATGAAGGGCCTGACGGTCATGGAATTTCTGGCGATGGCTCGGCTGAGCCGGGCCGGCAAGGTCCCCGATCGGGACCTGCTGCTCGTGGCCGTCGCGGATGAGGAGGCGGGGGGAACGTGGGGCATCAACCGCCTGCTCGAGCTCAGGCCCGAACTGCTGCAGGCCTCGGAGTGCCTGAATGAGGGAGGCTTCGGGCTTGTGGCACCCGACGGAAGCCCTGTCGTGGGCCTGTCCGTGGCCGAGCGGGGCACGTTCTGGGTACGGATCACGGCCCGTGGCAAGCCGGGCCACGGCTCGGTCGACCGTCCGGACAGCGCCACCCGCCGTCTGCTGCGCGCCCTCGACCGGCTCGAGCGCACCCCCCGGCCACTGGGCCTCATCCCCGAGGCCGACGCACTAGTCGGAGCCTTGGCGCCAACCCTGCCGTGGCCCGCGTCCTGGGTCCTGCAGATGTTGCGCTGGCCGGGCATGGCCGGCCTGCTGGGGCCGCTCGTCGTCGCGCGGCAACCCTCCCTGGCCGCCGCTCTGGGCCCCACCGTCAACCCGACCGTCCTCGAGGCCGGCACCAAGGTCAACGTCGTGCCGGGCGAGGCCAGTGCACTCGTCGACGTGCGCACGATGCCCGGACAGGCCAGTAGCGAGGCGCTCGCTTGGCTGAAGCACGCCCTTGGCGACGACGCGCTCGACATCCGCGTGCTTCAGGACCGGCCGGGCACGCGAAGCCAGGCTTCGGGCACGCTCTACGACGCGCTGACCGAAAGCGTCCGTACCCACGTCCCCGATGCCCGCGTCACGCCCATGCTGACGCCTGCGGGCACGACGGACTCGGCCAGCCTCCGGCCCCGCGGCGTGGCCTGCATCGGTCTGATGCCCGTCATCGCGAGCCAGGCCCAACTCGAATCCATCCACGGGGATGACGAGTGGCTGGGCCTCGAGCAACTGGCGATCGGTACCCGCATCGTCGCCGACGCCGTGGCCCGGGCCAGCGGCCTTACGCCCTGACGCCGGACGGACGGTCTGCCACCACAAGATACTCGTGGTTGCGCAGGCGCCCGACTTCGCCGACCTTGCGGCCCTTGGGATCGTGGATGCCGATGCGGGCCCCGATGTAGCGGACATGCTCGATGGTCCGCACGTGGACACGGGCCGTCCCGCCCCAGAGGCACCCCAGCATGCCCTCGAGGTCCGCTAGGCCCAGATAGCCCTCGTCGTTGAAAGAGACCACCACGCGGTCGCGAGCCCGCAGCGCCCCCAGCACGGCCTCGAAGGCCTCGCGATGGCGGGGCCGCGAGTTGAAGGCGCTACGACGCTCGCGGGTGTCGACGCGCTTGCACGCAACGCCGTAGGCCTCGGGCGCATCGTCCCGCACCAGCGTCTCCCAGACGTGGTAGTAGGCGTGGTACGCGTGCTGGTTGTACGGCGGATCGAGGTAGGCCACGTCGACCTCGTGTGCAGCCGCCGCCTCGACGGCTTCGAGGCCCAGCGCCAGGCCCTTGCCAGCCGATGAGCGCGGGATCAGGTCGGGGATGCGAAGCACGAGATCCCCGAGCGCCCGGGGCGCCCAGTGCTTGAGGTACGCCATCTGCAAGCCGGTCGTCGAATCGACGCGGTCCGCAGCCTCCATCAGGGCCACCAGCAGGATGGCTTCGCGCTCGGGCATGAGGTCCAGCTTGCCGATGCGCGCCCGGATGGCGTCGATGCGTGCTCCGTTGCGCGGGTGAAAGAATCGGGCCCGCTCGCAGAAGGTCTCCGTGAAGTAACCGGACGTCCCGGCCACGCCATTGAGCTCGGCGATTAAGGCCGGCAGGTCGCCCATGTGGTCCGCGGCATCCGCCGCGACATAGCAGCGCGCCAGGACCTCGGCGTAGGCGTTGTGGTCGTTGGCGATGACCCGGTGCCCGAGGCGCTTCAGGGCGTGCCCCACGCGCGAGGTGCCCGAGAAGAGGTCCAACACCGTACATGGGGCGCCGCGGTCCCCGACGAGGGCGTCGAGGACCGCGGGCATCAGGGCGCGCTTGGAGCCCAGGTACTTGATCACGCGTTCGGCAACAGCTGGCGGATCTCTCCCAGCAGCGGCGCTGCCAGATGATCCCCCGCCAGATCCTTCTTCCCCGGCGTGACCGTCGCCAGCGCGGCAACGTCCGGATTTGCGGATGCCGCCAGCACCTGGCGGACTAGGCCCTGCTGCAACCCGGCCGGCAACAATCGGGCGACCAGATCATCGACCCGCCGACGCTCGAAACCAAGCACCAGGGCCAACGCCAGGACCAGCCTCACCAGGACCGGGTCCAGTCCCGCGGCCATCTGGTCCAGCAAGCCGGGTAGCGCCCGACGGAAGGCCGCCCGTACCTGTGCCTCGTCCTCGACCCATGGGGCGAGGGAGACGAGCACGGCCAAGGTCTGACGTCCCCCGGCCCACTGGCCGTCCGCCTCCTGATCCAGCAGCAGATCCCGCCAGACGCTGGTCGGGGCGCTGGGCCGGAGCGATCGCGACCGCAAGGAGAGCGCCCTAGGGGAGCCTTCCTCGCAATCCATCATGTCTGCCGTGTCGAACACGTCGCGGAGGAAGTTGCCGACGGGATTCCAAGACGCAATATTGCGAAGCCGGTCCATGATGCCCTCCGACGAGGGAACCATGTCATTCACGTCAAGCTCTGGCCCGCCCGCGGAGTACGTCGGCGGCAGGTCCGAAAAGTCCTCGTCCCATCCCGCGGGCGCGTGGAGCGGCACATCGACCGTGACCGGCCGTCCCTTGACCTTGCGGCCCTTGGCATCGACGGCGACCCAGCTCGTCAGCGGCGTCATGACCTGGTGGGTCACGGCGAACTCGGCCCAGCGGTCACGTTCCGCGGCGTCGGGATTCTGCCGCAGGGCGTCGAGGACCCGCTCGCGCGCCCACAGGCGCGTCAGGCCGGGACGCTCGTGGGCCGCCTCGTCTTCCATCACCAGCGGATAGGCCTTCTCGAGGGCACCGGCCACGCCACTGGCCTTCAGGTGGAGCGTGACGGGTCCCTTGCCCTTGAAGCGGGCGAGCACCTGGAAGGGCTGGCCGTCGATCAGCGGCGGCAGCACGGCCGGCAGTGTCTCGGCCAGCTTGGCCCCTTCCAGCGTATACGTGACCTCCTCGAGGCGCGGCGCCATGATGGCGGCGAATTGCGCGGCAACCTTGTCGTCGATGGCCTCGCCCGGCACGATGTCGACCGCATCGCCGGCCGTCGCGCGCGCCAGGCGCTGCAGCAGCCCCATCACGACATTCGCGCCGATCCCGAAGGCATGCAGGCGTGCCTTGGCTCCTTGGGCTCGCTTCTGGTCGACCAGCCCCGTCAACTGATCCTCGCCCCATACCTGAGCGTCCGTCAGCAGGACATGGACGGCATCGGGCGCCAGCCGATAGGCGGCCTCGAGCGCCCGCTGCATGTCCGTTCCGCCCCGGGCATCAAGTGTCGCGATCCAGCGGTCGGCGCGCTCAAGCGCCCCCTGGCCAAAGGTCTCGAGCTTCTTCGAGAAGGTCTCGAGCGCATCGTCGAACGCCAGAATGCCAAAGCGATCCCCGGGCCTGAGCTGCCTCAGGCAGAGCCGCAAGGCGCGACGTGCCTCTTCCATCGACGCACCCCCCATGGAGCCCGAGCGATCGACCAGGAAGACCACCTCGAGGGGCCGCTCGGCCGCGCCAGGATCGAGGTTGGCCAATTCCGGCACCACGAAAAGCGACACCACGCCCTGTCCTGCAGTGCGCTCGGCATGCACCCACGCCATCACCGCCTCGTCCGGTGCACGCATATCGAGCACCAGGTCACGGTCGAGCGGCTCGCCCGGGCCGTCGAACCCGATCTTGACCGCGTCGCCATCACGCCGGATCAGCAAGTCGTGGCTGGGGCTGTCGACCTCGAGGCCTGCCGTCCACGGCAATTCGAGATCCAGCGTCAGGCGATAGGGTACGTCGCCCTCGTGCCGCAGTGCGGTTCGGCCCTCCACGCCGCCAGACGCTGCATACCGGGGGGCGACGACGGTCGGGATGCGCCAGCGCAAGCTGCCTTCACGCGGCTCGAGGGGCACCAGCAAGACCAGTTCGACACGGGTCGGGGCATCCGGGTCCAGGTTGCCGAGCAACAAGCTGAAGACCTCGCCGCGGATCTCCTCGACGAGGGCCGCACGGCGGCCGTCCCGAACGGCCCGGCGGTAGGTCTCGGCCGCCTCCTCGCGGCGCTCGACCTTGCCGCGTGTCACCCGATCGCCCACGGTGAACGAAAAGTCCGTCACGACGGCTCCTGCCGGCAGCGGGAAGACATAGCGGGCCTCGAGCGCCACGCCATTCGGGGCAGGCGCAAAGTCCTGCACGAGGCGCATCTCGGCCCAGCGGCCGACGATCCTTCCCCCGAGACGCACGGCGGCCAGGGGTACCTGGACATCCCCGGCAAGGCGAAGCGGAGAATACACAAGCGGGGAGACAGCCATCAGGGACCTCCTTGCGGAACGGAAAACTGGACAGGCGAGGACGGGTGCCGGGAACACGACGGCAGTCGTCACGGGGGGCCAAGGGCCTCCAACCGCGCCAACCACGCGGCGTGACGCACCTTGGCCTCGGCCGTGAGATGTAACTCGACGCCGGGAGCCAGGACCACGCGCCACCAGGCCTCGCCTGCCGGCGTCGGCGGCGGGCAAGCCAGCCGCGCTTCTTCCGGTGCCTCGATGGGCCGCGGGTCCCCGTCGGGTTGCTGAAGGGTCACGCGCCCCGCCAAGACGTCCTCAAGCCATCGGGCATCGGCTTGCGCAAGGGCCCGTCCGATGGCATCGAGGGGCCAGAACTGGTCCTGAAGCCGCCGGATGGCCTGGAGCCTCAGCAGATGCTCCCGCCCATAGGCTGTCTCGGCCCCCCGGAAATCGGGGGCGTGCAAGAGACCCCGCTGGATGTAGTAGCGAACCGTGCGGGGCGAGACACCGGCTGCATGGGCCAACCCGGCCAGCTTCAGGGTTCGGTCGGGGGCTGCCATGCCCCCAACCTCTCACAAGACACAAACACTGTCAACTAGACAGTGACAAACCGACACACCATCGTCTTACCAAGCGACAGCAACGCCTTGGCGAATCCATGCTCCCTCCGACAGCTCCTGCACCATGAAGCCCGCCAGATCCGACCGGTCGATCTGTGCCGAACCCGGAACCCCGACACCAGCCCGCACCTGCCAGCGCCCCCGGGGCTTGCCCGACACCAGGCCCGGCGGGCGCACCAAGGTCCAATCGATGTCCGCCTCGCGGACCAACGCTTCCATCCGGCGCATGTCCGCGAAGACGGGCTTGAGGAAGAGCGGTTCGATGATGGCGCGGAAAATCCACGGCAGCTGGTAGTCGGGCGAAGGATCGAGCCCGGCAGCCGTGACGGCGATCAGACGACGGACGCCATGGGTCGCCATGGCTGCCAGGATGTGCCGCATGCCCTCCGAATAGACCAGACGGTCCCGCTCGCCTGACCGCATGCCCAGTGCGGACAGCACGGCGTCGCACCCCGCGACGGCCTCGGTTACCGAGACGGCATCCAGTACATCCCCCCGGCGCTTCTCGAGACGCTCGTGCACCACGTCCAAGGCCTCGGGCCGGCGGCAGACCGCCACCACCTCCTGACCCCCCTCGAGCGCCAGGCGCACGGCATGGCGCCCTGTCGACCCCGTCGCCCCGAACACGCAGACCTTCACGAACCCACCTCCTCGCCCGGATCAGGCACAATGAACCCTAGCACGACCCCGAAGGAGGGCAGACGATGCCGCAGATGCACGAAGTAGACTTTGAAATCAAAGGCGAAACCGTCCACTACGTCGAAGTGGAACTGGATCCGGGCGAGGCAGCTGTCTCCGAGGCAGGCGCCATGTTGTGGGCCGAGGATGGCATCGTCATGGAGACGCTCTTCGGGGATGGGTCGCAGAAGAGCGGCGGCTTCCTCGGTTCGCTGCTGGGCGCGGGCAAGCGCCTGCTGACGGGCGAGTCGCTGTTCGTCACCATCTTCCACAACCAGGGCACCGGCAAGCGCCGGGTCGCGTTCTCGGCCCACCAGCCGGGCGAGATCGTTCCCGTCTCGCTGGATACGGTCGGCGGCACGCTCATCGCGCAGAAGGAAGCCTTCCTCTGCGGGGCCAAGGGCGTCAGCATCGGCCTGCATCTGCAGCGCAAGCTGGGCGCGGGGTTCTTCGGCGGCGAGGGCTTCATCATGCAGAAGCTCGAAGGCGACGGCCTGGTGTTCCTGTCGGCCGGTGGCTCGCTCATCCAGCGGTCGCTGCGTGACGGCGAGCGTCTCCGCGTCGATACCGGATGCGTCGTGGCCTACGAGACTTCGGTCGACTTCGACATCGAGCTGGTCCGGGGCCTGAAGTCGATGTTCTTCAGCGGCGAAGGCATGTTCCAGTCGACGTTGGTCGGTCCCGGCCGCATCTGGCTGCAGTCGATGCCGTTCTCACGGATGGCGAGCGCCGTCGTCTCGGCGGCGGGCATCCGTCCAGGAAGCAGCAGCAGCGGCGGTGGATCCGCCCTCGGGATGATTGGCGACATGCTCGGAGGTAACGAGTAATGCGGCGGACGAACCGGCAAGTATTCTCCATGCTGGCCTTCTCGGTCGGCATCGTCGGTCTCGCGACCGAGGCCAACGCCCAGGTCAAGCGAAGCGGCGGACCAGCTTCGCTGAGCACCCCGGCGCCGCTCAAGCCTGCAGCAGCGCCCGTGAGCGCCGGCATGCCCGCCCAGGTCGCCGAGGCCAAGGGACACACGGGACTCTCCATCGACATCGGGATCGGCCTTGGCGGTGCCCACGGCCAAGCCGGCACGGCGACCGTGCGGACAAAGACCGCGGCCGAAATCGTCAACGACATCGATCCCTCGCCCAAGAACGCCAGCACGGTGACCTCGGACGTCACCAGCACGACGCTGGGTGGCGGGCTGGGTGCCAGCTACGGTCTCGGATTGCGCTGGCGCAGCGGCGAGGGCTGGGGAACCAGCCTGCGCATCGACGGGGGTGGGTTCTCCTCCGGTACATCCACGACGGCGCTGGGCAGCCTGGGCCGGACAGACAAGGATGCGGTCGCCTCCGTGGCAACGGAAGGCACGAAGACCACCGCGAAGACTCTGGGCGATCGCCTGGATGTCTCATCCTTGCTGGCGGGCGTGCTTGGTGCATCGGTAGCCCTGACCTTCCCTGTCCCGCTTCCTGCCAACCAACAGCCCGCTGTCGGCCCCGCCCCGACGACGACAACGTTCACGGGGCTGGGCAACTTGGCGCAGGCAGGTGGTACCTTTGCGGTACGGGACGGGGCGGTCGACAATGCCGGCACCACCAGCACCTTCAAGTCGACGGGCGGCATCGCCTACCGTCACGCGGCCTCGCTCCTGATCTACGACATGACGGCGGCCACGAGCATGGCCGTCATGCGTCGTCCTGATGCCGAAATCAGCCTCGTGGGCGGCCTCACCGTGCCCGCGGCCGTGCGTTCGGCCTCGTTCGTGCAGCAGACGGTGGATGCCACCGGCAAGCCTGCCGAGCTTTCGGAGCTGGAGACCCTCACCACGACGGCGGACGGCGCGGCCAAGGGCTCGGTCCTCAACGGCTTGAACGCCACCAGCAACGTCACGGTGGACACCACCGAGGTCATGTTCGGCCCCCTGCTGGGCGCCGAGGGACACGTGGCACTTGGGTCCGGTGCGACGATCTACGGCCAGGTCGGCTGGGCACCTGCTCTGGGTGGCCAGGGCAGCAGCCGGACCCGCAGCGTCGAATCCGGTGTGCGCCGGGTCGAGACCATCGCGGAAGACAAAAGCGCCACGACTACCGAGAACCAGATAGCCAACAGCGTGACCACGGAAACGGCCCGCGGCTTCCTGGGCCAGTCCGCCCAGGGCCTCGTCGGCCTGCAACTGCAGGTGCTGGGTCTCGACACGTTCGTCGAGACGGGCGCGCGCACCTACACGTTCGGCACGGGGCCCCAGACGGTCTGGCATGTCCGAGGCGGCGCCGGCCTGTCGTTCTGACATGCGCACACCGGGGGTCGGATGCCGTGAGCATCGGCCCCCGGTCCTGCTTGGGGTAAGGTGAGGACATCACCATGACTGTCTCTCCCTCCACCGACATCACGGCACGCGCGGAAGCCTCGGTCGAGGCATGGAAACGCAGGCTGCTCGACCTGTCCCTGCGCAACAGGGCCCTGAATCTCAAGACCGGTGGTCCCGGCGCGCTGGCGTGCGAGGGCCCGGATCCCGTGCAGGCCCTGCGCCACCTCGTCCTCGACGAGCAACGATATGGTTTCCACGCGACCCGAACGACCGAAGGCACCGAGGAAGATCCTGCGGTTGCTCCGGGCGTCCCGGAGGCCAGCCTGGCCGTCGCCATGACCCGGCATGCCCTGGACGGGGCACTGCGACGGCTGGATGATGCCGCCGCCCGGGCACGGGAAGACCAGGGCCTGGGCATCCTCTTCCTCTGCCTCGGGCAGATCCGCTGGGTCGACCCGCGCCAGCCGGGCACCCCGCTGCTGGCACCGCTGCTGCTGCTGCCGGTGACCCTCTCACGAAGGGCGGTCGGTGGCAGCTACCACCTCGAGGCCAGCCAGGAAGACCCCATCGTCAACCCCACCTTGGCCGAAGCCCTGCGC
Organism: Candidatus Tanganyikabacteria bacterium; assembly: GCA_016867265.1. Lineage (GTDB taxonomy): Bacteria > Cyanobacteriota > Sericytochromatia > S15B-MN24 > VGJW01 > VGJW01. Next base: position 29,464 of record VGJW01000008.1, read on the forward strand.
CACCACCACCGCATCGAACTTCCGGCCCTGCCCGACGACCTCGACCCGCCCGACGAGCAACAACCCGATCCCCTGGCGGCGTGGTTCGACGACGTGACCCGGGAAATCGGCCGGATGGACAAGGGCGCCATCGAGCACCGCGTCGTCCTGACCACGCTCTCCTTCGCGAAGTACGTCATGTATCGCGACCTGAACGTGCTCGCGCCGGGCCTTGCCGCGCACCCCCTCGCCAGCAGGCTCTTCCAACGCAAGGTCGACGAGATGGTCGGCCTGCCCGCAAGCATGCGCGACCTCGATCTGGACCGCGACCACCCCCCGGAGAACACGCCCCAGATCGTCGATGCGGATGGCAGCCAGTTGCGCGCCGTCGCCGCGGTGTCCAGAGGCCATGACCTGGTTCTGGAAGGTCCGCCCGGCACGGGCAAGTCACAGACCATCACCAACCTGATCGCCTCGGTCCTCGCCCGTGGGGGCCGCGTCCTCTTCGTCGCCGAGAAAAAGGCGGCGCTCGACGTGGTCCATGCCAAGCTGGCGGCGGCCGGCCTGGGCGAATGCTGCCTCGAGCTTCATGCGGCCAAGGCGACACGCCGCGCCGTCCTCGCCAGCATCGGGGAGGCCCTGGATCGCTCGTTGGCGCAGGTCACCCCACCCTCGGGCGCGGGCCCCGTCCTCAAGGACAGCCGGGCGCGCCTCGCGGCCTACCTCGGAGCCCTGCATCAGACGACACCTGAGGGCGGGCTGTCGGCGCGCATGTGGATGGACCGGCTCGAACCCGTCCGTCAGGCACCACGGTGTACGCTCGAGGGCGCCCCGGCAGCGTGGAACGAGACCCTCTGGCGCGAGGCCATCCGAGCCCTCGAGGCCCTGGGCCAGACCGGCACGGCGCTTGGCAATCCGGCCGACCACCCGTGGCGGGGCTGCCGCCTGATCCTGCTGACGGAAGACCGCACGGCCCGCATCGACGAGGCCGCGGGCCTGCTCAGGCAGGCACTGGATACGGCCCGAGATGCGGCCGTGGCCGTGGCTGGCAACTATGGCCTGCCGCCTCTGCGCAAGCTGTCGGACCTCGCAATGGCCGCGAGCCTGGGCGACATGCTGGCCGAGGCACCCGGCCTGCCGATGCTGGACGAGGCGTGGCAGGCGCCCCCCCCTGCCGCGACGGCAGCCCTCGAGGCCCTGCGCACCCTGGCCAACCGGCGCAAGGCCATCGCACCCTGGGCCGAGGGCCGATGGGACGCTTGCACCGCGCTGCCCCGGGAAACCCTGTCGGCCGACCTGGCCCATGTCCGGGCGGCCCGGCAACGCCTGTGGGGCCTAGGAGCCCTGCTGGACGGACGGGTCCGGCACTTGCGGCGCCATTGGGCCAACCTCGGCGACAAACTGTCGGCCGCCGATACCGAGCAACGTCTGGCCGACGTGGTGGCATGGCGCGACGCGGTCGCCGCCGTCGAAGCCATGGCTGCCGAGGGCCAAAGGGTCTTCGGGGGGCTGTGGCGCGGCACCGCGACCGATGCCGAGGCCCTGGGCCAGGCCATGGACTGGATGGTGGCCTTCCGAGCGCTTTGCGTGCGCCATCAGCTGTCCCGGGAGCCTCTTGCCGGGGTCGCGGGCCAACGGCATCCGGAGGTCTCGGACCTGCGGGCCTTGCGCCAGCGGCTGGAAGCCCTGCGCACCGCATTGCGATCTCTGGAAGAGGCCGTGGCCTGGCCCGAGGGATGGCTGGCGAACGAGGACCTCGATGAGGCGGATCGCCGGGTGGAAGCCCTGCAGGCACGGCTTGCGGACGGACCACGCTGGACGGCGTGGGAAGGTGCGCGACAACAGGTGCTGGCAACGGAGGGGAGACGCATCCTCGCGGCGGTCGACGACGGCAGGATTCCTCCAGCGCAGGCTGCGGCAGCCTTCCAGCGGGCCGCGGCAGTGGAGCGCCTGGATGCCCTGGTGGCCGGCAATCCGGTGCTCGCGAGCTTCAATGGTCCGGTGCACGAGCAGGACATCGACACCTTCCGCAAGCTGGACCAGCAGGTCCTGCAGGACAATCGCCTCGGCCTGGTGGCGGGACACCGGCATCGCCTGCAGGAGGCCTTCCGCCAACCGGACCTGCAGGCCGAGCTCCAGATCCTGCGGCGCGAGGTCAATCGCCTGCGGGCCCACCGTCCGCTGCGCGAGACCATGCGCAAGGCAGGCAGGGCCATCCGCACCATCAAGCCGTGCCTGCTGATGAGCCCGCTGACCGTGGCCCAATTCCTGCCGCCCGACATCGAAGCCTTCGACCTGGTGGTCTTCGACGAAGCCTCGCAGTTGCCGACTCAGGACGCCATCGGCGCCATCGCGCGGGGCCGCCAGCTGGTGGTGGTCGGGGATCCCCGGCAGCTGCCGCCTACCAACTTCTTCCAGATCGCCCTCGACGAGGAAGTTCCTCGGGACGAGGACGGCGAGCCCCTGCTGGAAACCACCGAGAGCGTCCTCGAGGAGTTCGTGTCGGCGGGCATCCCGTTCTGCCGCCTGAAGTGGCATTACCGCAGCCAGCACCCCTCCCTGATCCAATACTCCAACGTGCAGTGCTACGACGGTGAGTTGCTGACGCCCCCGTCGCCCTTGCCGCGATCAGAGACCCTCGGGCTTGCCTTCCACCACGTCGCGGACGGCATCTATGAGGGGCAGGGCCGCAACCCTCGCGAGGCCCGTGCCGTGGCCGAAGCCGTCATGGCTCACTTCCGCCGGCACCCCGACTTGTCTCTGGGCGTCGGCACCTTCAACCAGGCACAGCAGCAGCTGATCCTCGATGAAGTGGACCGCCTGCGCCGCCAAGAGCCCGATCTGGAAGCCCTCTTCGGACGGGACCGGCCCGAGCCCTTCTTCGTGAAGCACCTCGAAACCATTCAGGGCGATGAGCGCGACGTCATCCTGATCTCGGTCTCTTACGGCCGCAACAGCCAGGGTCGCATCCACCAGCTCTTCGGTCCCCTGAACCAGGACCAAGGCTGGCGCCGGCTGAACGTCCTCGCCTCGCGAGCTCGCAAGCGGATGGCGGTCTACGCGTCCATCCTTGCCGAGGACCTGCGCCTGGGTCCCGCGCAGTCGGATGGACCAAGGCTGCTGCGGACCTTCCTGCACTTCGCCCAGACCGGACATCTGGACCTTCCGGGCGGCCACGCCGACGCACTGCCCGAGAACGCCTTTGAGGCCGGAGTACGCGGGGAGCTTGCACGGCTGGGCCACGAGGTCGTCTCCCAGGTCGGCGTGGCCGGCTTCCGCATTGATCTGGCCGTCATGGACCCGGCGCGACCGGGTCGCTTCCTGTGCGGCATCGAGTGCGACGGCGCCAGCTATCACAGCTCCCCCACGGCCCGGGACCGGGATCGCCTGCGCCAGCAACTGCTCGAGGCCCGGGGCTGGACCATCCTGCGGGTCTGGTCGACGGACTGGTTCAAGGACCGTGCCGGCGAGGTCGCGCGCCTGGATGCACGGTTGAAAGAGTTGGCGAGGCAGGCCCAACCGGTGTCGGCAGTCGAAACGGCGAATACGGAGGCAGCCGCGTCCATCACCGTTGCCCCAGAGGCCCCCTCTGCTGCGCCCGTTACGGCGACCGACGGCAGCGATGCTCGCGAACGCCCCTACCGGCGCCCGGTCCTGACACGCTATGTGGCCGTCACCGAGTTGACGCCGGCGCCCGGCGGCGAGCTGGCCGAAGCCCCGCTCGACCTGCTGGCCCGCCACCTGCGCCAGATCGCGGCGGTCGAGGCCCCCATCCACGTCGATGAACTTGCGGCAAGGCTCGTGGCTATCTGGCAACGCCGACAGGGCAGCCGCATCCGGGCGCACCTCGACAGGGCCTTGGCCATCCTGCTCCGCGAGGGTGGCTTGGTGCGTCGCGGCGACTTCATCCATCGGGAGGAAGGCCGGGTCCTGCCACGCTGCCGCACGGACGTGGCCCTGAAGGCGGATCGGATCGCACCCGAGGAATACGGCGCGGCCTTGCTCGCCGTGCTTGCAGACGGCCACGGCTTCGATCGGGACCGACTGTTGGGGGAAGTGCGGGGCGTGTTGGGCTTCAGCCGGACAGGTCCCCAGCTGGAAGCCGCCATCGAGGCCGCCATGCAGGATTTGCTGGCCCAAGGAGCCCTTGGCCAGGGCAGTGCAGGCGTCGCGCTGCGGGAAGGCCAGGGGGGCTGAATCGGAGTCTTGGCATGCCTGAACCCGAGGTTGCGATCCAGCAGACGGGGTGACGCCTTGGGTCGCGGCCCTGATGCCGAGGGTTGCCACCCTCGCCAACGAGGTGGCCGCCTCGCAGGTCTATCCGCGTGGCTTCATCGGTTCGGACGGCAGGCCCGACTGGAACGCGTCGATCCTCACCTCGGCAGTCGTCCGGCCGCTGGCCTTGGGTTCCGGTCACCTGCTGGCGGGCGATTCCGGACGCGCCACATGGGTGGGCCTCGGGGCAGCGGTGGCCAGCGCCGTCGCGTCGACGGCATTCGAAAAGGCGGCCTTGTCGGCATACAAGCCGGCAGAAAGCCGTACCGCCCTCGACGCGGCGATGATTTACCTGTCAGCCGGTGTGTACGCCGGCGTCCATGCCGCCGTTGCGTGGGATGCCTGGCGCACGGCGGAAGGTTTCCCGACGACCGAAGCCAAGTAAGCCGGTCGGGAGGCCTCGGGACCAAGCCGGCGCGACGGCTGGCCTTGACGCCGTACTACAGCGGCGCGTAGATCCCGACGACGTGGCGGTTGCCCGGCGGAAAGTTTTCCGGCCCCCCGTAGCTCATGTTGCCGTCGTTGTAGAACTTGCCGTTGCCTGCCGCAATGGCGATATCCCCGGCCTTGGGGTGGCGCGTACCAGGTGTTCCAGGGCGCACGACCACCACCGATCCCGGAGGGGCGTCATAGGGGTTGTCGATGGGCAGCTTGCGCAGGCCGAGGCGGGCGGCGTGATCGCCTTGGTTCATGAACTCACCGAACTGACGCGCGTAGCGCGTATGGGTCCAGGGGATGCTGTCCGGCAGTAGGTGACCGTAACCGGCCCGCATCAGGTAGAGGTGCACGGCGCGGTAACAATAGCCTCCGGGTCGCTTGCCGCCCACTGCACGGCGGGCCATCTCGACGAGCTTCTTCATCTGAGCTTGGCCCCGCTCGGAAATGTCCGCGTCGTCACCGGCGGGCTTGGCGGCGGGATCCGCGTGGGCTGCCCTCGCGGCCTCGCTCAGGCCAAGGGCATCGGCGCGCAGGGCCTGGGGCAGGGCCTCCGGTTCGCCCGCCTGGGACTGCCCCTGCACGGGAAGCGACGGCACGACGGCGAGGCGATGTGAAGAGGCAATCAAGGAACGATCGGGCACGGCACGTGCATCCTTTCGGCACGAAAGGCCGGGAGTTGGCCCGGCATCTACTCATCCCATCGGCCGCGATGCGGCCGGACTTGCCTTTGTGCGACACACACCGGTGTCCGTGATCATCCTGCCCGGCCTGGTCGAAAAAGCCTCGCCCCGGGCAAACCTGACGTATCCGGAAGCAGCGGGTATGCTGGCGACATGCGTCAGCACGCCCTACCCGTGGCCCTTGCCGTGGTCACGATTGCCGGCTTCGCCGCCTTGCGCGCCCAAGCCTTCGATGCCTTCGACGGTCCCGTCGCGTCCAGCCAGCGCGAGACGGATCTGGTGGACCTCTATGTCTTCCGCGATGCGGAGCAATCGGATGCCGGCGTCTCGAACGACATCGACGCCATCATGACCGTGGCACCGGGGACGACCCTGAACGGCGTGCCCACCTTTCCCACGAATGCCCGCTACAACCTGCACATCGGCCGGGTGACGGGCGGACCGACCACGACACCGGCCGGGACCGCAGACCTGACGCTGAGCGTCAACTTTGGTGCCGTATCCGGCACGCAACAGGCCATGAGAATCACGGCCATCCAACACGCGGCGCCTGCCGCGACCGCGACCGTCACGGTCAACACCGACGGCGAACCCTTGCTCACCTCGCCCCCCGCCGGGACGGGCGCGCTGGTCCACACGGCCGAGCTGACCTTGGGCAGCCAGGCCAAGGTTTCCTTCAGGGCATTTGCCGGCCTGCGCGAAGACCCCTCGTATCACGACCGTGCCCGCTTCCTGTCGATTCTCGATGGCTTGGCCGCGGGCGGCGCGGCACCGGCACCCTTCGCCTCGCCGGGCCTGGGCACGGATGCGGCAGCAGGTCGCAACGTCCTGGCCATCGCCTTGTCCCTGCCGCCCAACTTGCTCAAGGGCAGCGTCAACACGACGGTCTTCGACACGTGGCAGACCATCGAGGTGGCGCGATGAAGGCCGGCCTTGTTTTGGGGCTTTCCCTCGCAAGCCTCGTGGCCTGCCGGCCGGCGACGACGATCGCGGGCAAGGATGGCGTCCCGGGGGCGACCGGCCCCTCGGGCCCTCCGGGCATCTCGGGCGCCACGGGCAGTCCCGGCCCGCAGGGCGTTCCCGGAGCCACGGGTTCGATTGGGCCGGCGGGGCCGACCGGAGCAACTGGCAGTCCTGGACCGTCGGGTCCGCCGGGCTCAAAGGGACAGACCGGCCCTGCAGGCAAGGACGCGGGCGTGCTCCCCAATCCGACGGCACCCGTCTCCCTCGAGGTCCTCGGGGCCAACGGCTGGGTGCAGGTGGATCGCTCCGCGCGACCGGGCTTGGCCCTGCTGTTGCGTGATGGTGCGGATCAGGACGTTTGGAACACCATGACGCCGACGGATGACGTCGCGAGCACCAGCACGAGCCTGGGCATCCGCAAAGCCTTGGCCGACTCGCTCAAGCTGCTTGGCCACAAGGATGCCTCGGGCGACCTCGATGCAACGGGTTCGGCCATGCTGGCGGCCTTCCTGCCCGATGCTCTTCGTATCGAGACCAGCACCACGGGCGGCTACGGTGCGCAGGTGCGCACCACCACGAACACGGCCCTCGACGAAATGACGGCGACCCCATTCCTGACGGGTGGCCGGCGCATCAAGGACGACGCCTTCGACATCAGCTTGGGCTACTGGTCGGCCCATGCGACGTGGTCGGCGGGCGACGGAGTCAGCTACGACGGCCCCAATCTGGGCACCTATCCCAACGGACGCACCGGCCACAAACCGCTCAAGGGATCGTTCCCCTTCCTCGCGCCGCCGAACTAGCCCTCGGCCGTGTCCGTTTCGGCAACAGCCGCGACGGCCTCTACGGACTCGGGTTTGGCGACCACGGGAGGCAAGTCGTTGAAGGGCACCGCGCGCGTCGTGAACGTCAGTCCGGTGAGCGCTTCAGAAGCCTGCCACAAACGCTCTGCGACCTCGGGCACCAAGGCATGCGCTGCCGGCCGTTCGCGACGCGGGAAGCCCCGCATCCCCAAGGCCGGACCAAAGTAGTCGCCGGGCCCGACGCCACCGCCAGCCGCCGCCTTGAGCGTGGGCAAGGCTCCCATCAGGGCCGACTGGCCAAGAATGCGCGTTCCCATCGAGAAGAAGGCCTCGGCCACCACCGAACCTTGGCCGCTGCCCATCAGGTTGGTCGCGGCAAAGCCCGGATGGCACGCCACGGGCATGACCGGGAACTCGTGACGGTCGCGGCGATGGACCAGTGCCATCGTGAAAAGCAGGTTCGCCAGCTTGCTCTGGGCATAGGCCCCGAACTTGTCGTAGCGCCGGGTACCCATCAGGTCGTCGAAGGCCATCCGGCCCGCACGGTGGGCCATGCTGCTGACATGGACGACCCGCGCCGCAGGCGCGGCCATCAACAACGGCCACAGATGGGCCGTAAGCGCGAAGTGCCCCAGATGATTGGTCCCGAACTGCAACTCGTGACCCTCGGCGGTGGTTGCCCGAGGCACGGCCATGACCCCCGCGTTGTTGATCAGCAGATCGAGCGCCGCGAGATCCTCACCCAAGGTCTCGGCAGCCGCCCGGACGCTGCCGAGGCTCGCAAGGTCCAGCGGCAGGAGCTCGACGGAGGCCTCGGGCACGACAGCCCGAACGGCAGCCAAAGCCTGCTCGCCCTTCTCTGGACTGCGGCACCCCATGATGACGCGAGCCCCCCTGCAGGCAAGCAAGCGCGCAGCCTCGAGGCCGATGCCACTGCTTGCGCCCGTGACCAGCGCCGTCCGACCCGTCAGGTCGGGCACTTCGGCCATCAGCCACTGCTGGATGTCGGGAGAAAGCTGGGGCAAGCTCAGAATCATGGGTCCATCGTCCCATGCGCGGCATCGGGACGCCGTGATCCGGACCCCGGGTCAGGGACGCGGGGAGACAGGCTCCTTCCGGGCTTCGAGGACCAGATCCCGTGCCACGTTTGCAAAGGTCCGGTAGGTGTTGCCGCCCGGTGGTCGCTCGGACAGGATCGACACCACCAGACGTCGTCCACCGAGCGTGACGATGCCCGCGTCATGAGTGACACGCGAGGTCTCGCCGGTCTTGTGGAAGACGCGGGCACCGGGCGGCAGCGCGGCCGGGATCTTATCGTTATCCATCTGGCGGCCCAAGATCTCTTTCATGCGGGCCGAGGCCTCGGGAGAGATCAATCGGCCTTCCTCGATACGCCCCAACAGATCAGACACCTGATCCGCCCGGACTTGATTACGGCCGCCGACATAGCCGGGATCCGGAATAGGCGCGGCCCCGCTAAGCTTGCGGTTGATTTGCAGGTCGGGCCAACCGAGGCGCGCCATGGTCGCGTTGATGTCCTGCCGGCCAAGGACATCCATCAAGGTATTGGTGGCGACATTGTCCGACCGAGTGATCATGAGATCGACCAGTTGCTGGACGGAAACCTCGTCACCGACCTTGAGGACAGGCAGCCAGGTCTCGGTCATGTTTTCGGGCCGGATGCGCACGCGCATCGCGGGATCGAGGCCCTTGTCCGCTCGCTGGCGCTCCATCTCGACCATCACGTAGAGCTTCGCGATGGAGGCGCCGGGACGGATGGATGACGCTTTCCACGTGCCCATGTCGCCCGTGACGACATCCCGTATGACGACAGAGGCATCCTGGAAACCGTGCTTCTCCATGGTCCGGGCCAGGACGGCCTGCAGGCCTTCAGCCCGTCTGGCGGCGGCTTCCGGGGAGAGGCGCACCCGATCCTTCGAAGCCGGGGGCGCGGATGTCGGCGCGGGCGCCGGCGGGAGAGCAGGAGCGGCTTCGCGCCCGGTTCCGGGCCTCGGCGACGCGTGACGGGCAGGGGACTGACCCCAGGACCAAGCAAAAGGACTCATACAAGGATTCATCGCCCCGGCGCTTCTCGGACTTGCGCCGATATGACGGCTGTTTGACCCCTTCCCCGGAGCGGGATTAGCATGGATCGCCATGGCCGCCCGAAACGCATTCCTCTCCGCGAACCCCCTTGCCGCCTACTACGGCACCACGATCGGCAAGAAGGCCGTGGTCGCTGCGACAGGCCTCATCCTGATCGGCTTCCTGTTCATCCACCTGGCCGGCAACCTGCTGATGTTCCAGGGCCCCGAGGCCATCAACACCTACGCCGAGTGGCTCGAGGACCTCGGCCACGGGGCCGCCAAGTGGGTGGTGCGGGCCGTGTTGCTGGCCTCGGTGGTGCTCCACGTCGTGACGACGGCCCGCCTGACGCGGGAAAACCGCGCAGCCCGGCCGCAGAAGTACGCCGTGGCCGCGCCCCAGCGCTCGACGGTGGCCTCCCGCAGCATGATCCTGAGCGGCCTCACCCTGCTCTCCTTCATCATCTATCACTTGCTCCACTACACTGTCCGGACGGTCCACGCGGCCGCGACCGCAGCCCACGAGGCCTCGCTCGCCACACCCGGCGGCAACGGGGCCTTCGCAGGCGAGAACGTCTACAACATGGTCGTGGCGGGCTTCAGCCATCCGGGTGTCTCGTTCTTCTATGTCCTGTCGATGTTCCTGCTGTGCCTGCACCTCAGCCACGGCTTCCAGAGCGCCTTCCAGACCCTGGGCCTGTCGAACGCGCGGATGAAGCCGACGTGGGGCAAGGTCGGCATCGCCGTCTCCTGGCTGCTCTTCGTGGGCTTCGCCTCCATCCCCGTCGCCGTCCTCACCGGCCACCTCAAGGCCCTCTGATCGGACCCCTGACCATGACCACGGAAACGCTCGTACCCCCCGCGACCCGCACGCGGACCCGCTTCACCGAAGGCTCTCCGCTGGGCGGCAACGTCCCCGGCGGCAATTTGGCCGACAAGTGGACCAAGCACAAGGCCGACTCCAAGCTGATCAATCCGGCCAACCGCCGCAAGTACGACATCATCGTCGTCGGCTCGGGCCTGGCAGGCGCTTCGGCTGCCGCGACGCTGGGTGACCTGGGCTACAAGGTCAAGTGCTTTTGCTTCCAGGACAGCCCGCGGCGCGCGCACAGCATCGCGGCCCAAGGTGGCATCAACGCCGCCAAGAACTACCAGAATGACGGAGACAGCGTTCACCGCCTGTTCTACGACACCATCAAGGGGGGCGATTTCCGGTCACGCGAGGCCAACGTCCATCGCCTGGCCGAAGTCAGCGTCGACATCATCGACCAGTGCGTCGCCTTGGGCGTGCCCTTCGCCCGCGAATACGGCGGCCTGCTGGCCAACCGGTCCTTCGGCGGCGCGCAGGTCTCGCGCACCTTCTATGCCCGCGGCCAGACGGGTCAGCAATTGTTGCTGGGCGCCTACTCGGCCCTGAACCGTCAGATCGCTGCCGGCAACGTGCAGATGTTCCCGCGCACCGAGATGTTGGAGTTGGTCGTCGTCGACGGCCACGCCAAGGGCATCATTGTCCGGGATCTGGTGACGGGCGAGATCAGCGCCCATTCGGCCGACACCGTCATCCTCGCGTCGGGTGGCTACGGCAACGTCTTCTTCCTCTCGACGAACGCAATGGGCTGCAACGTGACGGCCACATGGCGTGCCCACAAGAAGGGCGCCTACTTCGCGAACCCCTGCTACACGCAGATCCACCCCACCTGCATCCCGGTGTCGGGAGATCACCAATCGAAGCTGACGCTGATGTCCGAATCCCTGCGCAACGATGGTCGCGTCTGGGTTCCCAAGTCACGCAGCGAGGCCCGGCGCTTCGACCAGGTCCCCGAGGATGAGCGCGACTACTACCTCGAGCGCAAGTACCCCAGCTTCGGTAACCTCGCGCCCCGCGACATCGCCTCACGCGCAGCCAAGGAAGCGTGCGACGACGGTCGTGGCGTGGGTCCGGGCGGTCTGGGCGTGTACCTGGACTTCTCGGATGCCATCCGGCGCATGGGCGAGAAGACCATCCGCGAGCGTTACGGCAACCTCTTCGACATCTACCAGCAGATCACGGGCGAGAACGCCTACAAGCAGCCGATGCGCATCTACCCCGCCGTGCACTACACGATGGGCGGCCTGTGGGTCGACTACAACCTCATGAGCAACCTGCCCGGCCTGCACGTGCTGGGCGAGGCCAACTTCAGCGACCATGGGGCCAACCGTCTTGGTGCCAGCGCCCTGATGCAGGGCCTCGCGGACGGCTACTTCGTCATCCCCTCGACGGTCACCAACTACCTGGCCTCCCAGTCGGGCAAGAAGGTCTCGACCGACCACCCCGCCTTCAAGGAAGCCCTCTCCGAGGTCAAGGCCCGCCAATCCCGCTTCCTGTCCATCAAGGGCAAGCGCTCGGTCGACAGCTTCCATCGCGAGCTCGGCCTGCTGGTCTGGGACAAGTGCGGCATGGCGCGCGATGCCGACGGCCTTGCCGAAGCCCTCGACCGCATCCCCGCGCTGCGCGTCGAGTTCTGGAGCAACGTCAACGTCACGGGATCGGGCGAAGGCCTCAACCAGCAGCTCGAGAAGGCCGGCCGCGTCGCCGACTTTCTGGAGTTCGCCGAATTGCTCTGCACCGATGCGCTGGTGCGTGACGAATCGTGCGGCGGCCACTTCCGCACCGAGCACCAGACCGACGACGGCGAGGCCCTGCGCGACGACGACGACTTCTGTCACGTCTCGGCGTGGGAGTACTCGGGCAACCTGTCCCAGCCGGTGCTGCACAAAGAAGCGCTTGCCTTCGATAACATCAAGCTGGCAACCCGGAGCTACAAGTAGCCATGAACTTCAACCTGCGTGTCTGGCGTCAGGACGGCCCCCGTGCCGAGGGACGCTTCGTCGACTACAAGGCCGAGAGCATCCCGGCAGACGCCTCGTTCCTCGAGATGATGGACATCGTCAACGAGGGCCTGATCGGGCGGGGCGAAGAACCCGTCGCCTTCGACCATGACTGCCGTGAGGGCATCTGCGGCTCGTGCTCGATGGTCATCAACGGCTCGGCCCATGGCCCGGTCAACAACGTCACGACCTGCGGCCTCTACATGCGTCATTTCAAGGACGGGGACACCATCGTGGTAGAGCCCTTCCGTGCGGCAGCTTTCCCCGTCCTGAAGGACCTCGTGGTCGATCGATCGGCCCTCGATCGCATCCAGCAGGCTGGCGGATTCATCACCGCCCGGGTGGGCTCGGCCCAGGACGGCAATGCCCTGCCCGTGCCCAGGCAGAATGCCGACCTCGCCATGGAGTCCGCGGCGTGCATCGGCTGCGGCGCCTGCGTGGCTGCCTGCCCCAACTCGTCGGCGATGCTGTTCGTCGGTGCCAAGGTCTCCCACCTGGCCCTGCTGCCCCAAGGGCAGGCCGAGCGCGAGTCGCGCGTCCTCGGTATGGTGCAGACCATGGATGAGGCCGGTTTCGGCGGCTGCAGCAACCACGGCGAATGCGAGGCCGTGTGTCCCGCAGGCATCCGCATCTCGGCCATCGGTCGCCTGAACCGCGAGTTCACCCGTGCAGCGGCCATCGCCGGAACGCGAGACGAGACCTGAAAATGGCTCGTCCCTGACGGAATCCTGATCACGTGCTGACGGCACTCGCGCTGACCGTCCGGGTCATCGCGACCGCCGCCACCAACGGTGCACTGCATGACCTGCCGCCACGCACGCACGCAGCCCAGCCTGCGGACGTCACCGTGCGCGCCTTCACGGACGATGTGGGGGCCCTCAAGCTGGGGTCCTGGTTCCTGTGGCGTCGCGATGGCGTGCTTACGCCCGCCGAGGCCCGCCGGGCCTTGCGCCAAGGACGTTGGACCATACGCACGGACGGCCTGCTGCGCGGGAACCGGAACCAGAGCTGGTGGACCGCGCCGGAACCCGGGGAAGCCCGTCAGCAGGGTGATCTCACGTGGTGCACCCTCGAGGATGCGGAGCACGGCGTCTGGGAGTTGGTGACGGATGCTGCGACAACGTCGTGGCCGGACTGGGCGCAGCCCCCCGAGGCGTGGACGCCGGTCTGGGCCACGCGCCTCGAAGGCCTGAGGCAACAGCGCCCCTATCGGGCGATGGCCTTCGGGGAGACACGCGGGGGAACGGCACTCGAGACACAAGCCTCCCGCGCGGCCTCTTCCGCCATCCGGGTTGACCTGGGCAACCATGTGGACAACATCAATGACGACTGGCGGCGCGCGGGATTGCCCGACACGCTCCATCGGCTCGAACAGCATCCCCTGGCCGCCCTGGTGCCTTGGAAGTTCGAGCTGCGCCTACCCCTTCAGGACCAGCGTCGCCTCGCCGGCAACACCCCCCTGCTCGCAGCCAACCTGATTCCCCCGCCGGACGTGACGGTCCACCCGTGGCGCATCGTCCGCTACGGAAGCATCACCGTCGGCCTTGTCGGGGCAGCGGATGCCCGCTACCTGGGTCGCTATGGTCTGGTCGACGGTCGCGCGCCCTGGCGCAGCAAGCCTGCCGTCCCCGCCATCCGTGAGGCCGTCGACGCCGCGCGGGCCGCCGGCGCCACGACTGTTCTGCTGCTGACCAACATGGACGACACTCAGGTCGATGACCTGGATCGCGAGGTGCCCGGATGCACCGCCATCCTGCGGGCCCAGCCCGAGAGCCAGACGGATCCGCTGGAGCGCACCGCGACTCGGCCCGATGGCGCATCCCAGCCCCAGCGCGCGTGGCTGCGGGCGGGTGCCGATCAGGACCGGCTGCTGCAACTGGACCTGACGTTCTCGGAAGAGGGAGCACCGGCAAGCATTACCTCGCGCATCCGTCCCATCACGAGCCGGATCAGCCCACCGGATGCCTCGCTGGCGTGGCAGGCATGGACCCACCGCAGCGCCTTCATCGAGCCTCGACGTGCCTTGATCCTGCCGGGTCGTCGGCGGCTGGAAGACACGGAAGAGGGGGCCTACAGTCCTGAGGACTGGGGCAATCTGCTGGCCGCCACCGTCCGCGCCGCCACCGGGACCGAGCTGGCACTGGTGCCGCGCCGCAGACGAGGCCTGGTCGCGACGGGGGACATCCCGGATTACATTGCCGAGGACTGGGTGCCCGCCAACCTGCAACTGTTGCGCGGCCAAATCTCGGGCCGCCAGTTGCGCAACCTCGTCCGACGCCGTGATCTGGCCGGCACCTGGGCGATCGCGGGTACCGACGCGGATGCGGGTCGCGTGGCCGGCAGGCCCCTGCTGGACGACGAAATCTACAGCCTCGTCACCACGGACTCCTTTGCGCACGGAGCCGCCTTCCAGGGCCTGTTCCGGGGCACATTCACGCCCATCCAGGCAGGCGATGGCGACGGTGACGGACAAACTGAGTTGCAGGACGTGGTGCTCTCCCGCTGGCGGGCGGCCGCAGCCCGGGGCTGGGCTGGCACGGCCCACCTTGGCCAGATCCGCGCATGGCTGCATGACGATGGCGCGACGATCGAGCCGCAATGGCGCCTGTCACTGCAGCCGATCGAGCTCAACGGCCAACAACTGACTGGCCAGAATCGCACGGCCTTTGTCGGGGCGCGCAACGCCCTCGTCACGGCACCCGAGGCCCAGGCCTTGCGCGCCCGCTTCAAGGGCCAGGCCCACTACGAAGACCACCGGCTGGTGTGGGACACCACGACCTCCCTGCTCTGGGACCAGTCCACGATCACGGGGGCAGGCCAGAACACCGTCCGGCGCGACAGCAACGAAGCCCGTGTCGGCAGCGAGGTCCGAGGGCGTCCGGCAGCACCGGAGGGAGGCGTGGTGCCCTTCCTGAACGGCGGCTACGCCACGGATCTGGTCCCGGGCACCAACGCCTCGACGGGCCTCGTCAACCCGCGCAGGCAGGACGTGACGGCGGGTGCCGGCCTGGTATGGACAAGCAACGGGATGTTCAAGGAGGCCCGGCTCGGCGCCAGTACCCGGCGCGACTTCTCGGTCACGGACCGCGTTCCGGAACCCGGCTACCAGGCTGGCCTCGCCCTGCAATGGCCCCTGTCCTCCGGTCGCGTGACGCTGGATGTGGATGCGCGTGGCTTCGGACCGACCCCCCAGGATACGGAAGCGGACCTCGGTCTCCTCTGCCAGGTAGGCATTGCCTACCGACAGCCCGTGGCCGAGGGCCTCGAACTGCGGGTCGGCGTCGACAGCCTGCTCTTCCAGGGCAAGGTCGACGCGACCCGGACTCTGGGCAGCACGGTCACACCCAGCATCGGCCTTTCGTGGCAAGCCAATTGGAAGCCGGTGCAAGGCGTCGCCTGGTAACAGGCGCTATCCGGGCACCAGCTCGAACCAGCGCACCCCGGCCAACAAGTCATTCCTGCCGACGACCCGGGCACCCGGCAACAAGCGACGAATCCACGCCACCTGCGCCGCCGTCGCACCGTCGAGGCCCACGAACGGCGGCTGGCCCAGCCCGGCAAAGGCGGACAGGGCCGTCTCGATGCCTTCGCGGACATCGGCAGGCAAGGCCTGCCGCAGCATCGGTGCCGGCGCACCGGCCAGCTCGCTGGCCGCGAGGTCCCGCCAGCGATTGGGCCACGGCAGCACGGCGATCCAGCCCGGATCCAGGTCCCGACGGCCCACGCGCCACGAGGCAAGGCGCGCCTGCAGCTCGGCCAGCAACTGCGCCGTCGTCCAGCGATGCCAACGGGCCATGTCGAGGGTATCCCTCACGACGACGGGATCGCCCAGCCAGAAGCCCGCCTCGAGCAGACCGCGCACACCCGCGAAGGCCCGGCCGATGTCGGCCTCGGCGCGATCGCCGGAAAGGCCCAGCCAGTCCTTCAAGGCATCCGTGGGCACGACATGGCTCGCAACCGCATCCCACGACTCGCGGGCAGCTTCATGCACGACGCTCCAGACAGGCAGCACGCGATGCCCGCGTGCGCGCAAATCTGCCAAGTAGGGGTCTGTCTTCTCCACCCAACGCCCGGCGGCCTCACCCACCGACGTCGGCGTGCGTCCCTTGGGGGGCACGACCCAGAACCAGGCATCCGGATCGCGGCCGAGCGTCTCCTCGAGCACGAGTTGACCACCCACGCGTACCCGGAAATCCAGAGGGCCCAGGCCCTTGCCCTCGCCAACGAAAACGGGATGCGGAATCCACGGCGCCAGGCCCGCACCCTCGATGCGTCCCTCGTCGAAGGACAAGGCGCGCGCGGCGAGCAAGGCTCCCCCTTCGACGGCCAGCAGGGGCTCCGCGCGATCGCGGGCCGCGTCGGCAAGACTGGCCACCAGCTCGGTGACGGGCTGCCGCCACGCGGCGACCCGGCGCTCCCGGGCAGCCACGGCCTGGCCATCCGAACGACGCGGTACCCCGGACTGATCGAGGAAGTCCCGCATGACCTCGTGACCGAGGCACGCGCATGTTGCCAGCGCCGGCCGAGGACAGCGATGCACGGCCTCGAGCAGGGGGGGAATCCACGGATCCGGCATGACCCGGCCCTCTTCATCGTCATCCAGGCACAGGCGCCAGGACATCTCACCAGTTCGGCGAAGCAGGCGCACAGTCCGGTTGTCGAGGCCAGTTCCACGCCCGAGGCGGTCCCGGGAAACTGTCAGCGTAAGCGCGACCCAGGGCACCAGCAAGCGGGCCTCAAGGGCCACCAGACCCTTGGGGGGACTTGGACGCGCCGCAGTGAGACCCTGCAGGGCAGCCAGGCGACCGGGCACGTCGTCTTCGCCGCCGGCCGCGACTTCGAACAGCAGTTGCCAGCCGGCGCTGTCCTTGGGAAAGGTGCCCCCCAGGCGCAGGACCTGCTGCAGGGCCTGGACCAAGACACCTGTCGGCCAGGGCCACGGCAAGGCCGTACCCCACCAACCCGTCTCGCCCAGCCAATTCCCCGCCAAGACCGGCAGCGTCTCGCTGTCCAGCACCGAACCCGGCAGCCGGTTCCAGACAACATCGAAGGGCTCGAGCAGGACCGGTTCGGGCGGCACCCCGGGTTCGTGAACGATCGTGCCTCGCCACGCCAGGCGTCCACGGACAGCCCAGGCCGCCTCCCACGGATCGAGGTCCGCGGACTCATGCAAGGGCAGCGACTGCACGGCATAACCTGACTGGCGGATGATGCGCGCCGCCGAGTTGCCCAAGCCCGGACGCCCCTGCATGGTGTCCCAGAGACCACGACCAAGGAGCAACTGAATCGGAGGAACCAGCGTCCGCGGCTCTTCGGGCACGGGTGGCCGGACTTCGTCCAGAGGCTCCGGCAAGTTCTGGCGCAGCGTGCGAAGGTCGCGATGCATCGCGACCAGGTCCGGGTCGTCGTCATCCTCGCTGGTCTGCGCCCCGAGCAGGGCATCGGCAACGCGGGCCGCGCCCAATGCATCCTCGATGAGCAAGTGATGGCGGACGACCTCGAGCCCCTCCTCAAGCCAGGATCGTCGGACCCGGGAACGCCACTCGGGCCGCCCACCGGCTCGGGTCCAGACCCGCTCGAGTATGACCAGCGCCTGCCGGGCGTGCTTGCGGGCATCCCGCGCTTCGCCATGCTTCTGGGCGTGCAGGCTCAGCAGGCGGCGGACGCGCGAACACCAGACGCCGGCCCGCGCCCCCTCGCTAACGGGACCGAAGGGAAGCACCCCGCGCTCGGCCAGTACAAGCAGGTCCTCGAGCACGTCATGCGCCAGGCTGCGCCCGGCCTCTGCCCGGCGGTAACACCAGCCCCAGATATCGTTGAGCTCGCCCATGTCCGGCATCGGCCAGCGCTCGGCCGGCCACGCGGCCGCGAGGCCCAGAGGCGTGCGCATCTCGGTCCCCAGGTCCAGTTGCAACCGCTCGAAGAGCCGATGCGCCTGGCAGCGGCAGAGGGGATCGACCGGGTCCGGGCAGCGCCCGACCGTCCACGCGAGGCGCCAGCCTTCGTGCTCCAGAAGGGGCCACGCCCGGCGCTGCATCGCGAGACCGAACCACCAACGCGAACATCCGACGCAAGCGCCCAGCCACATGGTCTCCGCGCGCGGCCCATCGATCTGCCGTCGCAACCGGGCAAGGGCGACGACCCGGCCATCCGTGCACGTGGGGCACGGCATGCGATGAATCCGCCGCGAAGGGTCGACTGCGCCCGATGGCGCAACCTTCGCGCGATCCCCGTGGTCCATGTACCGCACGCTCCCATCCTACCCCACGGCCCGGTCGCTGCCTTGCCTCCGTGGCACGCCCCGCCATCGCGGGTACGACAAGACCATGCCCCCGACTCCTGCAGGCCCCATCCGTCTCTCCGCCGCGCCAACGGTACCCGCCCCATCGGGACGCATACCGGCTGGCACGGGCCCCTTGCCACCCGCTGAACTGGACCGCTGGGTCGCCGGCGGCAGCGTCAATCGTGACGGTGTTCGGGCAGAGGGCGACGGACGCTCGGGCATCCTGTCGCTTTCGGGAACCCGGGTTGGCGACCTGATGGACAAGGTTGCCTCCCGTCTGGGCGACCAGGTGCTGTACCGCGACTACGGGGTGCGTCCCCCCAGCCTGTCACTGGGGGGTCCCGGTGGCGTCGGCTTTGGCCTCCGCGTCCGGGCCCTGCGCGACACGGACGGCAGGGTGCAGGACGATCCCCATCGACGGGAGACGAGCCGGCGGATGGCCGAGGCTGGCACACCCGTGACGTGGGCGGAGGTCCGCGGGGCCGTCGAGCCTTGGGCCGGCTACCCCTTCTCGATTCCGGCCCTGGGTGCCGGCGCGACGGTCGGCTTCACGACCGATGGCTCCGTTGCGCTGTCCGTGCTCTCGCCCCACCGCCACCCCGTCCGGCAGGCCGTGGCCGACCTGGGCCTCCACCTCCCCTTCCGTGCCGAGGAAGCGATGGCCTACGCCGAGGGCACCGAGGTCGAGCTGCGGGGACGGGGACGCCTTGCGGTGAGTGCGGGCGCCCGCCTTTCCGACCATGTCGTGCCCTTGGCGGGGGCGTGGGACCTGGGTGTCTCGGTGGGCATCGACACCTACAGATCCCGCGATATGGAGCTGGCCCTCAAGGTCAAGCGCCTGGATGGCAACCGTGTCGCCGTCTCCGTCGAAGAGGTCACGAGCCGGGGTGAGGGCACGGCCTTGTCCGCGCGCGCCGGCCTGTCGGGACCCGTGCCGCAGCTACCCGAAAAGGGCGGCGCTGCCGGCGAACTCGCCCGCAAGTCGCTGACGACACAAGCGCAACGCTGGCTCAATGCAGAGGCCTCGATCGCCGTGTCGGAACGGACGGCTAACCGTGAGATCCAGACCTTCGTCATGGATTTGGACACGCCGGCTGGCAAGCACGCCTATGAGGCAGCCCTGGCCCTCGACCTGCGCCCCGCCCAGAAGGCGGCGGCCCAGGGCGACCCAGCCCTGCGCGCCATCACCTACAACGAGCAGGCCAAGACGGATAGGAGGGATATCGATGCCCGCGTCGGCGGCCTGACCCTGCTCGACGACGAACGCCAGGTCGAGACCGGCCATGGCCGGCTGACCCGGCCAGAAGGCGTCATGGTCGTGGATCGTGCCGACCTGCTGCACGCCCACGAGGACATCGTCACCCGCTGGTTCTCGGGCCGCAAGCGCACGGAACGACAACTGCTCTCCGTCACGCCCGAATCCGGGGGAACCCGGGAGACCTGGTTGCGCAGCAAGCAGGAAATCAAGGTCGATCTCAACACGACCGAAGGGGCTGTCCGCCGCTTCCTGGTGCTGGCACGACATCTCGACCTGCGGCAGAGCGCGGACGGACTGGAGAACGACGAGAAGACGCTGGACGCCTTTGGCAAGTCGGAGCGGCGCGTCGAGGCCTATGTCACGGCCGAGGGCCTTGAGCGGCTCTATCAAGCCGCCCCCGACCGGATTCGCGAAGCCTTTGCCACGGCCTACGAAGAGATCGACCGCCCGTGGGATCAACCGGTGCTCTTCGACAGTCAGAAGGCCTCGATCTGGCGTCGGACCCCTTGGCTCGCCACGGCGCACGCGGACCACAGCGAGGTCATGGCCCTGCTGCGGCAAGGTCCCCAGCCCAATGGCCCCGGCAACGAGGGGCCAACGCCGGACCAGCGTTACGCGAACCTGACGGGCAGGCCACTCTGGCAGGATGCCGAGGCATGGCGCGAGAGCGAACGCCTGGTGGATCTGCTTGGCAAGATGCGCGAGGCGGGACCCGCCGAGCGGGCCCGGCTGCTGGCCGGTCTTGCCAAGGAAATGGACACGGACCTGGCTCGGGAGCTGTCGACGATGGCCCGGCTTGCCGGCCCCGAGACCGTCATCGTGCCCGAGATGCGGCTGTCCGGACCCAAGGCGCCCGATCTGCTGTACCGTCGTGGCGACGCGCCCCGGGATCCGCGCAAGGAAATCGACGCCGCCATCCGCGGCCACCGCACGCCCTGATCAGGGCGTCGTCGCCTACTCGGGAATCACCACCCGGCACGTCCGGACCTCGCCTTGGGCCGTCCGCCAGATGGCACGCACGCCCGAGGCATCTTGGGCCAAGCGGGTTGCATTGCCTTCGTCCGCCAATGGCTGGACCTGCGACACGACCAGCGTGAGACTGCCGGCATCGACCCGCTTGGCCCGGACCCACACGACAACGGGACGATACCCTTTGCCATCCGGGCGTCGGATGGTCGCACCGACCAGCAGGGCCTCCCCGAAGGGCACGATGGAGGGTGTGTGCTGGATGGGATCGACCAAGGCATCACCGACGCCGATGAGCGGAATCGGTCCGGGCAAATCACCGAAGCGCATGGACTCCGAGGCCTGTGGCGCATCTGGCTCGAGGTCGGCCGGCAGGCCTCCCGGATGCGCGAAGCCACGGACATGGAGCTGGTATTCGCCGGAACCGGGCGCCACGGAAACCAGCCAGGCACCGCCGTCCGGCCTGGGCGCCATCGCCGGCAGCCGAGGCCCCGAGGTCACGCCGAGCACGTTGGTAGCCACCACGCTACCCGCGGCATCGACGAGGGCACGCACGATCATGCGCTGGCCGCTACCGGCCGAGGCAGCGGTGCCATAGGCCCACAGCAGATAGCCCGCCCCCCAGGGCACAGCCGCGATACGCTCGCTCGAAGGGGCATCGAAGTTCATGCCCGAGCCGTCCGAGAAGCCGAAGCCGCCGCTGCCAAGAAAGGCCAAGCGTCCCCCGGCCGTCTCGAAGGCATGGGTACGCAGGCGCCACGAGAGCCCCGCGCGTGCAAGGCAGACAAGCAGGACCCGCGTGCCCCTCACCATCACGGTACCCAGGCGCAGATCCTCTCCCTCGCGCGAGATTCTTACGGTCCGATCCTCGACACCCGTTGGTTGACGGCCATCCGGATCAAGCAGGCCGATGGTCACGGAACCGGTTGCCACGGACTCGGGCGTCCTTGTTGCGAGGACCACATAGGGACCGACACGCGCGAGGGCCATGGCCTGTTCGCCCGGGGACGTGTCGATGACATAGGCGACGGTCTGACCCTGACGTCCATCTGCGGCTATCGGCTGCAAGGCAATCGTCTGAGCGCCGCTGAAGGCCAGCGGCTCCCAAGCCGCAAGCCAACCCTCGGCGGTATCGACGAGCATGACACCCCGATCCGCTTGGCTGCTTCCGGTAGCCATCGACCACAAGGGGGGAGCCGCGAAGCCGACCCGCAGGTCGCCCGTCGCCACGAGACGACCCGAAGTCACGGTCAGGAGACCATCACCCGAGGTCACAGGCCGCCAGACACCATCCGGGGAGGCACCCTCGCCAGTCAACTCCACCCGTGCCGCCTCCGATGGCAGCCATTCTGGGGAGCCGCTCCCGACCACACCCGTGGGGGCGAATGGAAACTCCCCGCCCGACCACCCGTAGAGGCGCCCGTCGATGGGCCAAGGCCGCATGTCACCCGTCGCCACGAAGCCTACGGAGGACAAGGGCCGAAAAGACAATGCCTGCAGATTCGGCACGCCGTCGACCCGGACCGTCACCGTGCCCTCGGTCGTACCCTCGGGCACCGTCACCTCGAGGGCATCCGTGGCAGCCTTGGCGACCTGCTCTGCGGCACCCGTGAAGGACACGCTCACGGAACGACTGGCCGTGACGGGAAACGAGCCCTCGAGGACGAGCTTGGCTCCCGGCCCCGCAACAGCCGGGCGCAAGCGCGTCAGGACAGGCCGGAAGAGCGGCTCGAGCAACAAGCTGACGGGTGTCCTTACATGCGGTGCGGTCGTGATCCCTTCAGTTCGCCCCCTGGCCACCACCACGCCATCCCCGTCGCGCGCCTCGGCTTCGAGGACCAGATTGGTTCCCGTCCGGGCCGACATGGTGGCCTCGGCAACGGCCACGCCCGGCTGGCGAAGCAGCAAGGCCCGGCCACGCTCGACACCGGCCGAGGTCGAAAGCACCAGATCGAGTC
This sequence comes from Candidatus Tanganyikabacteria bacterium, assembly GCA_016867265.1. Lineage (GTDB taxonomy): Bacteria > Cyanobacteriota > Sericytochromatia > S15B-MN24 > VGJW01 > VGJW01. The sequence goes on from VGJW01000008.1 coordinate 52,019, forward strand.
GATCCGTGCTGCGCGGCAACAGTTGCACCGCACGGCCGGACTCGGGCCAGCGGACGCGAACCAGCAGTTCGCCTTCGGAGGCGGACAGCCAGGCAGCTTCGGGCTGCGCGGCCTCATCCGGGACGACGCCCCCTGCTACGGCAGCCTTGGTGTCCACGGATCCCGGTTGGGCAACGGCGGACGCGGCCCGGCTGGCCTGGCTGGCCAGAGGCGCAGTGGGCAGGGCTTGGCAGGCCGCCAGAAGCAGCACGGGCAGGAAGGCGCGCGAAGTACGGAGCATCACTGGATCTCCACCACCAATTCACCTTGGCTGCGCACCTCGACCGTCAGGTCGACGGCACGATCCGGGTCGGCAAGCGGACGCGCCCGGACCCGTGCCGTCGTGTCGTAAGTGCCGACCATCGCCTCGACACGCCCCGTCCCGTCCACACGGACCGGGCCGGCCAGCACTTCCCAGGACCATGGGCCGTCGTACGAAGAACCATCCGCGTGACGGGCCACGGGCTTGAGGCGCGTCGCGACGGACAGGCCGGGCAGAGGCGTGGCCTCGGCGACAGGCAAGGGCGCGAGCACGGGCGACAGACCCGGCAGGCGCTCGACCGTGGCGATGGACGGCACCACCTCGATCGCTGCCACGGCATCCAGTTCGCCCCGGCGCGCCCGGAAACGCACGGTGCCTGCAGCGAGTCCCTGAACCAAGCCCCCCGTGAGGGAGGCGGACCCCGAGTCAGGTAGGACTTGGATGCCCGACGGACCGGCTTGGATGGTCGCAAACGTGCCACCGCGCGAGGAGCCCTGGAACAGGATGCTGCGGGTGGCCCCCACCGCGAGAGGCCACGGCCCCACGTGGGACCAAGTCGCCGTCGACGAGACAGGACGAGCCAATTCAAGGCGCAGTCCGTCGATGATGTCGAGTCTGCGCGCCGGTCCCGTCAGGCTGCCGATCCGAGCGGCGACCTCGCCGGACCCCGCACCAAGCGGCACGACAAAAGCCATGGATTCATCTGCCAACTCGAGGCCGGGAGCAACCACGCCGTTGATCAGGACCTCGGCACGCGCGCCACGAGACGCCCCGAAGGAAAGGCCCGTTGCCTGGACCCGCTCCCCGATGACGGCCGGGTTGGGGGACAAGGTCCGGATTTCCGGCACCGGCGTATCCAGGACCATCCCCGTGACGGTGGTGGTCTCGCCGGGCAGCACCGCCAGGCGCTCGGAGACGGCACGGCCCATGTCCGGATGGATCGCGACGAGCCGGTACAAACCCTCGGGTACGTTGCCGATACTGAACGAGCCATCCTCCGCGGCAGCAGCCAGGAAAGTCGTGCCCGGCAAGAATACCGTCGTGCCGAGAAAGTCCCTGACTACGGGCGAAATGCTGCGTATCCGTCCCGACAAGGTACCGGTGGGCCCCAGCTTCAGGGAGATGCCGGACATGACGGGCTGCGCCAGCAGAATCGCCTTGGTCACCGCGTTCCGTTCGGCCAGCAGGGTGTAACGGGCGCCTTTCTGGATCACGGGCAGGCGGAAACGGCCGAGGTCGTCCGTGAGGACCTCGCCCACGGCCGTGACGCCACCCGTACTCGCCTCGGACAGGCGGCGACCTGCACCGCCCGGCGATACCAGAGCCGCCGAGTCGTTGGACACGAGGGCCGCAGCATCGTTGGACACGAGGTAGCACTTCACGGCCACACCCGCGGCAACCCGCCCCGCTTGGTCGACCACCACGCCGCTGAAGTCCGTGGCTGCCGCCTGCAGGGTGTCCGCGGGCAGGGTCGATGCACCGGTCGCAGGGCGCTTGGCCGTGACGGTGTTCGGCCGGCAAGCGACCAGACTGGCGACCAGCAGCAACGCTGCTGGCCCCCAAGCGAAGGCCCGGCGCGACATGTCCTTTACTTACCCACCTGGACGACCCGGAAGCGGATCAGCCCCGATCGCGCGGCGGACGCCCGAAGCCCTGCCCGGGCTTGTTGCCGTAGGACTTTCGGGCAGGCGGACGATCCGGACCGGACCAACCTTGGCCGCCATCGCGATTACCGTCCCGGGGACGACGCGACGGAGGCGCGCTGCCGTCCTCCCGATAGGCAGGACGCGGTGGGCGACTGCCACCTTCTTCACGATAGGCAGGACGGGGAGGACGACCACCACCCTCTTCACGGTAGGCCTTGCGAGGCGGTCGCGCGCCGCCTTCCTCGTCGCGATAGTCCTGGCGCGGAGCCCGACCGGGGCGCGGGCCATCACCCAGGACAGCCTGGACCTGGGCCGCGACCTCTTGCTTGATGTCGATCGTGCTGTGGTCCTGATAGAGGCGAATCGAACCGATCTCGGCGCTCGTGATGCCGGACCGCTGGCAGATGTACCGCACCAGCCAGCCCGGACGGACGGCCTGGGCCTTGCCACGCGGCACGCTGACGCGAACCATGCCGGCCTCGGGGGGACCGTCCTCGTCCTTGGTCCGGAACGGACGACGCGCCTTCGGAGACGACGGGCCCTCGTCCGACTCACGGAAAGACCGGGTGGCCCTGGGCGGACGCGTCTCGGCCGACACCTGCCGAGTCCGGGCCGGCGGCGGGGCGGGCACGTCATAGCCGGATGCCAGGATGGCCGTGGCCTCCTGCAGGTCCTGCAGCAAGGCCGCGACCAACTGGACCGGGGCAAGATTGCCCAGCAGGCGATCCGCAAATACCTCGAGGCCACCGAAGTCGGCCGATTCGCAGCGACGGGCCAGATCTTCCATGACCCGATCCTGCACGCGCTGACGGACGTCCTCGCCAGTCGGAACCGCACGCGTCTCGAAGGTGATGCCGGCCTCACCGGCAAGGCGACGGACCCGTCCGCGATCCTTGGGCGTGACCAGATTGAGCACGACGCCCTCGCGACCGGCACGGCCTGTGCGACCGCTGCGATGGACATAGGTCTCCCCCGACCCTGGCATGTCGTAGTTGACGACCAGCGTGACGCCGCGGACATCGATACCCCGGGCGGCGACGTCCGTCGCGACAAGGATCGGCACCTGCCGGGTGCGGAAGGCCTCGAGGGTGCGGGTCCGGACAGCCTGAGGCAGATCGCCGTTCAGGTAGGCGGCCTTGAATCCATCGGCCACCAAGCGGCGCGTGAGGGTCTCGGTCTCGAGCTTGGTGTGGCAGAAGACCATGGTCAGTTCGGGGGGCTCGATGTTGAAGAGATTCGCAAGCACCTCGAAGCGGCGATCCGGGAAGGTCTCGATGACACGGTGGGTCAGCGTCGTGGCGGCTTCCAAGCCGCTCGAGAGCGCGAGATGCTCGGGCTTGCGCAGGTGGCGCCGGGCGATGGCCTCGACGGCATCCGGCATGGTCGCGGAGAACAGCAGGGTCTGGCGGGACTCGGGCATCCCCGTCAGAATCTTCTCGAGGTCCTCGGCAAAACCCATGTCGAGCATCTCGTCGGCCTCGTCGAGCACGACGGCCACGCAACCCGACAGGTCGAGCGAGCCACGCTCGAGATGGTCGACGAGACGACCGGGGGTGCCCACGACCAACTCGGCACCGCTGCGCAGCGCGCGGAACTGATCCCCGTAGGGCGTGCCGCCCGTCAGGATGGCGACGCGACGGTCCATGGGCCGGGCTACGCGGACGGCCACGCGACCGACCTGCATCGCCAGCTCGCGGGTCGGCGTCACAACCAGCATCAGCGGACCGGGCGGCGGCACCTCGGGGTCACGGGCGCCCAGGCGCTCCATGAGCGGCAAAAGGAAAGCCAAGGTCTTGCCGGTACCGGTGCGGGACTGGACGAGCAGGTCCCGGCCCTCGCGCGCCGGGGCGAAGGCCCGCAGCTGAACTTCGGTGGGATCGACGAGCTGCATGTGGCCCAGCGCGTCCAGCAAGGGCTGGGAGATGCCGAGCGAGATGAAGCCGGTGGGGACGACAGGTGTGGCCGTGACAGCCGGTGTCTCAAGATTCATGTTGTAAAGGGCACCCCGACAAGTCGGAACAGAAAAAAGGGAATAGGTGGGGGCCTGATAGAGACTCCATCAGCATTATCCGGGAATCAGGGCGATCCGGCCACTCCGCCCGAGTTGCCACAGGCCTACCAGTCGACCCCGTAGAGAATGGCGCCGCCGTCCTCGGTGCCCACCATCAACTGCTTGCCGTTGCCCGTGGGCGTGCCGTCGGTGATGAATCGGAGAGCATTGACGACCGTCCCCCCGGGGCGAAAGTCGAGGACGATCCGGCCGTCTGCCATGCTGCCGAGACGCACGACACCGTCGCTCCCCCCGTAGGCCAGCCACATGCCGTCGGGAGAGAGTGCCGCAGCGCGTATCTCGCCACCCTTCACCTTCGGAATAGAGAATTTCCGCAATTCGACGCCCGACGCCACGTCATAGATCCTAATTTTGCCATCCGAGCCGCCTACGGCCACCCGGGAGGCATCCCCCGACAAGGAAATCGACGTGATGGCTCCTGTCTGAAAGGGCGAGGTGAAGACCTCGGTCCCGTCCAGGGCGTCCACGACGCGGGCCAAGAAGTCATCCGCCCCGCAAGCGTAGCGCCCGCCGCGAGCATCGGCCGACCGGACCCAGCCAAAGGTGGCGATCGACCGCAGGACGCTCCCTGTCGTCATGTCGTACAGGGCCGCCCGGTTGTCGCTGCCGCTGACCCAGAGGGTGTCCGACTTGGGCCCCGGCCACGCCGAGTAGAGCTGGGCCTGAACCGAAAGACTGGCAATGGGTGTCACGCTGACGGGCGGGACATTGCCCGAGACCCGACGCTGGTCGATGACCCCCTCACGCGTGGCCGATGCCACCATGTAGCCCGATGCGTCCGACAAGGCCGTTATCGAGACCCCATAAACGGAACCGCCGGGTCTCCAGGTCACCATCGGGTTGCCTGAAATCACGTCCCCGACCGTGACGGCGCCGCCGTCGTAACCCAGGACGAACAGTTGGCCGTCCTCGGAGAAGTCGACGGCCTTGATGCGGTCCCCCTGCGCATAGAAAGCCTTGGTGAACAGCCGGGGATCCGGACGAGGCGTCGGAACGGGGCTGGGGACCGGCGTCGGCGCCACGGTCGGCGTCGGGGCAGGCATGGGCGTCGGTGCGAGAGTCGGCGTGGGACTGGGCACGGGCGAAGGGGTCGGCGTCTCGACGGGCAGGGGCACTTGGGATTCGCCCGGAATCGGCGTCGATTCGGCATCGGGAGTCGGCGTCGGAACGGGCGAAGGCAGGACGGTAGGCTGGCTCGTGGGGGTAACAGAGGGCCCCGGGGTAGGCACGGGTGAAGGAGAGGGCGCCACCGTCGCCTGCGGCGCTCCGGGCGTTGGTGTGGGCTGGACCACGACCGGCCCGGTCGACGGAGTCGAGACGGGTGCAGGCGTGACGGTGCCCGTGGGTGACGGCGTGGCGGAATGCGTGGCGAGGGGCGCGAGCGTCGCAACCGGGACGGGCGACGCGCCGACACGCCAAGGCTGTCCCTTGGGTGCCAAGCGCACGAGCGGCAGTTCGCGCGCCACACCCGGAACGACCACGACGTCACGGTCGCCGAACGGCCTGGCCGCACCCAGATCCGGATGCCAAAGGACGACGTCGTGGGCCCCCGAGGGAAGTTCGGGAACCTCCCACGTCCCGTCCGCAGCGACCCGAGCCACGTACGGGCTGCCTGCGATAAGGATCTCGACGCCCGGCGGGGGGAAACCTTGTCCCCCGGCCTCGGGCATCAGGACGCGACCGCGCAAGGTCGCGACGGGCCGGACACTCAGGCGTACGTCCGCCGTGGCGACCTCGGCACCGACCACCAGCGGCCCCCCCCAACCCTTGTCCGTCCGGCTGCGCAGTGCCTCGAGATTGTAACGGCCGGCAGGCAAGCGAAGCCTGAAGCGCCCATCCGCATCCGTCAGCGCGTCCGCCGACAAGGTACGCCTCCCTGCTCCGGATAGGGCCGCAGCCTGGTTCCCGACCAACGCGGCCGAATCATTGGCGATGAGACCGGCGGCATAGTTGCCGACGAGTGCGGCCACATCGTTGGCCACGAGCCGGGCCTTGGACTCGGGAGGCAATTCGCCTGCCGGCCAGGCACGCACTTGCACGGCCACAAGCGGCAGGCCCTCAGGATCGACCACCTGGCCCACAAGCTCGAAACGAGAAAGGGCATCCGGCGTCGCCACCGTGACGCCGGACCGGCCCAGATCAGCCACGCTCCCGGAGAAGCCCGTCCGACAGCCGGCAAGCAGGGTCACCGCGGCAAGCAGCCTGAGTACTGCCGCCCCGAAGGCCTTGGCGCCCGTAGCCATCTTGAATCCTGTCGCCTGTTCACCCGTCGGGGAGCCAAGCAAGCCCTGTGCTCCCCATACGGATAATGACGCAGGTTGCGGGAGAAGTCGTTCTATTTCACATTCGCTTGATGGGCACTTAGTTCCACGGCCCTTGGCGCAACGCGAGCGAATCTTCCAGCGCGTCGCTTCGGCCGTCGAAGGAGAAGGCCTCCGTAACGGCTTGGCGCGTCGGTCCGGAACACCCGCCCTTGCTGCATGAGCGCGGGCGATTGCGCACGCGGACAACCCAGGCAAGCCCGCGATCCGGCAGGTCAGGCCCGGCATGACACCCAACTCGCCTTCCCAGTCGATGAGTCCGTCGGGCTGTCGCAGCAGGGAAACACTGACGGTCGACGTCCCCGATGGCGGCTGGATGGGGACGAGGACCGTGCCCGAGAACGGCTTGTCGGCCAAGGGCACGGACAACGGGACATTCGCCCGGTCCTCGATGTCCTGGCCGCTGCCGAGCGTAGTGGAGGCGGTGGCAGGCGTTCCCGAGATGACGACGGGCGGACTCGTCGTGGCAAGGGCCTCGGCCGTAATCTGCACCCGGGCCCCGGGTAACAGGCCACCCCACCCTCCCGTCGACACGCCCGCGGATGCCGCGGGCAAGCCAGCGCCGGACCATCGCCTGCTGGCGACGTCCGGCACCGACCTCCACGCGCACCAAGACGGCACCTTGGCCCCGGCCACCCTCGATGCCGTCGGGCGGTACTGCGGAGAGGCAGCCCGTAAGGCAGCCACCCACCGCAAGGATCAGACCCGCAAGTCTGCGACCTGATGCCAGGGCCATGTCGCGCAACCCGTCAGAGCGCGCCGCCCGTGACCGGGCCATCCGTCACGAAGGCACCGTCAAGAGGCGTCAGCGAGAGCCCCGCCTGGCCCGCGAACACGACATCGTCGAGCGGCACGTCCACGGCCAGCACCCGCGTATCCTCGAGGTCGTTGGAGCCCAGGAAGTCGAAGGGCACCACGATCGGCCGTTGGCTGTTGATGTGTTGCTGAGCGGCCGTGAAGGCCTGCACCGTCAGGCGATAGGCCCGCTGGCCCGTCAGGTTCCCGAAGACCGCCTGGCTTTGGCCCTGGGCCGGCTGCACCCCGACGCTGGCCTGATTCAGCCAAGTAGGCACACCGCCCGGCCCATCGGGCCCCCGCTGGTCGAGGATGACCTCGAAACGGGCCACGTCGGACGGTACCCAGCGATGCCTTATGGCTTGCAAGGCGCGTGTGGCATCGGCACCGACCGAGAGATCGACGACGACACGCCGCTCAGGGTTGCGTTCGTCCGTACCCGGAGGCACGGGCTGTCCGGGACTGCCCGCGCAGCCCGCCATCAGAAGCCACAAGACCCATCCCCGCTTGCCCACGGCCATGACGTGACCCTCCATCCGGACGCTCGTCCGATAGGGTTCACACTGCCGCCCGCCCGACCAGCCGACACCGGCAGGATGCACGACGAGGCCATGTCCCGCCCGACAATCATCCCGGGGCCCCTCCCCCGGACCATCAGTCCCAGATGACGTCGAAGGCCAGCAGACCCTCTCCATCCGTTGCCTCGTAGAGGCGGTCGCCGTTGTCGGTCGCCCTGACGCAGGTCGTGAAGCGCAATCCGGTGACCTTCACGGAGCCCGTCCAGGGCGTCGCGACGATCGCGCCATCGGCGACCCGAGCCACCGTCACCCGGTTGTCGAGGCCGCCCAAAGCCACATATCGGCCATCGGGTGACATCGCCAAGGCCAGGATCGCTGCATCCGCCCGCCACTCCCTCAGCGTGATGCCGTCCGGAACCGTGAGCACGACCACCTTGCCCTCACGATCGCCAACGACGACACGTGCTGCATCGCCGGAAAGGGCCAACGCGTCGACGCCGCGACCCACGGGCAGTGACGTCATGATCTCGCGGCCATCCGCAATATCCACGACCCGCAGCAGGAGGTCTTCCCCGCCATAGGCTAGGCGCGTGATCTGGGCGTCCATGGCGTACAGGGCACCGAACGCCGGGAGCGAGACCAAGGTGCCAGTTTGCCAACTGCGCAGCTGCGCCAGCCCATCCGAGCCGATGCGCCAGTAGCGCGTTTCGTTGGCGAAGCCGAGGATACCCGTGACGGCAACCTGGGCGTCCCCGACGGATTCGGAGGAAACAGCCGTCGACACGTCCCCCTCACCAAGACCGGAGAGGGTCCGGAGCGCCACGGTCCCCTGGGAGGTACCCGTCAGGACCTGATACCCGGGATCGAGCAACCGACTGGTGAGCCAGATGCTGCGGACAGGCTGACCGGCATCCCAGGTGTGGGCCAGGCCGCCATCATCCCCCCTGTATATCCGGACGAGGCCATCTGCCCTCCGGGCCAGCGCGATGGCCTTGCGGTCGCCGGAAACATCCAGAACGTCAAACGGATCCCCCTGGGCAAGAGTCATGCGGTAGGTGAACCGCAGGCCGGGCGCTGGTGTGGGTGTTAGTGCAGGTGTTGGTGCGGGTGTCGGCGAGGGAGAGGGCGTCGGTGAGGGCGCAGGAGTGGGCGTGGACACAGGCACCGCGGATGGAGACGGGCTCGGGGTCACCGCCGGCAAGGTCGTCTCCGGCGCCGGCGTAAGTTGGACGTCCCCTGGCGTCGTGGTCGGCGCAGGCAAGGTGGCCGAAGGAGTCGGAGCGGGTGATGGCGTGACCGGAGCCGGGCTTGCCGGAAAAGAAGACGAAGGACCCGGTGACGGCGTGACCGGAGTCGACGATGGCGACATCGAGGGCGAGGGGGAAGATACAGGCTCTGGCGTCGTCCCCGGCTCGGTTGACGGCGCGGCTCGGGTCGAGGCGACAGGCCTGGGGGATGGACTCAGCAAGACCCAAGGCTTCCCCTTGGAGGCAAGGGCGAGCGACGGCACCTCGACGAGCCCCCCGGGGCCCACCGACAGAAATACGTTTGCGTAGGGACGCACCACCCCAAGTCCGGGATGCCAGACCAGAAGGTCATGTGCGCCGGCCGGCACCCCGTCCAGCCGCCACGAGCCATCCGCCGCGACCTTGGTCCCGTAGGGAGAGCCCGCAAGCAGAACCTCCGCGTCAGGAAGCACCTCGGAGAGAGCGATTGCATCGGGCAGCAGGAGACGTCCACGGAGCGTGCCGACAGGCTGCAGACGCAACGCAAGGCTCAGGGACCCGGCGCTCCCATCGGCGCGTATGTCACGCAACCAGGCCTTGACAGCCGAGCTCCGGACAACCTCGAGGTTGTAGGTGCCTTGGGGTACGTCAAGGGCGAAGCGACCCTCGGCATCCGTCAAGGCACGATGGAGCAGCGCGGAGGGCACCCTGCGTGAGGCAGCACCGTTCGCCACCAAGCCTGCCGCGTCCTGACCCACGAGCCCTGCCGCGTAATCGGCGATGAGCGAAGCCACATCGTTGGCGACCAACCCTGCGCCAAAGCCGTCCGGCAGCATGCCGACAGGAAAGGTCCGCACCAGGATGCCCGCGACCGGCTTGCCGGCCTCATCCAGAACCCGCCCCCCCCAAGGACACGCGTGTCGACTCCGGAACAACCGGCCCCGCTCCGGGCGTCGGTGCTGCGGGGGCAGGGCCAGCCGTGGCGGCTCCCGTCGAGGATCCGGTTCCGGTAAGGCCTGAGCCAAAGCCTGCCCGGCAACCTGCAGCAAGAACGGCCAGCAACAGAATCGGGCACGCCCAGCCCATGCCCCAGCGGACCGTAACCATACCTTGGCCATACTACCCGCCCAAGGGCCGCATGGCCCCACCATCGGGCATGATGACGCCATGACGTTGCAAGCTTGGTCCCTCGTGCTGGTGACGACCCTGCTGTGGGGCTTGGTACCGCTATTCGACAAACTGGCGTTGACCCGGGCCGCCGACAGCCCGCTTGCCGGCGTGGCCGTGCGTCTCGCCACCGCGGCCCTCATCGGCCTGCCCTTGTTGTTCGCCGCATCGGGCGGTACGGGTGCTTTCCGCAGGATTCCGCCGACGGCATGGGGTTGGTTTGCGGCCAGTGGCCTGGCCTCGCTGGTTATCGCCCAGATCGCCTGGTATGCCCTGCTCAAGGACGCTCAGGTCTCGAAGACCTTCCCATTCATGTTTGCGGCCGCTCCCGTGGTGACGCTCCTGCTCGGGGTGCTGGTCCTGCACGAGCCCCTGACGCTGCGCCAGGTGATCGGCGGGGTGCTGGTCGTGCTCGGGGGGGCGCTGCTGCTTTAGGAACAGGCGGCTGCGGCAGGCAGGCTACAATGCCGGCACACCGCATGAAGATATCCGTGTCGCACGATAAGGAGTCCGGAAGGGTCAGGCGCTTCGCCCTCGCCGCCGTCCTCGCCGTCCCGGCTTCGGCCGTGGCGATGCCCCCTGCCGTGGCCTCGACCATGGCCGTGCTGGACCTGCGGCAGGACCAGACCCTGGTGTCGGGTGGCCTGTATACCTTCGCGGTGGACCGCACCCTGGATGATCGCACCGCGCTGGGACTCGCCGTGGCCCCCCTGCTGGGCGTGGCGGGCGTGCGCTGGACGCGACGCCTGGCAGGCGGGGCCGACGAACCCTCCTGGGGCTTCAGCCTGCACGTGGGCACCACCCCCCCGGACTTCACGGGCATCCCGAAGACCGAGGCCTATGGCTCAGTGCTCGCGCCGCAGACGGGCCTGGGCTACCTCACGGACACCTATGCAGGGTGGACAGCCGTGGTCCATCCCCAACTCGTGGGCTCCCTGCCCCTCGGCCCGCTGCGCCTGCGCCTCGCCGTCGGGCCCGCCGCCCTGCTGAGCAGCCTGTCCCATCAGGGAGGCCAGAAAGTTCGCGGCGACCTGCTGCTGGTCATCAACCCGGAAGTGGCCCTGCGCATCCTGCCGCAGGCCGAACTGACGCTGCTGGGCCAGGGCCTCGTCGGCTTGAGGGCCCTGCTGTGAAACAGCCGCGCCTCGCCATGCCTTCCCGCTTCTTCCTGATGCTGGCGCTTGCGGGCTGCATCAACATCCCCCTCGCCTCGCAGACCTGGGTCATTCGCCCCGACGAGGGCTGCGCGCCAGCCAGCGGCCCCGCACGCAGGCGCTTCCTGCCCGAGTGCCCCGAGCCCACGCCCAGCCCTCAGCCCCCCTCCGGACCGACAGCCACGCCTGCACCTGGCCCGGCCGATTCGCCCACGCCGTCTCCGACGCCGGAACCAAGCGCGTCGCCTGCGCCCTCGCCTACGCCCATCCCGACCGAGTCACCCACGCCCGTACCGCTGCTGCAGCCATCGGACCCGCCCCTGATCGAGGTCTGATCACGAGCGGTATCCGAGGGCCACCCTACGCCTCCGCCACCTCGAAGCCGACGACGTTGCGCACCTCGCGGCCGAAGATGATCCCGACGAGCGTCACGATACCTCGGGACCGCGGCAGAACCAGGCTGTAGTCCGCACATCCATTCCAGTGGCACAATCCTCAGGCAAGACTCTTTCCACCAAGACGCCCCGGGCCCACCATCCGGGAGATGCAGGAGCTCCCCTTGGCGCAGCCTTTCCGCAGCCATCCTCTTTTCTCGGCCGCCACGCTCACCTTCGGTGCGTGGACCGGAAGCATCCTTGCGGGATGCGCGCCCGTCAGCCCGGGTTCCGCCATCCAGGCCACCGCCACGGCATCTCCTGTCCCCGGCCCGACGGGCACACCCGTGGCCACACCGACCGCGACACCCGTTCCGACATCCACCCCCGGAACCACGCCACCGCGGATGGCGACGGCGAGAGAGCTGTTCTTCCCGACCTCGGCCAGCATGTCGGCCGTCTTCCGCGCAATCAACACAAGTGAGACCGTCGTGACGTCAGAAGCGTCGGGAAACAGCCGTTGCGTGAAGACCGAGGAGGCCACCTTCACCGTCGAAGGCTGGTCCGATGACCTCGCCGTCGTGCGTCATGCCACGACCCTCGTCGCGACGGCCAGCGAAACCTCGGGATTCGGGCAGTGCTATTTCTTCCCGGCGGGGCAACCGTCGACCGGGTCCCTCTCCGTCCTGAGCGACGGCTCTGTCCTCACGCCCGAAGGCACGTTCTCGGCCACCATCCTGACAGAGGCAGGTGCCGTCATTCACCGGGAACCGAATGGCACCACGATGACGGCGCGCCTGGACGGACAGGAGCGCCTGACTGTCCAGGCGGGAACCTTCAACACCCTGCGCCTGGTCCTGACCTTGAACCAGCCGGGCCAGCCATTCTCCGTGACGCGGTGGGTCGCGCCGGGTGTCGGCACTGTCAAGCAATCGTCCAGCATCGTGGTAAGGGCGACCGGCACGGTGGCCACATCATCTGTGGAAATCGAACTGATCCGCTTCACGCCCTGATGGTTGGCGAACACCAACTCGGTGCTGCCCGGGCGGCCCATCCTTGCCTGAACGCCCCGGCCATCAGACGATGGACACGATGGAAAGCCTGCCGCTCATACCCGTCCTGATGGTCCTCGCCGTACCGCTGGCGCCGGCCGCGCAGGCTGTCGTCGTCCCCCTCACCGCCAATCAGCCCCCACTTGCCTTCGTTCGGGTCCCCGGGGGGACCCTGCCGGACGGCAAGCGGATCCAGCCCTTCCTGTTGCAGACCACCGAGGTCACGCAACGCCAGTGGCGCAGCCTGCTGCATTCGGAGCCGTCGGCCCACAACGGCTGCGACGATTGTCCCGTCGAATCCGTGAACTGGACCGAGGCCGCGGCCTTCGCGAACGCCCTGTCCCGTAGGGAGAACCTGCCCGAGAGCTATGTCCTCGAGAAGTGCCGGGCCTATCCGGGCACGGGCACCACCTGCAAGATCGTGCGCCTCGCCTCCGAGGACCCGCTGGCCCTTGCCGGATACCGCCTGCCGACGGAGGCCGAGTGGACCTTCGCTGCCCGCGCGCCCAAGGCCAAGGCGACGGGGACCACGCACCCGCCGGCCTGGCTCAAGGACAACTCTGAGGAGCGACCCCACCCTGTCGCGGGCCTCACCCCCAATATCTTGGGCTTGCACGACATGTCGGGCAATGTCTGGGAGTGGTGCCACGACGTCTCGATCGACCCAAACCGCCTGCGCAGGGGTGAGGCCGAGGCCTCGGACAGGGGGACCTACCGCGTGGTCAAGGGCGGATCGTGGGCGACCGACCTCGACACGGCCCGGCCCGGGCACCGGGAATCCCTGCACATGAACTACCGGGACCCCAGCGTGGGCTTCCGGCTTGCCCGCACCCTCCGTCCCCGCCAACCCAAATGACCAGAGGCGCGGAGGCCCCCCGACCTCCGCGCCCCGGTATCCGACTGCTCCTCTGGGCCCCTCCTGGATCCTCCGGCCCCCCGACCGGTTGACTCTGGTTTGTTCCGGACTCGCCAGCCCCCCGACCGGCGCACCCTTCACGCAGGGGTTATGGGGGCCGGATTAAATGCTGGCGCTAGATTTCACAAAGTCACAACATGGCCAGAGGGACGGCCAAGGCAGGCCCAGCCCTCAGGGACACAAGCCTGCCTTTCCATCAGCGATCAGGGTCGCCAAGGAATCCGATACGCACGTCGGGCGACTCGGACTTGGAACTGGGGTATGCATGATCTCGGATGCAAATCAGACGGTCCAAGCTGGGTGATCCGGAACCCGACGACTGGGCAGGGAAAACGCCCGCTGAACGCCTTTCAGCCGTCTGGGAACTGACGCGCACGGCTTGGGCATTCAAGACGGGCAAGGATGTTGACCCCCGACTACATCGACATGTTACGCGTCTTGTCCGACGCCGACGTTGACTTCCTTGTTGTGGGGGCACACGCCCGATCCGTCCATGGCACACCCCGGGCAACCGGAGACCTGGACGTTTTCATCAGGCGAACGCCGGAAAACGTCCGACGGACCTTGACTGCGCTCAGGCATTTCGGAGCTCCGCTCCAGGATCTTGGAGAGCAAGAACTGATGGAGCCGGAAACAGTCTTACAGATCGGTATCGCGCCCAACCGCATCGACCTGCTCAATGACCTGACCGGAATCACGTTCGAGGAAGCTTGGGCAGACAAAGTCACCGCATCGTTCGGCAGCCTCCCGATCCCCGTCATCGGCAAAGCCGCCTACCTGAAGAACAAACGTGCCACGGGCCGCCTGAAGGATCTTGCCGATGTGGAAGACGTGGAAGGCCAGTCCGACGAACTGGACTGAAACAGGACTTCTTGCGCGACCAGCACCCCACACAAGAACTTCGTGCCGCCCTCCCGAGAATCCGGGAAGACGGCACGAGAGCCTTGCGGCGTGACTAGGGCAGCGGCTTGAAGGCCGTCTGGCCGTAGCGGGAGGCACCGTTGAACGTGCCACCGCGCTCGACGTACTTGACCGAGTACATCAGGCCCTTCAGGCTGCGGACCTGACGGGACACCTTGAGCCGGACCTTGGTCGCCGTGCTGAAGGGCGTGTCGAGGACGTCCTTGGCCATACCAGCCTGACGCAGCACCAGCTGATACTGCACACCGGGCAGATCGGGCTTGGCCGGCCACGAGGCGACGAGCGTGTCCTTGTCCCACGACAGGCTGATGCCCGCTGCGTCCCAGGTCACGTCCAGGCTCACCATCGCATCCTTGCCCGCCTCGACCCTGACCGGCGTGGAGACGGCGGCACCTGCCGCAGTCGTGACATCCGGTGCCGCACGGTACACCAGCTGGTACTCGCCAGGGTCCAGGCCTTCGAAGCGATAGCCACCCACGCCGTCCGTCAGAGTCTTGCGCTCGGTGTTGACCCAGCCCTTGCCCTTCTTGACCTTCATGCCGACGGGCACGCCGGCGACGGCAGGCGCCGACAAGGTGTTGATGACGGCACCGGTCAGAACGCCGACGCGAGGCGCGGGGGCCGTGACGGGGGCGAGCGTCGGGATCGGCTCGGGGGTGGGCTCCGGTGTCGGAACAGGGGTCGGCACAGCCTTGGGTTCGATGACCGGCGCGGGCATCGGTGCAGACGCCTTGCCGACCAACCGGGAACCGATACCGACCAGCAGGGTCTGGATGGGGAATCCATAGCTGTCGGCCGGAACCAACGAAGCATTGGCCTGCAGGTAGGTACCGGTCCACAGGTTGCGGCGCAACCCAAGAGAATGCTGCCACTCGTGATCTCGCAAACGGGTGGCGCCGGACGCAGGGTCGATCAAGTTGGCCTCTCCAGCCGAAGCCAATCCGACCACCCAGCCCCCGACCGTCCAGTCGAGGCCGGCCCTGAGGGCGAGACCCGTACGATTCGACAAGGCGAACAGGGCAGGCGTGCCGTACAGCACCACATCACCGAGTGACCACGACCCGTTGCATGCGCCCTCGACCCCCTGGGCAAACGCATAGGGTCCGGACAGAGCCGGTGCAAGCCCCTGGCCCGACGGTCTGAGTTGAAAGTATTGATCGGCACGGTAGCGCGCATCCCAACCCAACTTCTTGTCGCCGTCCTGCCACAGCGGCCCCCGGGCCGCCAGCGCCGTGCGCGGACCGAAGTCGACCAGCACGGCAAGACCGTCGCCCAATCTGGCCTGCACGGCCGTCAGCGCGCCCCGGACGTTCAACGAGGTCGAGGGAAACGAGAGAACCCCCAAGCGGAGGCTCAGATCCACTTCACCCGGCGCACCCAGGTAACCCGGCACCAGATGCAGGCCCGAGGCAGCAAGGCTGCTCGGAGCCAATTCGGCAACCGTGCCGTAGCTCAGCCCGAAGAGCGAGACGGTTTCGTCCGACTCGGCCCGCGCTGGTGCGACAGGCGCCACGAGACCGGTCGCGGCAAGGAGGGACAGGAACGAACGCATGCGCATGGACTTTACTGGATCGTCTCCTTGAGGATGGGCGCCTTCTGAACCTTGGCCAACCCGCCGATGTTCTGGAAATTATAGCCCCCGATGTAGTAAACGGCCTTGTCTGCAATCTGGACGACGACACCGCCGGAATACGATTCCGCCAGACTCGAAACCCCATCGGTGCCTAAGCCGACCAGATCACCCGATGCCTCGAAGGTGCCCCGCTCGAGGGCGGTCAGGAAGTCTCGACCGGAGTAGCCGCCTAGGAAGTAGACATAGTCAGCCAAGGTCACCACACCGTGGTCGTGACGAGGCGCAGAGAGCGCGGAAGAGACAGCCGAGAACGCCCCAATCGCCCCATCGGCTCCGATGACCGCACGCTCCAGGGTACCCAACGCCACCTTGGTAAAGGATTCGCCGGGAGACATCCCCCCCGCAACGTAGAAGAAGTCTCCGATTCGGAATCCGGACAAGCCGGAACGCTTGGTCACCAGCGGCGTATCAACCCTCTGGAATGCACCTATCGCACCATCTTCGCCAATGGCCGCACGTTCGGTTGTCGCGACGAAGTTGGACATCGACGTCATGTCAAAAGCGCTCTCTCCTCCCATCACGGTCAGAAAGGTGCCTGTGTTGAGGCCTGCGAAGGCTCCTCGTGCCGCCGCCAGCTTCACCCCTGGAACCTCGGCAAAAGGCCCCATCGAGCCATCGGTAAGCACCGTCGCGCGTTCCACCTTGTCCGTGGCGTTCGAGCGGGCGGAGGCGTATCCGCCCAGGACGTAGACGAAGTTGCCGACACGGGTGGCCCAGCCCTTGTGGCGAGCCACCACGAGCTTGTTGTCGGGCAGAAGCGAGAACCCGCCCAGGCTGCCGTCGTCATGGACATCGGCCACCAGAATCTGGTTGGTCGTCATGCCTGAAGATTCAAGACCGCCCAGCAGGTACACCTTGTTGCCCACATACAGCGGCATGGCTTCCTGAACGTTGAAAGGCATCGTTGCCGTCACGAGGAAAGCGTCCAGAAGCCCCCTGATCCGAGGCTCCGCTGGGGCCACCACGCCCGGCAGTGGCGCGGAAAGAAATGAGGCCGGGCTTGCCGCGGGTAACTTCAAGGTCCGCCAATCTTCATTCCCTAGGGCTCCACAATTGTTGGCTTCTTCGATGGAAAAAGCATCCCGACAAGCCACTCGCCACCACGGCGACCGCCAACCACCCGAATCGCCTGGAAATCAAGTTGGTGCACCTCGACCGGAAAGCCCGTTACAAGCCAGAACCTGAGTGGCAAGCGTGCCGATTGTCCACACGCATGGCCCGGATTCAACTCCCGTTCCCATGCCGTACAATGGGGCGCCCCCCCGACCGGCCAGGAAACCCATGCGCATCGCGATCGGCAGCGACCACGGCGGCTTCCCGCTCAAGGAAGCGCTCCGCGCCTATGTGCAGGGCCTGGGCCACACCGTGACCGACATGGGCACCTACAGCACCGTAGCCTGCGACTATCCCGACTATGCCCTCAAGGTCGCGGGCGCCGTCGCGACGGGTGAGGCGGACCGGGGCATCATGATCGATGGCGCCGGCATCGGCAGCGGCATGGTCGCCAACAAGCTGCCCGGCATCCGCGCCGCCCTCTGCAACGACATGTACGCCGCCCGCAACGCCCGCGAGCACAACGACGCCAACGTGCTCACGCTGGGCGCGCGCGTCATCGGCCCGGGCCTCGCCGAGGAAGTCGTCCGGCTGTTCCTGGACACCGCCTTCGCCACCCGCCACCAGCCCCGCATCGACAAGATCCACGCCCTCGAGCGCGAGCTCCATCGGAACGGTTGACCTCCTCATGTCCACGTCCGGCCGCCGCACCCTCGTCCTCTACACCGAGGACCACCGCAACCTGCCCGCTGTCCTCGACGCCACCACGGCCGCCGGCCACAAGGTCCGCCTGTGGCAACCCCGCTGGGCCCGCCCGCTCAAGGCCATCGCCTTCGAAACCGTGGCCGCCGAGACGGCCGACCCGGCCAAGGTGCTGGGCGAGACGGACCTGATCGTGCTGCCCAGCGTCCCCGACAGCCTGAGCAAGCTGCTGGCCTCGGCCGACGAGGACAGTCCCACCGTCCGCCTCGTGCGCCACGCCCGCCGCAGGGGGATCCCGATGGTGGCGCTCGCCGGCGAGGGCCAGGCCAAAGCACTTGCCGCCGTCGGCATCGCGCCCGTCACCATCAAGGAGGTCGCGACCCCCGAGAAGGCCATCGCCGAGTTGCCGTCGTGCGACACCTGCGCCAAGCAGTCCACCTGCGCCGTCCGGTGCAGCGGCCGCGTGCAGGACCTGGTCACGCTGGGCGCAGCCCGCATCGGGGCTGGCGAGGGCGTGGGCGCCCCAAACCCCAAGCTGGCGCGCATGATCGACCACACCCTCCTCAAGGCGGACGCCACCGAGGACGAGGTCCGCAAGCTGTGCGCCGAAGCCCGCCAGCAAAGATTCATGAGCGTCTGCGTCAACCCGGGCTGGGTCAAGCTCTCGGCCCAGCTGCTCAAGGACAGCGGCGTCAAGGTCTGCACCGTCGTCGGCTTCCCGCTGGGCGCCACCGACACCGCCACCAAGGTCTTCGAGACGCAGGAAGCCATCCGCAATGGCGCCACCGAGATCGACATGGTGATCAACGTGGGCGCCCTCAAGAGCAAGGACTACGAGACGGTCGAGCGCGACATCCGCGGCGTCGTGCAGGCCTGCCCCAAGGGCATCGTCAGCAAGGTCATCCTCGAGACGGCCCTGCTCGACGACGAGCAGAAGGTCATCGCGTGCGCCCTGTCCAAAAGCGCCGGTGCCGACTTCGTGAAGACCTCGACCGGCTTCTCGACAGGTGGCGCGACCGTTCGCGACATCGCCCTGATGCGTGCCACCGTGGGCCCGGAACTTGGCGTCAAGGCCTCGGGCGGCATCCGCGACACGAAAACCGCACAGGACATGATCGCCGCCGGCGCGACGCGCATCGGGGCCAGCGCCTCCGTTGCCATTGTCAAAGGTGTCTCCGCCGGGGCAGGAAGCTACTAGCGCCCCTCCACCTTCACCCACTTCGTCACCCCGTCCCACCCGCATCCGCCCCGAGGGCTCCCATGGCCGAGAACGTCCAGCTCCGCACCTTCTGCTACATCGACGCGATGCAGCCGCAGTTCGCTGCCTTCATGGCCTCGGTCGCCTCCGGCTACCTTCCCGTCGAAGGCCAGGCCGCCCTCTATGTCGAGGTCGCGCCCGGCATGGCCATCAACAACCTTATGGACGTGGCGCTCAAGGCCACCAAGGTCACGCCAGCCGAGCAGATCGTCGAGCGTCAGTACGGCATGCTCGAGCTGCACGCCGACGAGCAAGCCGAGGTCCGACAGGCCGGCGACGCCATCCTGCGGGCGATGGGCAAGACCGAGGCCGATCGCCTGAAGCCCAAGGTCGTTTCGAACCAGATCATCCACCGCGTGACAGACCACCAGGCCATGCTGATCAACCGCAGCGGTCGCAAGGGCATGATGCTGGTCGCCAAGCAGACGCTCTTCATCATGGAGACTTATCCCGCCGGCTACGCCGCGCTCGCTGCAAACGAGGCCGAGAAGGCCGCCGACGTGAACATCGTCATCATCCGGCCCACGGGTGCCTTCGGGCGCCTGTACCTGGCCGGTGACGAAGATCAAATCAAGATCGCCCGGGATGCGGCCATGCAGGCCGTTTCCGACCTCGACGGCATCGACGAGAAGCGCTGACCCCATCGCCCCCTACCCACCCACACTAAGGAGAAAAACCCATGGCTGATGCGCTCGGCATGATCGAGACCAAAAGCTTCGCCGCCCTCGTCGAGGCCTCGGACGCGATGGTCAAGGCGGCCAAGGTCGAACTCGTAACCTACGAGAAGACCGGCGGCGGCTTCGTGACCGCCATCGTCCGCGGTGATGTCGCCGCCGTGAAGGCCGCGACCGAGGCCGGCTCCCGCGCCGCCGAGAAGGTCGGCGAGGTCGTCGCCGTCCACGTCATCGCCCGCCCGCATGCCAACATCGACGCGGTCATGCCGCTCGGTCGCGGCGACGGCGCCAAGGCCTGATCGCCCCCTGCGTGACGTCCGGGCCCGGCTCGATGGCCGGGTCCCGGGGCGTCGCCTGAACGGAGGAACCCGATGCTGATCGGACGCGTCGTCGGCTCGCTGGTCGCCGACCAGAAGGACCCCAAGCTGCTTGGCAGCAAGCTGCTGGTGGTCCAGCAACTGGACATCGAGGCCCGCGAGACCTCGGGCTACGTCATCGCCGCGGACTCCGTCGGCGCCGGCGAGGGCGAGGTCGTGCTCTACGCCACGGGCTCGAGCGCCCGCAACACCCATGCGACCGAGGGCAAGCCCATCGACGCCACCATCATGGCCATCGTCGACACTTGGGATGTCCACGGCGTTACCCGGTTCCAGAAGGACACGGCCCTCCCCGTCACGTCCTGGTAGGCCGCCGGCCTGCCCTTCCGCGTCCCCCACCCGGAGACCCCTGCCCCATGTCGATGTCCCAGGCCCAGTTGAGCGCCCTCGTCCAGCGCGTGCTCCAGCGCGTCGAGGACGGCGGGGGCGGCCGTATCGCGGCCGTGGCGGGCGGCGGGACCGTCGAAGGCGTCTACCCGACGCTCGACGCGGCGGTCGCGGCGGCCAACAAGGCCCAGCAGACCCTCGAGTGGCACCGCTCGATGGCCGACAGGTCGCGCATCATCGAGGCGATGCGCGCGATGATGCGCGACAACCTCGAGACCATCGCCAGACTCGCCGTCGAGGAGACGGGCCTCGGCCGGGTCGACCACAAGGTCATCAAGAACCGCCTCGTCACCAACAAGACGCCCGGTACCGAGGACCTCACCTCGCAGGTCTGGACCGGCGACCACGGCCTGACGCTTTACGAATTCGCGCCGTGGGGCGTCATCGGGGCCATCTGCCCCACCACAAACCCGTCCGAGACCGTCATCTGCAACGCCATCGGCATGATTGCGGCCGGCAACGCCGTGGTCTTCCAGCCGCACCCCAGCGCCAAGCGCGTGACCCACCTGACGATCGGCCTGCTCAACCGCGCCATCGTCTCGGCAGGCGGCCCGCCTGACCTCATCACCACCATCGCCGAGCCCACGATGGACACGGCAACCGCGCTCATGAAGCACCCCGGCATCCGCCTGCTGGTCGTCACCGGCGGCCCGGGCGTGGTCAAGGCGGCGATGGCCTCGGGCAAGAAGACCATCGCGGCAGGTCCGGGCAACCCGCCCTCGTTGTGCGACGAGACGGCCGACCTCGAGAAAGCCGCCCGCGACATGGTCAACGGCGCGTCCTTCGACAACAACATCATCTGCTGTGACGAGAAGGAGTTCATCGCCGTCGCGTCGATCGCCGACGCGCTCAAGGGCCACATGCGCCAGGCAGGGGCCTTCGAGGCCGATGCCGACCAGACCGAGCGCCTGATGAAGGCGATCCTCGCCACCGACCGCGGCCCCGGGCAGCATTCGGATGTCAACAAGAAGTTCGTCGGCAAGGACGCCAGCGTGATCCTGCGGGAGATCGGCATCAACGTGGGCCCCGAGGTCAAGATGGTCCTCGCCGAGGTCAACCGCAACCACACGCTGCTGCACACCGAACAACTGATGCCCGTCATCCCCTTCACCCGGGTCCGGGACTTCCACGAGGGGCTCGAGCTGGCTCGCGAGGTCGAGCATGGCTACGGCCACACCTCGAGCATCCACAGCCGCCGCATCGACCGGATGAGCGAGATGGCCCGGGTCATGAACACGGCCATCTTCGTCAAGAACGGCGCTCACTACTCGGGCCTGGGCGAGGGCGGAGAGGGGCCGACCTCCTTCACCATCGCCCACCCCACGGGCGAGGGCCTGACGTACGCCCGCCACTTCTCGCGCATGCGCCGCTGCGCGCTCGTCGACGCCCTGCGGATCGTCTAGCCCTGACCCCGATGGCCCTGCACGCCGCCACCGCCCGTCCCGCCGCCCTCGCCGCGGCGGCCCGGGATGCCGGCCTGCTGGACGGGCAGGGACGTCCCCTGCACCTGCGCCTCGCGGCCGCGTGGCAACGCGTCCTCGTCGTCCCCTCGTCGGCCGATCCGGCCTGCCCGACGGATGCCGTGCTCTGGCAGCACCAGGCAACCGAACTGCTGCTTGCACTCGAGGTCCTCGCCGGCTGCCATGGCGGCGCACGGTCGCGCATCGAGATCGCCCTGTCCTCGACCACCGCCCGGCTGATCGACCTCGACAACCTGCGGCCCCGACTCGACGGCGCGGGTGTGCTCGTGTTGCCGGATCGCTATCCTGCGGCCGCGACGGAACATGCGTGGCTGGCCCGGGTGGGCCACGCCTTCCCGGGCTGGCAGGCGGCGGCCGAGGAGGGTGTCCTCGTGCTGGACACCGTCGGCCTCTGGCAACTGGGCCTGCGCGCCGGTGGACACGTGCCTGCGCCCCGCATCCTGACATGCACCGATGCACAAGGTGCCGTCCGGTCGTGGCTGCTGCCGTTGGGCAGTCCGCTCGCGCCCATCCTGGAGGCGCTCCCTGAGGGCGAGGCATGGGCCGGGGGTGCCCTGTCGGGCCGTCGTCTGGATGCCGGTGAGTACGTCGCCGCCGACGTGCACTGGATCCAGGCGCTGCCCCGGGACCATGCGGCCACGCGCCATCGCCGCGTCCCCGTCGACGTAGCCCTCAAACGCGCCCTGTCGTTGTGCGGCACGTGTACCGCCTGCACGGACTGGTGCCCGTCGGCGGACGTGCCGGCGTCCGGTGCGGCCGGGCATCCCGCGCATGCGGCCACCGGCCTCGTGCCGCACCGCCTTGTACGCCTCGCGGCCCACGGCCAGGAGGGCCAAGCCGAACTCTTGATGGGTGCTCGTCATTGCGGTGCTTGCGGGATCTGCAGCGTGGCCGCCTGTCCCTCCGAGGTCAACCCCGCAGCCCTCCTGGTGGCCCTGCGCGAGGGCCTGGTCGCAGGTGGCGTGCCCCGGACGGCGGCACCGACCGGGGCACCCTCGCGCTTGACCGGTGCCTTGGCGGGTCCTGCAGCCCATCATTTCCGGCTGGGCGAGGACGCGTTGCTGGAACGCCTGCGCGTGCGACGACCCGTCACCGTGCCCGAGCCTGCCGCCCACCACCCCCGCAAGATCCGGATCCCGCTCGTCGCGGACGGGGACGTCCCCCTCGCCCCGCTGTGGCCCGAGGACGGCCAGGTCAAGGCCGGTCAGCCTGTCGCGCTCACGCCCCACGCCCACGGCGGCTGGCGCCTCGTCGCCCCGATCTCGGGCAGGCTCGCCTGGAGCCCCGGCCAGCTCGAGGTCCTCGCATGACGGACGAGATTCGCGACTCGTTCCCGTTCAAGCCGCGTCTGCCGGGCGATCAGCCGCCGGGCAAGCTGGGACCCGTGGCCCCGGAATACACGCTGCCGCCCGGACCCGAGCCGGATGCCCCGAGCCTGAGCGACGAGGCTTGGCCCGACGCCGAGTTCGACGTGCCCATCCACGGGGAAACGCCCGACGGGCCCATCGGCCAGGACGAAGTCCCCGACCCTCAGGACCTGCCGCCGGGAGCCGGTGCCGATGCCCCATCACTTCTGGATGCCGAGGCTTGGCCCGACGCCGAGTTCGACGTCCCTCCCCCGGACGAGCCGTCGTTTGGCCAACCTGACTCCGGTCCGCTTGTCGGGCCTATCCGGGCGGAACCGACGGGCACATCGGCCTGGCGTGGCTTGCATGAGGGCCGACCGGCCGACGAAGCCCCGGCGCTGGCGATGCTCGAATTCGGATCCATCGTCGCGGCTTGGGAGGCCGCCGACGCCCTCTGCAAGCGAGCGCCCGTCGACCTGCTGCTGGTGCGGCCCGCAAGCCCCGGCAAGGGCCTCGTGGTCTTCGCGGGCGCGGTGGCCGAGGTCGAGGAGTCGATGCAGGCCGGCAGGACCGTGGCCCCCGAGGTCCTGGTGGATGCCATGTTGCTGCCCCACGCCGCACCCGACCTGCTGCTACGCCTGCGCAGGGGCACCGAGCCACCGGACGCCACCAGCCCCGTCGCCCTCGTCGAGTCGTTCGCCTGCGCAGGTGCCCTCGCTGCGGCCGATGCCGCCCTCAAGGCGGCCGACGTGCGCCTACACCTGATCAAGCTGGCCGACGGCCTGGGCGGCAAGGCCTGGTTCGTGCTGGGCGGCGGGCTCGAGGACCTCGAGGTGGCCGTGACCGCGGCCCGGGCCCATCTCGACCCCTTGGGCCTGACGTGCCGGACGCTGGTGCTGCCCAGTCCCCATCCGGACCTGCGTGTCCATTTGCAGGAGGCCTAGGCCCATGTTCGTCGGCGAGGTCATCGGATCACTGGTCGCCACCGTCAAGGACCCCTCTCTCCAGGGCATCAAGCTGATGCTCGTGCAACCCCTTGACGACGAGGGACAACCCGCCGGCCAGCCCCTCGTCGCGACCGATAGCATCGGCGTCGGCGTGGGCGAACGCGCCTTCTGCATCCTCGGGCGCGAGGCGGCCCTCGCCCTGCCCGACAGCTTTGCGCCGGTCGACGCAGGCATCGTCGGCATCGTCGACCGGGCGGACAAGGACGAGGAGGCCTAGGGACATGCTGCTGGCCAAGGTCACGGGTACCGTCGTCGCCACCTTGAAACACCCCGATCTCGAAGGGCACAAACTGATGCAGGTGCAGCCCATCCTGCCTGACGGGACCTCCAAGGGCGCCTCGTTCGTGGCGATCGACCTCGTCCAGGCGGGGCCCGGGGCCACGGTGCTGGTAGCCCGCGAGGGCGGCAGCGCCCGCATCGCCTTCGGCAAGGACGACGCACCCGTGCACGCCGTCATCCTGGGCATCGTAGATGCCGTCGCGGGCACGACCGTCTCCTCGTGAAGACAGACCGGACCCGGCGTGTGTCCCTCGTCCTTGACGGCATCGGGCGGGCGGGGTAGGTGGAGAACAGGCGACCCACCACGTGCCGGCGCCAAGGAGGTCCAGCCGTGTCCCGTCGATTCCCGTTGCAGCGCCTGCCGGGTGCCACCCTGCTTGCCCTCGCGCTGGCCGGGGCCGGAGCAGGCTGTTTCTGGCCGAACCCGATCATCAACTCGATCGCCGCGACGAACAACCAGCTCTACGTCGGCGAATCGACGACCATCACCGTCACGGCCAGCACCAACCCGGGTCGCGAGCTGCAGTTCCAGGCGACCGCCGCCCGCGGCCGCATCTTGCAGACGGACACCCGCAGCCGGACCTTCACGTACATTGCCCCATTCACGGCAGCCGCGCCCGATAATGCGGGCAACCAGGTCATCGGCGACCGCGTGACGATTCGCGTCATCGACGGCACGGCCGTCGTGGATCAGGTCCTGACCATGAACCTCAACGGCAGCACCGTGATCTTCAAGGACGAGGCCAACGCGACGACGGGCCAGGGGCAGCCGTGCGAGCCCGGGGCCACGTTGACGGACTGCAACGGCCCCCTCTATGTCGGCGTGGTCGATGAGGTCAGCCAGGTCGTCCGCAACATCCGGCCGCTCAAGAACCGAGCCGGTCAGGCGCTGCGGGGCACGCAGCCGGCCATCTCTCCCGACGGCCGGCGCATCGCCTACGTCGAATACTCGGGGACGACGGGCGGTTCCGCCATCCAGTCGGTGGACTCGGCCGGCGACGTCCGCACCGTGGTCATCGCCGAACCCGCCGTCCTGAACGTGGACCCCACTTGGACCGGGCCGGGGAACGAGATTCTCTTCGCGAGCAACCGGGGCAACCGGGGCTTCGACATCTACCGGGCCATTCCCGACCAGCAAGGGTCGGTGCCCACCCAGCTGACCTCTTCGGCGGCTGACGAGCGCTTTCCCTCGGCCAACCCCAATCTGACGGGCCAGATCGACCTTGTCGTCTCGGCGCAGGCCAACTCCCTGGGTGACCTCAACAACCGGACACCAACCGCGGCGTGGAACTTGTTCACCTTCGATCGCCAGACAGGCACCACGGGTGGCTTGGGTTACGTCGACCAGCTGACCAACCTGTCCCAGACCGGTGACTATGCCGTCGAAGCCCGATGGCGCCCGGACGGCCAGTGGATCGCCTTCACGCAGAACGGCCCCGTTGCCAATGCGCAGTCGACCTCGTCCCGGTTCCAGCGCGTCGTCATCCAGGAGATCGCCAAGCCCCGCGGGTCCGGCTGCGCCCTGACGGTCGCCTTCACGGCCCCCCAGTCCGACTACAAGGAAGGCAATCCCGTCTGGAGTCCCCGCAACCAGGAGCTGTTCTACCTCGACACCAACGGCCCGGATGTCATCGCCGGAGCCACCCAACTGCGCCGCATCCTGCCCAACCTGGGCTGCGCGTCAGGCCAGCAGGGCGGCAACCAGCAGGCGCCGCAGCCCGTCGGCATCACGGGCGTGTCCCGCCCTGCGGTCCTACGCGTCACCGTCGGCAACGGCAACAACATCGTCGGCGGCTGGGGCATGGACTGGCGCTGAGCGCCAGACGAGGCCTCAGGGCGATGCCGCCTCCTGCTCGAGCCGTTCGGCAAGTTGCAACAGGTCATCGAGGCCTGAATCCAGAACGGCTTGGACCACGGCAGGGTCCAAGCGGTCATAGGTGTGGACAAGCGCATTCCGGAACGCCACCATCCGCGTCAGCCGTTCGGCCAGACCCACCGGAAGGCATTCGGCACGGGCGAGCGTGATGAAGGCATCGCGGCGCTCGCCCACGACTCCCAAACGCCTCATGCGCATCAAGCGAAGTGCGCCGTCGATGGCGGATTCGCAGGCACGTTGCAAGTTGGCGGACACGGCGTCCTGCACCAGGAAAGACACGTCCAGCCAGGCCTCGCCGGCCATGTAGCTGCGGACTTGGCCAACGGCACGACGGACTTGCCCGGCCTTCAGGCGCAAGACCTCATCCGGCACGACGATGCTCCGGCCCCCACCCCGGGCCCATGGTCCGCTCGCGCATGGCCTCGCCCTCGAGGAAGTCCAGATGGTCCGACCAGGCGTGGAGCAGGAAGAGCTCGGCCTCGACCTCGGACGCGGCCCAGACGAGCCGCCCCTCGTCCAGAACCTGCACGGCCAGCACGTCGGAGGCCCGGCGCAGATCGACGAGATCGACCGAACCCCCGCAGAGGGCCTCAACTTCGTGCAAGGCATCCAGCAGGGTCAGTCCATCCAGCGTGTCGCGGCCCAACAGGGCCAGGTCCCAGTCGCTGTCCGGCACGGCGTCGCCCCGCGCCCGACTCCCGAAGAGCCATACGGCGCGGAGGTCCGGCAACCGCTCCCGCAGCAACGCCACAACCCGCTCGTCCACCGTTCGATCGTACCCTTCCCCGCTACCTGCTAGCATGGCCCGGGCCGGATGGTCCCAAGTCTGCCGAGGAGAGTCTCGATGCGCATGAGCCGCCTGCTCGCGCCCACCCTGCGCGAAGTCCCGGGTGACGCCGAGATCGCCAGCCACCAGTTGCTGCTCAGGGCCGGCTTCATCCGCCGCGTGTCGCCGGGTGTCTACAACTTCCTCCCCCTGATGGAGCGCGTCGTCCGCAAGGTGGCCCAGATCGTCCGCGAGGAGATGGATCGGTCCGGCGCACAGGAGGTCCGGATGCCCATCCTTTGCCCGGCAGACCTGTGGCAGCAGTCTGGCCGCTGGGGCGCCTACGGCAAGGAGATGTTCCGCCTGAAGAACCGTCACGAACGCGACGAGCTGCTTGGCCCCACCCACGAGGAGGTCGTCACGGCCATTGCCCGCGAAGAGGTCCGCAGCTACCGGCAACTGCCGCTGAACCTCTACCAGATCCAGACCAAGTTCCGTGACGAGATCCGGCCCCGCTTCGGGTTGCTGCGCGGCCGCGAGTTCCTGATGAAGGACGCCTACAGCTTTCATGTCGACACGGCAGACCTCGAGCGCGAATACGCCGCCATGTGCGACACCTACACGTCGATCTTCAATCGCTGCGGCCTCGCGACCCGGGCCGTGGAATCCGATGTCGGCGCCATCGGCGGCTCAGCGGCCCATGAGTTCATGGTCATCGTCGACACCCCGGGCGGCGAGTGCGACATCCTCTACAGCGACGCGTGCGACTACGCCGCCAATGTCGAGCGGGCCGAAACGCGGGTGGCTCTCCCCACGTACACCCCGACCGACGCCGCCCGGGAGAAGGTCCATACCCCTGCCATCCGCACCGTGGCCGAGCAAGCCGCGATGCTGGGCATCCCAGTCGACCAGATCGTCAAGACCGTGGTGACGCTCGCGACGTGGTTCGACGGTCCCGAGGGCAAGCCCCGGCACCAGGCCGTGGTGGCCGTGCTGCGCGGCGACCTGAAGCTCAACCTCGTCAAGCTCCAGAACCACCTCGGATGCCATGAGCTGCGCACGGCCAGCGACGAGGAAGTCCTGTCGCACACAGGCGTCGTGCCTGGCTTCGTCGGTCCCTTCGATCTGCCCCGGGGCGTCTTGCTGGTGGGTGACCGTTCCGTCGAAACGATGCGCGACTTCTCCACCGGCGCCAGCGAGAAGGACATGCACTATATCCATGCCTCGTGGTCCGACGCATGCCGCCCGGCCTCGGTCGCGGACCTCGTGCAGGCCGAGGCCGGCATGCCGTGTCCGCGCACGCCCGGCGGCACCCTTCGGGCGACCAAGGGCATCGAGGTAGGCAACACTTTCAAGCTCGGCACCAAGTACTCCAAGGCCATGGGTGCGACGTTCACCACGGCCGAAGGTGGCGAGGAGCCCTTCGTGATGGGCTGCTACGGCATCGGCGTGACCCGGACGGCCCAAGCGGCCGCCGAGGCGTGCCACGACGCCAACGGCATCGCGTGGCCGGTAGCCATCGCCCCTTATCATCTGGTCATCATCCCGGCCAACCCCAAGGACGAGGCCGTCGTGGCCGCCGCCGAGCAGTTGTACGCCCAGGCGGCCAAAGCCGGTATCGAGGCCGTGATCGACGACCGCGACGAACGGGCGGGCGTCAAGTTCAAGGACGCCGACCTCATCGGCTTCCCGTACCGCATCACGGTGGGCAAGGCCCTCGCCGAAGGCAAGGTCGAGTTCAAGCCCCGGCTTGCCTCCGAGGTCGCCACCCTGCCCGTCGACTCCGTCATCGACCACGTCGCGGGCCTGGTCCGCGAGGCCACCTCGGGCGCGCCGGCACCGGCGCCCGTTCTCGCCTGACGCGACAGACCACCATACGACATCTCCGACGGCCCGCGGGTGGCCTCAAGTCTGCGCCTCGGGGCGTCGGAGACAAGTCCGGAGGCGGTTCCGGGTATAACCCATCCATGTACGCCCGCCCCCAGCTACTTGCAGCATTTGTCGCCCTGCTCGCCGCCGTCAGCGTCGGCTGTTCGACGGCCACGATAAAGCCCCTGGCGGGCCAAGGGAGTGACAGTCTCGTGCCGCGAGCCCTGTCGCTCATCGAGGGTCAGGTTTCCGGACCACCCGGGCTCATCGCCAACGGCAGCGCCGGCCTCATCGCCAACGGCAGTGCGGGTCTGATCGCCAACGGCAGCGCCGGGCTCGTCACCCGCTCGGCCCAAGCCCTGCGTCGCCCCGGCGAGCGCTACCTGCCCGGCCAGGTCATTTACCTGAATCGCCCGGACGGAGAGTTCTTCCGCGACCAACTGGGCCGGCCAGTTTCGACCGTGACGGACGGCAGCGGCTACTACATGCTGCGCGACGATATCCCCCAGAGCGTGCCCGTCGTCATCAGCGTGCTGCTGCCGGGCGACCGCAGGCTGGTCGGCTTCACGAAGCCCGTGGCCGGCAGCAACCGCGTTGATGTCTCAGTGGCAACGACCATCGTGACGGAGTACCTGCGCGAGCAGGCGCCCGGCGACAAGAGTTCCATCGCTTCCTTCGATCTCCGCCTGGTGCCCGACCTGATCGATCGGACGGAGCAGTTGCTCGAGTCCGGCCTGATGGCGACACCCAGCCTGCGGATCGGCGACATCGCCGAAATGAACCGACTCTATGCAGTCGCCATCGGCCAGGACACCTTTGGCCTGGGCGCAGCATGGGAGAAGATGCTGAGCAAGCGCATCATCGCCGGCGTGGCCTTCGCCGGCACCGGCGACCCCTACTCCACCGTGCGCGACGGCACGGCCGCCCTGCAGGCGGGGCTCTCCGTCCCCAAGGGGATCGCAACCGATGCGCTGGGCAACGTCTATGTCGCCGAGGAGGGCGGTCACCTCATCCGCAAGATATCGCCGACAGGCAAGGTCTCGGTCATCGGCGGCGTCGCCGTGGCTGACGTCGGCCGGCCGGGCTATCCCGGCAACGATCCCCGGGCAACGTCCTCGTACTTCAACTGGCCGCGCACCCTCGCCCTTGGACCGGACGGCAACCTCTACGTCGCCGACGTCTTCAACATGCGCATCCGGGCCATCTGTCTCCAGCCGGCGATCACCTTCGGTCGGGACATGGCCGAGGTCGGCAACGTCTACACCATCGTCGGCAAGCCCAACTGCCGCGAGGGCGCCTCGCAGTGCGACAACGGCTTCGAGCGTGACCGTGACGCTGTAGCAGGTGGCGATGGCGTGCCGGGCCTCGAGGCCCGCCTGACGGGCGTGCGCGGCATGGCCTTCGACGCCGACGGCAACCTCGTGTTCTCGGACAGCTGGGGCTGGCCCGCGAAGGGCAAGGAAAATGAGTACAGCGTGTCGGTCCGTCACCGCATCCGGGTGCTGGCCAGCAAGGCCGGACGCTTCTACGGCATCACGATGAAGGCCGGCCACGTCTACACCATCGCCGGCAAGGACGGCGTGACCGGATTCGCGGGCGACGCGGCCCAGCCGGCGCTTGGTGCTCCGATCGGCTACCCGCAGGCCGTCATCGTTCGCAAGAACGGCGACGTACTCTTCACCGAGGCCGACACGGACCGCATCCGCAGGATCTCCCCGGACGGCGTCCTGACGACCTTTGCCGGTGGTGGCCTCAAGCCTGTGTCAGGTGAAGTCTCGACCTACGGTGACGGCGAGTCCGCGCTGCGCGCCTACATCGGCCGGCCCTTCGGGCTTGTCGAGGACCAGGGTGGCAACGTCTACGTGACGATGCGCTCGGTCAACCTCATCCGCCGCATCAATCCAGCCGGCATCATCCAGACCATCGCCGGCACAGATGGGGCCGGCATCCGCGGTGACCATGACGCCCGCCGCATGGCCCTGAACCAGCCCTTCGACCTGGCCATACTGCCAGATGGCAGCCTGCTGGCTTCGGAAGCCCGCGGCCATCGCCTGCTGCGCTTCTTCGTGCAGTGGGGCCTGTAGGCCCTCAAGGCGTATCCTGAATCCATGGAAACAACCAACACCCTGACAGAGCCCAGCCTGCTGCAGATGCTGGCGCAGCGGGTTCCGGACGAGATGGCCCTGCCCCTGCTCGAGTCGTGCCTCGAGGTTCTGGGCCAGCCCCGCAAGCCCGTCTACACGATGGATGACGTGATTGCCATCGGCGAGGTCCTGACCAGTGCGGCGGCAGCCCTGCTGGACGAGGGGCTCGGCATCCTTGAGGCCGAGGCCGGCAAGGAGACCGAGGTCGTCATCCAGCCCGTCGACGCAAAGGAAAGGAACACCGGCCGTCTCCTCTGAGCGACCGAGTCCCGGGCAAATCGCCCTGTAGCCAACTGATGAAGGCCAACCCAGTTGAACGGGACCGGCCTCGTGACTGACGCGCGCCTCAGCCCCCGAAACCGAAGAGCTTCTTGACCCCGCCCAGTACGCTGCCGGCCTTCTTGAGGCCGTCACCAACCAAGTTGCCGGCGGCATCGGCCAGCTTCCCGGCCTCCTTGGCGGCCGCCGAAGCCACCCGCTTCGAGGTGGCACCCGGATTGCGGAAGAAGTCCGCAGCGGTGCTCGCAGCCTGGACCCCGAGCTTGATCGCGGCCTTGCCCCCGGCCATGATCTTTTCCTTGTTGGCGATGCCGTAGCGGATCAGATCGAGGCCCATGGCAGCGACCTTGAGGCCGGCGGCCACCACCGGACCGGCCGGCGGCAGCAACATCGCCACGCTACCGGCCATGTTCAGGGCTTGGCTGGCCAGTTCGCTGGCGTTCTTCCAATTGAGACCATGTTTGGCAATGTCCGAGGCAGCACCTGTGACGCCGAAGGCGCCCGACGCGATGCCGGCAATGGGATTGAGCTTGGCGGCAAGACCGCTCTTGCCAGCCAGCTGGGCGACACCACCAACTCCGTTCAGGGTCGTCAGAACATCGCGACCGATGCCGCGCACGAAGTCGGGGTCGGTGAACTTCCGCGGGTCCTTCGCCGCAGCAACCAAGGACTTGCTCATGTTGATGGCCGACATGCCGCCGCGTACCACGTCGATGCCCGCGCCTACCCTGACCATGGCGCCGAGGGGCTTGGCATCGGGAACCGCTGCGGCCTTCGGCTGGTAGGGCACGCCATTGGCCTTGGCCTCGCCAAAGGCCCTGAGCTCATTGCGGAAATTGCCACGCTCGCGCACCAGCTTGTTCCACTTGACAACGCCATCCCTCGAGGCCTCGGCTCCTTCGATGGTTGCCGCAGCGTCATTGTTGCCGGTCATCTTGGCCACGGTACCCGCAACGGCCAAGCCGGCAGTCGCGACCATCTCGGGCTTGATGTTCCGGACAGAGCCGATCAGACGCTTGGCCTGGTCCACGTTCAGCTTTTCCGTCAGGCCGCCCGAAGGACGGGCGCCTTCCAACTGGCCAGAGCCCTTGAATGCGTCGCCAGCGAGTGGGGAGGCAGAAGGGGGCACCGGTTCAATCGGTGCGGACCCGCCCGATCTGGAACCCGCTGCCGCCAAGCCCTGGCTGCCCAGCGGCTGGGTACCCACGGGGCGCTTCGCATTGACGCTCATGCATGGTTCTCCTTGTCCCCATCGTCCACAGTCTGGACAGGCAAGATGCCCTGCTTCAACAAGGCTTGGAGAACAATTGATGCCGCTTAATGGTTCACAGCGTCTTCGAGAAGATGCGGCCCCGCTCGGGGGCCTGCCGCAGGTACGCATCGAAGACCATGCAGATGTTGCGGATCAGCATCTGGCCCACGGGCGTGACTTCGAGCGCCTCCGGCAGCCTGCTTACCAGTCCGTCGGCCTCGAACACCGCCAGTTCCGCCCACTCGGCCGCAAACACCGCATCGAACGAGATGCTATGACGCGCTTCGATCCGCGCCTTGTCGATCCTGCCGTGGCCGATGAGCGTGTTGATGACATCCCGGCGCAGCCGGTCATCCGCCGAAAGGTGCATGCCCTTGGCCACGGGGCCGTCCAGGCCCTCCATCGCGGTCATGTAGGCCGCCAGCGTCCGCTGGTTCTGGTAGTAGGCGCCGTCAAGGTCGCTGATGGCCGACATGCCGAAGGAAAGAAGATCGCTGTCGGCACATGTCGTGTAGCCCATGAAGTTGCGGCGCAGCGACCCGTCCTTGCGGGCATGCGTCAGCTCGTTGTCCGGCCGGGCGAAGTGGTCCATCCCGATGTAGGCCATGCCGGCATCAACAAAGGTGTCGATCGCCCGCTCGAACAAGCGCAATTTCAAGTCCGAGTCGGGCAGGTTCTTGAGATTGCGCTGGTGCGGAAAGACCGAGGGGAGGTGTGCATAGTGGAACAGGGCCAAGCGATCGGGTGCGATTGCCAGGACCTGCTCCATCGTCTTCACGAACCCGTCCCAGGTCTGCTCGGGCAGACCGTACATCAAGTCCAGGTTGACGCTGATGAAGCCCTGCTCCCGGCACATGGCGACGAGATCACGCGTCAGCTCAAAGGACTGCAGGCGGTTGACGGCCTTCTGGACCACGGGATCGAAGTCCTGGACCCCCATGCTGATCCGGTTGAAGCCCAGCTTGGCCAGAGTCTCGACATGGGCCCGCGTCGTGACGTTCGGGTGAACCTCGAGCGAGACCTCGGCCCCGGGGGCGATTCGGAAGGTCCCGGTCAGGATGCCGAACAGCCGCTCGATCTCGTCCGGCTGGAGATGCGTGGGCGTACCGCCGCCCCAATGCAACTGTACGACAGGCCGCGACGTGTCGACCTGCGCAGCGACCCAGGCGACCTCCCGCTCGAGGGCATCCAGGTAGGCCGTGACCCGCGCCCGGTCCTTGTTGAGCTGGATGTTGCAGCCACAGTAGAAGCACAGCTTCTCGCAGAACGGGATATGGACATACAACGAGAGCGGCATGCCGGCGCGGGCCGTCGCATTGGTACGCAAGGCCTCGCGGCCGCCCTCGGGACCGAAGTCGGCGGACCACTCGGGAGCCGTGGGGTAGCTGGTGTACCGCGGACCAGACTGCGCGTACCGCTCGAGCAGGTCGCGCGGCACCCGAAAAGCAGAGGCAGGAGGCACCATCAGGCCTGGTCCCCGTTGCCCATCGGATCGCGCGTGGCTTCCACGAAGGCCCGGACGTGGGCGACGGGCATGTCAGGCAGCAAGCCATGCCCCAGATTCCACACGTGGCCAGGCCTGCCGGCCACGGCCTCAGCCAGGGCACGGACCCGCTGCCGTATCCGCTCGGGCGCCGCATAAAGCAGGCAAGGATCGATGTTGCCCTGAAGGGCCACCCGATCCCCATGCCGCTCCAGGATGGACGGCAAGTCGCACCGCCAGTCGAGAGACAGCATGTCCGCCCCGGAGTCGACCATCGCCTCGACGAGGTGGGGGCTCATGCCGACATACAGCGTAACCGGCACGCCGACCTGCTTCAGGGCCCGGACAATCTTGCGGATGGGCGGCAGGGCGACGGCACGCCATGTGGCTTCGTCCAGGATGCCGCCCCACGAGTCGAAGACCTGAACCATGCGCGCGCCGCCGCGCACCTGGTCCGCGAGCGAGCTGGCCACGGTGTCGGCCATCCGGTCGAGCAGCTGGGCGAAGGCGGCCGGATGCTCGGCCAGAAAGCGCCGCGTCCGGGACCAGTCCTTGCTGCCGCCGCCGTCGATGGCATAACAGGCGAGCGTGAAGGGCGCACCGGCGAAGCCGATGACAGGCACCCGGCCGGCCAGGCGGTCACAGACCTCCTCGACGGCCTTGCGGACGAACGGCAGCTCGGTCGCGGCATCGGCGACCCGGACCCGGTCGAGATCCGCCAGCGCCCGGACGGGATTGGCAATGCGGGGACCCTTATCCAGGAAGGCGACCTCGAAGCCCATGGCCTCGAGGGGCACCAAGATGTCCGAGAACAGGATGGCGGCATCCACGCCAAGGATGTCGACGGGCTGGACGGTGACCTCGGCCGCCAAGGCAGGCGTGCGGCACATCGTCAGGAAGTCGGCCTTCTCGCGGACCGCCCGGTATTCCGGCAGGTACCGCCCCGCCTGACGCATCATCCAGACTGGCGCACGGTCTACGGGCTGCCGCCGCGCAGCAGCGAGGATCCTGGGTGCCGTTCCGGGTGTCGCGGTGGTCATGCAAACCATGGTAGCGCACGCCACCACGGAGGGCTCAGGACGCGATGCGGTCGAGAATCTCCCGGACGTAGGCGCGTGTCTCCCGGAAGGGCGGGACGCCGTCGTACTTGCGCACGTTTCCGGGACCCGCGTTGTACGCCGCAAGGGCCAGCTTGATGTCGCCGTTGAAGGTCTGGATCTGTTCCCGCAGGTAGCGTGCGCCCCCGCGCAAGCTCTGGACCGGATCGAAGGGATCCTTGACGCCCATGGCCCGGGCCGTAGCAGGCATCAGTTGCATCAACCCCTTGGCCCCGGCCGGGGAAACCAGGTGGGGGCGACCGTTGGACTCCTGCTGCATCTGCGAGGCCAGAAGACGCGGGTCCAGGCCGAACTCCTGCGCGACCTCCTGAATCTGAGGCCACCAGCGCTTGACGGCAGGAAGGGCCCACTCGGGCGCAGCCTGCCCGCCGGCCGCCACCTTGGGCCTGGCGGTCGCGAGCGTGTCCCGGGCGACGGCCGTGCGCGCCACCTCTGCCTCTGGCACCCGGGTTTCCGGAGCTGCGGCACGCGACGCCCCGCCTGGCGACTGACCAAGCGGTGTCGACCTCGAAACTTGCGGCATCCTGTCCTCCGGGAAATCCGAGACTTTTATACCCGCAAACGCGGGATCCGGGGCGTCAACGGCGTGGCATGATGGTCGGCAGGGGGTAGCCTGTGTGCCGCAAGACCATGAGTACATCGTCTTCGACGTCGAGACCACGGGGCTGAGCCCCTCCCAGGACGCCCTGATCGAGGTGGCCGCGATGCGATTCACGGCGGGCGGCGCGACGTGCGACTCGTTCCACGCCCTCGTCCGCCCCCCGCGCGACCACATTCCCCACAAGATCCAGGAGCTAACGGGCATACGCCCCCAGGACGTCCGGGACGCTCACGGCCCCGATCGCGTCCTGCCGGACTTCCGGCGGTGGCTCGGAGATGGCCGCACGCCCATGCTGGCCCACAACGCGGTCTTCGACCTCGACTTCCTGGGTCCTGCGATGGCCCGGATGGGCCTGGACCTGCCGGCGGCCCCGGTCTTCGACACCCTCGAGATGGCGCGAGCGCTGCTGCCGGACCTGGTCAACCACAAGCTGGTGACGGTCGGCCAGGCGCTGGGTCTGGACTCGGACGTCCTGCACCGGGCCGATGCGGACGGCGCCCTGCTCAAGGACATCTTCCTCGCGTTGGGGCGTCTTGCCGGACTGGGCACGCCCGAGGCCATCGCCGCGCGGTTCAGACCGCTGCGCTTCCAGGCCACGCCCCAGCCGCGAATCGAACCCGAACTGCTGCCTGTCCCCCACGCCCCCCCGGGCTTCGAGGGGCTGAAGCAAGCCATCGCGAACGCTACCGCCATCCGTTTCGTCTATCAGGGGGGGCGCGACCCAGGGCTGGCCCGGACCATCGTGCCGACGCGCCTGGGCAGGCTGGGCCAGAACCTCTACATAAAAGGCATTCCGCCCGGCGGCAGCAGCGAACTGACCTACCGCCTCGAACTGGTGTCCGACTGGCAGGTCCTTGCGCCGGCGCCGGCTCCATCTCCCCCGCCCTTGCCCTGAACGAGACACCGGGTGGCCCGTGCTAGCATGACTCACCCCTTCCAGCGAGTCGCATGCTTCTCGGCCACCAGCCCAATATCCGCTTCGCCTTCGGCCTGCATCTGCACCAACCCGTCGGCAACTCGGACGAGGTCGCGACCCGGGTCTGCGACCAAGCCTATCTGCCGTTCCTGCGCGTGCTGGAGCGGCACCCCTCGATTCCCGTCGCCCTGCACTTCAGCGGATCGATCTTGGACCGCTTCGCCACCCACAGGCCCGAGTTGCTGGCGATCGTCCGCGGCCTCGTCGCACGGGGGCAGGTGGAAGTCATCGGAGGCGCCTACCACGAACCCCTGCTGGCCCTGATCCCGGACCAGGACCGCCGGGACCAGGTGTCGGCCCTTTCGGAACGCCTCCACGAGCTGTTCGGCAAGCGACCGACGGGCTTGTGGCTGACGGAGCGGGCCTGGGAGCCACATCTGGCCGACGCCATCGGCCGTACGGGCCTGACGTGGACGGTCCTCGACGACGAGCACCTGCAAGCCGGCGGCCTGAGAGGTCCCCAGCGCTTCGGCAACTGGATCACCGAGGACGCGGGGACCGCGTTGCGCATCCTGCCGATGCACACCGACCTGCGCCTGCTCATCCCCAATGCGGAGCCGGAGGACGTGCTGCGCTACCTGCACGACCACGCCACCCCGGACGGCAGCCGCATCGCGGTGTTCTTCGACGACGCCTCGCGATTCGGCGCCTGGCCCGGGACGCACCAGCGCCTCTACGGGGAAGGTTGGCTGGACCGGTTTTTCACGCTGCTCGCGGAGAACCGCTCGTGGGTCACTTGCGACACCCCCTCGGCACACCTCGCCGCGCTGGCGCCCTGGGGCCAGGTCTACATCCCCGCGATGAGCTACCGCGAGATGGCCGGCTGGTCCCTGCCGCCCGAACTCGAGCCGGCCCACGCACGGGCCGCGGCCGCGCTGGGCCCAGAGCTGACGCCTTTCCTCGGCGGCGGCTTCATGCGCCGTTTCCTCGCCCGATACCCCGAGGCCAACATGCTGCACAAGCGCATGCTGGACGTGTCCCGCAGACTGGTCGAGGCCCGCGAGCATCTGGCCGGAAAAGCGGACCCGCGGCTGGCCGAGGCACGTGAGGCCCTGTGGCGCGGGCAGGCCAACGAACCGTTGTGGCACGGAGTTTTCGGCGGCCTCTATCTGGCCAACTTGCGGGATGCCGGCTGGCGGGCCCTCATCGAGGCGGACAGACTGATCGACGGCCTGCGCCACGGCGAGGCGCCCTTCCTCGAGAGCAGCAGCCAGGACCTAGATCGGGACGGCCGGGACGAGACCATCGTGCGGACGCGCGACCTCACGGCCGTCGTCACGTGGCAGGGCGGCGCGATGCTCGAGCTGGACATGAAGCCCTGGGCCCGCAACGTACTGGACACGCTGACCCGGCATCCGGAGGCCTATCACGCGCCGTTGGTCGTGGCTTCGGCCCGCCATGCGGCCCATGAGGCGAACGGCACGGGGCAGCGCGCAGCCCAGGAGCTGGTCATGGTGAAGGAAAGCGCTCAAGCGGCCATGGCACGCGACTGGCATCGCCGCGCCTCGTGCCTGGATCACCTGCTCCATCCGGACAGCACGCTCGAGCAGTGGGCCGATGCCACCTATGGCGAACAGGGGGACTTCGTCCTCGAGCCCTACCGCATCGGCACCTCCAGGGAGCCGGGCGGGCTTGTCGTGACGGCGGAGCGTGAAGGGCACGTTTGGGTCGGCCAGGACTTCATGCCGCTGGCGATCCGCAAGGACTACAGATTCACCGAGAACGGCATGGGCCTCGAGGTCACGCTCACGCTCCGACACCCGGGCGAGACGCCGCTTGCCCTCTGGTACGGCATGTCCTCGGCCTTGGCCATCGTGCCCGGGGCCGATGTCGGCCATACGTTGACGCTTGGCGGGGAAACCGGTTCGGTTGCCTTGCGTCGGCGCGCCGAGTCGATCCCCGACCTGCGCTTTGCGGACACCCGCTCGGGACGCAGCCTGTCCATGAGCTGGTCCAGGCCCGCAAACGTCTGGACGACACCTGTCGAGACCCGCTCTCAGGGCACGGAAGGCATCGAGCGCCTCTTCCAGGGCTGTGCCGTGCTGACCCACTGGCATGTGACGCTCGAACCCGGAATGCCCTGGAGCGTCACGCTGCGCTGGACGGCCAACGCAGCCGAAGCCTGACGCCTACCGCTTGAGGATCAACTCGTCCTTGGGGAAGCCCTTGGCGAGGATCCACTGCTCCATCAGGGCCGTCTCACGGCGGCGGACGGGGTCCATGCCGCCCAGCATCACGTGAGCCCGAGCCGCTCCCCGGTAGGCGCCTACGGCTTCTTCGCGCAAGGTGGCGATGCGGCGATCGAGGACCTTGGTGGACGAGGTGTTGCGGTTGGCTTCGGCGGTGTCGTAGGCCGAGGACGAGCGAAGGAAGGTATCCCTGCTCATCCGGTAGAAGGTCGACGCTTCCTCGGACTTCAGGCGGGAAATCTCGGCCGCGGGCGTGCCCACCCGCGCCAGCTGCTGCTCGGCCTCGGTGAAGGGCTTGCCTGTACGGAGGAACTCGCGGACCGCCGCCCGATAGGCGACCTCGGGCGCACGGGGGCGTCCCGAGTGTGCCGCCGTGCGGATGACTTCGCCATCGGCATGCAGGCCAGAGAGCATCATGTGGTCCCTGTCCGGCCGGGCGTCGTGAAGCTCCGGATCGGGACGGACGGGTGCGGGACGTGTCGTGACCGGACCGACGGGAGCCGGGCCGGTGGGTACGCCGCGGAGGTTGGCCTGCATGTCTGCCATGTCTAGCTTATGCCTCGGAGCAGGCGGTTTCTTGCCTCCGGGGTGGCAAGAACCGGAAGGGCGGGACGGCCGGGCGCACGATGGTGCATGATGGGCGTGTCCATGGAACTGCACGATGCCATCCTTCGCCGCCGGACAACGAACGGCCCATTCCTGCCGGATTCGGTCCGCCCGGAGCACCAGCGGCGCATCATCGAGGCCGCAAGCCGCGCACCCAGCCACTTCAACAGCCAGCCGTGGCGCTTCGTCCTGATTGACGACCCTGATCGCATCGGCCGGATCGCGAGCCTTGCCGGCCAGAGCATGACCCGCCTGATTGAGGACGGCCTGTTCTTCGAGCGCTACAAGCGGTACTTCCGCTTCTCGCGCGCGGAGATGGACGAACGACGCGACGGCATCTTCATCGACCATCTGCCGGCCCCGCTACGCCCCTTCATTCAGAAGGTCTTCAGCGAGACCGGCCTCAAGGTCATGAGGACGCTGGGTGTCCCCGAGCGCCTCGGCAAGGACAACCAGGAGCTGGTCGCCGGCAGCCCGCTGCTGCTGGCCGTGATGCTCGACCGGGAGGAGTACGTGCCGGACAAGCTCAGCGGCTTCTACAGCCTGTTCGGGATGGGCGCCGCCATGGAGAACATCTGGCTGACGGTCGGCGACCTCGGCATGGGCATCCAGTTCGTCAGCACCCCCATGGAGGTGCCGTCCTGCTGGCAGGAGATCCAGAACCTGCTCGAGGTCCCGCCGGACCTTGCCCTGATGGCGATCTACCGCCTGGGGTACCTGCCGCCCGAGACCCGACGGCCGACGATCGACTGGACCAGCAACGAGCGCAAGCCCTACGACCGATTCGTCTTCCGCAACACGTGCCGGCAGCCGGAGCCGCTCGCGTGACCGTCCACCTGCGCGCGATGGCCACGGCGACACCCGAGCACGCCGTGGGCCAGGCCGACGCCTTGGCGCTCGCAGGCAAGCTCTACCCGGACCTGGCCGCCATCCCCAGCGTCGCCCGGGTCTTTGCCAACTCGGGCATCGCGCGACGCTATCTGGCCCGCCCGCTCGAATGGTTCGACGCGGGCCACGACTTCGCGGCCCGGAACGCTGCGTGGGTCGAGACCGCAGACTTCCTCGGCCGCGAGGTCATCACGGCGGCACTGCTGGCTGCCGCCCTCGAACCCGGCGACATCGACGCCCTCGTGATGGTCACCACGACAGGCCTGCGGACACCCAGCCTGGATGCGCGCTGGATCGACACGCTCGGCTTTTCCCGGACCACGCTCCGCCTGCCGATCTGGGGCCTGGGTTGCGCGGGCGGCGCCGCAGGGCTTGCCCGAGCCGCGGATCTGGTCCGTGCCGGAAGGCGCAACGTGCTGCTCGTAGTGGTCGAATGCTGCTCCTTGACCTTCGTGCGCGAGGACGACCGGCGCAGCAACTTCACGGCGACGGCGCTGTTCGGGGACGGGGCGGCGGCCGTGGTGCTCTCTGCCGAGGGACCCGGGCCGCGCATTCTGGGCAGCAGCAGCACCCTGCTCGAGGATTCCGACGACATCATGGGCTGGGACCTGGCTCCGGAAGGCCTCAAGGTCCGCTTCGCCCGCGACATCCCCAATCTGGTCTCGCGGCACATCCCGGCAAGCCTTGCACACGCCTGCTCCGCCCATGGCCTCGCACCCGACGCCATCCGCCACCACGTCGTCCATCCCGGAGGCCCAAAGGTCCTGAGTGCCTACGAGACTGTCCTGGGCCTCGGGGAAGGCGGATTGGCCGAGGCAAGGTCCGTCCTGCGGGACTTCGGCAACATGAGCGCATCCACGGTGCTGTTCGTCCTCGACCGCCTGCTGCGCCGGGGTCCCGAACCCGGGTTCGGAGTCCTGACGGCAATGGGACCCGGCTTCTCGGTCGAGCACGTCGTCTTCGAGGTCGCGGGCACGTGATGGCCCCGGTCGGAGGCGCGGTCGCCGTCCTGGGCCTGGCGGTGCTCGTCATCGTGCAGCGCCTCGTCGAACTGCGCATCGCCAAGCGCCATGAGGCATGGGCCCGTGCGCAGGGCGCAATCGAGCATGGGCGTAACCATTACCCCTGGTTCTTCCTGCTGCATGGCGGCTGGCTGGTCGGCTGGATCGCCGAGGGCTGGATCGCGGGCACGGGCCTGCACCCGGTCTGGGCAGCCGCGTGGCTGCTGCTGCAGATCGCCCGGGCGTGGGTGATCCGCAGCCTCGGTCCCTACTGGAACACGCGCATCCTCATCGTCCCGGGAGCCTCGCCCGTACGCCGGGGCCCCTACCGCTGGGTCAAGCACCCCAACTACCTGGTGGTGGCCGCCGAGATGATCGTGACGCCACTTGCGGTGGGCGCGCCGTGGACGGCGCTGGCGGGCACGCTGGCCAATGCGGCCATGATGGCCGTCCGCATCCCGGCCGAGGACCGGGCCTTGGCGACGATGAGATCGCTGGTGCTGGTGGCCGCGGTCACCACCGGCATCACCGCCTGCGCGACACCCGGGGTTCTCGCCGGTGCGCCAGCGGCCCGGGCGACCATCGAGGCGCGTCTGGATGGCCAACCCTTTCCCCACGGCTCCGTCCGCATCATCTCGACCTACGGCGAGGAACTGGCGCGCCAGGGCGGACACGCCGCATCGGACGGCGATTTTGCCGTGACGTGGCCGGATGAAGGCCTGACCGTGGCCATCGTGCTCGATGGGACCCGCCCCGACGGCAGCCCGGTGATGGTCTCGGCCTTGATGCGCACCGGCGGCCAGAAACTTGTCGATGAAGCCGCCTCGGTCATTTGCGAGAAGGCGTTGTCGACCTCGGGGGGCCTCGGCCCGCAATTGGCCAGCCGCCTGACGGTGGCCGACATCGATCGCCTCGAGACGGCGGCGCGGCAGGCCTTGACGGCCGATGAAGCCCGACGGGCCGCAACCGACGGGGAAGGCTTCGGCGCGCTGTTCCCCAGCCTTGTGGCGCGCAGCCCCGCCCTGACGGACGCCTGGCGCATCGCCGGCGGCAGCTGAGTCAGTCGTACTCGGACCAGGACGATGGCGCGACACCGGGATAAACCCACGTGGGGTCAAGGCGGCCGAAGGGATTGTCGAGGGCCTCGTAACGCTCCACCAGGCTCTCGTCGGGATCGCCCGCATCCACCATCTCCGCCAGGCGGCGGAAACGATCGAGATGCTCGCGGATCCGCGCGGCAGCATAGTCTGCCGCCCCCCCGCCTACGCCGACCATGCGGGGCCAGTCGCCCGACGCCAGCAGCATCGCCTCGCGCTGCGCCTGGGCCAACGCACGCCTCATCAGGGGGCGATCATCCCCGCCACGGTGGCCCACCAACGACTCGGCATGATCGGCCGCGGCAGCCACCTGTTGCCAATACCAGTCCGTGTTGAGCGGCTGCCAAGGCAGCAAGGTGCCCGAGCGATCCCAGGATGACGGCAGAACAGCCGAAAGGGAACGGGTCGGGGACCAGGCCGCGACCTCGCCTGCGGATCGCAGCGTCAAGCCGGCCTCGCCCGCCCGCCCGAGAACCTGCATGAACCAGCGCTTGCCTTCGGGCCACGCGAGGAATCGCGCTGCGTCCACCGGCAGGAGAAGACAGGCTGCCCGTCCCGTGCGCGCGATG
The DNA here is from genome assembly GCA_016867265.1 of Candidatus Tanganyikabacteria bacterium. Lineage (GTDB taxonomy): Bacteria > Cyanobacteriota > Sericytochromatia > S15B-MN24 > VGJW01 > VGJW01. Next base: position 95,392 of record VGJW01000008.1, read on the forward strand.
GCGGCATCGAGCAACTGGCGCGCCAGGGCGAGGGCGCTAGCGGCGTGACGATCCGCAAGATCACGAGCCTGCTCAGGAAGGTAGGGCACGGACGACGCCTCGCCGTCCTCCCCGGTACCCCGCGCCAGCAGGGGACCTGCGGGCGCCACCGACATCGGGGCGTCGGGCACCACGCCCAGGTAGCCACCCTCGCCCGGAAAGCCGGACAAGGGATCGAGGCAAGCCGCCATGAAGCTGTCCGGGGGCGCGAGGTGCACCAGGCCATCAGGTGACGAAGCCGGGCCGAAAGGCTCGCGCGAACCGATGCCATCGTCCTGATCCACCCATCCTCGTGCACTGTCCAGCACGTAGCGGAAGCCGACGTCCGAGGCAAGCCCGTCCAGGGACCAGCCGCCCGAGGCAGCGGAGGCCCACGCACCCTCGGGCGTCCAGAGGCCCTCCGGGGCCGCCCCCATGAGCTCCTCGAGCGTCACCCGGGCAACATGCAGTTGCATGCGGGCCGCCGAAGGCCGGGGCGAGAGCGGCAGGACCGCCCCGGTCGCCGGAGCTGCAAGAATCTCGACAAGGCCGTCCGCCTGCAGGGCGGCAAGGGCGGCGAGGGGCTGCTGGGCCAGCGTGCCGAACCAGGCCTCCTCGACCTCGCCCATGCGCTCGCGCTCCCACGCCCAGGCCAGCTCCAGGTCGGCCGGAAGGCCCGATGGCAGCTCCCGCACGGCCTCCCAGCGACGCCGCAACCACTTGCCGATGCCTCTCAGGATCTCGCGATCGGCGAGCTGGGTCGCAAGGACGGGGGACAAGGCCACGGACAGGCGGCACGGCGAGGCACACTGGCGCCCTGCCACAAGGAGGGGCACGAGCACCTCGGCGGCATGACGCTGCAGCTGGTGCTCCCCGAAGGGCCAAGCTCCCGCACGCCGGACGTAGGGAACGTGCAGCAGGACCGCCGGCACCAGGGCGCGCTCGGACATGGCTTCACCATCCCCCGACGATAGCCGGGCGTCAACCGGAGAAGCACGCGACGCCGTGTCTTTGCCGGTTCTTCTCCGGATATTTACCAAGTCATGCCGACCTGTGACCGACAACCGGATCAGTCCCCCTCCGAGGAGCCCCACCCGATGACCGCCATTCGCAGGCTGAACGCCCCCCAGGGCGCCGCCCCGCGCGTGGAGGCCGGCGGAGGCCCTTCGAAGCCGACCATGCGCTGGATCCCTTCCGTCAACCACAACGCACGGCCCGGCGGCAAGCGCGACATCGACACCATTGTCCTGCACCACACGGGTGGCGGCTCGCTCAAGAGCAATGTGGCCTGGATGAACAACCCGGCCAGCAAGGTCTCCGCGCACTACACGGTGGGCAAGGACGGCCGCATCGTCAACAGCGTCCAAGATCAGGACAGGGCCTGGCATGCGGGTACCAGCCGCTACAAGGGCCGTGACAACGTCAACGACTTCTCGGTGGGCATCGAAATCGTCAACGAGGGTGACCACGTCGACCCCTATCCCCCCGAGCAGATGGAGGCCGTCGCGCACCTTGTCTCCTGGTTGATGGCGACCCATGGCATCAGCTACGAGCGCATCACCGGGCACCGGGACGTTGCGTTGCCCAAGGGCCGCAAGGTCGACCCCTCGAACAATTTCGACTGGCAGGACCTGAAGGCTCGTGTGCAGCGGCACCTCGGCCAGGCCCCCACGCCACCCGGTGGCCAACCTTCCTCTCCGGTGGACCAGGCCCCGGCTCCCCGTCCGGCACCGGCCCCTGCACGTCCAGACGGCACCGTCACCGTACACAAGGGCGACACGCTCTGGCATCTGGCCGAGGTCCACCTCGGCGACGCCACCCGCTGGCGCGAGATCTACGACGCGAACCGGGATCGCCTGAAGGACCCCAACCTCATCCTGCCCGGCCAGGTGCTGCGCCTGCCCGGCACGGCTGTCGCCCCTGCCCCCGGAGCGCAACCGGCCCAGCCCGCACCCGCGCAGCCTTCGCCGAATCAGCCTGCGCCGGTTCAGCCCGCCCCCGCGCAACCCGTCCCCGGGCAGCCAGCACCGGGCGGCACCATCCTGCCAGTCCACCCTCCGGCAGCACCGATGCCAGCCCGGCCCTATGTGCCGCCCGTCCAGGAGATCGCGCCGCCTCTGCCGCCCGTCCAGGCGCAGCCAGGTCCCCGACCTGCCCCAGCACCGGTACCCGCGCCTGCCCCCGTGCCGTCGCCGGCACCCGGTCGGCCCGCACCCCCACCCGGCGCGGGTGTTGACCGCCTGGGCTGGACCTTGCGGGGCGGAGCGCCCCTCGCGGGCGGCCTGATCGCCGGTGGCGCCGGATCAGCCTGGGGCGGTGCAGGCACGCGCCTCGGCTACGGCGCACGCATACCGGGTGGCTTGATGGGGTCAGCCCTCTTCGCGGGTCTTGGCGCCCTCGTGTCGAACCTCCTCGACTGGCGCGCGGGCAGGGTCAGCGGTCGCCAGGCCCTTCTGGGCACGGCTGTCGACACGGCCGCGTACACCGGCATCGCTGCCACCTCGACGTGGATCGGCGGCGCGCTGGGCAGCGTCCTTCCGGGGTTCGGCACCGCCATCGGCATGATCGCCGGCACGGCCGTGGGCGTCGGGCTCTCGTGGCTCTACGAAAAGTTCGTGCGGAGCCGCGGCATCGCGATGGCTGGCGCCGCGACCCAAGGCATCCGCAGCGACCTCGTGCCCCGGCCGGCCAGCGTGGGCGTGGTGCCTTCGGTGGACACCTTCACCCGCACGCCGACGCCATCGTCGCCGCGCCCGTCCTTCGACAGCCGCAGCATGGTGCCCGAGGCTCGCTGACGCCCGCGGGCCACGCCCTCAGCCCAAGCGCTTCTCGGAGGCGGGGTCGAAGAGATGCACGCGAGAAGGCCGCACGGAGAATCGTGCGCGGCCGCCCGGGGCCGGCGTGACCTCGACAGGTACTCGCGCCAGCGCGGGTCCGCGTGCCGACGCCGCACGGAGGTGAACGTAACTCTCCGAACCCAGAGTCTCGACGACATCCACATCGGCCTCGAGCGTGCAGCCCTCGGCTGTCTCCGCCGGGTCGAGATGCTCGGGCCGGAGGCCGACCACCACCTTGCCGGGCCGGTGGTGAGGCTCGGCCGGCAGATCCAGGGCCAGACCCGACGCCGTGACGCGCGCCCGGCCACCCGACACGTCAAGGATAGCGTCGAACAGGTTCATCTGCGGCGAGCCGATGAAGGTGGCCACGAACAGGTTTGCGGGGCGGTCGTAGACCTCGAGGGGCGAGCCGTGCTGCTGCAGGTCGCCGCCGCGCATGACGGCAATACGGTCCCCCAGGGTCATGGCCTCTGTCTGGTCATGCGTGACGTAAACGAAGGTCGTCGCGAGGCGCTGGTGCAGTTTCTTGATCTCGGCCCGCATCGACACCCGCAGCTTGGCATCCAGGTTGGACAGGGGTTCGTCCATCAGGAAGACCTTGGGCTCGCGCACGATCGCGCGGCCGATGGCCACCCGCTGGCGCTGGCCGCCCGACAGGGCCTTGGGCTTGCGCTCGAGCAGGTGCTCGATCTCGAGTGAACGAGCCGCCTCGCGGACCTTGGTGTCGATTTCGGCGACAGGCAACTTGCGCAGCTTGAGCGCAAAGGCCATGTTTTCATACACCGTCATGTGCGGGTAGAGCGCGTAGTTCTGGAAGACCATTGCGATGTCCCGGGCCTTGGGATGCAGATCGTTGACGACCAACTCACCGATGCGCAGATGGCCGCCCGTAATCTCCTCGAGGCCGGCAATCATGCGAAGCGCGGTCGACTTGCCGCAGCCTGACGGCCCGACCAGCACGAGAAATTCCTTGTCCTCGACCGCCAGCGACAATTCACGTATGACTACGTTGTCCCCGTAGCGCTTCTCGACCTTCTCGAAGATCACCTTGGCCATGAATCGGAACTCCTGACTGGGCGCATCCGTATGCCTGCCGTCAAGCCCAGATAAGGCATCCTAGCAGAAGGAAAGCCCTCCGGGCGCGGATGGCGCGCCCGGAGGGCCTCGCAAACGTGGCCGATCAGCTGGCGACGGGAATGACCGACGACCGGGCCTGTGCGGCAGGGATGGCCTGTGCCTGAACCGGTGCCGATGCTGCCTGGGTGTGCGCCACAGGCGCCGATGGGGTCGCGGGGGCGGCGGACTGGTTGACGAGACCTTCCAGCTGGCCCTGGATGGCGCCGTTCAGGCTCGGACGCACCTTGTTCTCGTAGAACTTGCCGGCGAAGTAGCTGAAGAGTGCGCCGACACCGATGCCGACGATGGTGCCGATGCCCGGAACCAGGCTGCCGACGAATCCACCGACCATGGTGGCGGTGGCGCCGATGCCCGTGTAGGCCACCGTATCACCGGCCGTGTTGGCGACAAACTTGGTGAACGAGCTGCGGCCGCTGACGAGGTCAATCGCGTTGGTGAAGACCGACATCAGGCCAGCGAGGGCGAAGTTGCTCTTGAGCAGGCCGGGCAGGGCGCGCAGGCTGGTGCTGATGGCGCTGCCGATGCCCGAGAAGAAGCCACCACCAAGACCGGTGCCACCCGCGACCATCGCACGCGTCGCATCCGCTCCGGCACGGGACAGTTGGAAGACATCACGAGCGGCGCCCAGCGCCTTGGCCGACTGGATGACCGGGACAGCGACCCGCAGGCCACCGTGCATGTCGGCGCTGGCGAAGGGGCCGACAGGTGCGGCAGGTCCGTTGATGGCCATCGGGGATACCTCGCTCGAGGGGGGTGGAGCCAAGGGGGTTACGACGGTGTTGTCCGGAGAACGACGCCCGATACGGTAAACCTGCGGTGAAGAAATCCCCAATACCGAGAGAAGGATCAACCACCCCGGCGGTGGTACATAGCCCAAGCAGGCCTCATGATGCATTCCCGACGCCGCCCAGCCATCGAGCAGTTCTACGCCATCCGCAAGACGCGCGGCCTGGCGCTTGCGGCCGATGGCAAGACGGTAGCGTTCGTGACCAACCTGACAGGCACCCCGGAGGTCTGGACGGTGCCCGCCTCGGGCGGCTGGCCCCACCAGCTCACCTTTGGGGGCCAGGCCGTGCAGCAGGTCCTGTGGGCCGATGACGGCGAGAGCCTCATCGTCTCGATGGACCATGACGGTGATGAGGACTTCGAAATCTTCCGCGTCCCGCGCGCGGGCGGCATCCCTGTGCGCCTGCACCCGCCGGTGAAGGAACAGACCCACCTCGGCGGCATCTCGCCGGACGGCAAGCTGCTGGCCTACGCCAGCAACCACGGCCATCCCGCCGCCTTTGACATCCTACTGCACGACCTGACGACCGGCGAAGAGCGAGTCCTGTGGCGTAGCAGCCTCGTCGACCTGCCCCTCGACTTCTCGCCCTGCGGCCGCTGGCTGCTGGCCTACCGCTTCGAGCAGAACGCCAACCAGGACCTGCTGCTCATCGACGTGGCCACCGGAGAGGGACGAATCCTGACGGGACACGAGGGTCTTGTGCGCAACCACAGCGCAGTCTGGATCCCGGGCAGCTCCTCCTTCCTCTTCCTGACCGATCGGGACCGCGACTTCATGGGCGTCGGCCGCTACGACCTCGAGACCGGGACATGGGCGTGGGCCCACGCCCCGGAGCGAGATGTCATGGAATTGGCAATCGCCCCGGACGGAAACCGGTGGGCCTTCATCGAGAATCGGGATGGGCACCTCGTGCCTGTCCTGCACGACCCGGCCACCGGAACCGTGACCGAATTGCCGGACTACGCCGAGGGGGCCGCCAGCGAGCCCAAGTTCTCTCGGGACGGCCATACGCTGGCCTTCTGCCACGAGTCACCGGTCAGGCCACGCGACGTTCACATTCTGGACCTTGCGCACCACGACCGGCCGGGCATCCAGATTACCTTCTCGCAGATTGGTGGCCTTTCCGCAGCCGATCTGATCCGGCCCGAGATCCTGCGCTATGCGTCCTTCGACGGCCTCGAGATCACCGGCTGGCTCTTCACGCCTCGGGGGGAGGTCCCGCCCGGAGGCCATCCCGCCATCATCTGGCCCCACGGTGGCCCGGACTCGCAAGTCATCGCGAACTTCCAGCATTGGTTCCAGGTCTTTGCCGGCGCCGGCTACATGGTCCTCGCCCCCAACTTCCGCGGCAGCACGGGCTACGGCAAGGCATTCCAGGCGCTCAATCGACGCGACTGGGGTGGGGCAAGCTTTCGCGACATCGTCGCCGGCTCCGACCACCTGATCGGTCTGGGCAACGTCGACCCCACGCGCATCTCCGTGGTCGGCGGTTCCTTCGGGGGATTCATGGCCCTTACGGCGGCTACCCGGGAACCGGACCGCTGGGGAGCGATCGTCGACATCTTCGGCATCAGCAACCTGTTCACCTTCATCGAGACCACCCCGGCCTGGTGGAAACCCTACCTGCACCAGATGGTGGGCCACCCGGTCGCGGATCGCGCCCTGCTCGAGGAGCGCAGCCCGATCAACTTCATCGACCGCGTCAAGGCGCCCATGCTTGTCATCCAGGGCGCCAACGACGCACGCGTGGTCAAGGCCGAGTCGGACCAGGTCGTCGAACGCCTGCGCGGCCTGGGGGGCACGGTCGAGTATCTGGTCTTCGATGACGAGGGTCACGGCTTCAGCCACGTCTCCAACGAGATTCGGGCTGCAAGCGCCATCGTGGGCTTCCTCGACCGGCACATGCCGGCGAAGCATGCCCAAGTCCCGGCAGGAGCGCCGACGACGAACCGCCCGGCCTAGGGCAGGAACAGACCGGTCCGAGCGTCCAACCGGAACACGCCCTCGGGCGCGATGAGGGTCCAGATGGCCCGACGCTGCAAGTTCACCTGGTCGAGCGTGAACACGTCCGTCCGCCCGGGGGACATGCCCTGACGGACGGCCACGGCCACGGCCTGGTCGCTGTCGATCCGCGGCCGCTCGGTCAAGGCCTCGAGCGCGGCATCCCGGGACGTGACACGGACCGACAGCCCCGTGTCGCCAAGCGACACCACGGCCATGTCGCGAGGGCGACGTGCCGACACGTAGGTGTAGGTCCAGTCCTGCACCATGTAGCCGGCCATCATGGGGCCACCGGAGATGCGGGCAAGTCGCGCCTTGTCATCCCAGTCCAAGGCAGCCTGTTCGGCGGCGGCAAGCCCGGCCAGAGCGGTCGTCGCCCCCGCCGAACGGGCCGTCATCGCGATCGGCGTCGCGGACCGGGCAGCAGGCAGCACCGAACCGCAGCCGACGAGGCAGGATAAGGCGAGCGCCAGAAAGCGAAAAACCTGAATGGACACTCTGTGGAACCTTATAGAATAACGTAATCTTAACATGTTTTCGGAACAGGAAACAACTCCCGGCCTCCAGAGGAAGGCGGAGGGTACAATGAACCGTCCCGTTCCCCTGCTGGAGCCACGTCGCCCATGCCCCGACGCCTCGAACCACCGACCGGCACCGATCGGCACGGCCGCCCCTTGGCACGGACCGTCCTCGTGCTGGCAGGATCTCTGGCGGTCGGCCCGATTCTGGGGTCGATGCCCGCCTCTGCTGCCGAAGGCCCCAAGGCCGCTTCCCTGACGGACGTGCCGCCGAACCACTGGGCCTACAACGCCATCAAGGTGCTCATGGAGCGCTACCGCATCATGGGCAGCTTCCCCGACAACACCTTCCGGGGCGAGAAGGCGGTCAACCGCTACGAACTGGCCGCCATCCTGGCCTTGGTCATGGACCGTGTCAACGCCCGGGGCGACGAGCGCCTGACCGATGCCAACCGCGCCCTTGTCGACAAACTCGCCGTCGAATTCCGCACCGAACTTGCGGCGCGGGCCACCATGCAGGATCGCCTCACCCAGCTCGAGAAGCAACAGGGCGAACTGACCAGCCAGCTGACGGAGCTCAAACAGCAGATCGGCGGGACCAACAAGGTGTCGGCCCATGTCGACAGCTCGATCATCGACGACCCGGAAGACAAGCTGTACCCGCACTGGACCAGCTCGACCCGGGTCGGCTTTTCGGGCAAGGTCAACGACATCACGACGGCGACCTTCGGCATCGGCGGCGGTTATGGCGCCCGGCAGACCAGCGTCTCTCCCGCCATCGCGGGTGCCTCGAAGCCACCCGCCGGCGAGATGCGCCTGTCGGGCACAGCCGCCTTCACCACCAAGCTCAACAGCGACCAGACGTTGACGACCCGATTCGGCTCATTTGGCCTGGGCGCCCTGATGAACCTCAAGGGCTACGCCAGCCACTGGGGGGACGGGCTGATCGGTTCCGGCCTCGCGGAACCCTCCGGCTATGTCTCGCGCGGCGGCCGAGATCAGGGCTTCGCGTACAAGCTCGACAACGCCGGCCTGTCGTTGGCGGCTGGCGTGAACTCGTACCTGATGGCCGCCTACGTGGGCTACGACTTCGGCATCGGGGACGTCAACGTCATCGGCGACTTCGACCACAACAGCATCGGTGCCGTAACCCTGCCCCAGGCGCAGGCCTTCGCCGTGTCCTCGGCCCTGAACCTGGGCTCGGAGCAACTGGGCCTGCAGGTCCAGGGCGGTGTCCGCGGCAGCCTGAGCCCCAATGGCATCCTGCAGAACATGACAACGGCGGCGGGCGCCCAGGCCGTCGCCAATGTCTGGGGCATGGAGGTTGCCGGCGGCGCCGGCCTCAAGCAAGGTCCCGAAAAAACCAACACCACCCTGCAGCTTCAGCCGGCCGCCTACGTCTTCCGGCCTGCGGACGGCTGGGTACCCTCGGTCCTGCTCGGCACGACGACCCCGTTCACGCTGGCAGGAAAGAAAACAGGTGAGGGTTCGCTGCTGGGTGACAAGGCGGGCTGGACCGTCCAGTTGGGCATCGACAACCCGATCCTGCCCAACTTGGTGGTCGAGGCCAGCCTGCAGCAGGACATCCTTTTCGGTAGCAAGTACGACGGCTGGGCCTACGCCATCTTCAGCGGGGTGGACTTCTGAGGCAACGCCCGGGTCCTGCAAGGTGGGCCGCCCTGCCGGCAGCCCTGCTCGTTGGCTGTGCGGGCTCAGGCCCGGCGTTGCCTGCGGGTGCGCTGGGTGGCAAGCTGACCTACATGGACCGGCCAGCCCCGGGCAAGCGGGTTTCGCTGCTGGCCCGCAAGGGTGACGCCTGGGTGGATGCGACGGGCGCGGACGGCAATCCCCTGACAGCCCAGGCCGACGGGGCCGGCATCTACCACTTTCCCGCGCTGCCCGGGAGCACCTACCGCGTGGTCTACCTGGCCCAGGAAGTGCCCGACGGCAATGGCGCACCCCTGCCTTCGCGGGAGGTCGCGGCCTGGAACAGCGCCGACGTGACGCATAGGACGGGCGGCACCTCGACGGTGCCCGACATCGAGGTGACCTACAACGGCCTTGTCTATCCGGACACGGGCCAGTCCTACCCGGTCGCCACCGAACTGCCCCTGCCATTCCACTGGGCGACCCACCGGCACGGCCGTCGCTACCGCCTGATCGTCTACGGCAACCGCGAGGGCCGTCCCCCGGCGTTCTACCAAGGGCCCTGGACCGACACCCCGTCGGCCGTCCTCGCACAGGAAGCCCAGCCGGACCTCTACGCCTGGGAAGTCTTCATCGACGCAGGCCCGAACGGCGAAGGTCGATCCGGGCGTCGCAATCTGGACCTCAAGCCACCGGCCCAGGCAGACCCGCCGGCCGAGGAGCCAGCCCCGGAACCTTAGCCGCGAGATCCGGGGCGCTTGCGAAGCCCCCTCTGGCGGCGCCGGATGTCCGGCCATACGCGGACGGCGGCCAGACCGACGAGGAAGCCGCCGATATGGGCCCACCAGGCAACACCTCCACCCGTTGCCGAGGCGGCCTCGAGCCGCGAGACCGTCGCCGAGAAGGCCTGCACCACGAACCACCACCCCAGGAACCACCACGCCCGGATCTTGGGGAAAAGGATGAAGATGCCCAGCAGCAGCAGGGTTCGGACACGTGCGTCGGGAAACAACACCATGTAGAGGCCCAGGACCCCGGCAATGGCGCCGGAGGCCCCGATGATGGGCACCTCCGAGCCGGTCTCGAGGAGGGCCTGCGCCACGAAGGCAAGGGCGCCCGCTGCCAGATAGAAGAAGAAATAGCGAGCGTGACCCAGGCGGCCCTCGACGTTGTCCCCGAAGACGAAGAGGAACCACATGTTGCCAAGCAGGTGAAGCCAGCCGCCGTGCAGAAAAATGGCCGTCACGAGGGTTCCGAGGCCGTCGGCGCGCCCTCGCGCGAGCGCCCCCCAGAATGCGGCGGGCACGACACCGTGCCGCATCATCGCGCCTTCCAGGGCCTCACCGAGCTGGACTTGCCAAAGGAACACCCCGGTCGTCAGCAGGATCAGGCCCAGGTTGACGAACGCGAAGCGCTCCGAGGGCAGGTCATCCTTGATGGGAAACATGATCGATGGTCAGCGGAACGAGCCCGTTGCCTGGAGATGCGAGCCCGTTCGCGTGAAGGAATCGTCCGAGGACAAGTAGTACTCGTTCCCCTCCTTGGGGCCGGTCCAGACGTTGGCACCATCGGCCGCATCGCCCCGGGGCCAGACCTCGAAGTAACCGTGGCGATCGATGAAGCCCGAGGTCGAAGAAACGATGCTGTTGGGTGAGTCGACGAGCCGCTCGCTGGGACTGGGTGTCTGGCCGGGCGGCGGGCTCCGCACGAGCGGAGGCTCGAGCAGCGGATTGACGAAAGGCGTGCGGCGCCAGCGCCACTTGGTGCGGTCCGCCGGGTTGGCGCGGTCATAGGACAACCAGATGAAGTTGGTATTGGCCTCGACGTAGGCCATGGTGGTGTTGGTCTTGTCGGGGCGAGCGTCCTCCCACAGATAGAAGAACGTTTGCATGGGCGGCGCGCGGAAGGTATTCAGGGTGCCGTCGGGATAGTAGTACTCCTGCATGTCGCCGGGAGCGGGAGTGACCGGGACCGAGCCCGATTGGTAGGCGCCGTGGCTCGCCAGCATGTAGCCCCGGTTGCCGTCCGCGCGGAACACCTGGCCCGAGATCGTCGAGCCCGCGGCCAGACTCCGGCCGACATTGTCGAGCACGCCCGGATACCAATTGAAGTCAGGCGGGACCGTATTGGCACCCAGCTCCGTCTCGACCGACTCACGGGAGACATTGAGGGCCTTGAGCTCCATGCCCCCGCTCGAGATATAGATGTACTTGCCCGTAATCTCCGAAGGCTTGAAGGACTTCGTGTCGCCCTTGCCGTCGACACGGCCTTCGGTGACGGCAGCCAGGTAGAAACGCAGCAGGCGGTCCGAGCGGCGCTGGTCGACATCCAGGGTCGCAGCGTCCCCAGCCAGGTACTCCCGCAGGTCCAGCCGACAGTAGACCGCCACCCGGCTGCCGCTGGGCATCTGGTAGATCTTCTTGTAGAACGGGGTGTCCAGCAGGTTCATGTCTGCCGGGTACTCCGCAACCCGATTGGGCCATTGCTCGCCCGTGGGCCTGTAGGTCGACTCGGGCGGGATGTACTTGGCCTCGATCGGGGTGGGCGAAGGCCCCGGCACGGTCGGCGCCGGCGTCGCGGGCAACCCCGTCTTCGCCGCCCCGGCCGTCACCGGAAGCAGTTGCTCGTACCAGAAGCTGTGCTTGACGGCCTTCTGGCCATCGCGCGGATCGCCTCCCATGCTGACGGTCGTCATGTAAGCTTCAGAGGGGAACATCGCGCCGGTCTTCGCGTCCTTGCGCTGGGCGATGATGACGGGGAAGGGCTGCGCACCCACGCCTTCTCCCGTGTACCAATCGTCATCGATGCTGCTGTCCCGGGGCACCAGGCGCCAATACCGTGTCAGCGCGGGGAAGTCCTTGTTCGCGGGATTCCAAGTGCCCTTGTAGGTCTGCCAGTCGCAGAAAGCAGGCCAGTTCCGGGGATTGCCCAGCAAGGTCAGCTGCAGCAACGGCCGGTGGCGGAGCATCGCGGCCTCGGTCTGGGCCGGGAACTCGGGATTGATGTCGAGTTCGGAAAAAGTCCGGGTGGTATCAGCGGAATAATGGCCGGCTTGCACCGCGGGGCTGAAGGTACCGTTGACGGTCCAGAACGCCAGCAGCATCTTGTCCATGCCCGTCAGGATTTCGGTCTCGGCAAAGCGCAACGCGAGGTCGGCATCCTCGCGCGAGGCCAACTGGCGTGCGACGTTGCGGCCTACCTTCTGGTCGGTGAGCACGCGCAGCACCACGGCCGTCACCAGCCCGGTCATGACCACCGAGATGACAATGGCGAAGACCAAAGCGAAACCCCGGGCCTGCGCCGTACGGGCACGCGTCACAAGGAACCTCCCTGGGGCAGGGGAACATTGCGGGCGAAGGCATACCCCTCGACCACCACGCCGTCGAGCGGCTCGCCGTCGCCATCCCTCTGGTTGCCCCCCGGAAGGGCGGGGCGGTTGGGATCACCGGCCATGAAGTTCCAGGCCACCTCATAGGGGCTGAGCACGTTCGAGTTGGCCGCAGGATGGTCCAGCAGCAGGCGGAAGAGCGTCTTCACGCCCTCCGGGGCGTAGACGGGCACATCCGCCGCAGACTCGCCCGGCACCACCGTCGCAAGCACCAGGGCCTGGGTCGGCTGGCACGTCAGGGATGCTGCCGCGTTCGCAGAGCCCGTCCAGTGATCGCCATTCAGCGTGGTGGCAGCCGCAACGAAGCGCACATTATGCTGCGGCAGGGGGCCGCCGGCCGTCCGGTAGTTCACGTTCATCCGGAACTGCTCGCCCGTCGCGGTGTTGATGGTGCCCGAGCAGGCCATCGACAGCCGGACCATCCGGTTCCACAGGCCCGTCCCGTCGCGCTCCGCCGCCGTCGGGTTCCGGGGATTGACGGGCCCGTTCGTCCGCATGTAGGCCACGAAGATCGGTGTTTCCATGGTGCCTTGCATCAGGACCAGCACATCCGTGGGCAACCCGTTGGAGAGCTTACCCGACCGCAACTCGTCGCCCCACGCGGCGGGAATCGTGGTCTGCCCGCCCGATGGCAACCAGTTGGCCAACGACTGGCCGCCGACCTTGACGCCGGCATCCACGGTCACACGGGTCGAATGATAGATGTACCGGGCCACGCGAATGTCCTCGCCCAGGCGAATGGTTGCGAAGCGGGACTGCCCCAGTGCCGAGGACTTGGCATTGACCTTGGCCGCATAAGCACCCCAGCGACGCGTCAACTCGAACGAGGTCGCCACGACGATGGAAAAAACGACGATGCCCGAAACCAGTTCGACGAGCGTGAAGCCCCTGCGCCTGCTCATTGGCCCAGCATCCGTCCCGAAATGACGACCGAGGCGCTGGCCAGCTCCTTCTCGACCTTGCCGCCCGAGACGAAGCCCCAGTCCCCGGCATAGCTCTTGGCCGGATAGGTTCGCGCGACCAGAATGCGCGTCAGGCATTCGGTGAACTCGCTGCGGAAGCCACCGGTAGCAGGACGTCCGGCCCGACTGTCATAGACGAACAGGCGCCCCGTATCCAGGAGGCCGGACGTCCGCGGGGAGCCGATGGCGGAATCGGCCAGCAACGCATAGGCCTCGGCAGAGATACCGGTAGACGGCAGGACGCCCGAGACGTCGGCACCGACATGGATGGCGTTGGCTGACTCGGATATCCCGGACAATCTGTTCGCTCCGCTGTCGACCCGGCGCATGGCCGCCTCGGACAGGCCGAAACATTGCAGTCGGACCACGTAGCGCACGCCGGTGGGGTCCGCGAGCGACGACGCGAAATCTGCCTGGTCATCCACGAGGGCAGAAAGTTCGCGGCCGGAGTTGTTGAACTTGAAGACCGTACCGAAAGGAGTCTCGTTGAACCACGAACCGTAGAGATTGTCGACATTCAAGACGAGTGCGCCTCCGACCACTTTCGTGGGGATGGCGGCCAGCGCCCGGTTCGCCGGGGCCTCGATAGGGCGCCCATTGTCCGGGAACAGGTCGAAGAAGTACTGGGTGACCTGAGCGCCCTGCCGCTGCAGGCGATAGGCGCGGCCATAGCGCTGACCCTCGGTCATGAAAGCCAGGGAAGTCTCGGTGGCCAAATCCGCGAGGATGGTATCCAGAACACGATCGGCCAGGCTCTGCGCGTAGGGGCCTTCCATGGTCTTGGTGCCCGTCTTGGAGAAGCTCATCAGCAGCTGGGCCATGGAGCTCAGGATGATGCCCATGACGGCCGCGGCCACGAGGTTCTCGACGAGCGTGAAGCCCCGTGCCCGCCACCGCGGGGTAGAGCAGCCCGAAGATCGCATGGCTGCATCGTTCCCCCCCAGTCAAGCCTCGTAACGGGCGGGCCGGCCTTGCCCCTTCGGGCATCCCGGGCGCCCGGGAGTTGCATTGCCACGCGGACGCCCTCCTGCTGCTGCGGCGCGGGCCGTACGGCCTCCGGGTGGTGGCCATTCCCCGGGACACCTGGCTGGCCCCGCTCGGCACCAAGGCCAACGGTGCGACATGGCGCCTTCCGCCCCGGGCGGCTCGGCTGGCGCTCGGCCGGGCCATCGGAGTCCGGATCGACGGCCATGTCGTGTTGACGATGGAGGGTGTGCAGCGCGCCGTGGACCTGATGGGCGGCATCGATGCGAATGTGCCGCACCCCCTGCGTGATGCCGACCGGACGGCCGGCCGGGAAATCGACCTGCCTGTCGGCCGCCAGCGCTTGGACGGGCGACGAGCGGTCCAATGGCTACGCTACAGGGGCCAAGGCTCGGACCTCGACCGCATGCGTCGCCTCGCGGAGTTGGCCCCCCAGCTGATCCGCGGCCTGCCCGGACCCGCAGGGCTCCTGGCCAGGGCCAGGCGTTTGGCTGGCACCTAGGCCTGCGACGAGCCCATCTACGAATGGGGAGGCTGGTGCGCCGCGGGCCGAAGAGGCGTCACGTGGCGAATTTGGCCGGGCAGGGCCGCGCGTGGGCGGCCGCTGGGTGTGGCTGGGCGAGACCGAGGGCCTCGGGCGCCTGCTGGACCGCGAGGCGGATCAGTCCAAGTAGAAGCTGGTGACGACCTTGTGCTTTTCCTGGGCGTATTTCACGGAGTCCATGAGGGTCGTGCTGCTGTGGTAGAGGAAGCAGATGAGCTGCTGGCAGGAGTCGATGATCTCCTGGTTGCACATCTGCGAGGCCTGAGCCAGCGTCAGCAACCTGCGCTCCGCGTGCTCGCGGACTGCGGGCAGCGCCTGCAGAAGCTCCTGGCTCTCGGAGGACTGCTGGGAGAGCGTCTGGGGCAGAACGACCTGGAGGTTGCCCGGATTGGCACGCTGCACGCCCTTGATGACGGCCGAGTTCGTGCCGGCAGCGCCACTCGTGATGATGGTGTTGCCCGTGAGGGCGAGGGCGTAGGCCAACATCTCGATGAGCTGCTGGTGAGTCAGCGAGATGTGTCGGGTGCCGAGGATGGCGATCTTCTTGGCTCCAGACGTCTGAATCGTCTGAAGCTCTGCCATGAAGGCGTCCACGGTGGCGGGAACCTGGATCGAAGTATCCATGCGCGGTCGGGACCTGCTGACGTTGGCGTGCCGTTCTGGTGACGCATGCTAGCATGGGGGTCCCGTGTCGTCGATCGAAGGCCTCAACCCCTCCCAGCTCCGCGCGGCGACCCATCCCGGCGGCCCCCTGCTGGTCCTTGCGGGTGCCGGTGCAGGCAAGACCCGGGTCCTGACCGAGCGCGTGGCCTGGCTGCTTGCCGATGGCCACGCCGAGCCTTGGCAAATCATGGCCGTGACCTTCACCAACAAGGCGGCCCGCCAGCTTCGTGAACGCATCGGGAGACGCCTGCGCCCCGACCTGCCCGCTGACGAGGCAGCCCGGGCCTTCCCGTCGATGTGGGTCGGCACCTTCCATGGCCTGTGCGCGCGCCTGCTGCGGACCGAGGCCGACAAGCTGCCCGCGTCTTGGGGCCCGGGCTTCAGCATCTACGACACGGGCGACCAAGAGCGCGTGATGCGGCAGGTGCTCGAGGCGCAGGAAATTCCTCAGGAACTGCTGACGACCCGGCAGGCCCTGTCGGCCGTCTCGAACGCAAAGGCCACCGGACGCGACGCCACGACCTTCGCGGCTTCGGCACGCCACCGCATCGAGGACGCCATCGCCCGGGCATGGACAGCCTATGACGAGGCACTGGCACGCCAGAACGCCCTCGACTTCGACGACCTGCTGCTCTTGCCGGCCCGCCTCCTGACGGAGCGACCGGACGTGCTGGCCTATTGGCAGCAGCGTTTTCGCCACATCCTGGTCGACGAATATCAGGACACCAACCAGGCCCAATACCGCCTCATCCAGCTGCTCTCGGGCGGCCACCACAACCTGACGGTCGTCGGCGACGTCGACCAGAGCATCTACTCGTTCCGCGCCGCCGACTTCCGCATCCTGCTGCAATTCGAGCAGGACCACCCCGATGCGACACGCGTGACGCTCGAGGAGAACTACCGATCCCGCAGCGCCATCCTCGAACTGGCCAACAGCCTGATCGCCCATAACCTCGAACGCTACCCGAAGACCTTGCGCCCGGTGCGCGAGGGGCAAGCCTCGGTGCAACTCTATTGCGCCAGCGACGAGGCCGACGAGGCGGAGTGGATCGTGACGCGTATCCGGCAGGAAAACCTCGATCCGGACGACGTCTGCGTCCTTTACCGCACGCACGCGATGTCCCGGGCGCTGGAAGAGGCCTTCACCCGGGCGGCGCTCGCCTACCGGCTGGTCGGCGGCATCCGCTACTTCGACCGCAAGGAGGTCCGGGACGCGCTCGCGTGGCTGCGGCTCGCCGTCAATCCTCGCGATGACGCAGCCTTTGTGCGGGCTTCGGCGGCTCCGCGCCGCGGCCTCGGCGCCGCCACGATCACCCGCCTGCAGGAACATGCCGCCCGACGCGGCATGGCGCTCTGGCCGGCCCTCGCGGAAGGACTGCCCGACGAACTCAAGGGAGCGGCGCGCAAGAAGGTACAGGCCTACCTCGAGACCCTCGGGCACGTCGCGGCGGCCGTTCGCGGGCAACCGCCGTCGATGGCGATTACCTCGGCACTGGAGCTCAGCGGCCTTGCGGCCGAGCTCGCCGGCGAGGGCGACGACGAAGCGATGATGCGGCTCGAGAACATGCAGGAACTGGTTTCACGTGCGGCGGCGATGGAAGAGGCCGGCGAGGCAACTGACCTCGAAGGCTTCCTCGCCACCGTGCCCCTCGCCGGAGCAGACGACGAGCCGGGTCAGGAAGACGGGCGCGGCAGGGCCACGCTGATGACCCTGCATGCGGCCAAGGGCCTCGAGTACCCCATCGTCTTCCTGATTGGCCTCGAGGAGGGCGTCTTTCCGCATCAACGGGCGCTCGACGACCCGGCCGCGATGGAGGAAGAGCGTCGCCTGTGCTACGTGGGCGTCACGAGGGCAGAGGACCGATTATTCCTGAGCTATGCCGAAGGCCGACGGCTGTCGGGCCAGACACGCTGGAACCTGCCGTCAAGGTTCGTGGGCGAGATGCCCCGGGAACTGCTGCCTCGCACCGAGTCCCGGTGGCTGAGGCGCTCGGTCGAGGCGTGGGATGCCCGGACCCGGCGCGAGCAGGCCGTCCGCTGGATGGACGACACTCCTGCAGTCGCCCCCGGGGATGAGCCCCCGGTGCCCGAAGGTCGCAACCGCTTCACGCGGCCGACCGAGCGCATCCGCGACGAAGAGATCGTCTGGAGCCAGGACCTGGACTTGGCGCTGCCCGATTACAACGAAGGGGACCGCGTCATCCATCCGCGCTTCGGGGAGGGCACGGTGACTGGCGTGCACGAGCGGCGGGGCCAGATAGACCTGACGGTCGAGTTCGTCCGCTTCGGCAGCAAGACGCTTGACGCCCGGCACGCGGGTCTGACGCGGCCCTAGAACCCGAGGCGGGACCAGAAGCCCTTGCGGGCCGCGAGGTTCTCTCCCTTGACCCGGGCACCCTGCATCGTTTCGGCCACGGCGTCGATGATGTCCTCGTCGACCTTGGCCCTGTGAAGCAGCGTGAAGACGCGGTCGATGCGCTCGTTGGTGCCGGACAGGCGCTCGGCCAGCGTGCGAACGACCTGCAGCAGGATCGCGGGGTTCTTGGCCAGCAGGGACTCGAAGTTCCGATAGACGGTGAACGAACACGGCGTCAGCGCCCGGACCGTCGCAGACCGGGGCTTGCGCAGCAGGGCCCCGACCTCGCCGAGGACCGCACCGGGCCCCTTGACCACGGCCACGCGCTCGTCGCCGACCAGGACCTCGACCTCACCTTCGTCCAGCACGATGACGTCGAAGCTCGATTCGCCGTCCTTGAAGACCGGCTTGCCGGGGCCGCAGGTCCAATGGCGGGGGGGCGTGATGGCATCGGGGGCGGTGCCCTTGCCCGGGGCGGGGCGATCCCAACCCGGCGATTTCTTGGCGTCCTCGGTCATCTCAACCTCCGTGGGGGTTTCCTCCCGCGCACGGCCACAAGAACCGGCCTTGACCCCCTGCTTGAATCTTTCGTACCATACCCTTTCAGTCACCCTTTGTCGTCTCTTTTCCAAACCTTGGTTCACCGAGGCAACGGTCGACGTCGCGGCGACGCCCCGGAAACGGCAAGCGCGCCCTCCCAGCAAGGAAGGTTCCCGAACCCATGGCTCCAGACCAGATCTTTCACCTGATCACGTGGTTCTCCATCGCGGCATCGCTGGCCGCCCTCGTGGTCGCAGGCGGCCTGACCGGCTGGGTCCTCAAGCAGCCCGCAGGCAATGCCCGGATGCAGGAAATCGCCGGAGCCATCCAGGAAGGTGCCGCCGCCTACCTCAATCGCCAGTACACGACCATCGCCGGCGTGTCGGTCGTGCTGGCCGCGCTGATCTTCTTCTTCTTCCGCACCCCGGAAGACACGATGCACGGCCTCGTGCCGGCACTCGGCTTCGTCGTCGGCGCCGTCTTCTCGGGCTTCGCCGGCTACGCGGGCATGAACATCTCGGTCCGTGCCAACGTCCGCACGACGGCAGCCGCCGAACGCGGCCTCCCGCAGGCCCTCGACGTGGCCTTCCGCGGGGGCGCCGTCACGGGCTTCGCCATCGTCGGCCTGGGCCTGCTGGGCGTCGCAGCCTTCTTCATGTGGCTGTTCCCGACGGACCTGGCCGCCGAGGCCGCGAGCCACAACCGCGAGTTGTTCAACCTTGCCCTCGAGGGCATGGGTTTCGGCGCCAGCTTGATCTCGCTGTTCGCCCGCGTGGGCGGCGGCATCTTCACCAAGGCTGCCGACGTCGGCGGAGACCTCGTCGGCAAGGTCGAGGCAGGCATCCCCGAGGACGACCCCCGCAACCCGGCCACCATCGCCGACAACGTCGGTGACAACGTCGGCGACTGTGCCGGCATGGGCGCGGACCTCTTCGAGACCTACGTCGTCACGATGATCGCCGGCATGCTGCTCGGCCAGTTCGCCTTCCCCGGCAGCGCTCAGGGCGTGCTCCTGCCCCTGGCGCTCGGTGCCGCCGCCATCGTGGCGTCGATCATCGGTTCGTTCTTCGTCCGCCTGAGCGCGAGCGAGAACATCATGGGCGCCCTCTACAAGGGCCTCTTCGCCACCACGGCCGTCGCCGTCGGCCTGTTCTACTACCTGGTCGAAAAGGTCATGGGCGAGAACGCGATGCCGTTCTTCTGGGCCGGTTCGATCGGCCTCGCGGTCATGGTGCTGATCACGCTGATCACCGAGTACTACACCTCGACGAACTTCCGGCCTGTCAAGGTCATCGCCGAGGCGTCCCAGACCGGTCCCGCGACGAACATCATCTCGGGCCTCGCCGTCGGCATGGAGTCCACGGCCGTGCCTATCGTGATCATCATCGCCGGTATCGCCGGTTCGTTCTTCATGACCCAGGGCCTCGCGACCGAGGGTGTCGAGACCGTCATCATGGGTGCCTACGGCATCGCCATTGCCGCTGTCGGCATGCTGTCGACCGCAGGCATGGTCGTTGCCATCGACTCGTACGGTCCCATCACGGACAACGCCGGTGGCATCGCCGAGATGAGCGAGCTGCCCGGCACCGTCCGTGAAATCACGGACAAGCTGGACGCCGTGGGCAACACCACCAAGGCCGTGACCAAGGGCTACGCCATCGGTTCCGCCGGTCTCGGCGCCCTAGCCCTGTTCATCACCTTCACCAAGAAGGTCGATGGCTTCGAGAACCTGAAGGGCATCGTCTACACGCTGCAGGACCCGATGATCATCATCGGTCTGTTCCTGGGCGGCATGCTGCCCTTCCTGGCTTCCTCGATGTTCATGAATGCCGTGGGCAAGGCGGCGCAGGCCGTCATCGTCGAAGTCCGTCGCCAGTTCCGCGAGATGCCCGGCATCATGGACCGGACGCAGAAGCCCGACTACGGCAAGGCCGTCGACTTGGTCACCCGTGCAGCCATCCGCGAGATGCTGCTGCCCGGCGCCATGGCCGTCCTGGCACCCGTCGTCGCTGCATTCGTCGGCATCAAGCTGCTGGCCGGCATGCTGTCCGGAGCCATCCTGACGGGCATGCTGATGGCGCTGATGATGGCCACCGGTGGCGGTGCGTGGGACAACGCCAAGAAGTACATCGAGCTCGGCAGCTTCGGCGGCAAGGGTTCCGATGCGCACAAGGCAGCCGTCGTCGGCGACACGGTCGGTGATCCCTTCAAGGACACCGCGGGTCCCGCGCTCAACCCGATGATCAAGATCCTGAACATCGTGGCGCTGCTCGTGGTGACGGCGTTCGCCACCCAGCTGCACCCGTAGCCCGGGTCACAACCGACAGCCCCGGGGCGCCGACATCGGCCCCCGGGGCTGTTTGCGTGCAGGCAGGGTACGACATGGGCACGCCACCTCGTGGCTGATCGAGTGCAAGGTTTCCTGCTCAGGAAGCGGCAAGCTGCACCCCGTCTCCGACGATAGACACAACGGACCATGGACACGACCATCCGCCACCGCACGCCCCCTGCCCAGGCAGGGAAGACTGCGGTTGCGGGGCTTGCGGCGCCGCCAAGGGCCATCAAGCGCGACGAACGTCCGGGTACGGTGGATGCGCGGGTGCTGTCCGCACCGGCCAGCCGCGCCGAGGAACAGGCCTTGATGGCCGCCGGCTGGCTGCCATCCGAATATGCCCAGGCCCGCGGCCGCAGCAGGGCCGCTGCCGAAGCCCTCGCGATGCGTCCGGGCGCGCCGGCTCGGTCCATGAGCTACACGGACCGTGAAGTCATGCTGAAGGGTGCCCGAACGCTCGCCGGTACGCCGGAACTTCAGGAGCTGGCCCGGACCGTCCGCAAGGGAGACATCGTCCTGACGGCCGAGTTCCTGCCCGGCGACCCGGTCACGGGCATGACCGGAGGTCCCTACAACCACGCCATGATTTGCGTGAAGGAAGGCCCCCAGCCCGAGTTCATCGAGGCCATCGGCGTGACGGGGGGCAAGGGCGACCCGACGGGGAATCGGGTACGGCAGTCACGCATCCAGGACTATGCCATTCGCCACATCGCCTTCCGCATCCTGCGTCCTGCCGACGCGCTCCCCCCGGCCCAGAGAGAGGCCGCCGTCTCGCGGGCTGTCGACTACGCCCGACAGCAGTTGGGGCGGCCCTACGACTATGCCTTCACGAATCTCGACCACGGCAAAGGCGGGGAGAAGGCGTTCTATTGCAGCGAGTTGGTCTACATGGCGTGGGCATCCAAGGCCGGAGCCGGCGTACGGATGCCCGTGGCGCGTGACGCCTCGCTCAACGGCGGCATGCGCGCCGTCCACGCCGTGCTCGACGCGGCAGGTCCCGTGCGTCCCAACGAAACCCTGCGTCCCATCGTTCGTCAGGTCATGGACGGAAGACATCCCCTCGCCATCATCCAGAGCGCCCTTGGCAGCTTCCTGCCCAAGCTGCGTGGCCCAGACCTGAAGGCACTGGGCGAGGATCTGCTGGCCAAGGCCACCGGTCGGACGCCCGACCTGCGATTCGTTTCGCCCACCGACCTCGCCTGGGGCGGCCTGCCCGTGATGGACTTCAACACCAAGGGCCGGGCCATGGACCCGACCACACGGCGCTGATTCAGGCTCGCCGTCAGGCGGGCGGGCCTGTGTGTCCGAGACACGGCCAGCCGGCCTTGCCGGCCGAGACCAGGCCTTCAGCCCTGGAACATCTTGGCTTCGACGGTCTTGCGGAAATCCGGCTTGAGCAGCTTGTCGTACATCTCGCCGGCAAGGATGCCGACGCCAGCTCCGACCAGCATGCCGATGAGCGTCCCCGCGACCGGCACGATGGAACCCACGAGCCCACCAATGGCAGTGCCCAGCGAACCTGCGACGGTATAGCCGATACCATCCGCGACCGTTCCGGCCAGCATCTGGTTCTGGGTGATCTGGCCTTTGCGCATGTCGATGAAGTTCTGCACGAAGGCCAACGGGAAGCTGATGAGCGCCCCGAGCTTGAGACTGCGGAACAGGTTCATCGGGTTCAGGGCCTGGCCGAGCGCCGCCCCGAAGGTCGGCTTGAGGCCCTTGATACCATCGACCGATGCCTTGAGCATCAAGCCGGCATCTGCAGAGCGCGCCACAGCGGAGGCCGCGGCACGATTCATCATCTCGGGCACCATGCGCACCGGCGCCACGGCACCGATGACGTTCAGCGTATGCGCCCCGGGCCGGGCCATCGGGTCGACCGGAGAGGCCGCAGGCGCGGGAGAAGCCATGGGCATCGACGGGCCAGGCACGAAACGGTCGGGCTGCTGAACCGGCGCAGGCTGTGGCATCTGGCCGGGCTGGGGTACGGGGGCCAGCACCGGAGGCGTGGGCACGACGCTGGCAGCGGACCAAGGAGAGACGGCAGGGACCATCGTCATCGGGAGGACCTCGGGCAGCTGGACACGGTAACGAGGGGATTGTCCGAGAAGATGACTGTCGCTCGGTAAACCTGCGCCATGGATCAGGTAAAGCTTTGCGTCGGATCCAGCGCGGCAGCGCGCATCGGATCCTCCGGCAACAGGAACATGTAGCCGACCCCGGGGATGTTACGCAGGCGCGGTGGCTCACCCGGGTATCGCTCCAGCTTGGCCCGGAGATTACGGATATGATTCCGGACCGCCTCCGGGCTGCCCTGCCCGGAGGCGTGGCCCAAACCCTCGGCCAACAGGCGCGGCATGGGCACCACCTGACCTGGCGTCTCGAGCAGGCACTCGAGCAACGCGGCCTCGAGGGGCGTCAGATGGATGCGGCGGCCCTCCTCGCACCATTCCGCCCGATCCAGATCCAGTACCGCGCTACCCAGGGATAGGACGCCACCGCGTCGCTGATCCGTGCCGGCGTGGCGCAGACGAGCTTGCAGACGCAGGAAAAGTTCCGCCACCTCGAACGGCGGAAGCACGACATCCGTGGCACCCTCGGCCAGCCACGCCGCACGATCGCCCGGGATGGCCATCGGCGCCAGAAGAATGACCGGTGCTCCTCGAAACGCGCCACGTCCGTCCAGGCACCAATGCGCGAGGGGCGGTCGGGGCCACAAGGCGAGGTCCAGGATGATGCCGCCATGGGGACCGTGCGGCAGCAGTCCCTCGAGCTCCCCGCGGGAGCGAATGGGACGAAGGGGCGTGCGAGCATCTGGCCACATCGCCAGCAAGAGGCGCTCGAGCCCACCATCGCCAAGGGCCAGCAGAATCTCCCTGCGGGAAGCAGAACGTCTCAGAGGGCACCTCCTTCGAGTCGGGACGCCTTCTGTATCCCCTTGGGTGTCACGGCATCCTTGGACGTTCCACACAGGATCCACAGGCCATGCTGATGGTCCGGCGCTGCCCTGCTTGGCACACTCGGCTCATCGCAAGCGCAGGAGGAGACAACGATGGAACTCTGGAGCCTCGGGGACTCGGAACACGTAGGGCGGGCCCTCGCAGAGGCCGCCCGGCGACGCGGGTGGACCATCAACCGCCTCGAGGGATGGCATGATCTGGGACAACTGATGAGCGATGGCCCACGGACAAGACTTGGCCACGTCCATCTCGACGGAGACGGCCTGGAACAGGGCACACGTCTGGCCGCAACCCTTCGGGCCGGGTCGGCACGGCTGGGTCCCGTGCTCGTCACGCTCGACCACGAGGGCGCGAGGGCCCGGCACCTGGCCTGGGCAACCGGCTGCTCCGAGGTGCTGGTCGCACCCTTGGACCAGCGGGAACTCGACCTCCGCCTCGAGGCCCTCGCCCGCCGTGCGCTGCGCCAGAAGCCACGCGCGCTACCCTTGGACGAGCGCACCGTGCCTTCGTGGATACGGGTCGAGGACAGCCACGTGCGCCTGACGCCATCCGAGGCGGCCATCCTGCACTACCTGGCCAGGCGCCCGGGCAGGGCCATTGGTGCCCACGAGCTTCTTGCAACCGCCATGGGCTATGCCCCCGGCGAGGGTCACCCAGACATCATCCGCACCCACATGCGTCGCCTGCGCGGCAAGCTCGGGGCGTGCCGCGCAGCCATCGTGACACGCGCCGGCCACGGCTACCGCTGGGAGGGAAGCGAGGGCCTGCAAATACAGGACGGCCTTCCCCGGATCCAGAGACCGGGAAAGGCCGACCTTACAGCTTGAGGCGGGTTCAGGCCTGCGGACGCAGCTTGAGGCGACGTCCGCCCAGGACCTCGACCGCACGAAGACGGATAAGGGCGCGGGCCAAAGCAGCCTCGCCCTCGGTCGTCCGGGTCCGATCGATCTCGAGCTCAGCACGCTTGCGCGCCTCCTCGGCGCGCAGCTTGTCGATATCCTCGGCACGCTCGGCAGCGGGCGTCAGGACGGTAACCCGCCCGGGAGCCACTTCGAGGAAGCCGCCCATGACCGCGAGCACCATCTCGTCGGCACCCTTGCGGGCGACCACGACATCACTCCGCAGGGACGTGAACAAGGGGGCGTGACCGGGGAGAACCCCCAGCTCGCCCTCGAGCGCACGCGCCGAAACGAAATCGACCTCCTCGGAGAGCACGGTGCGCTCCGGGGTAATCACATCCAAGGTGAGCGGCATGTCGGAATGACCTACTTGCCTTCGGCCTTGAGCTTCTCGGCGCGCTCGAGGACTTCCTCGATACCACCCGCCATGTAGAAGCACTGCTCGGGGATATCGTCATGCTTGCCCTCGACCACCTCTTGGAAGCCGCGGATGGTGTCAGCCAGCTTGACGTACTTGCCGGGCGAACCGGTGAAGACCTCAGCCACGAAGAACGGCTGCGAAAGGAACTTCTGCAGTTTGCGGGCGCGGGTGACGACCTGCTTGTCCTCGGCAGACAGCTCTTCCATGCCAAGGATGGCGATGATGTCCTGCAGTTCGCGGTAGCGCTGCAGAACCCGTTGCACTTCGCGGGCCACCTTGTAGTGCTCCTCGCCGACGATGTTCGGATCAAGCGAGCGCGAGGTGGAGGCCAGCGGATCAACGGCGGGATAGATGCCCAGCTCGGCGATCTGGCGGGAGAGAACCGTCGTCGCGTCCAAGTGAAGGAACGCGGTGGCGGGTGCGGGGTCCGTCAGGTCGTCTGCGGGAACGTAGACGGCCTGGACCGAGGTGATAGAACCATCCTTGGTCGAGGTGATGCGCTCCTGCAGGGCGCCCATCTCGGTAGCCAGCGTAGGCTGGTAGCCGACGGCGGAAGGCATGCGGCCCAGCAGCGCCGAGACTTCGGAACCGGCCTGGGTGAAGCGGAAGATGTTGTCGATGAACAGCAGCACGTCCTGCTTCTGCTCGTCCCGGAAATACTCGGCCATGGTGAGGGCCGAGAGGCCTACGCGCATGCGGGCTCCGGGCGGCTCGTTCATCTGGCCGTAGACGAGGGCGGTCGAGTTGATGACGCCCGACTCCGTCATCTCGGTGAAGAGGTCGTTGCCTTCGCGGGTACGCTCGCCCACGCCGCCGAAGACGGAAACGCCGCCGTGATGACGGGCGATGTTGTGAATCAGCTCCATGATGATGACGGTCTTGCCGACACCGGCGCCGCCGAACAGGCCGACCTTGCCGCCCTTTGCGTAGGGGGCCAGCAGGTCGACGACCTTGATGCCCGTCTCGAAGACTTCGGGTGTGACGTTCATGTCGGTCAGCTTGGGAGCCGCGCGATGGATGGGCCAGCGGGGGGCGCCTTCCGGCTCCGGCTTCTCGTCGACGGGCTCGCCGATGACGTTGAAGATACGGCCCTTGGTGAGGTCGCCCACGGGAACGGTGATGGGCGAGCCGGTGTCGGTCACCTTCATGCCGCGGACCAGACCGTCGGTCGAATCCATCGCGACGGCGCGGACGCGACCGTCACCGAGATGCTGCTGGACCTCGCAGACGAGGCGAAGGTCCTTGCCTTCACGGTTGAAGGTAACCTCGAGGGCGTTGTAGATGGCGGGCAGATGGCCATCGGCAAAGAGCACGTCCACGACGGGGCCGCGGACCTGCGTGACGGCGCCCTCCAGGGCGGCAACAAGAGCTTGGGTCATGGCTGGATCCTTTATCCTTTCAGGGCCTCGGCCCCACCGACGACCTCCAGGATTTCCTGGGTGATGCCGGCCTGGCGGGCCTTGTTGTAGACGAGCGTGAGGTGGCTGATCATCTCGCCGGCGTTCTTGGACGCCGCGCCCATGGCCATCATCCGGTTGGCCAGCTCGGATGCCGAGGCATCAAGCAGCGCCTGGTAAACCATGGTCTTGAGATAAGCAGGCAGGATTTCCGAGAGCATCGTCTCGGCGTCGGGCTCGAAGAGCATGACCGGTCCGACGTTGCGGGCGGACCCTGAGTCCTTGGCCGGCGCAGCCGGCAGCAGGGGCAGGGCAACAGGTTCGTACCGGACCATGCTCTGGAACCGGGTGTAGACGAGTTCGACGGCATCGACCTCGCCCGTCTCGAAGAGGCGCTGACCCTCCTCGACCAGAACCGAGGCCTCGGTGAAGGTCGGCACCTGCGGCAGGTTCTGGATCCGGCCAACGACCTCGAAGCTGGCGTGCTTGAAGAAGTTGACGCCCTTGGTCCCGACGACGAGGACCTTCGCCTGGACGCCCTTGGCCTTGTAGTCGCGGATGCGATGAACGAGGAAACGGATGACGTTGGCGTTGTAGCCACCGCAGAGGCCCTTGTCGCTCGTCAGCAGGACGAGCAGCACGGACTTCACGGGCCGGGTAGCCAGCAAGGGGTGGCGCGCTTCACCGCCGCTGAGCCCCCGGGAGACTTCCCCGTACATCGCCTGAATCCGATCGGCGTAGGGCCGGCTCGCGGTGACCCGGTCCTGAGCACGCCGCACCTTGGCGGCGGCCACCATCTCCATCGCCTTGGTGATCTTCTGCGTCGACTGGACGCTTCGGATCCGGCGACGGATCTCCTTGGTATTCAGGGGCATGAGCTTCCCCCTAGGCCTTGGTCGCCAGGAAGGCGGTGGTCTTGAACTGGTTGACAGCTTCGGTGACGGCCTTCATGTCGGCCTCCTCGAAGGTACCCCGGCCGGTAATGCCATCGACAAGCTCGGCCTTCTGGGCCTTGAGCCAGGTCAGCAGCTCGGCCTTGAAGCGGGAAACCGCCGAGACCTCGACGTCATCCAGCAGACCGTTGGTCGCGGCGTAGATGAGGATGACCTGCTGGCCGACGGACAGCGGCGCGTACTGAGGCTGCTTGAGCAGCTCCGTGAGGCGCTGGCCACGGGACAGCTGAGCCTGGGTGCTCTTGTCCAGGTCCGAGGCGAACTGGGCGAACGCCGCCAGCTCGCGGTACTGGGCGAGCTCGAGGCGCAGCTTGCCGGCGACCTTCTTCATGGCCTTGGTCTGAGCGGCCCCACCGACGCGGGACACCGAGATGCCGGCGTTGATGGCCGGACGGATACCGGCGTTGAAGAGGTCGGTCTCGAGGAAGATCTGACCGTCCGTGATCGAGATGACGTTGGTCGGAATGTAGGCAGAAACGTCACCGGCCTGGGTCTCGATGATGGGCAGGGCGGTCAGCGAGCCGGCGCCGTTGGCGTCGGAAAGCTTGGCGGCACGCTCGAGCAGGCGGCTGTGGAGATAGAAGACGTCGCCGGGGTAGGCTTCGCGTCCGGGCGGACGACGGAGCAGGAGCGACATCTCGCGGTAGGCCCACGCCTGCTTCGTCAAGTCATCATAGACGCAAAGGACATGCTGACCCTTGTTCATGAAGTACTCGCCAATCGCGGTACCCGTCAGCGGAGCCAGGTACTGCATCGGGGCAACCTCGTCGGCCTGAGCGACGACGACGACGGTGTACTCCATCGCGCCGGCATCCTCGAAAGCCTTGATGACGCGGGCCACGGTGGACGTCTTCTGGCCGACGGCCACGTAGACGCAGACCATGTCCTTGCCCTTCTGGTTGATGATCGTGTCGATCGCAATTGCCGTCTTGCCGGTCTGGCGATCGCCGATAATCAGCTCGCGCTGGCCGCGGCCGACGGGAATCATGCCGTCGACGGACATGATGCCGGTCTGCACGGGTTCGTGAACCGACTTGCGGGACACGATGCCGGGCGCCTTGCGCTCGATGGGCAAGGTACCGACGGTCTCGATGGGACCCTTGCCGTCAATCGGCTGGCCCAGTGCGTTGACGACGCGGCCCAGCGTGCCGGGGCCCACGCCCACGGAGGCGATCCGGCCCGTGGTCTCGACCCTGTCGCCCTCCTTGACGGTCTTGGTGTCGCCGAGGATGACAGCGCCCACGTGGTCCTCGACCAAGTCGAACACCAGGCCCTCGACGCCCGAGGCGAAGGTCAGCAGCTCGCCGGCCATTGCCTTCTGCAGGCCATGGATGCGAGCGATGCCGTCACCGACCTCGAGGACCGTACCCGTGGTCTTGGCCTCGAGGGCGGTCGAATACTTCTCGATCTGCTCCTGGATGACCGACGCGATCTCGTCGGGGCGAATGCTCAACATATGCGGAACGTCTCCTCTGGGTGGGGGAAGGCTGTCGGGAAAGGGTCAGGGGCGAAGCAGCTGCTGCTTCAGGGTGTCGAGGCGCGCGCGCAGGCTGCCATCCAGCACCTCGTCGTCGACACGAAGGCACGCACCGGCGACCAACTGCTCATCGACGACGATATCCAGCTCGACCTGCTTCTGCCACGAGGACTCGAGGCGGGCGCGCAAGCGGGAAACAGCCTCCTCGCCGGGATGCCGGGCGACGCGGAGGTGCGCCGTGGTCCGACGCGCGCTCTGGGCCACCAGCTGGTGGAACCGGGCCTGGATGGCCTCGAGCAGGGTGCCACGGCCCCTGTCCTGCAACAACTGCAAGAAGTTCAAGGTGATGCCGTCGACCTTGCCCGTGAAGATGCGGCGAACCATCTCGGTCTTGTCCGCCTTGGCCACCAGAGGATGCTCGAGCAGCTGCCGGAGACTCTGACTCTCGGCAACGGCCTGAGTAGCCAGCCCGAGGTCCTTGTCGACGGTGTCGAGAAGATCCTTGGCCTTCGCGAGGCGGAACAGGGCCTCGGCGTAGCGGTTGGCGATGACCTGACTCATGGCGTCACCTCGGCCACCTTGGCGGAGAAGTCGTCGAACAGGGCGGCGTGATGCTCGGGTCCGAGGCGGCTTGCGAGCTGGGCTTCGGCACGCACGAAGGCGGCCTCGACCAAGCGGCGGCGGACCTCGTCAGAGAAGGAGCGACGAATGCGATCCGACTCGGAAGCGGCGGACGCCTTGATGCGGGCTGCCTCGGTCTCGGCTTCGGCACGGATGCCCACCGCAAGGCTCTCGGCCATCGCCCGGGCACCGGCGCCAATCTGCTCCAGCTGGGCCAGGCCGGCATCGGCCTCACCCTTCTGGCGCCCGAGGGCCGACTGCGCCTCGGCGAGTCCCCGCTCGAGCTGATCGACCTCATCGGCGACCCGCAGGCGCCGAGCTTCCAGCGCAGTCTTGATGGGCGCGCCGCCGAAGCGGACGAGCAGGACCACCAGCAGGACAAAGTTGATCAGGGACCAGAGATCCCCATTGCTCCAGACGGGCACGCCCGAGGCGTGCTCCGAGAGCACCGGCAGGACGCTGAGCAAACTCACGCGCTGGCTCCCTCCCGGGCGCGGTCCGATGAAAGGACCTGGCCCACGATGCGTTCGGCGATCCGTTCGACCTCGCCATCCAGCGATCCCAGCGCACGGTCGCGCTCCTCGGCGAGGGCCTTGCGGGCCTGGTCGAGCGAGGCGGCGGCCTCCTGGGTGGCGGCAGCCACGACCCCGGCCTTCTCGGCCCGAGCTTCGGCAACCGCCTTGTCGACGACGGCCTGTGCCGAGCGCTGGGCGTCGACGAGACGCTGCTGCTGCTCGGTCACGAGACCACGGGTCTCCTGGTTGAGACGATCGATTTCCGTCCGCCGCTCCTGCAGGAAGCGCTCACGCTGCTCCATGTGGCGAAGCACTGGCCGGAAAAACAACCGATCCAGAAGCCCCGCAAACACCAGGAAGCTGACCATCTGGACGATCAGCGTCAGGTTCAGGTCGAGCATGGGTGAGTGCCTCCGCAGGTAACGACAGACAAGTGACGGCTAGTTGTTGCCGTTGGCCGGGGTCACGACCGCCGTCCGGGCGGCGGGCTGCATCGCAGCTTCCTTGGCGGCCTCGCCGGCAGCCTTGGTCAGGGGGTTGGCGAACAGCAGGATGATGGCGACGACCAGACCATAGAGGGCCAGCGCCTCCATGATGGCGAACGAGACGTACATGACGCCCTGAAGGGTGCCCTGGGCTTCAGGCTGACGAGCGATGCCCTCGACCGTGGCGGACGAGACGTTGCCCTGGCCGATGCCGGGGCCGATGGCGGCAAGGCCGATGGCCAGACCGGCACCGAGGGCCGAGGCGGCGTAGACGATGGACGTATCCATTGGCGGACTCCTTGGATTGGGGGTTTGACCGGCCTAGACCGGCACAGGGGGGGGACGAAGAGGACTAGTGGTGCTCGGCGACCGCAGCCCCGATGTACGAGGCGGACAGGGCGGCGAAGATGAAAGCCTGGATGGAGCCGAGGAACAGCTCGAGGCCCATCAGGGGCAGGGGCACGAACCAGGGAGCCAACATCAGCAGGACCGAGATGACGACGTGGCCGGCCGTCACGTTGCCGAAGAGTCGAAGCGAGAGCGAGAGCGGCCGCGAGAGGTCTTCGATGAGGATGAAGGGCATCAGCCACGGCTTGGGCGTCACGTAGTGCTTGAAGTAAGAGAAACCCTTGACCGCGATGCCGAAGGCGAAGTAGGCGACGAAGCTCAGCAAGGCCAGGCCGACGGTGGTGTTGAAGTCACCGGTGGGCGGTTCGTAGTGCGGCAGGTGCAGGTCGGCCAACGGGCCGAAGTGCAGGAACTTCCAGGGCAGGATGCTCAGCCAGTTGGCAAGCAGGATGAACATGAAGAGCGAGCCGACATACCACATATAGGGGCCGATGTCGTGGCCGATGAAGTTGTGGACGATGCCACGGGCGAACGAGACGAGCTCCTCGACGACCGTCTGGCGGCCGTCCGGCTTCATCCGGAGGCTGCCGGCCAGCAGGGCACCGGCCATGATCAGGATGACCATCACGGCCCAGGACCAGATCACGGTGTCGAGATGCAGCTGAGACCAGGGCGACAGATCCTGGAGACCATGCTGGAGCTTCCACTGTTCGAACTCGCCGAACGTGCGCGGTTCGAACCCGAAGGGCAGGGTGAACCCGTCCTTGACGATCAGGTAGATGTGCTCACCGACCTTGACGCCTGCTTCTTCTGCGGCCAACTCTCCACCTCTCGCGACTCGTGAACCGGTCTTCACCCTCTTCCGGCGGCAAGGGCGGGGGCAGGGGCTCCCGCCTGGCCCGGAACCAGACCAGAACCTGGTAGGCACCGAGCAGCAACCGGAACAGGAAGAACGCCAGGATGGCTGCCCAGAGGTTGATGACGGGATGCGCCTTCGCCACGGCGGAGAAGCCTGCTCCGACGAGCCCGTATCGCCCAATCGACCCGGCCCTCAGAATCAGGTGATCCAGAAGACCGACCTTCCGGCCAGTCGCCCTTCCGACAAATGCCCCGACGTAGCGCCGCAGGGCCAAAAGGTAGACGGTGGACAGGGCAATCCCTGAAACGACGCCCCGCCCCAAGTCGGGGTGGCCAGCGACGTACAGAAACCCAGCCGCCGGAACCCCCAGACCGATGACGGAACCGGTCAGGACCATCGGCAAGCGCTCTGGGTCCATCTGGTCAACCATCGGAGGGTGGCTCCCTAAGGAGCCTGAGCATCGCCACGAACCCCGAAACGAAGCCGAGGACGACACCACCCAACGTGAACCACGGCAGGGAACCCAGCCGCCGATCCAACCACAGCCCCAGGACCAGGCAGAGGATGACGGGTCCGGCAAAGGTGACGGTGTGCTTCACGGAACGACTGGACCTCGACGGGTCCAAGCCGATCACACCATGCTCTTAACGAAAACACAAGCGAAGACAACGTTTGACCGCCCGTGATGACCCCTCGGGCAGCCGGGTATGGAGCTCTCTGGGACGAGACGCGCGAAATTGGCCAAGAGAGGGCATCGGACAAGGACTTGAGCGGCCAGGACGAGATACGCTTCGGGCAGGGCAAGCCCCTGGGACCGGTCAGCTTCGGTTCGGGCGCGGGCTATGCAGACTCCTTCGTGCGTGGGGGCACGGGTCCGCTCGACGGGCAACGCCGCCCGACAGGCAACTTCATCGACCCCGACGAGGCTCCGAAACTGCTCGCCGGCCACCAGCGACAGATTCGTGCCTGCCGCATCGCCCTTGATGGCCTGACCGCGCGCATGGCGCTGCTCGACTGGGCCATCGCGAAGGCTGCCGCCGCAGAGGCCGTGCGGGTCGAGGCTCCCCAGCCGCCGATTGCCCAGCCCGCCAAGGCTTCCGGCCGGAAGCCCCTGCTTGGCTTGGGCAAGGCCACAGGACGCCCCGCTCCGCCCCCGCCCAAGCCGCCTGTTGCACGCCCCCGGAAGCCAGCACCTCAGACATCCGCGCCACCCTCTGCGCCTCGAACGCCGGAGCAGGCCCGGCGGGCCGAAGGCATGGCCGCCGCCATCGCCACCAGCCCGGATCTGCGGCGGCGCGCGCAGATCGCCATCCAGCAATATCGCTTGGCCCAAGAGACCGTGCAGGCTGCCGAGCAGCACTTGGCGTCATGGGAAGACCTGGACCCCGAGACGCTGTCCGCCGAGCTGGGGAGCTTCAATCTCGGCAAGGTCCAAGGCACGTTGGTTCCCTTGGTGAACCTCGCGGAGGCCTTTCGCGACGCACCTGCACTCAAGGCCAATTTCGAGTTGGCCTGAGGCGACGCGTCAGCCCTGCTTGCCAGGTACGCGTATACCGCGGGCTTGGAAGCCCCAATCGAAGAGCCTCCGGGCATCGCGCCACAAGTTTCGGCTGCCCAGCATCACCACCGTCAACATGGAATCCTGTGCGGCACCGACATAGCAGCGGCCGGCCGCGTTCGTGAAACCCGTCTTGCCCAGAACAGGCGTCCCGTAGGCAGCGAGCAGCTTGTTGGTGTTGCGGACGCGATGGCTCTCATGCTGTCCCGGCCACGCCAGATCGACCGACTGGGTCTGGGCGATGGCCACGAATACGGGACTCGCCATGGCGACACGGAAGATCAGCGCGAGGTCGCGGGCTGTCGTGAGATGGCCGGCGGCATGGAGCCCATTGGGCGTGACGAAGTGCGTGTCGGTCGCGCCCAGCGCACGGGCCTTGGCATTCATCATCAGGGCGAAACGCTCCTGGGTGCCCCCGACATGCTCGGCCAGCGCCACCGAGGCGTCATTGGCGGACATCAGCAACATCGCATAGAGCAACTCGAGGACCGTGTAACGCTCACCGGCCCGGACACCCATCCGGGAAGGGGGCATCCGGGACGCGGACGCACTGATGGTGACGACATCCTCGAGGGGGACGGCATCAAGGACCGTCAGGGCCGTCAGGACCTTGGTGGTGCTGGCATTGGGCAAGGGCTTCTCGGCATCCCTCTGGAAGAGGATGTGGCCCTCGGCATCAACCACGATGGCCGAGCGCGCGGAGAGGACCGGCGCCGGGACCACGCCCTGGGCTTGGCAGGGCACCGCCAGCCCGAGCACCAGGACCCCGGCCGCCATGATTCGCAAGAGCCGCACCAAGCGTGTCCCTCCGCCCTTCTTCTACCCACCGGCGCGGCGTTGCGACAGGGCCGCGGTCACCAAACATCCTGCGACATCCCGGCTGCGGCGACCGATGGCTCGAGGGTCATGTGACCAAGCGCACAGACCCGCCCGACATCGGCTCTCCCGCAGCGGCCGGTTGCGTGCTAGAGTTGTCAAGAAGGCGTCAGGACCGCCCCTCCGTCAAATCTTCATCAAATCCCACAAGCCGGTCCGCGATGTTTTCGATAACCCGACGAATCTAGCTGGCAAACTTCCCGGTGTCCTCGAGTGAGGGGGATCATGTCCGTCATGGAAAAGGCCTTCAAGGGCGCTTCGCCCGAAGAGAAGGAAAAGCTCGTCAATCAGTTTCTTCCCCTGGTGCGGAAAATCGCACGGGGCCTCGCTCGGCGAAGCACCGACCCGGTGGAAGATCTCGTCCAGGTCGGTTCCATTGGCCTTCTTGAAGCCATCGAGCGCTACGAGACCGGTCACAACACCGAGTTCAAGACCTACGCCGTACATTTCATTACCGGCCACATCCGCCATTACCTGCGGGATCGGCAAAGTCTGCTGCGCGGACCCCGCGTCTTGCAAGAGCTCTCCTACCGCCTGTCTCAGGTCGCGGCCAAGCTGACCCAGGAGTTCGGCCGCGATCCTCAGAACCACGAGCTGGCCAAGGCCCTCGACGTGTCGCCCGAGCTGGTCGATGAGGTCAAGGTCTACGACCGCAGGGTCACGGTGCTGTGGCTGGATCAGGACGGAAACGACGGCGACGACGACGAGCAGCGCTCGCTCCTCGAAAGCCTTTCGGATCCTCGCTTCACGGGCGAGGCCCGCGAAGTCACGGATGAGCGCCTCGTCCTGACGGAGGCGATGGGCCGCCTTCCCTCCTCACAGCGCGAATTGCTCGAGATGCGCTACTTCCAGGACCTGACGCAGGCGGAGTTGTCGCGCCGCCTTGGCATCTCTCAGATGGAAGTCTGCCGACGGCTCAAGAAGGCCGAGAAGCAGCTCCGGCAGGTCCTGACCATGCCGCTGCAGCGGACCGCAAACTAGACAGGCAAGGTGCTTCGGGGCATCCTCTCTGGGGGATGCCCCTTGCCGTTGGGGCGAATGATTCGTCTCCGAATATTGCGCCCGACCGCAACGTGACATGGGAGTGAGGCTTCGCTCCATTCGCCATGCGCCTCCTGGCTTTGTGAAGCACCCGGAGGGCGTCACGGTGTGGCCCGATCGCCGTGATCCGCCCACCGTGCGGCAAGAAATTGTGAAGAAAATCCCGTAAAGGGCTTGCCAAGCGGAGCGCGCCTTCCTATAATCCGGGCATTGGTACCCCCAAAGCTGGCGTGGCAAGCCGATTTCAGCCCATTAAATGGTTACTTCGCACCACCTCGTCGGCCCTACGTCGGAAGGATTACGTGGGATGAACAAGGAAGAACTGATCAAGCAGGTTAGCGCCCGCACGGACCTGAACCAGAAGCAGGCCAGCGAGTGCCTCAACGCCATCATCGACGTCATCAGCGAGCAGCTGGTCGAGAGCGGCAAGATCACCCTCGTCGGCTTCGGCACCTTCCAGGTCCGTGAGCGCGCCGCCCGTGAAGGCCGCAACCCCCGCACCGGCGAGGCCCTGAAGATCTCGGCCAAGCGCAGCCCCGTGTGGACCGCCGGCAAGACGCTCAAGGAGCGTGTCGAGGCGGGCAAGGCCCCCAAGAAGGTCCCCGCGACCGCTGGTGGCAAGAAGAAGTAAGTCCTTCGGGACCCTTCAGGGGGCGTCCTGCCGCGAGACGGCAGGATGCCCCCATACTTTTGGGTGGCGAGTAGTCGGAGCGCATCAAGAGCGCTTGAATTCCCTGCGATAGCTGTTTGAGCGATGGCACGGCCTGAACATGATGTCTTTGTAGCCCCAGCGCGGAGATTCACCGATGGCCCCCGACGCGTTCATCAACCGCTCCCAGATCAATCGTCCGGGCGGAACAGGTCCGCTTCGGCCGCCGGGACGCGGGACGGGCCCACTTGGGGAAGCACCGGCCGTGGAGCCAAGCCCGCCGCCCACGCCGTCTCCGGCTCCGGCGACAACATCGGCCCCATCGGGCCCGATCACGGCCACACTCTCGTCCGTCGCTGCCTTCGCCAATGACATGAGGCGGCTTGGCCTGGCGCTCGACAAGCAACTCGGTGGCCGGAGGGCCCTCGAGCAGGCCGTGGCGCTCGGCCTGCTCAAGCCCGAGGACACCGATGCACGAGAACTGCTCAATCACCTGCTCAAACTGGCTGCCAAGCCCGAGATCGTGGCCGGCACCTCGGGCGCGGCACTCGCCGTCGAGGTCCTTCTCGATATTGCCCACCCCGAAGGCATCCATCAGGGTCGAGGAACCTTCACGTGCACTGCTGCGACGGCCCAAGGCATCCTGGCAGCGCGGGATCCGGCCGAATATGCACGCCTGGTTGCGGATCTCGCCGTCGATGGTCGTGTCACGACCAAGGGCGGAGACACCCTCTCGGCCGATTTCGTGGGCTTCGGCGCGGACGAGGGACGGTCGGGCACCAGCGACCTCCTGCAAGAGGCCTTCATGAACTTCGGGCGGTCGGGCGCTGCCGATACCGCGCCGGGAACCATCGCCGGATTTGCCAAGGCTGCCTTGAACTCCTTCACCGGCGGCGTCTTCGGCAGCACGTCCCGAAGGTCGGCTCCAGGATCAAACACGCCCGTGGCGACCCCACCCGGCAAAGCCGCGCCGAATCCCGCACCCAAGCCTCCACCGCCGGGCCGGATGGGCTCAGGTACCGTGGGCACCGAGGCCGATGGTCTCACCCCTGCCCAGTTCAGCCACCTGATGACCTCGCTGACGGGCGAGGCATCCGTGCCGCTCGAAGTCGATGCCACGACGGACCGCCAAGCCCTGCTGCGCCTGATCCAGGAGAGCCTCGACCGCGACGGCCCCATCCCGGTAGGTGTTGTCGCTAAAGACCGTGTGACCGGGCAGCCTACGTTCCACGCCATTCAGGTCACGTCCGTCGACGGCCAGACCGTATTCTACCAAGACCCCGGTGAGGCCGGGGCCGTAGGCAAGCAAAGCATGCCGCTGGCCGCCTTCCTGGACTCATTGAAGATGATCAACGTTCCTTACGACACGCTGGACCGGGTCATGAAGGACAGCTTGCGCGACATCGGTAACGTCGCGAACGTGGCCCAGCGCTCGGGCCAGAAGCCGAGGGACGCCCTGATGGCCACCAAGGGTGCCCTCTCTCTGCAGATCGAGCCCTGACACCCGCATGAGGAAAGGGCCGGCCCCTTGACAGGACCGGCCCTCGAGTGGAGATGGCGGGAGTCGAACCCGCGTCCCCCACGGAAGCCGTGGAAGCGTCTACGAGCGTAGCCTGGGGCTCAGTACCCCGGAAAAGATGAACCCTCGGCGCAACGTCGATTCCGGGGGCCGTGTGGTCTTGGGCCTGACTTACCGGCGTGGGTCAGACAGCAGCCGGCTTTGGGAGCCTTCCTGTCGCCACCGGCGGGCTACAGGAGGCGGGCGCTACTGCCTCGAAGGAAGCACTAGGCCGCGAGAGCGGCCGAGCGGTTCATCTTGACAGGAGCAGCCGCGAGGAACGCGTTGTTCTTCTTGGCATTTGTTTTTTTGCCACCTGATTTTACGGGGTCGGATGACACTCCCGGCTCGCAACTCCCACCACCGCACGTAAGGTCGAAACCGTGACATCCCCGTGCGTGGCAAAGCCACGACACCACACTAGACGAGGCGGCAGCGGCATGTCAATGGAGAAGCACCCGATTCATGGAGCCGTTGCGGTGATCGCGCTGCTCGTCCGACCGCTCGAAAAAGCTTGCGCCCACCAGCTTGCCCACCTCAAGCTCCATCACCAGCTGCACCATGCGTTCCACCATGGCCCGCACGGCATCACCACGGCCCTCGCCCAGCACCTCGCCGACGACATCGCCCAACGTCATGATTCTTTACGCTACCGCACTGGACCGCCTTCGTTTCTCTGCAACCACGAAGGGACCACGGCGGTAGTTTCGTATTCAAGCTGCCGGCGGATTTACGACCACTCCAGAGACGTGACCCGAACGCCTCCCTGCGGCAGCGTGATTGAAGCGAGAAACTATGAACCAGATGTCAAGCAAGACTCGACTCCCTCGCGATGACGACCTCCGGCAGTTGCTGGTCGGCAAGGGCCTCCGCGTGACGGAGCAGCGGATGGTGGTCCTTCGCGAGCTCGCGAAGCTGCGGATCCCCACGAGCCACCCGGAGCTGACCGAGCGTCTCGCTGGCGTCGGCCTTGATCGAGCGACGATCTACCGCAACCTCCTCTCGCTCACGGAGGCGGGGCTACTCGTGAAGACGCAGCTCGGCGACAACGTGTGGCGCTTCGATCTGCCCAACATGAAGTCCACCGAGCACGGCATGCATCCGCACTTCGTCTGCAACGACTGTGGCGACGTTGCGTGCCTGCCCGAGAGCGCCGTTGCGCTGCGAGGCGAGGCCATTCGCAACCAAGTTGCGGAGGTCCAGCTGCGCGGGCGCTGCGTCGCGTGCGTGCGTGCGGAGCCCCGGCGAAGGAAGCGCTGCGTTAACGTCGGCGAAGCCGATTCGTTCGGAGGCCTTGTCTAGCGCGAAGCAACGGCGTGCGCGACCGGTTCCCACGAGGACGCGCACGCTGTGCGGTACGGCGCGGGAGTCCATTGAAACCCACTCGGACAGCCAGACGCGCGTCTCCGCGAGCATGTTTAGGGCGCGCCGGATCCGTGCGACGAGCATGCGCGCAACTGCGAGGTCGGTCGCGCGGCGGCGCGGACCGAGAGCTGGCGGAAGCGCCAACTGGGAAAGCGGGTAACTGATGATGGCGTTCATCGGGCACCCCGTCGAGATATTCTTCTCCACGCCGACGACGTGCTGAACTGCTAGCATGACGACCAGCCCATGCTCGTCTTCTACACGGAGCAGGGCCTTGCCACGGAACGGGCTCTCCGTCGAGAGCCAGGGGGCGAACGAGCGAAATTCGACGGCGCGCTCGGCGCGCACTGAGAACGACCGA
>VGJW01000009.1 GCA_016867265.1 Candidatus Tanganyikabacteria bacterium
GCGCCATGGCCGGCCCAGCTTGCTGAACAGGATGTCGGATGGCCTGATTGCCTTGAATGTCTGATTGCTGTTACCTATATCTGTGCAGCATGAGGTTGTTTCGTTATCGGAGCGGATGAGCGAAAGTATGAATACGCTTAGGGCGCGCGCAGGCGGATTGCCCGCTGTGG
Organism: Candidatus Tanganyikabacteria bacterium; assembly: GCA_016867265.1. Classification (GTDB taxonomy): domain Bacteria; phylum Cyanobacteriota; class Sericytochromatia; order S15B-MN24; family VGJW01; genus VGJW01. Next base: position 171 of record VGJW01000009.1, read on the forward strand.
CAAGGCAGGCCTTGTGGGCCATGGCCGTGACCGGGTTGGTTGCAGCCTGCGCGGACCATCGGCTGGCGCCCGCTGCCCCGGAGCGCTCGCAGCCGACGCTTGCGACCCTTCACGCGCAGCAGGACCGCATGGTCCAACGCGCCCGGCCCACCCCACCGCCGAAGCGCAGGCTGCCCAGGCCCACGCCGGCCGTACCGCGCGTCACGCCTTCACCTGCCGTCACGCCCTCCCCCGTACCGACGCCCACCCCGACCCCTGCACCCACTCCGGGTATCTCCACCGTTGCGAACGTGCGTGGTCACCTCAGGGACGGTCAAGGCAACCTCTACGGCATCAGCGGTTCTTCCCTGATGAAGGTCACCCCGTCAGGCACCTTGACGGTCGCGACTTCGCCCTATCTCGGGGGCGATACCACCCTTGGTGGGGTCGATGCGCAGGGCAACGTCTATGGGTTCCTGCACATCGGTTGCCGGATCATCAAGATCGCACCGGACGGCGTCGTGACCACCTTCGCGGGCAATGGTTCAGCCGGCTTTGCCGATGGGGCCGGTACCGCCGCGCGCTTCAACCGGCCTGCCGGTCTGGTCCTGGATGCTCAGGACAACCTCTACGTGTCCGACTACTGGAACAACCGCATCCGGAAGATTACCCCCGCCGGTGTCGTCAGCACGTTCTCGGGTTCCGGCATCGCGGGAAGCGTGGATGGAACGGCCGGTACGGCACGCTTTACAGAGCCCATGAGCATCTGCCGCGACGGCCTGGGCAACTTCTGGCAGGTTGACCACAATGGCCACCGCATCCGACGGATCGCCCCGGACGGCTCCGTGACGACCTTGACCAACGCAGTGGGTACGGCCGTCAGCTACACCTATCCCCTGTCGATCGCCTACTCCCGCAAGCTGAATGGTGTGCTGGTCTCGCCCAAGTTTGCCTATCGCATAGACTTCATCGACCTGACAGGCAACCTGACGACCCTGGTCTAGGGCAGTGGCTGGGTGGATGGCGCGTATGCGCAAGCGCGCATAGGCCAGTACATCGCCCTCAAGGAAGAGACCTTCGACAGCATCCTGATCGCCGACAACGGCCGCATCCGACGAATGGTCTTGCCCTGACTTCTTCGCGTTGCCTGGCGCCGGACATCACCTACGACGACCGCCTTGGTTCCGCCCGGGCGTCGCGCCCCCGATTCAGGGGTGGTGTTTGGCCAGCCCTTCCCGTCGAGAGACGTCCAGGTGCGCGGCGCACGTCCAGACCACCTCGCCCTCGGCCCGGATGCGCGCCCTCAGCTCATCAGGGATGTCTTCCGTGCCAACCAGCAGGTCAACCACCCAAGGCAGCCGTGACTCCTCGAAGGCCTCGGCCAGCCTGACGTGCACCGCTCCGGGGGGACCGGCCACCTCGACGAGCAGGTCGAGGTCCGACCCTGGCTGATGGTCGCCCCGAGCGCGCGATCCGAAGACCGTCGCGCGCAGGACCGCGGGATCAGCCGAGAGGATGCCCACCAGCACCTCGCGCGTTCGGGGCGACAGGCCTGCCGTCACGACGCGACCGTGGCCGGGTACACCCTCCAGCAGGTCCTGGAGCGCCGCCATGCAGCGTTCATGAATGGCGGCCCGCACCTCGTCGGCCACGCCGGCCTCGTAGCTGTGGCTGGACAGGTTCCGCAGGCGCAACATCTCGAGCCACAGGTCGCCATCGGCCACCAGGCCCCTGCGGTACGCCTCGCGAATGACACTGCGGGGACCCACGACGCCTTGGTAGCCTTCGGCCTCGAGCAGATCCTTGAGCAGGTTCCACGCCAGTTCGAAGACGAACTCGTAGGCATGGATCATCCCTTGGACTTCCAGCTCGCTCAAGGGCCGTGCGCGGTCGAGCATCACGGCTTCGCCAAGGCGTGCCATGGCGCGTCCGTAGTTCTGGTGGCGCAGGTGCCAGCGGTCCAGATTGGCCATGGCACCACCATGCCTGATGGCGTTCTGGTCGTGAAGAGGTCATGCTGGAAATGTGCCGCAGGGGGCTGGGCGAGACTTCCCGAGACCCGTTCAGTCCGTGAACAGCACGGTGTAGTAACGGCGGTTGCCGTTCAGGGCCATGCCCACGCCGGCGCGCAGGTGCCGGGGGTCGAGCATCGCCTCGCGGTGGCCGGGCGAGTCCAGCCAGCCCTGCACGGCAAGCTCGGGACCCCTGTCGGGGCCGGCCGTGTTCCAAGCGATGATCTCCGAAGCCGTGCGAAAGGTCGCGCCCATCCGGCGCATGACCTCGAAGGGCGTCACGCCGTCCGGATCGACGTGTGCGAAGTAGCCACGGACGGCCATGTCGCGGCTGCGAAAGGTCGCAATCTCGTCCAGCAGCACGAGGGCTGCCAGGGGTGGCGCCTCATGCGGGCGACGAGCCTCCGCCATCAGGCGCATGATCGTCGCCCGGGCCCCTGTGCCCTCGCTGGCGTCCGGCGCAGCCACCACGGGGACGGGTGACGCCACGGGCGCGGGTGAAGGCGCGGGTGCCACCGGTTGCCCCCCATCCTCGCCTGTCCCCCGGCCAGATGGGGCGGCGGACGCGTCCACAACACCCGGGCGATCCCCCTGCGGTGGCATCACCCCGAGCACGGGGACCCAGCGGGACGCGGCACACCCACCGAGGATCAGGCTGCCGACGACCAGGGTCCGTGCATGTCGCAGGCGCATAAGCGGACGACGCATGGCCTCATCCTCTCGTGGCAGGCCTGCCGCCATCTTTCGGGTCGGTCACGCGCCCATGAATCTCGTGACCGTCCGGGCTGCCCCAAGGCGCATCGCCCCCGACACCTGGGCCGGGGGCGACGGGTCGGACTCAGCCTACCGAAGGAGCACCGAAGATGGCGTCGTAGGTCTCCTGCAGCATGGTCACGGGCTCCGTCGGCATGGCCGATCCCCCGACCTCGGGGGCAACGAGAGGTTCGGCTGGCGGCTGCGGCGCCACAGGCTGCTCGGCCACTGGTGCCGGCGCCGGTTCTTTCACCGGCGGCGCGGGCTCCTGCACGGGCGGCGCAGGCTGCTGCTGCACTGGCGGCACGGGCTCCTGCACGGGCGAGGCAGGCTGCTCCTGCACGGGCGAGGCAGGCTGCTCCTGCACGGGCGAAGCCGGCTGCTCCGGCTCGGCCACCGGTTCCTTGGCGTCGGGCTCTTCCTCTTCCGGTTCCTCTGCAACCGGCTCTTCGACGACCGGGTCTTCCTTGGCGACGACGGGCTCGGCCTGCGGCTTCGGCACCTCGCCCAGCCATTCGGGCAGATCCAGACGACCATCGCCGTTGGCGTCCTTGGCGGCCAGCACGTCGGCCTGGATCTCGTTGCCGGACAGGAAGTTGTCCCCGTTGCCTTCGTAGTCCTTGAACTGCGTTTCCAGGCGAGCGCGCTCGCGGGCCTTGACGAACTCTTCCTTCGAGATCTGACCGTCTTCATCCTTGTCCAGATTGTCAGCACCGAACTTGGCCGCTTCCTTGCCCGTCAGCACGCCGTCCTTGTTGCGGTCGAAGGCATCGAAACGCTGCCCGAAGTCCACGCTCTTCTGATGGAAACGCTTGAGCTCGTTCTTGCCGATGCGGCCGTCTCCGTTCTCGTCGGCGTCGGCGATGCTCTTGTGCCGCTCATTGCCTGACAGGACGCCATCCTTGTTGCGATCGAGTTGCTTCATCTGCACGTTCGTCCGCAGCCCGGCACGTCCCAGCTTGAACTCTTCCTTCGTGACGACCCCGTCGCCATTGCGATCCCAGTCCGCGTGGCGCTTCTTGATTTCCTTGCCCGAGAGTTCACCGTCGTTGTTCTTGTCGAGGCGCCCAAAGGCCTTGTCATCCAGTTTCATCGCGCTGGCGTTGCCCTTGACGCCAAAGGCCTTTCGCTCGTCCTGCGACAGCTTCGGCTTGCCCGCACCCTCACCGGCCTTGGCCCCGCCGGCCGCCTTGGCCGTTCCCGCGGCCTTGCCTGGCCCCCCAGCCTGCTTGGCCGCCTTGTTGGCTCCGCCGCCACCGCCGCCCTTGTTGTTGACCTTGCCTGCCATCGCGAATCACTCCTGACGTCGCACGTGCCGCTGGGAATTGCCTATCCTCCGTCTTGTAGCCCCTGCGGCGGCAGTCCTCGCTTTCCTTCACGAGGATTTGAAGACAAACCTACCTGTCCCACGTGTCGCCCATTTCCGACGGCGTGGAACCTGAATGGCGAGAGCCAGCAGCACCGGGCCCGGATCGGTTGACGAGGCCAGGCGCCAGCGCGCGGGCATCAGCTACCCAGCGCTTGGTTCAGGTCGTGCCAGAGGTCCTCGACGTGCTCGATGCCGACGCTGAGGCGCAGCAGCGTCGGCGGCAGGTGTTCCTGTCCGGGAATGGCGGCTCGCCGCTCGAGGGTCGATTCGACGCCGCCCAGGCTGGTGGCATGGCGAATGAGCTTCAGGCGACGACACGTCGCATCGGCATCGTCGGCCGTTCCGTGCGTCTCGAAGGCGAGCACGGCACCGGGGCCGGCCATCTGGGCCACGGCGTGGCTGTGGCTGGGGTGAGACGCCAGCCCTGGATAGTGGACACGCCGGACCCGGCCATCGCCGGCCAGCCGCGCGGCAAGCGTCCGGGCGTTGTCCTGGGCGCGCTCGAGGCGCAGGTGCAAGGTGCGTACGCCGCGCAGGGCAAGGAAGGTCTCGAGGGCGCCGGGGGTGGCGCCTGCCAGCATCCGAGCTTCTTTCAAGGCAGCCAGCAGGCTTGAAGAACGTGTGGCGACGACGCCCATGAGCAAGTCTGAATGTCCACCCACGAACTTGGTTGCCGACTGCACGGCCACGTCTGCGCCCAGCATCAGCGGTCGCACGTTCAGCGCGGTGGCGAGGGTGTGATCCACCACGCGCAGCGTGTCGCGTCCCGTGGGCGCAGCCAGGATGGCCTTCAGGTCGGCGACCTTGAGCAGGGGATTCGAAGGCGACTCCAGCCAGAGCATCCCGACCGTGCGGCTGGCCCGGATCCAGCCTTCGGTGTCTTCGGTTGCGAGACGTTCCAGGTTCAGCTGGCCCTTCCCGGCAGCGACCGCCGCAAGCCCGGTCACGCTCTGAGGGCAGTCTTCGGAGAGGACCAGGGTCCGGCCGGGGGCCATCAGACCCGGCACGGCCGCACTCGCAGCCATGCCCGAGGCAATGGCCACGGCCTGGCCGCCATCCAGTCTGCCCATCACCTCTTCCGAAGGCCGCCCAGCCTCGCTTACCGTCGTCGCGGGCTTAGGCCCTGTCTGCGCCCAACGCATAGGTCGATACGGGCACCATCGGCACATTCAGGGGCTGCCCCGGTCCGGCTGGCCATACAGCTGCCACGACGGTCGTCTCGGGCCGCTCGACCTTATTCAGGCCTTCCGGAAGCTCAGGAGGTACGTGTGGGGTCATCCGCTAGTACCGCTCGTTGAAGCCCTTGCCCGCCATGATGTCGGGCACGCAGCGATCGACGCGCCGGACCCGCGTCTCGGCCTGCTTCGCCCCCCCCACATGCAGGATGTGGCTGCGGCGGCGACCGGGCGTCAGCGCCGCGAAGGCCGCATCCAGCTCCGGATCTGCCTCGAGGCGCTCGGCCAACTCGTCGGGCATGGGCTCGCTGGCCGGTGGTACCTCGATCACGATGCCCTCGCGCTGCAGGCGCACGGCCTCGGCGATGAAGGCCGCCGCCTGATCCCGCTTGGCCATGACCTCTTCCAGCGAGGTGAAGCGCAGCAAGCGACCATAACGCGAGTTGGGACCCGCACGGTCGAGCAGCCCCTCAGGATCAGCCAGGCCCGAACCCTGGTTGAACTGCAGGGCGCACGAGGCCCGCAGCGACACCAGCATGGCGATGTTCTTGCCGTCCAGCGTGTAGCAGGGCGAGCCCCACTTCATCTCTTCCGTCAGCCCTGCCGTCAGCAGCAGCTCACGCAGGACGCCCAGCTCCTCGGCCCACTGCAATGCCTTGCACCGGGGCGTCTTGTAGTGCTCGCAACGGCCGCAGCCATCCCTCAGGTAGGCGTCGACGCTCTCGCGATTGATGGCCATGGCCGGGTGTCCCCCCTGTCCTGAGCAGGCCGCCAGCATAACCGAGGCAGCAGGCCATCGCAGCCTGACGACGCGTCAGGGCCCTCCCTGCACAACGGGCAGCCAGAGTGCTGACGGCTGCCCCGCCGCATGATGCACCCGCTGGACGGCGATGGTCGTGCGCGTGGCCGTCGCGACGGGAGCCGTCGAGTTGGGGTGGCGGTCGTAGCGCGGGAAGCTGCTGCTGCTGACTTCGAGCCGCAGGCGCTGGCCAGGCTGGAACACGAAGCTGGTCGGCCACAGTCGGACCGTGATGCGGGTGGGCCCGGCGGAGCCTGCGTAGCCACGGCGCACGATGCCCTCCGACACGTTGCAGGCCTCGCCGTTGGCCAGCACGACCACGAGCTTGGCCGTAAAGTCCGTCGCCGGTGCCGACGTTTCGACCCAGAGATCCGCCTCGACGGGGCCCGTGACCTCGAGCGGTTCCCCGAGGACGTCCGTCGTGTAGACGAGCACATCCCGGCGCCCCTCGACCTCGTTCTGAGTCCGGACGCCGTTCACGCCCGCAAGCCCGAGCATCGCCCCGCCCCTGCTGGGGACCGGATCCCGGGGGTCATAGGCATAGGTGTCCGGCCCCTCGTCGCCGGGACCCTCCCAGGACAGGCGACCTTGGCCTGCGGCGCTGTTGGCCGGTCCCTCGGCACGCAGGTACAGCGGTGTTCGGCGCGCCCGGGCCAGCGGCCACGTTTCTTCCGCACGCCACAGATTGGCGCCCATCACGTACAGCCAGACCTTGGGCCCGGCGTCCGGCACAGGCACGCCTGCCGGCCGCAGCAACCGGTCATAGAAAGGCAGGCTATGGGCCATCGTGGCCAGACGATAGTCCCCCGGATGGTGCCCGCCGGGCAGCGTGACTTCGCGGCCGTGCGTCCACGGCCCGATGATGAGGCGGCTGTTCGTGGCAACTTGGGCCGAGGCGCTTGCCTGGATGCGGATGAAATCGTCCAGCTGCGACGGCAGGTAGGGGTCGTACCAGCCGGCCATCAGCAGCGCGGGGGCTTGCAGGCGCTCGGGCCGGTCCGTGCCGTCGAGGGCGCGCCAGTAGGCATCGGGTGCCCGGCGTCCAGCCCAGTCGTCATAGCCCGCCGCGGGACCGCCGCTGCGGTCGTCGGCCTCCAGCACCGGCCACGCATCCAGCCCCGGCGCGAGCTCGGCCTGTGTCGGGAAGACATCCTCTCCGCCCCGGTCCGTCCGCGCCCAATAGAGCGCCGTCTGCAAAGAGAATGCGCCTCCGGGGTGGAACATCGCATGCTGGCTGGTGCTGCACAGCTGGATGCACAGCGCGGAAGGCCCCGCCGGGGGCGCCTGGTCGCCCACGACCCACTGCGTGTACCCGAAGGAAGAGCCTCCCCACATCGCGAGCCGGCCGTCATACCAAGGTTGGCGGGCCAGCCACGCGAGCGTGTCCTGGCCGTCCTCGCGCTCCGTCACGAGCGGGGCGTACTGCCCCCCGGAAGGCGGCCGGCCCCGCACGGGCGCGATGACGACGTGGTAGCCACGTTGCCCCCAGAACGTCCGCAGCAGACCCGAGAAGGCCTGGTGCAGGCGGTTCTGCGACAGCGGCAGGCGCACCATCACCGTCGGGTGGGGCCCCGGACCCGTCGGGTGGCTGACGGTTGCCGCCAGTCGGACACCGTCGCGCATCAAGATGTCCGTGACCTGCTCGGTCGTGGTGCCATGCTGCGGCGGCCGGACGCCCATCGTGCCCTGCACGACGGCCAGCAGCCACTCGGGCGGAATCCAGCTTGCGACATCGGCGAGCGTCAGCCCGGCCAGCACCAGGGGCAGGACCTTCATCGGGGCTCCAGGGGGCTGCGGCAGACCCGCGAAAGCGTCGCCACGTAGCTCGCGAGCACCAGGTGGAACACGATGGGGATGCTGCCCGGTGGCCACCAGCGTCGGTCCGGGTGCAACTCGCCGCTGACGAAGTACCGCACCACCATGCCCCCGGCATAGAGTCCCGCGAAGACCAGCAGCCCCCGGGCCAGCCGGGGTCGGGCCGTGACGCTCCAGCCCCGGCGCCGGGTCGCCTGCACGTTGAGCCACGCCATGACCGCCAGGATCAGCCACTGGCTGGGCAGCAGCGCCGGGTAGGGCAGCAGGCCCGAGTACCACTCGGCCATCGGCGGCAGCCAAGGTACGCCCAGAAACGCCACGCCCATCTGGCCCAGCACCCGCGCGAGAAAGAGCGCGGACAGTAACCACAGCCAAGGCAAGGGAAGACGAATCAGGCGAGGCATCTGGACCCCTTGTACCACGCACGGGTCAGGCAATCGGGCCAGAGCCGCCGACTCCCCCGCGCCGGCGGTATGCTTGGGGACGTGAACCTGCCCATCTTGGGACGCAAGTTCCTGCCGCCCGCCTTGCCCCGGCACCACGTGCCGAGGCCGGCCCTGCTGGATCGGCTGGCACGCGGTCGTGACCTCGGCTGTCGCGTCACCGTCCTGCGGGCCGCGCCCGGATCGGGCAAGTCCGCGTTGCTCGCGGCTTACGCGGCGCGCGCCGCCGATGCTGCCTGCTGGTACACGATGGACGCCGGGGACGAGGACCCCGTGCTGTTCTTGAAGCACCTCCTGGCATGTCTCGAGCGGGGCTTGCCGGGCTTGGCCCCGTCGGCCCGCCTGCCGGTCGATGCCCGAGGGCCGGGCACCCTCGTGGCGGCGATGGCGATGCTGTGTGATGACCTCGCGATGCAGGCGGACCGATCCGTCCTGTTGGTCCTCGACCAGGTGGAGCAGGTGCGCGAGGCCCCCGATACCCTGCGGTTGCTCGACGCTCTGCTCCGGAACTTTCCCGAGAATGGCCAGCTGGTGCTTTCGGGTCGGGTCATCCCGGTGGGCTTCGCCCGCGAGCAACTGATGGGCCAGGCCGTCCTCCTGGCAGACCGCGACCTCGCGATGCCGGCGCCCGTCATCGAGGCCCTGCTGCAGGCGACGGGTCACCCTGCCGACGCCGATCGGGCCAGCGCCATCGAGGAGGCGACGGGCGGTTGGGCCGCAGGAGTGGCTTGGCTCGCGGCGACGGCCTCCCGGAGTCTGCCGACGCTCGACGGGGCTGAGGGGGGTGTGCTCGATGCCTACCTCGAGGAGGAGGTCCTCGGCCAGTTGGCACCCGAGGAGCGCGAGGTCCTGACCCGCGCGGCCGTGCTGCCGCGGTGGCTGCCCGAGCGTGTCGAGGCCTTGCTGGGGCCTGCCGGCCACGCGATCCTCGCCAAGGCTGCCAGTTTGCTGCCGCCGGGCAGTCTCGCCTCCGACCAGGGAGAAGGCTCGCCGCTGTTTCGCGAATTCCTGCTGCGGCGGCTGAACCGGACCGTACCCGTCGTCGCGCAGCAGGCCCTCTGGCGGTCTGTCGCCGACGGCTGGCGCCATGAGCCGGAGTTGGCCCTCGATGCCCTGCTGCGTGCGGGCGCGACGCAAGAGGCCTTGTCGGTGCTGCTCGACCACCTCGGGTCTTGGCTGGCCGAGGGGCGCTTCGTGCACGTGGGGCATGCGCTGGATCGCTTTCCAGCCCGTGTCGAGGCCGAGTTGGCCGGCCTCGCCTACGCACGCGGGGCCCTCGCGCGCGAGCTTGGCGATCTGGTCGTGGCCTGCAATGCGCTGGAGCAGGCGCGTGGCCTGCATGGCACCGACACGGATACGCTGGGTCAGCGCATCGCGGCCGCGCTGTCGGCTGCCTATGGTGCGCGCGGCATGCGCGAGCGCCAGGTGACCCACGGGACCATCGCCATGGACGCGACCGAACCGGCCACGCGGGCGATGGCCCGTAATGCCCTGGGCCTGGCCGCATTGCAGGACAATGCCGTGGACGAGGCACTCACGCATTTCCGGATCGCCTCCGAGGCTTTCCACCTCGCCGGTCATGCGGCGGGCGAGGTGCGCATTCTGCACAATCGCGGCCTCGCGCATGCGCGGGCCGGCGACCTGGAGCGGGCCATCACAGCCTACGGGGATGCCGTCTGCCTTGCGGAAGCCGCAGCGCTCGTGCCCTTTGCCGTCACGTGGAACAACCTGGCCCTTTGCCTACTGCATCTGGGCCGACGGGTCGAGGCGTGGCAGGCACTCGAGCGGGGCCTTGCCGTTGCCGGACAGCAGGGGGCGCCGCGGGAGCGCATGCTGCTGCTGCGGACGCTGGGCCAATTGCATCTCGCCACTGGGGATCACCTGCAGGCACGCGAAGCCTTCGCGGGGTCGATGACACTTGCGACGGGGCTTGGCGATGCTGCGGCGCTCGCCACGGGCCATTTCGGTCTGGCCGAGGTGGCGATTGCCGAGGGTCGTGTGCCGGCGGCCCGGGGCGCCCTCGCCCAGGGGCTGGAACGGGCGCAGGCGACGCTCGCGGATCCCGGGATGGCGGATGCCGCGCTTCTGGCCGCGCGGCTGGCGCTTGCCGAAGCCGATCCCGACCAGGCGACCGACCTGCTTGCGACATTGCTGGCCCGCCTCGAGGCGCAGCCCAATGATCTCCAGCGTTTCTTCGCGCTGGGGTTGCTCGTGCGCGCGCGCGCCCTGGCAGGGGATGCGACCGGAGCCGAAAAGGCCGCGACGGATGCACGGGCACTTGGCGTGCGGCACGGCTATCCGATACCGGATGAGGCGGTTCCTGCCGGACCCGAGCCCCCGCCCACCTTCGAATTGCTGGGCTTCGGGGCCTTCGAGGTTCGGATTGACGGCGTTCCGCTCGAGGACCGCGAGTGGCGCAGCGGCAACGCCAAGCTCGTTCTGGCCCTGCTGTTGCTGAACCCCCAGGGGGCCACCAAGGAGCGCCTCATCGACCTGCTGTATCCGGGGACGGACCCGGCCCGATCCGCCTTGGCGATGGTGATAAACCGCCTGCGGCAAGCGCTGGAGCCGGCCGCGCCCAAGGGGGCGCAGAGCCGGTTCATTCACTTCCACGAGGGGCGCTACCTGTTCGCCAAGGGCTTGCGCAGTCGCGTCGACGTTCTGGACCTGAGGGCCCGTGTCGCGCAGGCCCGCCAGCATCCCGGGGGTGAGGCGGTCCGGTTGCAGGCGCTCGAGCAGGCAGTAGCCATCTACCGTGGTCCCTTCATGGAGGACTTCCCGGACCACGCGTGGTGCCGTTTGGAACGGGAGAATCTACGCCGGCTCGTCGCATCTGCCTACGAGGAACTGTTCGTGGCCGCGGGTCAGGAGGACGATTGGTCCCGACTGGAGAGGCTTGCCGATGCCGCCATCAAGGCGGACGGAACGGCCCAGGCGGCCGTGCGGGCCAAGTTGGTCGCGCTCACCATGCAGGAGCGCGCCGGTGATGCCCTGCGCTATGCCGAGGCAGCCGCCCGGGTGCTCGCGACCGACCACGGTCTGGAGCCGGACGACGAGACCACGGATCTGGTCGCGTCGATCGCCGAGGGACGCTTCACCGTTCGCAGCGCCCGCGAGGCGCTCGCCCTGCCGGGCTGAGCGCCCGCGGCGGGGAACCTCAGGGCCGACCGATCTTCCGGATGACGTTGAAGCCCGTCCTCGTTGCCGGATCGAAGCTGTAGTCACGGAAGTACAAGTTGCCCGCCCCGTCCATCTCGAGGTTGCGTGGACGCGTCATCGTGGCCTTGGCGGCCGGACCGTCCAGCAGGCCCGATGCTCCCGTGCCGGCCACGTCGAACACGCTGCCTGCGGGCGAGATGCGTCGGATCCGGTTGGCCCGGGTGTCCGCGACGAAGACGGTCCTGCCCGAGACGACCAGGGACTCCGGGCTGCCGAACCGGGCATGGATGCCTCGGCCGTTGCGATACGTATCTCCGTCCGGACCGCCCGCCACGGTGGTCACGAGGCCGGAAGCCGTGATGCGGCGGATGGCCCGGTTATTCTCGTCAGCCACATAGACCGAGCCGTCCGGTCCGAAGACCGCCCCCTTGGGCCCGTCGAATCGGGCAGCCGCGCCCGTCGCATCGGCATAGCCGTCCACGAAGGCCGTCCCTGCAAGGATGCGGCCGTCCAGGCCGGGTGGCTTCAGGATGACGACCGAGGGGCCGCTGAGGGCGCAGGCCACCGCACCGCGCGGCCCGACGGTGATGCGGCCCCCGAGGTTGCGGGGACGATCGTCGGGCAGGGTGATGAGGACACCGGGCTGGCGTTCCAAGCCCGCAGGGCCGCCCTTGAAGACGTGCACCTGGCTGCTGGAAGCCTCGAGAGCGGCAGCCCAGTAGCTGCCGTCGGCGGCGATATCCTGCAGCAGCGGGCTGACATAGCCGACGGGCAGCACCGCATGGCTGTGCGTCGCACCGGCCTGGGTCAGGCGCACGACCGCAAGGCGTTGGTCGGGGCTGGCCGCAAGCATCGGCACATACAGGTCACCCGTGGCATCGACCTCGAAATTGCCTGCCTCGCCCAAGGTGGCGTCGTCAGCCGACAGCCCCAGCCTTAACAAGTCCGCGGCATCGAACAGTGTCGTGACTCGCGTGTCGGTCACGCGTGTCGCCAGACGGGGACTCGCCTTGGCAGCCGCCGCGGCGAGCGTCGGTAGGTCCGCGACCAGTTGGTCGAAAGCCTCGAGCCTGTCCGTCGCGTCCTGCGCGAGGTACGGAATCTGTTCCGGCGTCAGGCTGTCGCGCAGGGTGACGACCAACTCGGCAAAGTTGGCGGGCTTGATCTCCGGGAAGAGGTCACGCCTGTCCGGTACGGCCAGCAAGGCATCCGTGACGAGCGTCGTCGCCAGATCCACATCGGCAGTGGCCGATCCCGTAGCCGGCACCTCGACGCGTGTGCGGAAAGCGAACGTTTGCCCCTGTGTCTCGAATCGGGTGCGGACGACGAGGCTGCCCGAGGCCGAGGGAGCCAAGTCCAGGGCAAAGGCACCCGAGGCATCGGTTCGGACATCGCTGCCCAGCATGGTCCCGTCGGGTGTTTCGAGCGTGACGCGGGCCCCTTCCCGGGCCGTCTGGTCAAGTCCCTGCGCCAGGCGGACCGAGGCTTGGGTCGCGCGGTAGAACATCCCGCCGCCGACATCTGTCAGGAAGATGCCGGCACCTACGTCCGACAAGCCAGCCGAGTCGTTGGCGATGAGGCCCAGGGCGGGCGTCACGAGACGGCCCACGATCTTGCGGAGGCCCCCCGCTGCTGCGGTCTCTTCCGGCTGCGGCGCAGCGACGAGTGGACTGGCCGTCGGCACCGTGACCTCGGTGGCAAAAGCCGTCCGGATACCGCCCGTCACGAGTGCCGGTGGCCTGCAGCCGGCCACGAGCAAGGCACCGCCGAAGCCAGCGGCAAGCATCAAGCCGTACGATCGCATCCGTCATCCTCGCGGGTCTATGGAACCCGCTGCACCTGTCGCCGTTGGGGGTCACCGCACGCTCACCGTGCGGGCCCCACGCCAGCCAGTATAAATTAGCGGCAGGTAGCGCGAGTCGCGGACGCTCGGCCTCGTGTTTGATGCGCAGGTAGAACGCCGCTCCCGGTCTGTCTGCGCCAATCGAGCTGACAAGCCCGAAGGTCCTCGCCCCGCGCGCACGTGCGGCCCGGGCGAAGGCCACGACACCCTAGAGATCGCCTTTCCGGAACGCTGCCCGCGAGCCCGCGCGCCGCATCGTGGTACCCAGCGCGCACAGCGCGAGGTCGACTTCTTCCGGCATCACGGCGGCCCACGCCGTCGCTTCGTCGATGACGGCCAGGACCGGGCACGAAAGGGTGGGGGTGGTCCAAGCGAGCGCTCGTCTGCCCGGTGCCACGACGCGGGCGAGGTCCGGCCATGCGACCGACTGCTCGACCAGATGACGCCGGACGACACCCGTTGCGCCGGCGATGACGACGGTCGGTCCGGAGGCGTGGTTCTCCACGAGCATCATCCTCTTTCAGGCCCGGATGATCTCGATCGGAATGTGGCCCATCCGGCCTTCGATGTCATCGTCGTAGGCCGCAAGGACCCCGTCGCGATGGTTCATCACGAAGAGGCCTGCCCAAGCCACCGGCTCGCCGATGGGCTTGCTCCCCACCAGCAGCAAGTCCGCATCGCCTGTCGCCGTCAAGCCCAAGGGCCTCGCCCTCGCCGAGCCCCTCATCATCAGGTTCACGCCAGCCGATTGGCCGTCCTGGCAGAATGCGACCTCGATGCCGTGGCATCCCAAGGTCCGGTATGTACCGGGGGCCGGGGCCCGACGGCGAGGTGATCGTGCGCGTCGACAGCAAGGCCGCCGCGTCGATGTTGACGCGCAAGGTCCAGCTTGACCTTACCCGGACGCCATGGGTCACGTGGTCTTGGAAGGTGGCCGGGACCATTCCACGGGCCGATGAACAGGCCCGTCGCACCGACGACATGACCGCCCGGATCTACCTTTTCTGGAACCTGCGCCGCAAGGAGGACCTCGCGCGTGCCGAGGCCGTGGCCTATGTCTGGGGCAACAGCCTGCCCGCCGGTACGGTGCGGCCTGCGCCGGACAGCCATCGAATCGCCATCCATGTGCTGCGCAGCGGTGATGCCGGTGCAGGTGTCTGGTACCCCGAGCGCCGAAACCTCGAGGCCGACTACCGCGCCTTCTTCCACCGCAACCCGACGGGCTTGGTCACGGCCGTTGCCCTGCTGACCGACACCGACCAGACCAAGGCCAGCGCCACGGCCTGGTACGGGCCCATCACGGCCCGGGCAGACTGACGGCCGGCGTCAGGGCTTCTTGTCGCCCGGTTCGGCCGGCAGGATGTCGTGCAGGTTGTAGAGGGCACCGGGGGGGATGACCAGCCGCAGCTTGTCGCTCAGCTTCTCGATGTAGGCCTTGCGGATCAGCCGGTCCGTCAGGGACTTGCCCACGACCTGATTGGCCCTGGCTTCGGCATCGGCGCGGATGATGCGGGCCTTGGCCTCGCCCTCGGCGGCCACGATGCTGGCCTGCGCGGACGCCTCGGCCTCGACCACCTTCTGGCGTGCCACGGTGCGGGCCCGCTCCAGATCGTTTTCGGCCCGGGTCTTGTCCGAGATGGCCTGGGAAATCGCGTCGGGCAGATAAACGGCCCGGATGAGCACGGCATGCAGATCGATGTGGTCGTTTTCCATCGTCTTGCGCAGGTCGGCCAGAGCCATGGTTTCGACCTTGCGGCGCCCCTCTCCCGAGATGGCCTCGTTGAGCGGCAGCGAAGCCATGGCCGTAGTCAGCGCGGCCTTGAAGCGGCTGCGATAGTAGCCCTGCACGATGTCGTCGAAGGGCAGGCCGTAGCGCTGGTACAGGGGGGCCACGTCCTGCTTGCTGCGGACGACGAACTCGACGGATGCATCCACGATGAAGCTCAAGCCCTCCAGCGAGTTGACGCGGACACCGTCGTCGCCCTCTTCTTCGCGGCGCTCGCCTCGGCGCACCATGACGTACTGCTGGACGATGACGGGGTATTCGACGATGTGCTCGCGCAGCGGGAGGGCGAACCGCAGGCCGGGGTCCTGGACCTGCTTGATCTCCCCGGTGAAGTCATCCACCAGCAGGCCCACGTGGCCTTGGCGGACGTAGGCGACGCAGCCGCCGAGGGTGGTCGCCGCAATGACGGCCGCAAGCAGTACCGACAAGCGTGGCATCAGGGTCCTCCACGGGGCCGGAAGCGAGCCGGACCCCCATGTCCAGACTTCCCGCCCCGCTGCCTTGGCTAACGTCGGATCGGGCATCCCGAACCCCGGGGAGTCGTGGCCTTACGCCCGAAGAATCCCGGAATTCCCGGTGTTCTCACCCCGGGGAAGCACGTCAGGATGGTCCCGGGAGGAGCCTTCCTCCCCGTCCTGTCCTTCCCTGTTGCGAGGTCGCCCCGATGTCCCAACCCGTTCTGAACATCCGTCCTCTCCGTGCCGCAGCCCGCACGGACGCGTCCGTCACGCTTGAGGTGCTCGTCACGGTGGACGTCCCCGCCGTGCACACGCGACAACCCCGGCCACCCTTGAACCTGGCGCTCGTCCTCGACCGTTCGGGCTCGATGGGGGGCGAGAAGATCGCGTTCGCCCGCGAGGCGGCCGCGTGCCTCGTCCGGCAATTGGCGCCCGAGGACCGTTTCAGTCTGACGCTGTTTGATGACCAGGTCGAGGTCCTGCAGCCCAGCACGGCCATGGCGGACCCCGATCCCGTGCTCGAGGCCATCCGGCAGATTCGGCCCGGGGGCTGCACCCACCTGGCCGGTGGCTGGGAGGCCGGTAGGCAGCAGGTGGCCGACCACCGGGCCGACGGGGCCCTGAACCGTATCCTTCTGGTTTCCGACGGCCAGGCCAATCGGGGCGAGAGTCGTGTCGGCGCGCTCGGTGGCTGGGCCGCGGCGGCCGCTGCCGAAGGCATCGGCACGACGACGCTCGGTGTCGGCAGCGACTTTCATGAGCACTTGCTCGAGGTCATGGCGCGTGAGGGCGATGGCCACTACTACTTCATCGAGGACCCGGCTCAGTTGCCCGGTATCTTCGCGGCGGAGCTCTCGGGCCTGACAACGTTGGTCGGCGAACGGGCCAGCATTGGCCTGCAGCCCGGGGGGCGTGCCGAGGTCCTCGAGGTCATGAATGCCCTGGACCGGACGCCACGAGGCGGCTGGAAACTCGCCAACCTGCGCTCCGGTGCCCGCACGAACGTCGTGCTCAGGCTGCGGGTGCCACCCCTCGACGGGCAAACCCAGGTCCTGAGCGTTCGTCTTGCCTGGGACGAACCGGGTACGACCACCCGGCACAAGCTCGTGGCCAAGCTCGAACTCGAGGGGCTCGACCCGGCAGCGTGGCACAGGCTGCCCGAGGACGACGAAGTCGTGCGCCTTGTCGCCCTGCTCGAGGCCTCGCAGTCGAAGCGTCGGGTCCTGCAGCATATCGACCGGGGAGACCGTGCCTCGGTGGCCCATGAGCTGGAGCAGGCCCGTCGCATGGTGATGGCGGCTCCGGCCGGTGCCGACAAGGATGCCGAACTCAGGGGTCTCGATGCGCTCGAGCACGACTACCGGGCCGGGGACGATCGCAAGCTGCGCAAGCGCGCCGGCGCCCAGGCCTACAACCGCGAGCGCAGCCGGGACTGACCCAATGGCAGGGGCGGATGTCAGCCGAGTACGGCGACGTCCGCCCGCGCCTGCGCCACTCGGGCAGCCGCCCGGCCCAGCGCTTCGAGCAAGGCCGGGCGCTGCCGGGCGCGCGTGGCTTCCAGTTCCTTCAGCGTGGCGAGACCGGCACGCAACTCCTCCTCCAGATCCTGCCGTCGGCCGTCCGCGATACGTCTGAGCCGTTCCCGGTCCTGACCCGTCGCAAGGCGTATGGGATCTACCTGGATCTGTCGTTCGATACCCGAGCGCCAATCCAGCAAGGCCTTGACCAGCGTTCCCCCCAGATCCGGCACGCGGCCCAGCGCCTCGCGCGTGACGTCAGCAGCCGTCGTCACGCCGGCAGTCGCAAGCCGCTGCCGCTTGGCCGGGCTGAACCACGGAATCTCGGCATCCTCGACGGCGTGGCGTCGCAGCAGCCGCTCCACTTCCCGAAGCCGAACCCGATCGAGCATCGCCATTGCTTCCTGACCTTCGAGGCGGGCCAGCTCCAGATAGGTCTGCTTCAAGGTCGAGAGCCGCTGCTTGCATGCCTGGAAGGCCTGCAGGGACAGCTTCTGTTCGACTTCCCGCCATGCTTCTTGAAAGGCCTCCTCTGCCTCGTAGCGTGCCTCGTGCCGCTGGCGCGCTTCGGCCTTGGGCAGGCGCAGCCGGCTCAGGACGCCCCTACCGGCCTTGGGCAGCGGCGTGCCCGTGGCCGAAAGGCGGTCCACGTCCGGTCGCTCGGGCAGCGGCGCCGGGACGACTGCCTCGACCTGCCACCAGAAGCGGTGAATCTGGAAGGGCTCCAGCATGGGCCGGCGTGTGCGCGGTGCGTGCGGCAGGAAGTAGGGTAGCCCCTGGCTGTCGAAGGCGCACCAAGGGCACCATCCGGTCTGGGCCGGGTGTGCATGGTTGCCATTCCTGTCGCAACGGCGCAGGCTGCCGCGCAGCCCATCCAGGACTTCGACCCACTGCGCTGCGGTCGGTCGACCGACATGCGTGCCTTCCTCGGTGAAGGCGCGCAGGAACAGCGCCTGCACATGCTCGGGCACGAGCGTCACGGGAATCGCGCCGGCTGCAGCCTTCAGGCCGCGGGTCTCGGCATCCGGGGCATGGGCATAGCGATAGGCCCGGATGTCGGTATCCAGCACCTCGCCGGCCTCGGACCGGAGGGGCACGCCCGTGAAGGGATGCCGGCCACCGAACAGCAGATGGAACAGCAGCAGCGCCAGCCCGAAGTGGTCGTGCGCGACAGTGCGGTCCATGGCGTCGAAGGCCTGGAGGCCTTGCAGCTCGGGCGGCGTGAAGTGGCCGACACCCACCTTGCAGCGATGCGTCAGGCCGGGTTCCCTGATCTGGAAAGAGTCGCAGTCGATGAGCGCCACGCGGCTGTCTGCCGCAAAGAGGATGTTGCCCGGATTGATGTCGCCCACCACGTGCCCTCGGCTGTGGATGGCCTCGAAGGCCGCAGCCGTGTTGCGGGCCGCACACAGCAGGAAGTCCCAGCCGGCATCCGGCAGCAGCCGCTTTCGGCTACCGGGTGCGTACAGCATGTGGATGGGGTGCCTGTCGCCCATCCGGGGCATCACGAAGCCGATGACGGGGCCTTCGGCGACGCGATGCAGCGTGTGGCTGGGCCACGCGGCATAGGTGGCCAACTCGTCGTCGTAGACCTGCACCATCGTCCGCAGCTTGGCCTGCTTCTCGGCATCGGGGAAGTGGGCCGGGTGGTAGAGCTTGGCGACGTCTTCGGGCATCTCCGGCAGAGCGTGGACGGTGCCCTCGCCACCACGCCCCAACTCCTGCCCCAGCGTCAGCGGCCTGCCGTCCTCGAGGACAAGGCGGTCAAGCATCCGGCGCGGCACCCAGCCAGTGGGCACAAACCAGCGTTGTGTCGTCGTCGGTGCGCTCCCGGACGGCCGGACTAT
This sequence comes from Candidatus Tanganyikabacteria bacterium, assembly GCA_016867265.1. Classification (GTDB taxonomy): domain Bacteria; phylum Cyanobacteriota; class Sericytochromatia; order S15B-MN24; family VGJW01; genus VGJW01. The sequence goes on from VGJW01000009.1 coordinate 19,126, forward strand.
CGAGGAAGGTCTCCATCGCCTCTGTCAGGTGCCTGTCCTGGCCTTCACCCGTGTGCTGCAGCACGTCGAAGAACGGCCTGAAGAAGGGCAGATGGCCGACTTCGTCACCCCAGCGCAGCGCGAGACGTTGCAGGCCGTCCGTCAGCAAGGCTGCGCGTCGGGCCGGCTCCGGGAACGACCGAATTACGAGCACCTCCATGGCGTTCCCATCCGTCAGGAATCGCGTGACATTGGCGTACTCGCAGACCATGGGCGTGATGGGCACGAAGAGCGTCTCGTCGTGGTGGGACGACACGACGATGGCGCCGTCCCCGATCTGCGCCAGCACCGTCATGTGTCGGCCCAGCACGGCCATCAGGAGCGTGCACGCAAAGTCGGAAACCTGGGCATCGTGCGTGATGGCCTCGGCCGTCAACGCGGCCCTCGCCACCGTGAAGCACGCCCGCAGCGTTTCCTCGCCGTGCCACCTGCCCGTCGCAAGGGCATCCTCCGCGTGGGCCGCTGCAGCCCTGACGGCGAGCGCGGCGCCTTCCCCGCCCCGGGATGCGCTGCCGGCACCGTCCGCGACGACCAGCACCACCACGGGACCGCACGGAGCCTGCGCGAGGCTGCGGATGATCCACGCATCCTGACAGGGCATTCCGGCATTCCGGTGCGCGCTGCCAGCCACGGATCCGCCGACCGTTCTCCAAGTCAAGTCAGGGCCTCCCGCAAGGCATCAGAGGACGGCCCAGCCACGCGGGGAATCCATCTTGAGTTCGGCACCCGGGGTCGAGCTGCTGACGGATTTGAGCGATCCGGACAACCACGTGAACAATTCCCGGAACTGCAGGCCCTGCAACTTCAAGGGAGCCCGATGCGGGTTCAGGGCTTCAAGAATGCCCATGTTGGCCCCCTGCACCCCGACCGAGAAGAAGGCGAAGGCGCGCGTCTCTTCTCCGGCCTGCACGGCTTCGGCCGCCTCGGCCCATCCGTCCGTGGGCGCCCCGTCCGTGATCAGGAAGATCCACGGCCGATAGTAGGCGATGCCATGCGTCCGGTACTCTTCCTTGCGGCGGCGCACCATCTCGATGCCCCGGGTGATGGCCTCGCCCATCGGCGTATCCGTTCGCGCCACCAGAGCAGGCGGGATGAACCCGCCGGCCTCCGTGAAGTGCGCCTCGATGGTCACGGGACCGAACGACACAATGCCGACTTCGACCCGCTTCATCGCCAGCGGGTCCAGCAGCAGTTCCTGGCGGAAGGCATGCAGGCCTTCGTTGAGTTGCGCTATCGGGGTCCCTGCCATCGAGCCCGAGACATCGAGCAGCAACAGACAGGCGCACCGGGGTTCGGGGTTGTCGGCAAACTCGGCGGCGCTGAACGAGATCTGCTGGGTCATGGCTGGCTCCACAGCCGTCGGGCGAGAAGGCTGCTCATGACAAGCCATAGAGGATGGCTCATGCCATGTCAAGCGGGACGCCACATGTCAGCGTCGGGACGCGCGCCACTGTCCGGCCCACCGTGCCAGCGGCCCAAGGCCGGCAACGGGCGGCGTATGCGACGGGACCAGCCATGTCGGTGCAGGCGACAGGTCCTCGAGCCGCTCGGCCAAGCCAGCCAGCGAGGCCTCCCCCTGCGGGATGTCATGGCTGAAGACCCAGCGGGGGCCCTCCAGGCGATCCGGGCCAGCGCCATAAGCAGCATCTCCGAGGAACACGAGGTCGCCGCACGCGTAGGCGGCGCTGCCGTCCGTATGGCCCGGCAAGGCGAAGACGTGGATCGTGAGGTTGCCTATGGCGAGGGTCTCGTCGTCGTGGAGGGAACGGCTGACCCGGAGGCCCTTGCCCACACGGAAGAACCAGCCCAGTGGACTGCGTCCGAACGGACTGCGGGCCTCGACCTCGCCATGGGCCAGCGGGACCTCGTCGGCCAACGCCATCACCTTTGCGCTGGGAAAGGCGGACAGCCCGGCCATATGGTCCAGGTGCGCGTGCGTCAGCAACACGGTTGAAACGGCCTCCGGCGAGCGCCCCATGGCGGCAAGGACGCGGCGTATGGCGGCGGCATCCCCTTCGCTGCCGGCGTCGACAAGCACCACCCCGGCAGCCGGCCCGGCATCGAGGGCGAACGCGCGGACATAGCCTGTATCGGCGACCCAGGCGGCACCGATGCGTTCGGGAGCGACCGCGCCTGCCTGCGGATGGCCGGTGGCGTGCGCACAGGCGGGCAGCGTCAAGGCGAGGCAGGCCCGAATCGGCCACGGGGCAAGCGTGCGGCCGGCGGTCATCGGGTGACGGGTCATGCGGCCAGCCTACACGCCATAGCGCAGTTGTGGTGAAGGCCTCCCTTCGCTAGGCTGTTCGCGGAGGCCCTGCTTGTCGTCCTTTACGTTCGTCCACGCCGCTGACCTGCACCTGGACACCCCGTTCAAGGGGGTGTCCCGGATCGCGCCGCGTATGGCAGAGGCCCTGCGCGATGCATCCCTCGAGGCTTGGGACGCGCTGGTGGCGCTCTGCCTGCGGGAGCAGGCCGCGTTCCTGCTGCTTGCAGGTGACCTGCACGACGGTCACATGCGGGGTCTTCGGGCACACGCGAGGCTGCGCTCCGGGCTTGATCAACTGGTCCGGGAGGGGTGCCAGGTGTTCATCGTCCGGGGCAACCACGATGCCAGGGATGAGGTCGAGGACCGCCTGCCCCTGCCCGAAGGCGTCCACGTCTTTCCTGCAGGCGATCCGACTGCCGTGGCCGTCCGGCAAGGGACCCGCATCCTTGCTACCGTTCACGGCGTCAGCCACGGGGGACCGGCCGAGCACGCGAACCTCGCGGTGCGGTTTCCCCGACCTGTCGGTCCGGGGCCGCATCTTGCCCTGTTGCACGCCAATCTGGGCCGCGAGGCCGAACATGCGCCCTATGCGCCGTGTTCGACATGGGATCTCGCGATGTCCGGGCACGACTACTGGGCACTCGGGCACATCCACCGCCGCCAGGTTCGCCGGGAGGGCCGCGCGTGGCTGGTGTATCCCGGCAACCTGCAGGGCCGCAGCCCGAAGCCGTCGGAGTGCGGCCCCAAGGGCGCCATGGTCTGCCGCGTCCGCGAGGGTATCATCGCCGAGCCCGAATTCGTCGCCCTCGATCGCTGGCGATTCGTCTCCGAAAGGCTCGTGCTGCCGCCGGATGCCGATCTGGCGGCTGTCCAGCGGTTGCTGGGCGAAGCGGCAGAGGCTGCCATCGCACAATCCGAGGGCCGGGGCCTGCTGCTTCGTCTGGCCCTCGAGGGTGCTGCCGCCGTGGCCCGGGAACTGCTGCGGCCTGGCCTCGCAGCGTCACTTCGCCAGGTGCTCGATGACCAAACGCCGGAGAACGTGCTGGTCCTGCCCTTGGTGCTTGACGTGCGCATGCCGCGTCCCGTAGGCGATGTCGATACGCGGGTGGGACCGGCGGGTGCTCTTCGTGGCTGGAGCAGCACCATGGCGTATGATGCGCGAATCCAGTGGCTGCAGGCTGCCCTGGCTGGTGTGCGGGACCCCGGTGCCTTCGAGGGCGAGGGCGATACGTCCCTGTGGGACGAGGCAGAGGCCCTCGCACTGGCCATGCTGGCCGGGGCGGGCGAGACGTGAGGATCAGGGGCTGGACGATCGCGTCCTTTGGTGCGCTCGAGGGTGTTGCTTGCCGGGACCTGGGGCCTGGGCTGACGGTCTTTGTCGGGCCCAACGGATCGGGCAAGTCCACCACTCTGCGTTTCCTGACCTTCATGCTGTTCGGTCCCGGACCGTCCCGCGGTGCCGCGCAGAGGCCGGGTCCCGACGATTCGTCCCCGGCGGGCGTGCTCGAACTCGAGGACAGGTCCGGTCCGCTGCTGCTGAGGCGGCAGGCCGACACACCCAGGGTGCCCCGCCTCGTGCGGCCGGATGGCGGCCCGCTGCCGCCTGGTGGCTTGATGGATCTGCTCGGTCCGATTGACCGTGCCTTGTACGCATCGGTGCACGCCTTCGGGCTTCAGGACCTGCAAGCCTTGCAGGCCTTGGCCGACCCGGCCCTGCGGGATCAGGTGCTGGGTGCGGCAAGTGCCGGCGGCACGGCTCCGGCCGCCGCTGCCAGAGAACTTGAGGCACAGGCCCAGGCGATCTGTCGTCCACGTGGGGCCTGCCTGCTGCGTACTCTGGATGCGGACCTGGCTGCCTTGGTGGTGGGGGAAGCGGCGGCCATCCGGCAGATTGAGGCCTACGCGGAGAGCGGGGCCCGATTGCACGCCGCCGAAGCCGAGTCCGAACGATTGGCTCGCGTGTGGACCGGCCTTGCCGGCGTGCGTGCGCAGTTGGACGCCTTGCCGGACCCGGAGCTGCCGCCCCGTTGGACCATGGGTGAGCGCCTGTGGGCAGTTGCCGCAGGGGTGCTGATGGTCTTGGCCGCGGCCCTGCTGGCGTGGGGAGGTTCGTTCGGCCTCGGGGCCCGACCGTCCATGTTCGCGGGAGGCGGCATGGCGTTGCTTGGCGTGGGGCTCGTCGTTCGCCTCCGGCGTGACCGCCACGAGCGGCACGCACGCGTGGGCGAGGGAGTGGCTGCCGTGCTGGCTGAACGCGCCGAAGAACGACGCAGGCTGGAAGTGACACTTGAAGAGGTGGATGGGCAGCGTGGTGCAGCGCTTTGCGAGACCGCACGACTGATCGAGGAACGTCGCAGGATCGAGGAGCAGCCCTCTGCGGTCCTGCTGGCCCAACGTCGGGCCGAACTGACGGCGGCGCGGGAAGAGGCCCTGCAGCAGTGGCGTCGCCTGGTGGTTGCGCGCGCCATGGTCGAAGAAGCCGCGCGGCGCTTTACGGCATCGACCCAGGACCGCGTTCTGGCGCGGGCAGGCCGCTGGCTGGAAGAGGCCACGAGCGGGGCTCTTCGCGGCCCTGTGCGCCTGGATGCGGACGGGGCGCATGTCGAGACGGACCGGGGCGGTCTTTGCCCGGTGTCGCGCCTGAGCCGGGGGACGGCGGAACTGCTGTACTTGTGCCTGCGCCTTGCGCTCGCCGTTGAGGTCGCCCCCGGACATCCCCTGCCGCTGCTGATGGATGACATCCTGGTGAATCTCGATCCGGACCGGGCCGAGGGGGCGATGCGTCTTCTGGCGACGGTTGCCTGCGAGCGCCAGATCCTGGTGTTTACATGCCATGCCGATCGGGCGGTACGGTGGCCGGCGTTGGCGCCCGAGATCGACGTGCGCCCGCTGCCTGTCGCCAGAGGCGTGCCCGCTTGACGGAGGACGACGAACGCTATGGCCTGAACTGGCCCGGGCGCCGGGCGGCCCTTGCCGCGGCCGCGGCACCGCCGCTGTCCGTCCTCGAGCCCCGTCCGGCATCGGGGCTGGCTGAAGCGTCGACACGCAATCTGCTGGTTGAGGGCGACAACCTCGAGGCGATGAAGCTGCTGCTGCCGGAGTACGCAGGCAGTGTCAAACTGGCCTATCTGGACCCGCCTTACAACACGGGTCAGGCATTGGTCTACGACGATCGATTCGGGGGGGGGCGCGGGCGCCGCGAGCCTGACCCGGGCTACGTCGACTTGCGGGCGCGTCGCCACGCGGCGTGGCTGTCGATGATGTTGCCCCGACTGATGCTGGTGCGCGCGCTGCTGCACCCTCGCGGGGCCGTGATGATCAGCCTGGACGACGCCGAGTTGCCCCGGGCCCGGGAACTCTGCGACGAGGTCTTCGGGCCGGACCAGTTCCTCGCGACCCTCGTTTGGGAGAAGGTCCACACCCGAAAGAACGCGGCCCGCGGATTCTCCGTCAGCCACGAGTATGTCCTCGCCTATGCCCGCGACGCCCGCCAGTGGGACCGCGTGCTGCTGCCCCGGACGGATGCCGGAGCCTACCGGAACCCTGACGATGATCCCCGTGGTCCCTGGAAACTGGACCCCGTGACGGCGCACAACCCCTATTCGGCCCGATACAAACTGCCGACACCCTGGGGGACAGAACTGCCGCCGCCGACGGGCCGTTTCTGGGCGTTCAGCGAGGAGACGCTGAAGCGCAAGGAGGCTGAGGGGGCCCTGGTCTGGGGCCGGCCGGGACGCTACCCGATGGTCAAGCGTTACCTTGCGGACGTCCAGGACGGTCTCGTGCCGACGACGCTGCTCACGCGCGACATGGTGGGCGACACCGCGTCGGCACGGCGCGAGCTTGATGCGTTGCTGGGGGCGAAAGGAGTCTTCGAGTACCCCAAGCCACTCGCGCTCATCCGGCAACTGCTAAGGATCGCGACCCGCCCCGACGATCTGGTGCTGGATGCATTCGGCGGTGCCGGCACCACTGGTCATGCCGTCTGGCAAGAAAATGGTGCCGATGGTGGCCAGCGGCGCTGGATCATCCTGCAGCGGCCCGAGCCCTTGTCGCCCGACGTGCCTCGCCAGCGCGCCTCGGCCGCCTTTTGCCAAGCCCACGGCGTGTGTCCCGATCTGGCGCAAGTGACGCGCCTGCGCCTGCTCAAGGCGGCGGCAGCCGTAGGCGGTGCGGAGCTTGGCTTTCGGGTCGCGTGCGTCAGGCCGCGCGAGCCTTGATCAGGACCTCGAGCTTCCGACGCGCTTCGGCGAGGTCGCGGCCATCTTCGTCCGACTGACGCAACGTACGGTTGAGCAGGCGGGCGATGTCGACGACCTGCTCGGCGTCGCGGGGCCGGGTCTGCGTGACACGAAGGGCGTGCTGGGCCATCTGGGCGACCTCCGCGGCGTGGGTCGCTTCCGGCTGCTGGCGAACCTCGCAAAGCGCCGTGGCAAGGCCGTGCGCGGCGGTGTGAAGCTTCGTCAGGGTGTCGACCGACGCAACTTGGCCGTTGCGACCGTGGCGGGCGCGATGGCCGAGAACGGCCAGGCGAGCGTCCAGTTCGGGCAGAGTGCAGGCCCCATAGGGCTCGAGTTCGCGGGTACCCTCGAGAATGAGGGTGGTGAACTCGGCCTCGAAGGGCGCGATGTCCCACGCGCGGATGCTCTCCATTGGCATCGTCACCAGAACGCTGCGGACCCGGTTCAGGAAGTCGAGCCGGGCCTCGGCGTGCCTCACGGCCGCCATCAGCTGCCGGCGGCTGCCACCCAGTCGCTTGGCCGCGCGGACCATCTCGGGGACCTCGAGGCGAACGAGGCGATGCTGCTGCTCGACGAGCGTGACCAGATGACGGCGGCTGGTTTCGCGGCTGGGCAGGACGTTCATCGACGGGACCTCTAGGGGCTGCATCAGGGACAAGCGTGATGTCGCCCGGCCCGAGCCCCGGATAGCCCCCGTCAGCCAATCCTTGACGGCCGCTTCATCAAGCGGCCGTATGACGTCAAGAGTCGTTTAAATGTTCTTCAAGTGCGGCAAGCAGGCGGGTGGCGTGGGCGCTTCCGGAAACATGGCCCAGTTCGGTCGCCAGATCGAGCGCTTGACGCGCTGACTGCCGGGCCTCGCCGGATCGTTGAAGCCGGACCAGGACCTCGGCATGCAGCAGGGCCAGCGGCAGTGCATATTCCCGATCTCCGACTGTCGGCAGGGCACTACGGGCGGTCTCGACCAGAGCGAGGCAGGTCTCGCTGCGACCAAGCGCCTGCACAACCCATGCCTGATAGGTCTGGTCCGGCACGACGAAAGCAGCCTTTGTGGCCTGGGGAAGGGACTCCCAGATGACGTCGGCTGCCTGCATCAGTCTGTCAGCTTGGTCGGGTTTGCCCGGCAGCGCCGCAGCGAGCGCCTCGAGGCGCAGGGCAAGGGCCTGGATGGGCTTGTAGCAGCTCTCCTCGGCAATCAGGCGGGATTGCCTGGCCTGGCGCCGCATCTCGTCATGGTCATCCAGCGCGTGGGCCTGCAAGGCAAGGTTCAGGCGGGCGGCGGCTGTGTCTACCCGTGCTGATTCCGAATGGCCACGTTCAGTGATTCCGAGAAGTAGTCGCGTGCGCGTGCAGGCTCGCCAACCAGGTTACAGGCGTTGCCGAGAAAGCCCAGAACGTTGCAGAGGTTGCTCCAGTCCTGACGTCCCCGCAGGCCCGGCATCTGGTCCTCGAGCTTCTGCACCGCGATTCGGATGGCATCACCGTTGGATCGGCTCATGAGCATCAGGGTCGTGGCCCAAGTGTGGAACTACGCTGCCTCCGGCAGGTGTCCCCACAGCGCCTCCTTGTCGAGCGCCTGCCGCCAGGAGTCGACAGAATCTGCAATCGCCCCCGAGCGGAACTGGAGCCGGCTCAGGTACAGGGAACTTCGCAGGTGGGGCCAGCCTGCACCGACGCGCTCGGCGAGTTGTCTGGCATCCTTGTAGGCCCTGATGGAGTCGGCATATTCGCTGTTGAGTTCCGCGACCATCGCGAGGCTCCAGAGAATGTGGGCTTTGCTCTCCTCGTCGCCCAGGCCTGTCGCAAGGCCAAGTGCCGTATCCAGATGGGCCCGCGCCTCTGCCAGGTTTCCTTTGCCTTTCAGAACCCTTCCCAGTACCTCGTGACGAGCAAGTCTCAGGTGCGTGTCCGACTGCAGGCCGAGTTCTGCCTCGACAAGGATGGCTCGTCGGCACCAAGACTCGGCCTCGCTCTGTGCAAAGTGCGCCATCGCCCATACGGCGGCGTGGTCCATGTGTTGCAGAGCCTGCCGGGGCTGTCTTGCCTGCTCGTGATGTCTCGCCAGCCGTGCGCTGGCCACCGTTGGGCGGCAACCATAGGCCTTTTCCAGCCAGTCGGCAGCCTCGCGATGGACGCGCCGCTGTTGTGACTCGAGCAACTGATCCTGCACGGCGTCGCGAAACAGGCTGCTGCGGAAGGTCCAGCCCCCCCGGCGGCGTAGTCGCCAAGTTCCAGCAGATGGACCTCGGAGAGATGCTCGATGCCTGCAAGGACGGCCTCGGGCGTGCCGAAGGCCGGATGGAGGGCACTGATCAGGCCCGGTTCGGCTTCAGGGCCGACGAGACACAGGATCTTCAGCAATGTCTGTTCGGCAATGGGCAGCGGGTCAAGGCGTCGAACCAAGGCTGCCTGGATGGTCGCCGGCAATGCGACGCCACTTCCGCCAGTAATCTCGCTGCCCCGTTCCATCCACGCGTCGGCCAATTCCTCGAGGAACAGCGGATGACCGGACGCAAGCGACAGGATATGGGTGCAGACGTGCTCGGGAGGCATCCGGCTCACGAGGTGTCGCTTGAGGAGGCCCTCCGCGGCACCCGTCGCCAAAGGACCAAGGTTCACCACGGCCATCGGCACGTCGGCCCACGGGATTTCTGCCCATCGGTGCGCGGGCAGCGCCGACACGACCATGGACAGGTCCGGGTGACGACGGAAGAGCTCCCAGGCCATCTGCTCCGAAGCGGAATCCAGCAAGTGGGCATCGTCGATCAGTAGTAGGGTCGGTCCGGAACTCAGCGACCGGACCATGGCGTCGACGGTCGTGCGCAACCATGAGTCGGCTTCGGTGCCCTCGGCCTCGGCCGATGAGGACGTCTCGGGAGAAGCCAGCGCCATGAGCAGCGCGTAATCTCCCGAGCCTTCCTGAGAGGCTGCCAGGTTGACGAGGATGTCACGCCACGGTTGCAGGGGCAGTCCGGACCGAGCCAGGCGACCGGACAGTTCGAGCACCCGGGTATACCGGCCGCCTGTGGTGGCCGCGAGACCGTCGAGGAGGATGGTCTTGCCCATGCCGGGTTCGCCTTCGACGCACACCAAGGCGTGCTCGGGACCAGCCATCGACCGTGCGAGGCACGCGTGGATCTCGTCCAGTTCGGTGTCCCTTCCCAGCAGGTCGTCCCGCCGTGCGCGTATGCGGCGGCGCCACTGCCGGGGTTCGTAAACGGGGATGGGGTCCCGTTTGCCCTTCAGAGCGAGGGGTTGGAGGGGATGCAGGATGATCTGGGCGCTGGAATGGCGCGCTGTCGCCTCGTCCAGCAGGATTCCTGATCCTGCTTTGTCATGAGCCTTGCAGCCAGGTTCACGACGTCGCCCATCACGGTGTATTCGCCACGTGACACGCTGCCGACCTCCCCGCAGTAGGCGCGTCCAGTCGCGATGCCGATGCCGCCTGAGACACCCGCGGCACGCAAGATTTCCTGCAAGGCCTGAGCCAGCCGGACGGCCGTCACGCCGGCGTCGGACTTCGTGCGTGGCGGCAGGCCGACGGCGACGAGGGCCGAGATGCCCTTGTCATCCAGACTCAGTTTGTCCAGAAAGCCATCATGGCGATCGATGCAGGTCTGGGTGGCGCGTACAAGGGGTTGCGCCTCGGAGCCGATCGGCAGTTCTGGAAGACGGATGAACAGGACCGTGAGCTGTCGCAACTCACCCAGCCAACCTTGCTGGCCAGAGGCCAAGTGTGCCTGGACAATCTCGGGAAGCATCCGCATGCGCTCTTCCGGGTCAATACGAGGCTCTTCGGCGGGCCTGAGCGGAACAACCGCCTGTTTCGCCGGGCGATCCTTCAGGTACCTGACCGAGGCCGTTTCCGCCAGTTGGCCGGGGCCCAGGCCGTCCGCGCACGGCGCCAACTCGGCCAGCACCTCCCCTTGAACCAATGGCAGCCATCGGTCCCGATGGCCCCCGACCAGGCTGAATACCAGTGACCCCGCGCCAAGGACAGCCTTTACGGGCAAGTGGGCCCCTTCCTGTCCTGCAGGTTCGGGTGCCAGCAACTCACGGGCGCACGCCTCTGCCGAATCTAGGGCGCGGGGCAGGCCGTCCACATCGTCGCAGGGCCAGAGGGCCAGCACGGCATCTCCCGCGAAGGATGCGAGGTCACCGCCGTGAGCTTTCAGGCTGCTGCTGATCCGTGCGAAGTCGCGGTTCAGCAGCTCGGTCAGGTGCTCTGCCCCCGCGCGGCTTTCCGCCGTCAGTCGCTCGGTGAGCGCCGTGAAACCCATGATGTCCAACCAGAGCAGGACGGCGTGACGGGCCTCCGACATGGGGCGGTTCCGCTGGGTCTCGGTCACCCATCGAGGCAGGTAGCGGTCTATCCGTTGCCACCGATCAACTCCAGTTGTCACGGGTACATACCATGGCATGCACCGTACGGATGGTCAGGTCGGGGCGCGGTGGCACGTGTTGGCGCAACGTCCCGGCTGCTGGTTGCCGCTGATGCTGCTCGTCGGTTGCGCGAGCGCCGGAACGACCACGGCAGGCGACGCGTCAGCCACCAACCCGGTCGTCACGCGCCCGGAACTGTCGGGTCACGTGGTGGATGAGTCGGGTTCCGGGGTGGGGGATGCGTGGGTCGAGGCGTTCGGCCACGGGCTTGACCAGACCCCCGTCGCCCTCCCCAGTGGTCAGACGGCGCTTATCTTCCTGTACGCCTCCGGCCTCTCGCCCCGGGGCGATCGCACCATCCAGTCCGTAGTGCCCCTCTCTGCCAAGACCGGCGCGGACGGACGCTTCACCCTGCAGTTGCCCGCCGGGGGCGTTTACAACATTGAGGCGTTGATGTCGCCTGACCGCAAGGTTTGGAAGAGCAAGATTGACGCAAGTCAGGCCACCGTGGCCCTCGCCGACATGGCCGTCGCGGCGATTTCGGTGCTGTCTGGCCGTCCGACCATGCCCGTGACCGCCGGTTCACCCGAGGGCGCACAGGTCTACAGTGCGGGGTCGGTCTACAGGACCTCGACCGATGCCAACGGGGCCTATCGCTCCGGGGGTGTGCCCTCTGGGACGGTTGACATGGTGACATTCAAGGGCAACTGGCGAGGCAAGGCCGTCTGCATCGCCGTAGCGCCTGGTAGCGAGGCGACGGCGCCTGATGCGCCGGAAGAAATCGCTGTCGCCCGGGTTGTTCCCTGGGCGACCTGACCGCAGATTCTGGAACACCCTCAACCCTTCTGGAAAATCCTATGGACAACCTGCACCAAACCCTTCGGGCCCTCTTCGAGGCCGGCACGGCCGAACTTGCCGCCGATGCCCGCTTTGTCCGTCTTGAACAAGGCGAGGCCACGCGTGATGAGGCACTGGACCTGCTGCGGCAGCTGGCCCGGACCCACCTGAAATCCCCGCGCATCCTCGCCTTCCTTTATGCGGTGGCACCTCCCGATGATGGTGATTCCGTCCTGCACAACCTGCTCGAGGAGCTGGGCCTCGAAGAGGAAGATGGTGTCAGCCATCCCGAGATGCTCAAGGACGTGATCCGGTATGCCGGCCTCGGGGACGAGCTGCCCCGGCTGGAAGCCCTCGCCCGCGAGGACGTGCGCAAAGTCGTGACGGAACCCTTGCTGTATGGCACGTTGCGCGATGTCGGATACGCCGTGCTCGTCGAGACCGTGGCCTTCGAGTACATGCTCAGTCGCACGGCGAGCCGGATGGCCAGGGCCATCGGGCGCATCCTGGCCATGCCGGAGGCGGGCCTCGCGTGGTTCACCCATCATGCCGAGGTCGATATCCGCCATGCCGAGGAAGGCCTTGACACGCTCGTGCGCTTCGCGGACCACTACGACATCCCGGCAGCCGACGCCTGCACCGTGGCCGAGCTCACGCTGCGCGAGAACGTTTTCATCCAGCGGTACTTCGGGGCAGCCGTGCCGGCTGAGGTCGGCGCGTGACGCTCCGGCGCCTCGTCATCCAGCTGCTCGCCATCCCCTTCGTCGAGGCCTTTGCTCACAGCACCCAGGTGCGTGCCCACAGCGATGCCGTCGTCGTCAGGGTCGAGGATGACGCAGGCCATGTCGGCCATGGCGAGGGCTTGCCACGACCCTATGTCACGGGCGAGACCGTGGACGGCATGGTCGCCCAGTTGCAGGCGTGGTGGCCCGGACTGGCCGGCCGGGACCTGCCCGAGGTCCGCGCCTTGGCTGATCTCGATTTTCTGGACGAATGGCTCCCCAGCGCGCCCGTGGCAGGAGTGGTCGCCCCGCACGCGGCGCTGGCAGCCCTTGAGTCGGCTTTGCTGGACCTCGCGCTCAGGCGAGCGGGCAAGGGCGTGGCCGACATTCTTCCCCCGGTCCGGGACAAGATCACCTACAGCGGCGTGGTCACGGCAGGGGACACAGACCAGGCCGTTCGCCACGCCCGGCAGATGAAACTGGTCGGCCTGTCGGCCATCAAGGTCAAGGTCGGCCTTGGCGATGACGTGGCACGCCTGCAGGCCATCCGCGCGGGTATGGGCGATGCCGTCTCGCTGCGCCTCGATGCCAACGGCGCGTGGGCGCCCGAGCAGGTCATGGCGCGGCTCGAGGCCCTGGCGCCGACGGGGATCGCCTCGGTCGAGCAACCGCTGGCACGTGGGGACTTGGCCGCATGGACCCGCCTTTGTGCCGAGAGTCCGGTTCCGATCATGGTCGACGAGTCGCTCGTCACCATGGCCGACCTCGAGGCCCTGATCGCCGCACGGGCGTGCCATCTGGTCAACGTCCGGGTGTCCAAGTGTGGCGGTCTTCGCGGGGCGTGGCGGCAGGCTACTCGGGCCCTCGAGGCCGGTCTGGGCGTCCAGGTCGGCAGCCAGGTAGGCGAGACGGCGATCCTCTCGGCTGCGGGCCGTCACCTGGCCGCGGCGCTGCCCGAGGTTCGCTTCGTCGAGGGCTCCTTCGGGACATTGCTGCTGCGCGAGGACCTGTCCCGCGAGGCCGTTCGCTTCGGGCACCGGGGCGAGGCGAATCTGTTGCGGGGGCCGGGCTTGGGTGTCGAGATCCTGCCGCCTGTCCGCGATCGCTTTGCCTTGCGTACGGTCGTCTGCGGCGAGGACTTGCCTGCGTGAACCTAGCCCGGACTTTCCTCGCGCTGCGCGAGGCAGCCCACGCACACCGCTTCGAGGCCGCGCTCCGGGACCCGGCTGCGGCGCAGGCGCACCTGCTGGAAACGCTCCGTCGCGACCACGCCCAGACGGCCTTCGGCAGGGCCCACGGGTTCACCGGCATTCGGGACGCGGATGACTGGAGGCGTGCCGTGCCCCTGGGGGACTACGAAGTGCATCGGCCGTGGGTGGATCGGTTGCTTGCCGGCGAGCGGGGCGTGCTGACCCGGCAGGATCCGGACAGCTTCTGCATCACCAGCGGATCGACCGGTGCGCCCAAGCTCATTCCCGTCTCCCACGACTGGCGCGAGGCCTACGCCGCCCAGACCCGGCTCTGGATTCGCGGGGCGATGCGGGATCACCCCGGGCTCTTTGCCGGACGTATCCTGACGCTCGTCAGTCCAGCGGTCGAGGGCCTGACCGAGCGGGGCATGCCCTATGGCTCCATGTCCGGCATGTCCGCCCGACGCGCGCCGTGGCTCGCGCGTCGCCAATATGCCTTGCCCTATGCCGTCGCGCTCATCCGTGACCATGAAGCCCGCTACTTTTTCGTGGCGCGCGTGGCGATGGCGCAGTCCGTGACGGCTTTGCTGTCGCCCAATCCCAGCACCCTGCACCGACTTGCCGGCGTCATCGCGAACCGGGCGGACGACTTGCTGCGTGCGCTCCACGACGGCGTCGCCGGTGCTCCCCTGCCCGAAGTCCTGCAGCTGGAGGGGCCTGTCGACTTGCAGGAACGCCTGGCGCCGCACCTGGCTCCTCAGCCCGACCTGGCCAAACGCCTGACAGCGGCAGCCTCGCGCGATGGGCGCCTGACGCCGGCCATGCTCTGGCCTGACCTCGCGCTGCTGGGTTGCTGGCTCGGAGGCAGTGCCGGCTTGCAGGCGGGGGGACTGCGGGCGCTCTATGGCCGCGACGTGCCCATGCGGGACCTCGGCCTGCTGGCGTCCGAAGGTCGGATGAGCCTGCCGCTCGAGGACGATTCCGCGGCGGGTGTCCTGAACATCCACGCCGTCCACTACGAATTCCTGCCCGAGGACATCTCGTCCCCCCGGCCCGATGCGCCCACCCTGCTGGCCCACCAACTGCAGGATGGCGGACGCTACCGCATCGTCATCACGCCCGGTCAGGGTCTTTACCGCTACGACATGAACGATATCGTCGAGGTGCGTGGCTTCGTCGGCCGCACGCCGCGCATCGCCTTCCTGCGCAAGGGGCGTGACATGCTGTCGATGACGGGTGAGAAGCTGCACCTCAACCAGGTGCAGGAGGCTCTGCTCGAGGCGGTCGCCGCCGAGGGCGTCACACTCTGGCAATACCGTCTGGTCGCCGACGTCGACCGCATGGCCTATGACCTGCTGGTCGAGCCCTCGGGGGAGCCGTGGTCGGCCGAAGTGTCCGCGCGCGTCGCGGCCGGTCTGGATGCCGGCCTCTCGGCCAGGAACATCGAGTACGCCTCCAAGCGCCACTCAGGCCGGCTCGGGCCGCCGAGGCCGATCCTGATGCGGGCTGGCTGGGCCGAAGCCGTGAGTCGGGCCGCCTTCGCCTCCGGGCGCAGGGAAGCCCAGTTCAAGTGGAATCCGTTGTCGGATGCGTGGGATGACCTCAGCCGCGCTCACGCAGACCCTGCCGTGGTCTCGGAAGCCGGGGCGTGACCGTGTCGTCCGGAACAGCCTCGACCCCGCCGCGGGAGGCACCTCTCGGGCGTGAAACTTTGCGGCGCCTTGCCCAGGCTGTCGGGGTCCCGGCGGTTGTCGTGGGCGTCGTTTGGCAGGTCTGGCCTCGCGGGCTCCATTATCCGCACCTGTGGATGGTCCTGCTGGTGGGTTTGGCCGCGAACCTGCTGTAGCCGACCGACAGCCTGGTCGAGGGTTCCCTGACCGGGCACGACAAGGCGACCGGCGTCCAAATCCTGTGAACAGTCCATGCAGTTCAGGTGCTGGCCCTTGGCGAGTGGTTATGGCGCCGTTCGTCGGCAGGGCCCGATTTCCCGACCTTCGTTGCCGGGGTCGCGATGCTGGCAGGCCTGTTCCTCCGAACTTGGGCGGGGCGGTCGCTCGGTCAACACCTCACTTGGAACGCGGAGGTCCAGGGTGGGCAGACCGTCATCGGGGCAGGGCCCTGCCGCAGGAGCCGACATCCGCGCTACACGGGAGCGCTGCTTTTGTTTGGTGCGACTCCGCTGGCTTTCCACGCGTGGCTGGTAGCGCTGCCGGCTTGGTTGGCCCTTGTGCTGGCGTTCCGGCGACGTATTCAGTCGGAAGAAGAACACCTGCGGCAGGAGATTCCGGGTTATGCCGACTGCGTGACCCGTACTGGAGCGTTGTGGCCCCGCTTGGGGGCCCGTCCAGCCCGATGATTCCCTACTGGGCCGTGTAGCCGCTATCCGTGACGACGGCCTGACCGCTGATGCCCACCGCGGCTTCGCTTGTCAGGAAGAGGGCAGAGGCGGCAAGGTCCTCGGGAGCCAGCAGCCGGCGTTGCGGTACGAACGGATGGATGACCGCCTCGAGGACCCTTTCGAAGGGCATCCCGCTCCTCGCAGCGAGGTCAGCCAGTTGCCCCCGTACGAGCGTTGTGTCCACTTTGCCGGGACACAGGGCGTTGACCGTGACGCCGTAGGGGGCCGCCTCGAGTGCCGTGACCTTCGTCAGGCCGACGAGGCCGTTGATTGAGGCCATGTGGATGACGCGACCCCAGCCACGTGGCGTCGCGCTCGGCAGCACGTGCTTGAGGACCACGAACGGTGCGACCTGCATCACGTCCAGCATGCGCCTGAATACCTCGGTCGGAAAGGACTCGAGGGGGGCGACATGCTGGAAGCCCGCATGGCTGACCAGCCCGTCGACGGGCCCGAGGTCGGCTACGGCCTCGTCCAGAGCCGCCTGCAGACGGGCCTCGGAGGCGACATCGCACGCGCAGCCGCGCGCCACGGCCCGTCCCGTGCCGAGCGCGCCCGCGGCGGCCACGGCCGGCGCGCTATCCCGGTCGGGAATGGCGACGCGATCACCTTGCACAGCAAAGGCTTCCGCGAGCGCTATCAGGAGATCGACGAATGGCTCCTCCAGAGGGCTGCCAGAAGGTTAGGGCGCCCGGAGATGTCGGCCCCTGCGTGAGGGCCTGCCGGTGCGTTGGACGGTGTCGCGCCTACCTGATCTCGAAAAGGCTTTCGGCGAACCGGGATGCAGCGGTCCGGGCCGCGAAGTTGTCTTGCGCCGTGATGATGTGGCCGTCTTCCGACCAAGCGTGGTCGCGCGCCCCGGCTTGCGGCTGCGCACGGGTGCCACCGGGATATTGAAGGACGGCGCCGTTGTCCCGGGCGAACTTCTCCATCGGAAAATAGTTCGTCAAGGGTTCGGACGGGCAAGGCCGATCAACGTCGTAGTCACTGCCGAACGAGACGCGCGGGCCCGCGGGCCAGGGCTGCGGATAGGTCTGGGGAGGGGCTGCGGCCCAAGGTGCGGAGACGGCCCTGTCGACAAGCGGACTGTCGCCGTCGACCCGGGCCCATGACAAGACATTGACGCCATTGCAAACGGCAAGAATACGCTTTTCGGCAGCATTGAACGCGCCGATCAGGCGGTTCATCTCGGTCGCCTCGGCGGGATCGGGGGCCCACTGTGCTACCGGGTCCGCGTAGGTCCCGGGATAGGCGAAGAAGTACCGCGAGGCTCCCTAGCCACCGACAATCACCAAGCCGTCGAAATCGTGGGCTTGCATGACGGACAGGCGCTCGGTGGCCGGTACGATCCGGGCCGCTTCGTCGGTGGGTACAGTGTCCGCTGCGAAGTCGTTGGTCGGGTTCTTGTGTGGCTGGTAGCTGCCCGGATGAGGATGAGCCGTTCCCCCCAGGCCAGAGGCCACCCGCACGGCGAATCGCCGGCTTGCCTGCTGCCTGGCGTGAGGCCTTGGTGTTGCGCCACATGCACGATCTGCCGGTCGAGGAAGTCGCGCGCATCATGGATGTGCCCGCGGGGACGGTGAAAACGTGGCTCCATCGGGCCCGTGGGAAGCTGGCCGTATGGAGCCAGGGCGAGGACGCCTGATGCGCGTCGGATATGCTGATGCCCGACGTCTGCTGCTGGAGCGCGAGGACGCGCGCCCTGTCGCGGCAGACGCCCGCGCCCTGCACGTGCATCTGGCGACCTGCTTGCCCTGTCGGCGGGCGGCAACGTCGTTGGCCACGGCCCTGGCCGAGTTGCGCGTCTGGCTGGACGAACACGAGGCCGTAGGATTCCCTGGCCCGGACAGGGCATCCTCAGCCAGCAGGTCCTTGTGGGGACCGGCCGGCGGGATGGCCCTCGCCGCTGCAGCGTGCTTGGCCCTGATGGGACCTGCAAGGGCGCCCGAGACGGAGGGGCCCGCCTTTACCTTCACCGCGACCGACACAGCCCAAGTACACAGTTGTCTGGATGCCGAAGCTGACGAACCCCGATGGGAACTGCCCGAGCCCTGACGCGCGCTGACCGTGCTCCGAAGGCCCCGACTTACCGGCTGATCGAGAAGATGATCTTGACGACGTCCATGAGCCAGTGGCTCATGCGGGACTCGCCGGTGACGGCGTCGACCATCACGGTAGGCTTGCCCGTTACGTCCATGTAGAACCAGCTGGGGCCGACCAGCAGCGGCTGGAGGCAAACGCCCTTGATGGTGGCGTAGGTCCGGTTGCCGTAGCTGTAGCCCATCCGGGTAGCCTCGTTGTAGGCTTCACGACCGTTGAAGGGGAACTCGCCGCGGGGTTCGTTCAGGAAGAAGCTGATGATCTTGCCCCCGTACTCGAGCACGATGTCGCGCGATTGCCACACGCTCTTCTTCATGCGGAAGAAGTTGTAGTCGAGGTACAGCAGGCGCTGCTTGGATGCCGAGTAGTAGACATGGCGCGACTGGCCGAGGAACTGCCACAGCGAACTGCGACCCGAGAAACCCCAGCCCACGTAGAGCATCTTGGCATCGTAGGCCCACGCATAGGCTTCGCGGTCGGCCCGGGCCTGTGTCGTCTCAGGCTTGGCCTGAACGCTGAAGCCCGGCAACAGCGAGCCCTCCGAGTCGAGGTCGCTGACGGTGGCGCCAGCCGGGACTTCATCGAGGTCCAGTAGGGGCTTGTCCGCACCGAATGCCTGGCGCGCCGAACCTGCGAAGGCATCGAAGGCACTCCGCAGCTCCTGCTCGGGGCCTTGGTCAGGTGTGATGGCAATCGGCCGAATGACCGGGTCCATCAGCGTCTTCTCGTCGGCCTTGGCTGATGGAGCCTGAAGGTCCATGGAAAGCGCCAGTTCGGGCGCAGCAGGGTTGACGGATGAAGTCCGGACCGTGGGTGCTGGCGCGGCACTGAGGCCGCATCCAGCCACGGTGAGCGTGAGGGCAAAAGGCATCAAACGGGTGGCCAAGGCCATCAGAGGATCCTCACAAAGTGGGCGGCGTGTTCTGCAGGTGTCTGTGCGCCGTCCCGATACCGTGATATTACCTGTCCTTAATGAAAGTTGCAAGAAGTTTTAAGGAGCCCCTTGGCCGGGGCGCGAGGTGGCGGCGGTGAGCATATCCTTGGTTGACCTGCGCATCGTCGGGCGTGTCGCACGTCTCGGCCTTGCGGGCCCCCATCCGCTTCACCTGCTCGATGCCGCCATGCTCGAGGCCATTCCTCTTGCCGTGGCCCGCGCGATGGCTGATCCGGCCGTCGACCTGCTCGTCGTGCATGGGTCGGGCAGGGACGGCAGGGTAGGGCCTTTTTCGGCAGGCGCCGACCTCGCTGGCATCGCTGCGATGCCTGTCGGCGATGCCGAGGCGCACGCTGCCCTTGGCCAGGCTGCGACCCGCGCCGTGGCCGAAGCTCCCGTGCCCGTACTGGCTGTCGTCGATGGCCCTTGTCTGGGCGGGGGGCTTGAGCTGGTCCTTGCGTGCGACATCAGAGTCGCAACGGCGCGTGCCGTCTTTGGCTACCCGGCTGCTCAGCGTGGCCTGATTCCGGCTTTCGGGGGGACCCGCAGGGCTCCGGTCGTGCTGGGCGCGTCCCGGGCTGCCGAATTGGCCTACACCGCGCGGCGCATCAGCGCGGATGAAGCGCTGGCATGGGGCATGCTGTCGGCTGTCGATCCCGACGACGATGCGGATTCGCTGGAGGCCGCGTGGGTGGCCCGGTTGACCGAGGGCATTCTTCCCGGGGCTTCGAGGCGCCTCAAGGCCGCCTTCATGGGTGCGGCGGACGTGTCGGAACAAGCTGTATTCAAGGCATGCCTCGAGGACCCGCGTGCGCGCGAGGCGCTGGCCGCTTTCCTTGCCGGTGTGCGCTGACCCTTTTCGGTCCATTCAGCCGTGCCAACCCTTTGGTGTTCGTGGCAAACGGCTATCCCGTTCTTCATGCGGAGGCCGTGGCACTTCCGGTGACGGGGCGGTCCGCCGGGCGACGCGCCGGGACCGGCAGGGGTGGTATCCTTGGGGCCATCAAGACGCGAGGAGGCGTCCGATCATGTCGCATACCGGTTCTCGCGGTCGCACGGTCATCGTCAGTGCGGTGCGTACCCCCTTCGGCAAGCTCTCCGGCGCCTTTGCCGGCCTGACCGCCGTCGACCTCGGCGCGCGCGTCATCGGCGAGGCCGTCCGACGCGCCGGCATCGAGGGCGGGCTCGTCGACAACGTCATCATGGGCCAGGTCCTGCAGGCAGGCGCGGGTCAGATCCCCTCGCGCCAAGCCGCGCTCCGCGCCGGTCTTCCCGACAGCGTCCATTCGCTGACCATCAACAAGGTCTGCGCGTCCGGCATGCGGGCCATCTCGCTCGCGGACCAGTTTCAGCGCCTGGGCGACGGCGAGGTCTTCGTTGCGGGTGGCATGGAGAGCATGACGCAGGCCCCTTACTATCTGACCAAGGCGCGGGGCGGCTATCGCATGGGCAATGACACCATCCTGGACGGCATGATTCATGACGGTCTGTGGTGTGCCTTCCGAAACGTCCACATGGGCGTCCACGGTGACAACGTCTCGCGTGAGTTCGCCATCACTCGCGAGGAGATGGACATGTGGTCCGCCCGCAGCCACCAGCGCGCGGCTGCGGCCTACGAGGCGGGACACTTCGCCGACGAAGTCATGACGGTCGAGATTCCCCAGGGCAAGAAGCCTTCGCTCCTCGTGAGCCGTGACGAGAGCCTTCGTGCCGATACCACCGAGGAGGGCCTCGCGAAGCTGCGGCCGGTCTTTGGTGCCGAGGGCATGGTCACGGCGGGCAATGCGCCCGGCATCAACGACGGTGCCTGCGCGCTCGTGCTGATGAGCGAGGAGAAGGCGTCTGAGCTTGGCCTCGAGCCGATGGCCGCCATCGTCGGTCACGGCTGGGTGGCGACCGAGCCTCCCTACCTGCACACCGTGCCGGCACTGGCGCTCGAGAAGGCGATGGCGCGGACGGGGCTGGATCTGGATGCGCTGGACCGCCTCGAGATCAACGAGGCCTTCGCGGCCGTCACGCTGACCAGCACCCGCATCCTTGCCGGCCGCAAGGTTCTCGCAGGTGTCGGTGCCAGCGCGGACGTGGATCCCGGCTATCTGGACGCATTGCGTGCCCGCACCAACGTCAACGGGGGCGCGGTCGCCATGGGGCATCCCATCGGGGCTTCGGGCGCCCGCATCGTCGCGACGCTGGTCCATGAGCTGGCTCGCTCCGGTGGGCGCTATGGTGCGGCTGCCATCTGCTCGGGTTCCGCCCAGGGCGACGCCATCATCATCGAGAATCTCCGCCGCTAGGCGCACGTCACCACATTCAGGAACGCAGCAGACATGTCAGAACGCATCGTCGTCCTCGGCGCCGGCCAGATGGGCTCCGGCATTGCCCATGTCTTCGCACAGGCCGGTTATCCCACGACGGTGCAGGATGTGGCGGATGCGGCCCTCGCGCGCAGCCAGAAGCTCATCTCCGGCCTTCTGGACAAGGCCGTCGACAAGGGCAAGATGGCGCCCGAGGCCCGCGGGGCCACGCTGGCCAACCTGACGTGGGCGACCTCCCTCGATGCCGTCAAGGATGCGGCTTTGGTCGTCGAGGCCGTCGTCGAGAATCTCGAGGCGAAGCAGGCCCTGTGGCAGCAGGTGTCGGCCCTCGCCCCGTCGGATGCCGTGCTGGCCAGCAACACGAGCAGCCTGCCCATCACGCAGCTCGGGGCGTCGGTCGCTCATCCCGAGCGTTTCATCGGCATGCACTTCATGAATCCCGTGCCCGTGATGCAGTTGGTCGAAGTCATCAAGGGCTTCCTGACAACGGATGAGGTCCACCGGAAGGTCCTCGCCTGGGCGCGCGCGGTGGGCAAGACCCCCGTCACCGTCGAGGATGCCCCCGGCTTCATCGCCAACCGCATCCTGATGCCGATGATCAACGAGGCGGTGTTCTGTCTGGCCGAAGGCATCAGCACGCGCGAGGACATCGATACCGTGATGAAGCTGGGGATGAATCACCCGATGGGCCCTCTGACGCTGGCGGACTTCATCGGTCTGGATACGTGCCTCGCCATCATGGAGGTTCTGCACAGGGACCTTGGCGACGACAAGTACAGGCCCGCCCCGCTGCTGCGCAAGATGGTGCAGGCCGGCCTGTACGGCCGGAAGAGCGGCCGGGGCTTCTACGACTACCGGGAGGCGAAGTGATGGATGTCCATCTGACCGAGGCCCAGCAGCAGGTCCAGGAGGCTGTAAAAGCTTTCTGCGCGCGGCATGTTGACCCCTTCGTGGCCCAGTGGGACAAGGACGAGCACTTCCCCCTCGAGGTGTTTCGGAAGATGGGCGAGGAAGGTTACCTCGGCATTCCCATTCCCGAGGCCTATGGCGGTGCCGGGGAGAGCTTCGAGGTCTACATCGCCGCGCTCGATCAGTTGTCCCGTCACGACGCGGGCTTTGCCTGCGCTTACGCCGTGCACCTCTCGGCGCATGCCCTCAGCATCCTCGAGTTCGGGTCCGAGGCCCAGAAGCAACAGTATCTGCCGGGCCTCGCGAACGGTAGCGTCCTTGGCGCCTTTGCCCTGACGGAGCCCCACTGCGGGTCGGATGCCTCGGCGCTGCGCTGCAAGGCCGAGAAGGATGGCGAGCACTATGTCCTGACCGGCACCAAGCAGTGGATCACCAACGCGAAGAGTGCGGGCCTCTTCCTGCTGTTTGCGCGCACCGACGCCGCCACGACCGGTGCCAAGGGCATCACGGCCTTTCTGATCGAGGCCGGCACGCCTGGCCTCAAGGTCGATCGCAAGACCCACAAGATGGGCATGCGTTCGTCCGAGACCTACGATCTGGTTCTCGACGGATGCCGCGTCCACGAGTCGCAAGTCCTTGGCGTCGTGGGCGAGGGCTTCAAGATCGCCATGAAGACCTTGGACGGCGGGCGTATCGGCATCGCCGCGCAGGCCTTGGGCATCGCGCAGGCCTGTCTCGATGAGGCCCGGACCTTTGCCAACCAGCGTGAGGCCTTCGGTCAGCCCATCGCCCGGTTCCAGGCCATCCAGTGGAAGATCGCTGACATGGCGAAGAACATCTGGGCCTCGCGTGCGCTGACCTACCAGGCGGCATCACTCAAGGCCGCCGGCAAGCCTGTGGCTGATGCGGGTGCCAAGGCCAAGCTCTACGCCAGCCGGACGGCGCGCGAGGCGGCCAACGAGTCGTTGCAGATCCACGGGGGCTATGGCTACACCGACGAGTTCCCGGTCGAGCGGCACTATCGAGACGCCAAGGTCACCGAGATATACGAGGGGACGAGCGAGATCCAGAAGATCGTCATCTCGCGCGGACTCGTCGGCACGCCCAAGGCCAAGGTGCCCGTCCGGACCTGAGGAGTCGGCCCGGGGCGCTGCCCACGTCAACCCGTGAGCAGCTTTGCCCTGTCGCGCAGGCGCTCGAGGTCCATGGCCGCCATCGCCCGGGCGGAATCCATCAGGATGCGCTGCCGGGCCTGAATCACGGCCTCGCGCGCTACGTCCGCGTCAACGAGGTCGGATTGGGACCGTTGGGTCAGGATTCCCTGGGTACCCAAGGCGGCCGTCTGATGCCCCACTCGGTTCATGTAGGCACCCAGGCGGTTGAGTCGCCGTGTCAGGGCCTCGATGGCCCCGTCGCACAGGCCGATGGCTTCGGCGGCCTCCGTGGCGTCCATCAGGCAGATGCCGCCCAACCCCAGCGTCTCGACCGTCGTGGCCTCAAGCTGCCAAGTCTGGGTGTCCGTGGCGCGGGCTCCCCCCTGCAGCGTCAGCCGCAACGCGCCCGTCGTGCTGGGATCCAGCCTGTCGTAGGTGATGCGGACGTTGTTGCCGTCCCCGGTCAGGGCGTGGGCGCCGACCAACTCGACCTTGTATTCGCTGTAGAGCTGGATGCCCTTGTAGATGGTGCCCGGCACGGGGGGGTGCAGGTACCAGCCGTCACCGGCCAGACTGCTGCTCCGCGGGACGACACCGCCGTTGGCCGTCACGGTGAGGGTGTCCTCGTCGACCAACAGGCCTGTGGGTGAGACCGGAAAGCCTGTTTCGCAGCCGTCCAGGCTGCCTTGGGGAATCGTCAGGAGGAAGGTGTTGTCTCCGGCGACGGCATAGCTGATGCGAAACGTGGTGGACCCGACGGACGCGTCCTTCTTCGGGTCGAGGACTTCCAGACGGGTATGGCCCGCGAAGGTCCTGAAGCCACTGCCTGACCCGCTCGTGTCCTCGGCGAGGGCGACCCCATCCATGGTGACCTCGACCGAACTACGGCTCCCATAGTTGAGCGCCTGAGCCGGAATGGTCAGGTTGGTGGGCGTCCAGTCGTCATTGGCCGTGTTGTCGACCCACGCCCGGATACTCGTGCTCGAGCCGGACATGGCGGTCGGCAGGATCGAGGGCGAACTGATGTCGATGCGACGGGTGTCGTTGGTGTCGAGGCTCCAGCCACTCGTTCGGGTGACGCCGTTCGTGATGACCTTGACCGCATCGGGATCGGCGGAACCTGCCCCGTTCGCGAGGCCGGCGCCATCCGGCGAGGCGAGCCCCCAGTAGTCGGGCCGGACCCCCAACTGGACCTCGAGGATGCCATCTGTATCCTGCGCGAGGCCCGTGTCTGCGTAGTAGCGGACGCCCAGCGACTGCGAGAGGGTACCCTGAGAGGTACCTCGGAACGTCAGTGTTCGGCTTGCAGCGTCATAGATCAGGTCCTGGACGCCACCTGCCGCAGCCGAAACAGCGCGGACAGCGTTGCCATCCCGCAGGCCGGCGATGGCCTGGGCCGCGGTTGCGTCATCCAGGCCATAGGTCTCTGGCGTCTCCGCGAACACCAGGTCCACAGCTCCGTCGCCATCGTCGTTTCTCGGCGTCATGTTGCCGCCTGCCGCCACGTTGTAGTCCGTGCGGTAGGCGACGCGGATGGCCTGCGATCCCGCGGGGCGGGCATTTCCGTGGATGCGGATGCTGTTGTTGTCGGAGAAGCTCCAGCCGTTGGTGCCCGTCGGATCGTAGGCGACCGTATTGCCACCCGTGCTGACGATGACGGATGCGTTGGTGGTGCTGCGCACCGTGCTGTCCGACAGGCCTCCGGCTACCGAGCCCAGCTGATACTGGACCGGTGCATAGGCCAGGTCCACCTGGACATAGGGCACGCCGGTGCCGGCGTCCGTACCGTTGCCGCCCGAGACGCCCGAGAAGGACAAGGTGTCGTTGCTGTCCAGCAGGCCGCTGCCGTGGAAGGTGATGGTCTTGGCCACGTAGTCGACGCTGTAGCCGTTGGTGCCCGTGGCGTCGTAGGGGATATTCCGGGCGACGCCGGTTCGCGTCGACGTGACGCTGACGCTGACGGACGGACTGCCATCCGGCAGTTGGTACAGGTTGAATCCAGACAGTGGGTAGGTCTGCGGTATGCCGGCGGTGTCCCCATCGGCATTGACGCGGGTACCGGCGCCCACCGACGGCGGGGGGCCCGTCGAGAAGGCGTGTACCTGGATGGTCGCGGCAGTTGACCCTGTGTCCTGAACCACGGCTATTCTGTCGCCTGTGGGCGAGAACGTGAACTGCGCGCTGCCCGACGAGAACGCCAACACACGGGTCCAGGCGTCCGTCCCCTTGCGCGCGTACAGGCCGCCATAGGATCCGCTGTTGCCGTTGCTGCGGTTGGACAGCTGCCAGAGCTCCCCGCCAATCGTGACGGTCGTCCGGGCCACGGCATCGAAGCTGGTGCCGCCGGGCGGGCTCAGCCCGGTCGAGCCTGCGGGATCGTAGGTCACTGTCTGGGTGCTTCCGTTGTCCAAGATGCGCGTGGCCCGGATCATGGTGCCATCGGCAGACCAGCGGGGGGTGATGTGCTTGATGTCCACGGGATCCGAAACCGAGAAGGTCTCGAGACGATAGCCCTCGGTGTCCGAGGCCCCGAGGCCGGTGACGGATGGAGAGAGCGTCCGGGTGTAGGCCTGCCCCCGCGGTCCATAAGTGTCCGTCGTGGGGATGCCGGAGGTTTCGCCCGAATCATCCCCGAGCAGGACCTTGCGCGTGTTGTACTCGGTCCCGATGGCGGCGCCCTGGATGCCCTGAAGTGTCTGGCGTACCTGTTCCATCATCATCGACCGTTGGTCTTCGGTCCAGATGCCCTGCGCCGCCTGCACGGAAAGGTCGCGCAGCCGATGGACCTGCTCGAGAATCTGCCGCGTGCCGCCTTCGGCCGTGGCCGCCAGGTTCCAGGCGTCCTGCAGATTCGACATGGCCTGATGCGTCCCGCGAATCCCGTACTCCAAACGCGCGTTTCGCGCCATGGCGCCTGTGTGCGCGGAAGCACGCAGGTCCCCCGGCTTCTCGCCGACACGCCGAAGGCTCTCGACCCAGGCCGCTTCCGTGCGGCCGTGGACCGAGCGAAGCCCGATCGAGCGGATCTCCATCCTTGTTGATCCTGATTACCGTCATGATTATCAACGACGTTGATGTGATGTAGATGCATTACGTTCATCGATCTTTCGGCATGGCGTTGGAGACCCCACCTCTCTGACCGGCCTCCTCGAGATTCGGACTTGCAACTGAAGGCGTCGGGACTGATGCCAAGGGCCCTGCCTTCGTGGTAGGACCATGGGACACCGTCATCACCCGGAGTCACCCTTGACAACGTCTTCTCCGACCCTCGCCGCCGAGGTCGCCCGCCGCAAGACCTTTGCGATCATTTCCCACCCGGACGCCGGCAAGACGACGCTAACGGAGAAGCTGTTGCTGTACGGGGGCGTGATTCAGCTGGCCGGGGCGGTCAAGGCCAAGCGGGGTCGCGCCTCAGCCGTCAGCGACTGGATGGAGATGGAGCGCGAGCGCGGCATCTCCATCACGACGTCGGTCCTGCAGTTTCCCTACCGGGGTCTGCAGATGAACCTGCTCGACACGCCCGGCCACGCCGACTTCTCCGAGGACACCTACCGGACGCTGCATGCAGCCGATGGGGCGGTCATGCTGCTTGACGCCGCCAAGGGCGTCGAGGCCCAGACCAAAAAGCTGTTCCACGTGTGCCGGCAGCGTCGGATGCCGACCTTCACGTTCGTCAACAAGATGGACCGGCCCGGCCGTGAACCGTTCGATCTGATTGGCGAGGTCGAGAGCCTGCTGGGCATCGGCGTCTTCCCCGTGACGTGGCCGGTCTTTCGGCACGGTATCTTCCGGGGCGTCGTCCATCGCCTGCACCGTCAGGTCCATCTCTTCTCGGAAACCTACGCCGGATCGAGCGCAGCCGTCGGGTCCGAAGTGCCACCCGTGGCGCTTGCCGGCTTCGATGACCCGTTGCTGACCCGGGAGTTGGGCGAGGAAGGTCACCAGAGGCTGCTCGAAGAGCTCGAAATCCTCGACATGGCGGGCGACGACTTCGACCTTGCGCGGTTCGCTGTGGGGGATGTCTCGCCCATGTTCTTCGGCAGCGCCATCAACAACTTCGGGCTGGAGGCGTTCCTCGAGAGTTTCTGCGAACTGATGCCGCCGCCTGCTCCCCGCGTCTCCAGTTCGGGACCCATTGCGGCCGATGACGAACACTTCAGTGCCTTCGTCTTCAAGATCCAGGCCAACATGGACAAGACGCATCGCAACCGCGTGGCCTTCATCCGCATCTGCTCGGGGCGGTTCGAGCGCGGCATGAAGACGGTGCATGTCCGGACGGGACGCGAGATGCGGTTGTCCAACCCGACGCAGTTCATGGCTCAGGAGCGCAGCCTGGTCGAGGAGGCCTTCGCCGGCGACGTTCTCGGTATCCATGATCCCGGCGTCTTCGAGATTGGCGATACGCTGACGGACGGGATGTTGCTGACGTTCGACGAGATTCCGAGCTTTGCCCCTGAACTGTTCAGCCGTCTGGAAATGGTCGACCCGCTCAAGCGCAAGCAGCTCTCGAAGGGCATCGAGCAACTTGCTCAGGAAGGGACGATCCAGCTCTACCGTCCCCCGTCAGGGCGAGGAGGCGACATCGTCCTCGGAGCTGTGGGCCAGCTTCAGCTGGAGGTCGTCAAGTACCGCCTGAAGAGTGAGTATGACGTCGAAGTCCGCCTGTTGCCCGTCAACTGCTCATTTGCACGATGGGTCGTCCGCAAGGACGGTGGTGATGTCGATCCCGATCGCCTCGCGCAGGCCCGCATCGCGACCGTGGTGGTCGATGTCCGTGACAGGCCCGTCTTCCTCTTCCAAGGGGAGTGGCAACTCAACATGGCCATTCGTGACCTGCCGGACTACGAGTACCGGGAGACGGCGCGGGGTGTCGTGGTCCGCTCGCGGGGCTGACGCCGCGCAAGGTCAGTCCGCCGGGGATGCGTCCGGATGCACGGTCCTGGCGCGAAAGGATCCGATGGGCCATGGGGCGCTTGACCCTGCATCGCAGATCGCAACATGGAGCACGTCGTCCGTGACCCAGTAGATCGCGTGCTGGCGGTACCGCCTGCCCAACTCCCGGCCATCCTCGAGCGACATCGGGATCAGCCATGACGGTTCGGCGTGGCTGCCGTCGGGCGCGCGCCCCAGGATCGGCCGGTGGTCGCGTCCCCTCTCGTCGAGCTCACGTGCCAACTGGGCAAGGGCGCGGCGGTTTCGCGCCTCGGACCACTGCTGTCCGGTCGTGGCCCAGGCCGTCACGATGACAAAGGATGACGGCCATGGGGGGAGGGCACCCGGACCGTCGAAGAGCGTGGTCCTGTAGGCCTCCGGGAAGGGCTCAGGCATCCTGAAAGGCGCCGATTCCGGATTACCGACGGAGTCGGACGGGGTCGGCAAGGTCCAGTACCGTTCCGGCTGTGACGCGGAAGGGGGCCGCCAGCTTGCCCTGCCCGAGCAAGCGGTGGCTGGCGACGACGCGGAAGCGACCAGCCGGCAGATCGTCGATTCGGAAGTTGCCAGAGGCATCTGTCGCGGTCAGGTACTCGGAGCCAGGAATCCAGACCGTGACGCCGGACGTGGCCTCGCCGGCAGCCGTCAGGATCGTGCCCGTGACGCTCGCCGTGGCCCCCAACGTCAGCGACGTGGTGGCCGCCTGCCCTGCCGTGGCGAGAGGAATCTCGAGCTTCCAGGCCTTGGTGCCTTCGTCCTTCACGGCCTCGACGTTGAAGGACCCGGTGGCCGGCATCGAGAACGTGAAGCGGCCGTTGGCATCCGTCATCGTGCGCCACGCCGTTTGCAACATCTGGGTACGGCGCGTCACCTGCGCCCCTGACCAATTCTCCCCCAAGGCCGCCGCGAGCGCCGACGTGTTGTTGAGCGGAAAGGTATTGTTCAGGGCTGAGGTGTTGTTGAGCGCCGACGTGTTGTTCAACGGGGACGAGCCATCGAGCATGGCTGTCACCGGCAGGTTGGCCGCAAGGCTACCGTCCGGCCCCGTGAGGGTTCCCTCGAGCCGGACGGTGGTCGTTGCCGGTGTACCCGCTGCCGACAGGCCACCTGCCGGGGCCTGTGCCGGACAGCCGCTGATGCAGGAAAGCAGGGCCGCCACAGGGCCGCCAATCACAAGCCTGCGGGGCAGAGGATTCTCGCTCATAGGCTTATCCTATCAGGTCAATCGGGACAAAGTCTGGCCGGAACCCTTGCCCGGGCCACGGCAAGCGGGTATGAGCAAGGTATAGACAGCGGCCCTGTCCGGATGAGGTTGCAGCATGTATCGAACCACCCATTGGCTCGCCGTCGTGGCGCCCGTGCTTCTTGTGGCCGGCACGGTCGGCGTCGCGACCCGCGCGGTCGCTGCTGCCGATGACTTGCAGTCGCGCGCTCAGACGGCCTTCAAGCCCCTGGAACGGCCGGCACCGATGGCGGCCGTCAGAGTCGACCTCGGGCGGCAGCTCTACCACGACCCCCGCCTCTCCAAGAGTGGTGCCATCAGCTGCGCGTCGTGCCACAATCTGGCGAGTGGCGGCGTCGACAACCGCGAGACGTCGCTTGGCCACAAGGCCCAGGTGGGCGGTCGCAATGCGCCGACGACCCTCAATGCTTCGGTCCACCTGGCCCAGTTCTGGGACGGCCGCGCCAAGGACCTCACGGAGCAGGCCAAGGGGCCTATCCTGAACCCGGGCGAGATGGCCCTGCCCAGTGAAGCCGAGGCAGTCAAGGTCGTCCGCAGTGTGCCCGGCTACCAGAAGGCCTTCAAGGCGGCGTTCCCGGGCAGTGGCGTGACCTACCAGAACATCGCCGTGGCCATTGCCGACTTCGAGAAGACGCTGGTCACGCCCAGCCGGTTCGATGATTACTTGCGTGGCCGCAAGGATGCGCTTTCGGCAACCGAGAAGAAGGGCCTCAAGACCTTCATGGACAAGGGCTGCGTGACATGTCACGGCGGCGTGGGGGTCGGGGGCAGCATGTACATGAAGTTTGGCGTGGTGGCCCCGTACAAGCACCAGGCGGATGAAGGCCGGTTTGCCATCACCAAGGATCCTGCCGACAAGTACGTCTTCAAGGTGCCTTCGCTGCGCAATATCCAGAAGACCTACCCGTACTTCCACGACGGGAAGGTGTGGTCTCTCGACGAGGCGGTCGGCATCATGGGCAAGACCCAGCTGGGTCTCGACCTCGCTGCAGACGAGCGTGCCGCGATCGTGGCCTTCCTCAAGTCTCTCGATGGTGAACTGCCCGTCCAGGCCTTGCGCCTGCCCGAACTGCCCGTCTCGGGGCCGGATACGCCGCGGCCGTCGCTGTGATGCCTGGACGGGATCGGCTGCGGCCGGCTCCGTTCAGTCTCCGCCCGCTGCGCCGTCGACGACCATGGGCTGGCCCTGGGGCACCGAGAGCAAGGCCACGTTGAACACCGGGTCCTGAGCCCAGTTGCCATTCCTGAACTGGCTGCGGATCATCAGGCCCAGGTCGAGGCGCGTGGCCTCGCCGAGGCGACGCGCCACACCGGCCTGGCTGCGGATCTGGGCAAGGCCGAGGTCGTTGGCGGCAAAGCCGGCAGGGTTCGCGTCGAAAAGTCCCTCGATCCAGGCAAAGGGCATCCAAGCCGCGCCGTCAGGTGCCCACATCACCCTGAAAAGATTTCGGTAGCGCAAGCTTTGCTGGCCTGCGGCGATGCGGAATCGCCATTCGACCCGATGCCGGTCAAGCCAGACCACGTCACCCCATCTGCCCAACTGGTTGGGCTCCAACTCGATCCGGTATTCCTGATCCCAGGATCCAGGGCTTGCCTGCGACGTAATTGCGGCAACTTGCGTCGCTACCAGCCACTCAGGGGAAACCGTCCAGAGGGCGCCCGTGCGCAGGAACTGTCCGCCCAGCCCCCCGTATCGGCTGCCCAGGCGCAGGTCGGTCGAGAGCCGCCATTGCAAGGGCTTGTCCGTGACAGGAGCGGTCTGCATCAGCGGCAGGCGTACTTCCTGCCAGAACCACGCCTCGGGTTCAGCGAACATGACTTGCCTTTCGCGGGCGCCTTCGTGCGCCCCTGCTTCAAGGGTGGGGTACCATGACAACAGAACCGCAAGCCATGATCCAGCCCCGTACCCCGGCCGTCGACCCCTTCAGCGCCATCGAGCAGCTGAAGCGCAGCCGAAATGCCATCGTTCTTGCGCATTACTACCAAGATGCGGACATCCAGGATGTCGCCGACTACCTGGGGGACAGCCTGGGCCTCTCTCAGCAGGCGGCGGCGACGGATGCTGACGTCATCGTGTTCTGTGGCGTCCATTTCATGGCAGAGACGGCCAAGATCCTCAATCCCGGCAAGACTGTCCTGATGCCGGACCTCGATGCCGGTTGCAGCCTCTCGGACTCCTGCCCGGCGGATCGCTTCGCTGCGTGGCGCCTCGAGCACTCCGGGCTTCCTGCTGTCAGCTATATCAACTGCTCGGCGCAGGTCAAGGCGCTGTCGGATGTCATCTGCACGTCGTCGAATGCCATCGAGATCGTCTCCCGACTGCCCGGGGACGGCCCGGTGCTCTTTGCACCTGACCGCCATCTCGCGGCTCACGTCGCGAAGCACACAGGACGCGAGCTGATTCCGTGGCCCGGGGCCTGCCACGTCCATGAAGTCTTCTCCGAGCGAAAGCTGGTCGAGCTCAAGGGGCGCCACCCCGAGGCCGTCGTGCTGGCGCATCCCGAGTGCGAGGAGGCAGTTCTGGCCCATGCCGACGTGATCGGTTCCACCAGTCGACTTCTCGAGACGGCGGTACAGCATCCGGCGTCGACCTTCATCGTCGTCACCGAGGCAGGCATCCTCCACCAGATGCAGAAGCGGGCACCGGGCAAGACTTTTGTTCCGGCTCCGCCGAACAATCAGTGCGCGTGCAACGAATGCCCGTTCATGCGCGTGCAGACGATCGACAAGGTCCTCGCGGCCCTTGAAGGTCTGGAACCCGTCGTCGAGGTGCCGGACTTGCTGGCTGCGCAGGCACTGCTGGCCATCAGGCGCATGCTCGATCCCACCTTGCCTGTCACGGCGCTTGCGCCCGACGAGATTCGCCGACGTATCGAGGTGCCTGTGCCAGCCATGCTTCTGACGGATCGTCGCCCCCGGGACCCGGGGGTCTGCTGAGCGTGGGTTCTTCCCCGGGCGCAGGACTGCCTTCCCACGTTGACGTCCTCGTCATCGGGTCGGGCATCGCGGGTTGCTCGGCCGCCCTCGCGGCCGCCGACGCCGGGGCCGAGGTCCTTGTCCTGACCAAGGAAGCCACGGCCGAGGAATCCAACACCTGGTACGCCCAGGGAGGCATCATCTTCCGGGGCCTCGAGGATTCGCCCGAACGCCTGCTTGCCGATATTGTTGCGGCTGGTGCCGGCCTGGTGCTCGAACCCGCTGCCCGCCTCCTGGCGGAAGAGGGGCCGCGTCTCGTGCAGCAGGTCCTGATCGATCGCATCGGTGTGCCGTTCGATCGTGAGGGCCGGGACTATCATCGCGTCCAGGAGGCCGCCCACAGCGCCCCGCGTATTCTTCACCGCAAGGACCATACAGGTCGCGCCATCGAGGAGCCGATGACCCGCGTGATGGCGGAGCACCCGCGTATCCGGGTCCTGACACGCCATACCGCGGTCGAACTCATTACGACCGACCATCACGCCCTTGTGCCCGAGTTCCTGCACGGAGAGCCACGTTGCCTCGGGGCGTACGTGCTGTCGGAGGCCACGGGGCAGGTCGAGCCTGTCCGTGCGCGCGAGGTCATCCTTGCGACGGGAGGCCTGGGGCGGCTTTACCTCCATACGACCAACCCCGCCGGTGCCCGTGGCGATGGTCTTGCCATGGCCGATCGTGCGGGCGCCCGCCTCGTCAATCTCCCCTACGTCCAGTTCCATCCGACGGCGCTCTACCACGCCAGCGGCCGTTTTCTGCTGTCCGAGGCGCTTCGCGGCGAAGGTGCCTACCTGCTCGGGCCCGACATGCAGCCCTTCATGACCCGGTTCCATCCCGACGGGACGCTCGCGCCTCGTGACGTCGTCGCAAGGGGCATCCACCAGGTGATGCTGGAGACGGGGTCTCCACACGTGTGGCTCGACATCTCGCATCGTGGCGAGACGTGGGTTCGCGAGCATTTCCCCGATCTGTGCGCCATCAGTGCACGGGCTGGTCTGGATCTGGCCCGTGGGCCCGTTCCGGTTGTCCCCGCGGCACACTACAGCTGCGGCGGTGTCGCCGTGGACGCCGACGGTGCTTCCTCGCTGCGCGGCCTTCGTGCCGTGGGTGAGGTCAGCTGTACAGGCGTGCACGGCGCCAATCGACTGGCGTCGACCAGCCTGCTCGAAGGCTTGGTCTGGGGCACTCGGGCAGGGCGTGCTGCGGCGGCGTCCGGTCCGTCAGGGACGAGCGATGGACCGACCGTCGCTCCTTGGCGGCACGAGCATGAGCCTGTTGATCCGGCTTTGGTTGCGCAGGACTGGAACACCATCCAGCACACGATGTGGAACTACGTCGGGCTGGTTCGCAACGAGCGGCGTCTCGTCCGCGCGGGGCGCATCCTGGCTGCATTGGACGAGGAGGTCTCGGCCTTCTATGCGCGCGGGACCATGAGCGACGCGCTCGTGGGCTTGCGCAACGGCGTCCGTGCCGCGCGCCTGGTGGCCCGGGCCGCACTCAAGGCGCGCTGGAGCCTGGGATGTCACTATCGGGAAGATGCTCCCGGTATGCCGCTGCCTGGAAGGCTTCGGGAGCTTCGTCCAATGGGCTGACAGCCACACCGAGTGCCACCAGTTCGCCCGGCGGGCCGTGGACCGTCACCTGAAGGCCGCCGTCGGGGTCGTCCTCGACCTTGACGACACGGACCCGTCGATAGATCTCGGACAGCCGGCCCCTGTCCTGCGCCGCCAGATGGACCACGCCCTCGCGGGGCGGACCGGCTACCTGGGCCTCGACCACCGCACGCAGGTCCTTCAGGCCTTCGCCTGACGCAGCTGAAACAGGGACGCAGCCGGGCTCGTCTTCTTGGGCCTGCTCGAGTCGGGTTTGGGCCTCAGGCCGGTCGACCTTGTTGAAGACGACAATCTCGGGCCGATCCCCGGCGCCGATCTCCGTCAGGACGGAGCGGGTCTCGGCCATGTGCTCGGCCCAGGCCGGATGCGAGAGGTCGACGACATGCAGCAGCAGGTCGGCCTCGGCGGCCTCGGCCAAGGTCGACCGGAAGCTGGCGACCAGTTGGTGGGGCAGCTTGCGGATGAAGCCTACGGTATCCGTCAGCAGGGCGTCCCGGCCCGTGGCCAGCGACCACCGGCGGGTCGTGGCGTCCAGCGTGGCGAAGAGCTTGTCCTCGGCGATGACGCCTGCCCGGGTCAGGGCATTGAGCAAGGAGGACTTGCCCGCGTTGGTGTAGCCGACCAAGGCCACCCGGAAGAAGCCGTCATGGCCTCTCAGGCGAGTCTCGGCTTGTCGCCCGATCCGCCCGAGTTCACGCTTGAGGGCGGCGATGCGCGCCTTGACGATACGGCGGTCGATCTCGAGCTGGCTCTCGCCCTCGCCGCCTCGGGTCCTGGTGCCGCCCTTCTGTCGGGTGAAGTGGGTCCACAGGCCCGTCAGGCGCGGCAGCATGTACTCGTGCTGGGCCAGTTCGACCTGTGTGCGGGCCTCCCGCGTACGGGCGCGCATCGCGAATATGTCCAGAATAAGACCTGTGCGATCCATGACCTTGACCTTGGCCTGCTTCTCGAGGTTTCGCTGCTGTCCGGGCGTCAACTCGTCATCGAAGAGCAGCCAGTCGGCCTTCTGCTCTTCGGCAAGCACCATGACTTCCTCGACCTTGCCACTCCCCAGGAAGGTCGCCGGGTCCGGCCTGGCCCGCCCCTGGATGACGCGGCCGACGACGTCCATGCCGTCGGTTGTCGCCAACTGGGCCATCTCGTCGAGGTGCTCTTCGACCTCGGGCCGCTCTTGGCCCCGCGTCTGGACGCCAATCAGGATGGCCCGCGGACGGACTTCGACCGTCTCGAAGAACTCCTTGCGCGAATCTCGTTGCTTGCGTCCCAACGTCAGCCTCCTGCCGGCCGGGGCGAGGTTGCCCAGGCAAGGGCCGAACCCTCGGGCCCGAGGTCGATTTCCATGGCCTGAACGACGGCTTCCATCTGCTTCTGCCACGTTTCGGCCATCTGGCCGATCGGGTCCTGCTCCTCGGCGAAGGATGCAAAGGTCAGTGCGGGCAAGAAGCGAATCCGGAGCGGACCCGGGGTGACCTCGAGGAGGCGGTCTTGTGGAAATCGCGCGAAGGAACCGGCGATGGCGGCCGGGATGACAGGCAGGCCGGTCTCTCGGGCGAAGTGGAACACGCCCCGCTTGACTTCGCCCATGACCCCGGTCTTGGTCCGCGTGCCTTCCGGAAAGAGTGCGAGGTACTGATCGCCCTCCACCTGGGCGAGCCCTGCCCGGATCTGGCGGACGGCCTGGTCCCGATCCCTGCGGTTGATGGGAATGTTGCCATACCAGGTCTGCAGCCTGCCGAATATGGGAATCGACAGCAGCTCCTGCTTGAAGACGAACCGTGGCAGCTTGTCCGGCAGGGCCGTTACCAATGCCGGAATATCGAGGTTGCCCTGATGATTGGGTGCCAGCAGGAACGGACCTGCCGGAACGTGCTCGAGGCCTTCGACCTCGAGACGCACGCCAGCGGCACGCAGCAGTCCCGGGAAGACTCTCTGGGGCTGGGTGCGCAGGTATGCGGCCTTGTCCCGATGCACCAACGCGGCAAGCCAGACGCGGGGAAACGCGACCAAGGCCGAGCCAGCCAGCGTCAGGCCGTGCCGCAGGCCCATCAGGCCAGGACCTCTCGGCCCGTGAATGGGTCGCTGTCCATCAGTGTCTGCTCCCGGCCACCACCCACGCCTACCAGTGTCACCGGGACTCCTGCCGCCGTGGCAACGTGATCGAGGTAAGCCCGTGCCGCCTCGGGCAGGTCAGCGATGGTGCGCGCGTCCGAGGTCCGCGCTTGCCAGCCGGGCAGCCAAGTCACCACGGGGCGTCTCGTGCCAAGGTCAGCAGGGTCTGCCGGAAAACCACCCGGTTGACCATCGGGACCCTCGTAGGCTTCCACGACGCCAATTTCCGCAAAATCATCCAGAATGTCCAACTTGGTCAGGGCCAGGCTGTCGAGCCCGTTGATGCGGACGGCGTGCCGCAGGGCTACCAGGTCGAGCCAACCACAACGGCGAGGCCGTCCCGTCGTGGTTCCGAACTCGGCTCCCGCCTGGCGGAGCCGTTCTCCTGTCTCGTCCAGAAGCTCCGAAGGGAAGGGACCGGATCCGACCCGGGTCGCATAGGCCTTGGTGATGCCCATGACCCGGCCGATTGCCTTGGGCCCTACCCCGGCACCCAGACATGCCCCGGCGGCGACCGCGTGGGAACTGGTCACGAAGGGCCAGGTCCCGAGGTCGAGATCGAGCAAGGCGCCTTGCGCACCCTCGAAGAGCACGTTCCTTCCCTCGGCAAGGGCTGCGTGGGTTTCCTCCGTCACGTCGGCAAGATAGGGACGGAACCGCTCGGCAAGGACCTCCATGCGATCGGCGATGGTGACGCCATCCACAGGGGCGGCGTCGTGAAGTCGGGTCAGGCGATGGTTGGCATCTTCGGCGGCCTGAAGCACGCGCTCACGCAGCACGTCCGCGTCCCTCATGTCTCCGGCTCGCAGGCCGTGGCGGGCCGCCTTGTCGGCATAGGCCGGGCCGATTCCGCGTCCGGTCGTGCCGATGGCCGCCTTGCCCCTGCGCTGTTCCTGCAGGGAATCGAGCAGTTTGTGCCACGGCATGACGAGATGGGCCAGAGGGGAAAGGCCCAGGCGTGCGGGCCCTACGCCCAGAGGTTCGAGGGCATCGAGTTCTTTGGCCAGGGCCTCGAGGTCGACGACGCAACCGTGGCCAATCAGGTTGCGGACGTCGGGATGCAGGATGCCGCTGGGAATCAGGTGCAACTTGTGGACCTGGCCATCGACCATCAGGGTATGGCCGGCGTTGGCCCCGCCCGCGAAACGGACCACAAGCTGCGCACGACCGGCGAGCAGATCGGTGATCTTGCCCTTGCCTTCATCGCCCCATTGAGCACCGACGACCACGAGTCCCGGCATGACTAGTAACCGCCGCCCGGGATTTCCAGGTTGTCGA
This sequence comes from Candidatus Tanganyikabacteria bacterium, assembly GCA_016867265.1. GTDB lineage: Bacteria > Cyanobacteriota > Sericytochromatia > S15B-MN24 > VGJW01 > VGJW01. The sequence goes on from VGJW01000009.1 coordinate 56,759, forward strand.
ACAAGGTGAACTCCTTGTGAAAGTAAAGCATCGTCGAGGCCGTGGGCCCGTGACGATTCTTGGCGATGATGATCTCGGCCTGGTTCTTGAGTTCCGAGGTTTCCGGGTTGTAGTAGTCGTCGCGGTGAATGAACATCACGAGGTCGGCGTCCTGCTCAATGGAGCCGGACTCGCGCAGGTGGCTCAGCATGGGCTTCTTGTCCTTGGACTGCTCGGATGCGCGCGAGAGCTGGGACAGGGCCATCACGGGACATTCGAGCTCGCGGGCCAGCTCCTTCAGGGCGCGGGAGATATAGCTGACTTCGGTGGCGCGGTTGTCCGAAGACCGCACGCCGCCACCCTTCATGAGTTGCAGGTAGTCGATCACGATGAGGCCCAATTGATCGAGGTTGTTTCGCGCCATGACCCGGCGGCACTTGCTCTTGACCTCGAGGACCGAGATGGAAGGCGTGTCGTCGATGTAGAGCGGCAGTTCGATCAGGCGGTTGACGGCTTCGACGAGGTGGGCCCACTCGTGGTCGGCCACGATGCCCTTCTTGATGTTCTGGCTGTTGAGCCGGGCTTCGCCGCAAAGCATGCGCTGGCTGAGCTCGTCGGCCGACATTTCGAGGCTGAAGACGATGACCGGCTTGCCTTCGATGTTTTGGGAAGGGTCGCCGCCCGCCGCCTGCCGCGCCACCGAGAGCGCGAAGCTGGTTTTGCCCATGCCCGGACGCGCGCCCAGAATGATCAGGTTGCCGGGCTGGAAGCCCGTCGTGACCTGATTGAGGTCATAGAAGCCGGTGTGGGTGCCGGTGATGACACCGCTGTGCTCGAAACGCCGCTCGATGGCATCGTAGGCGCGAAGCAGCGAAGGCTCGATGTGCTCGCTGTCCTTGCCGCCGCGGTGCTGGGCGACGGAAAAGACCTTCTGCTCGGCCAGCTCAAGGACGGCCGCGATGTCGTCCTCCTCGTCGAAGCCGAGGGCCGATACCTCGCCGCCTGCCCGGATCAGCTGCCGCCTGAGCGCCTTCTCGGCCACGATACCCGCGTAGTATTCGGCATTGGCGGTCGTCGCGACGGCATTGACCAGGTCCGTCATGAAGAAGCGACCGCCGACCGTCTCGAGTTGGCCTCGCGTCTCGAGCAGGTTGCTGACAGCCAGCACGTCGGAAGGCTGGTTGCGCTCGACGAGGTGCCTGATGGCGTCGAACACCCTCTGATGGGCATCCCTGTAGAACAGGTCGTGGCCGTTCAGGATCTCGAGGACGGACGTGACGGCATTGGGCGACAACAGCATGGCGCCAAGGACGGCCTGCTCGGCCTCGAGGTTGTGGGGCGGGACCCTGGGCTCGCCGTAGCCCTGCCGCGGCTCAGCCACCGGCTACCACGTGGACCCGCACCGCGGCGCTCACCTCGGGATGGAGGCGGGCAACCAGCCGGAAGTGGCCGAGTGCCTTGATGGGTTCCTCGAGCTCGAGTTTGCGCTTGTCGAGCTCGATGCCCGTCTGGGCCTTGAGCGCAGTCGCGATTTCCTTGGAGGTGATGGCGCCATAGAGCCTATGCTCGCTGCCTGCCTTGGCCTCGAGGCGCACTTCGACCCCTTCGAGGCGCTTGGCGACTTCTTCGGCGGCAGCCTTGACGCGAGCAGCCCGCACGGCCTCGGTCTTCTTGAGATCGGCCTGGTGCTTCAGCGCCCCATCGGTTGCCTCGACGGCAAGCTTCCGGGGGAACAGGAAGTTCCGGGCGTAGCCGTCGTTGGCCTCGACGGTCTCGCCGGCCTTGCCGACGCCCTTGACGTCCTTGATGAGAATGACTTTCACCGCACGCTCCTTAAGCTGGGGCAACCCACCGCGCAGAGACGCAGGGGACCGGATATCCGGATCGATGGCAGGGGGTTAGTCCCGGAAATTCAGGTACTGGAGGTCCAGGGGGAAGTCCGCGCCGCGCAGTGCCTTGATGACGGCCTGCAGGTCATCCCGGGACTTGCCGAGAACGCGCACCTGGTCATCCTGGATCTGGGTCTGGACCTTGAGCTTGGTGCCTTTGATCAAGTCGACGATCTTGCGTGCATGGTCCCGGTCGATGCCCTGGCGGATACCGAATTGCTGGCGCACCTTGCCACCAAGCGAGGACTCGACCTTGCCGGCGTCGAGGCACTTCAGGGAGACCTGGCGCTTCGTCAGTTTGTCGTGCAATACATCGAGGATGTTGCGCAGCTTGGTTTCGTCGGGGGCGTTGAGCGTAATGCCGTCCTTGCCCAGGTCGATGGAACTGCCCGTGCCCTTGAGGTCGAAGCGTTGCTCGATCTCCTTGGCCACCATGTTGACGGCGTTCTGCACCTCGTTCATGTCCGCCTTGGACACGATGTCGAAGCTGGCTTCTTTGGCCACGGGGCAATCCTCTCTCCTATCGGCCTGCCTGCTTGGGGCAACCGGACGGATGGTTCATTGTACCATCGGGGCAGGGGCCGCCGATGGCCCGCCATGACGGAGGAATGGACCTGCACTGGCTGGTGGCGGCGGTCGGACGGATACGCGACGAGGGCCTGGCGCGTGCTGCTGCCGTGCACGCCGGACGCCTCGCGGGGCACCGGGGCCTGCAGGTCGTCGAGGTCGCCGATGTCCCGGCCAAGGGGGGGCGCATTCTCGAGGCACTGGCCCGCGAGGCCGACGCCTTGCGCCGCGCGACCCGGGGCACGCATCGCTTCGCGCTTTCCGAGCGTGGGCATGCGTGGGACACGCGCACGCTTGCCGAGCGCCTGGGGCGCCTGCGTGACGAAGGTGTCCGCGTCTCGTTCTTGGTGGGCGGGACTGAGGGCCTGGACCCGGCGCTCGAGCGTGAGGCAGAGGATCGCCTGTCGCTCTCGCGCCTGACCATGCCCCACGAACTGGCCCGCGTGGTCCTGCTCGAGCAGCTTTTTCGCGTCGACAGCCTGTGGCGGGGGTCTCCGTACCATCGCGACGGCCTCCCGGAGGATCGGCCATGAAGCGTGCCGTACGCATCGTCGTGCTGAGCCGGGTCGAGGAACCCGACGGCGAGGTGCGCGAGACCGCGCAGCATCACGAGGGAGCCTGGTACGGCGACTTGGACCGCGGTTCGCTGCGCTGGACGGACGATGGGGTGTCCTCGACCCTCCGTTGGGCTCCCGATGAATGGCGGCTCGTCCGCCACGGCGAACGCCTCGAGGCCACCCAGGTCTTTCGTCCTGGCCCCCCCCAGCCCTTTGACTTCCGGTCCGCAGCCGGAGTGCTGCCTTTCGAGACGGTTTGTCACCGGCTTGAGGTCCGCAGTCGGGACGAGGGCCTCGAATTGGCACTCGACTACGGGCTCTGGGGCGGGGGCCAGCATGTCGGCGACTTTTGCCTCCGCATGACGGCCACGATGATGCCGACCGCAGGCACCGCTACAATGGATGCCTGATGATTCGCGAACTGCTTGCCGACCGCCTTGCCCATGCCCTTGAAGCCGCCGTGGCTGCCGGGGATCTGCCCCCGACCGAGGCCGGTGCCATTCACGTGGAACGGGCCCGCCATGAGGCCCACGGGGACTTCGCGAGCAATGTCGCCATGGTCCTCGCGAAGTCGGCCCGACGCCGTCCGCTCGACATCGCTCAGGCGCTGTCTTCCCGCCTCGAGACCCGGGATGACGTGGCCGAGATATCCGTGGCCGCACCCGGCTTCCTGAACATCAGGGTTTCGGATGCATTCCTGCGCCGCAGCCTCGCGACCATCCTGACTGAGGGGCGCGAGCACGGGCGCAGCCAGGTTGGCGCCGGCGAGAAGGTCCTGATCGAGTACGTGTCTGCCAATCCGACGGGGCCCCTGCACGTGGGGCACGGGCGATGGGCGGTCCTGGGCTCGGCACTTGCAGCCACGATGACGTGGGTCGGCTACGGTGTGTCGCAGGAGTTCTACATTAATGACGCCGGGAACCAGTTGCAGAACCTGGGCAAGTCCCTGATGTACCGGATGGAGGGTCGCGCCCTGCCGGAAGACGCCTCCGAGTTCTACGGTGGCGCGTATGTCGCGCAGGCGGCGGCCGCAGCCCGCGACCAACTCGGCGACCTTTCGGCGCTGGATGAGGATGCGCGGATACGCCGCCTGGCCGACTTCGGCAGGGACTGGTTCCTTGCGGCTCAGGACGGAACCCTGACACGTCTCGGCACCCAGTTCGACCGCTGGGTCTCCGAACGGACGCTTCACGAGGCGGGTGCCGTCGAGACCATGCTCCGTTCCATGCAGGCCAGTGGGGCCGTCGTGCGCCGCGACGGTGCGCTGTGGCTGACCTCTGCGGAGCACGGCGATACCGAGGATCGGGTCGTGGTTCGCGCGGATGGCCGGCCTACCTACCTTGCGGCCGACATGGCCTACCACGCCGACAAGTTCGCACGTGGCCACGATCGTCTGCTCAACATCTGGGGAGCAGACCACCACGGCTATGTGGCGCGGATGCGCGCTGCCGTGGCCTGCATGGGCCGGAACCCCGACCAGCTCGAAGTGGTCCTGGGGCAGTTGGTGAAGCTGTTCCGGGAGGGGCAGGAGGTCCGCATGAGCAAGCGGACGGGGGACATGGTCACGCTCGACGAAGTCCTCGACGAGGTCGGCCGGGACGCGACGCGCTGGTTCCTGGTGGCCCGTAGCGCCGACAGCACCATCGACTTCGATCTGGATCTTGCCCGGCAGGAGTCTTCCGACAATCCCGTTTACTACGTGCAATACGCCCACGCGCGGATATGCTCGATCATGAGGGCGGCAGCCGAAGCGGGTTACCTGCCCGGTTCGTGGGACGGAGTCGACCTTCAGTCGTTCGATGCCCCGGAGGAGCGGGCCCTGGCGCTTTGGCTTGCCGGATTCACCGACGAGGTGGCCGGTGCGGCCCTCGCGCGCGAGCCGCACCGCCTGACCCGCTACGCGACGGACCTCGCCCAGCGTTACCACGCGTTCTACACGCAGTGCCGCGTCATCGACGCGGCGCACCCCGAGCGGACCGTCACCCGCCTGGCGTTGTGTGCGGCGACGCGGCAGGTGCTGGCCATCCTGCTCGAGTCCCTGCTCGGCATCGCCGCACCGGAGGCCATGTGACGGGCGCTCCCGCGCCTCTTCCCGACACGCCGCTGCTGACCGCCGTACTCGAGGCGGCACGATCGCCCGGTATTCGGCTGCAGACCCCCGTGCACCAGGGTCTCCCGGCTTGGCGCGAGCGCTGGCCGGATTGGGCCCTGGCCGACGTGACGGAGAACGAGGCCACCGACGATCTCGGCTGGCCCGAGGGGCCCGTCCAGTCGGCCCGTTTGGCCTTGGCTAAGCACTTCGGTGCCCGAGCCAGCTGGTTCAGTGTCGGTGGGGCCACCTTGGCCCAGCAGGCCGCATTCTGGGCCGTGGCCGTAACGCTGGCCCGACGTCAGGGCCCCCCCGTCGTGCTCGTGGACCAGAACGCCCACGTATCGGTCCTCAGGGCCATGGCGCTTGCAGGGCTGGAACCTGTCTGGTTCGGGGGGCCATGGGATGCGAACTGGGGTGTCAGGCGTCCCCCCCGACCTGCGGATCTTGCTCGGCTGCTCGCGGAGTACCCGGCGATAGGGGCGGTGCACCTGACATCGCCTACCTACTTCGGGGAGGATGCCGACCTCGCGTGTATCCGTGCCATCCTCGGAGATGCCGTGCTGGTCGTGGATGAAGCACACGGAGCCCATCGGCCCATGGCCCTGCCCGCAGGTGCCGATCTGGTGGTCCACTCCGCGCACAAGGGCCTCGGGGGGCCGACGCAAGGCGGCTACTTGCACCTGGGTGGCCATGGCGTCGACGAGGCGACGGTGGATCGCGCGATGCGCTTGCTCCAGACCACCAGCCCGAGTTGGCCGTTGCTTGCGGCACTGGACGCCACGCGCTCGGCGGCAAGTCGTGAAGGCGGGAGCCCGCCTGTATTGGATGACTGGCTCGCAGGACTGCGGCTACGGCCGACCCGAGACCCCGTCCGGCGCCTGGTCGCCTTTCCGGATGGCGTGGCGGCCTATGCGGCCCTGCGCGCGGCTGGCCACTGGCCCGAGGCTGCCTTGCCGCGGGGCGTGCTGCTGCTGGTCGGTGGTGTCGGGGGAGAACGGGCTGGCCTGCTTGATGTGGGCAGGTGTCTGCGCAGCGAGGCCGAACGCCAGCGCGGACTGCCACGGATGCCCGTGCCCGAACCGCCTGCGCTTGGGAAGGCATCGCTGGGCCTGCGAGAGGCATCTCTTTCGCCGTCCCTGACCGTGCCCGTGCGCGAAGCCGTCGGACGTGTCGCGGTCGAGCCCATCTGCCCCTATCCGCCCGGGGTCGCCGTGGTGGTGCCGGGACAAGTTGTCTCGCACGACCATTTGGCTTTTCTCGACTTGCATGGGGCGCTTCCGGCATACCTGCAGGTGTTGCCTTGAGTTGGCGGGCGTGGATCGCGATGGCCCTTCAGGTGCTGATCGCCGGTGCGACCTTCCATGTCGCGCGGCATGGTCTGCAGGTCTTCGAGCCCCTGCACTTCATCCATTGGCGGGTGCAGGGCGTGGCCTTGCTCTTTGCCCTGTTGCTGCTGGTCCTCGGGCGGCCCTTGCTGCCGCCTCGGGAAGCGCGCTGGCCGCTGCTGCGCCTTGGCATGCTCGGGGGACCGTGCAATCAGGTGCTGTTTTTCGTGGGATTGGCGCGGACGACACCGACCCATGCGGCTCTCATCTACGCCCTGACACCGGCCACGATCCTGTTGTGGTCGTGGCTGGCCCGCGAGGATCGCCCGCGTCTGGGTGAGGTGATGGCGCTGTTACTGGCCTTCTCGGGCGTGTTGATCCTGCTGGCGCCCGGTTTGTCGGGTGCCGCGCAGGAAGGCAGCCTGACGGGGGACCTGCTGGTCGTGGGAGGCATGCTTTGCTGGGCGGCGTATTCCCGCGGGATGCAGCGCTGGACCGGTACGCTCGGCGCGGTGCCCGCCACCGCCTGGGCCTGGTTGCAGGCGGCGGCCGCCACCGTCTGCCTCTGGCCGTGGCTGGGAGCCGGACTTGCCGTCGGAGCGCCCGGAGCGAGCCACTGGTTCAGCTTCGGCTACGTGCTCGTCCTGACCAGTTTTGTGGCCTACATGCTCTACGGCTATGGGCTCGAGCGTCTGGGACCGCCGCGGACAGCCATCTTCCTGAACGGACAGCCTGTGGTCGCCATGGTGATCGGCCTCGCGATCGGCCAGCGCGACGTGGGGTTGCGGGCCCTGGTCGCGACGGCCTTGGTGGTCGGCGGCGTGGTGCTGATGCAGCGTCAGCGGGGGCGCAGTTTGCCCACGGCAGCCCGCGCTGCCTCGGCGACGCCAGGGTCGTCGTCGTTGGCATAAGGCGAGATCTTCGGGAGGCAGCCGGCGTCGCCGACCTCGGCCAAGGACATCAAAGCGGCACGTCGGACCGGCGGCTTGGCATCATCAAGAAGGGCCAGCAGGCCATCACGGCCCGCACTGACGCGCAAGACGCCGATGAGTTCCGCGGCGATGCGCCGCATGAGCCAGTCTTCATCACGGAGCAGGCCCACCAAGGGCGCTTGCATCTCGGGACCCAGCTTGGTCAGAATGACACCGACGGCGTGAGTCGTAGCACCCTTGCGGTCTCGCAGGGCAAGGTAGATGCGCCCGGGCAGGTCCTCGACCTCGGCCCCTGCGGCCCAGGCCTTGAGCACCTGTGGCCGACGCGATGGCTTTTCCCAGAAGGCGACCTCGAGATCCAGGTGCTCGCGTTCGGTTTCGTCGAGGGTCTCGACCCGCTTGACCGCACGGCGTGCGCCATCGTCGACGCCAACCATGCCCAGCAGACGTCCGGCCAAGCCTACCTTGCCCTCGAGCGCGTCGAGGGCCTTGGCCGCGGCACTACGGACCGGGGCCGAATCCGAGAGCAGCCACGGCCGAACCCAAGTCAGGGTCTCGGGATTGGCCAGGACCTGCCAGGCGTTCAGGACGGCCGTGCGCATGGCCGTGTCTCCCTCTCTCAGGAAAGGCAGCAGGGCAGGCGCGATGGCGCTCCGTTCCTTGACTGCCAGTGGTGCAAGGCGCTCGGTAGGTGGCGGAGGCGTCTTGCCCGCCTTGGGGCGATCCCCCAGGTACAACTGGCGCAAGGCGTGGAGATGATCCTGATCCTCCGGGGCGAGGCCCACGAGGGCACGCAGGGCGCCGACGCGCACGCTGCGGTACAGGCCGTGGATGAGCAGATGGCGCAAGCGCGGGACATGATGTGCCGCTTCGTCGCGCGATAGGGTCGTCAGCAGGTCCAGGCCCTTCTGGATTTCCAGCGGATCGATGCTGGCCAGCAACGGCGCGGGGTCCGTCGTCGTCGGGCCTTCCTGATCGGCGGCCCGGTCCGAGACCAGGCCGAGGTCGCCTTCGATGTGACCGCGCAGTTCCGATTCCTCGAAGGGGACCGCGAGGGCCTGCTGCAGGAACTTGCGGGCGACGCCGAATTTGCCGGCCTGGTAGGCGTTGCGTGCCTGCAGGTGCAGGGTCGTCGCCTGCAGACCCCGCAGCAGATCGTTCTCGCCGAAGTCCTTTTCCAGGTGCTTCAGCTGGTCCCAGGCACCCTTCATGCTACCCTCGGCAAGGGCGGACAGGACGCTTGGCAACAGCCCCAGAAGGGCGCGATCACGCTCGTAGGCCAGTTCTCCATCGTAGGCGAGGCGGCGTTGGGCGTCCTTGAGCGTTTCGTAAGCCTCGTTGATGATCTTCAGCTTCGAGGCCGCCACTTCGGGATCGAGCGTGGTGATGTCGGGATGGTAGTACCGCGCCTGCTCGCGATAGGCGGCACGGATCTGGTCGTCCGACGCACCGATCCTGATCTGGAGGATGTCGTAGTACGAGTAGGGGAGCTGGCTCATGCGTCGTCCCCGACGGTCGTGCCGGCCGTCAGTTGGGCGAACAGCGATTGCTTGCCCTCCGTCAACTGCGCGGCCGCCTGCAGCTCTTCTTGGAAGGCCCGCAGCAATCCTTCCTCGACCTCGAGCATGCAGCACCCGATCAGCAGGTCCGTAAGGTCCTCGGTCTGGTCGAGGTAGAGGTGCTTGCCAAGCGTGGCCTTGGCCATATGGGAGAAGGCCTTGCGCGTGTCCTTCTTGCGCCCGCACTGCACGGCATAGACGCGGATGGACTTGTGCGCCAGGGCCTTGGTCTCGACTTCCCAGTCCCGCCGCATCGTACAGACACTCTTGGCGTCGCTGACGCCGTGGGGAGGGGCGTCGCCTATCAGCACCACGGCCCGTGCGGCATTGAAGCGCCAGTCGAGGCGATTGGCTTCCCACAAGGCATCTTCGACCGCTTCGGGTTCGTCGCCGCCGTGCGTCCCCTCGACGGTCTGCACCCACTGGGCAATGCGATCCCACTGGTCCGTCAGGGGGTGGACCTTGGTGAGGTAGGTGCGGCCGGCATCATGATGATCCCCGAATGCGATGACGCCGAGGCGCACGCCTTCGAGCCTGTTGGCCAGCAACTCGGTCAGCCGGCTGAGCTCGGCACGGACCCGTTCCAGATTGCGGTACATCGAGTCCGTCGTGTCGAAGACGAAGACGACGTCCAGGGGCTTGATGTCCATGGGGATCTCGAGGCCCGCGCCAGCACAGGCGCGGACGAGATACCGGTTCATGTAGCCGCCGGGCAGCGCAAAGGAATCGAGGAAGCTCATCCCCGTATCCTGTACCACGGCGTCCGGCTGTTCTAAGGTGCCCGTCCGATGCGGCACGGGGCGGGCAAAATCCCCGGGATCGGGCTAGAATGAGCCCACGAAGCACACGAAGGAGTGGACGCTGCACCATGGAAGCCACGCGTGAATCCCTTTCCCGACGGGTCGGCGCGTCCCTGAAGGGCGATCTCGAGGCCAGGCTCGCCGGCCTGACGGACTGGTTCTACCAGTCGATGCCGGACTTCTACTTCGAGTTCACCCCTGAACTCGAGCAGGCCCGCCACCTGCAGACCATCCTGATGGGCCAGGTCTTCGAGAATCGCCAGTCGGCCATGGTGCGCAGCGCCGACGGTGCACGCTTGGTGTGCCTCGGACCCGCCGACGATCCCGACACCCTGCTCAACATCCTGCGCCAGGTGGGCAAGGCCCTGATCGCTTCGGCAGAGGTCTACAGCAGTCGGGATGGCCGGCTCATGCTGGCCGTCTTCCAGCTGACGCCGGATGTCGCGGTCCAGTTGGCCTCGCCCGATGCCTCCCCCAAGCTCGAGGCGGCCGGTGAGGCGCTCGCAGGGGTCATTCCCCAGCCGGATCTCGCGCGCTACTTCGCCCATCTGGCCCACGACTACGTGCTGCGTTCGTCGGTGGACCGTATCGTCCGCCACGCGACCATCTTCCATCAGACGCACGCGCTCGAGGGCACGCATGTCGGCCTCAACCGCGAGGCTTATGCGGACGTGGATCGTCTCGACATCGCCGTCAGCCACGTCCGTGCCGTGCCCTACATGCACCAGCTGGTCCGCTTGTTGCGCCGCTTCGGTATCGGGGTGGTCCGCGGCTTCCTGAACATTCTCGACGACGGGGCCCACGAGAAGCTCGCGATGATGACGCTCTACATCGTCGAGGGAGAGGGTGGCGGCAAGCCGGCGCTCGATGACACCCGTTGGCTGTCCATCCAGAAGGCGATCCACACCCTGAAGTGGGTCGAGGAGGACGACCTGTCCGTCATGAATGACGAGAACGGCCTGACGCTTAATGAAACCAACTTCCTGCGGGCGGCGACCGAGTACGCACACATCTTCCTGTCCAAGGTCAACCTCTATTACTACACCGTCCCCAAGATCAAGTGGACAATGTTGTCCCACCGGCCGATGGCGCTCGAACTGATCAAGGCTTTCAAGGCACGTTTCGATCCGCGCCTGGCCGAGGGGCGTTCGGCCCGCATCGAGGAGGCGGATGCCCAGTTGGCCGCTTCCATCGACAAGGTGCCCGATGAGGTCGAGAAGGGCATCTGGCAGGAGTTGGCCCGCTTCGTGGCCCACATCCTGAAGACCAACTACTTCATCCTCGAGAAGACGGGCCTCGCCTTCCGCATGGATCCGCACGTCCTGGACCCGCAGCACTATCCCGAGCGTCCTTTCGGCTTCTTCTTCTTCTACGGCAAGGACTACCGTGGCTTCCACGTTCGCTGGAAGGACATGGCTCGCGGCGGCATGAGGCTCGTCATCCCGCGCTCCCCCGAGGCCTACGACCGCGAGAACGACCGTCTCTTCGACGAAGTCAAGAGTCTGTCGTGGGCGCAGCAGCTCAAGAACAAGGACATCCCCGAGGGTGGTGCAAAGGGTGTCCTCCTGCTCAAGCCCGGGAGCGTGCCCGAGATTGCCGTGCGTGGCGCGGTTGATTCCTTGCTTGATCTGCTGGTCACGGATGCCGAAGGGAATTTGCCAGCCGAGGTCGTCGATCGCTACGGCCAGCGCGAATACCTTTACCTGGGGCCCGACGAGAACATCACCAACGATATGATCACGTGGATCGTCGACCGGGCGAGGACCAAGGGCTATCGCTATCCGGATGCCTTCATGTCCTCCAAGCCCGGTACCGGCATCAACCACAAGGAGTTCGGCGTCACCAGCGAAGGCGTACACGTCTACCTCGAGCATGGTCTGCGCTATCTGGGCATCGACCCTGCCAAGGACACGTTCTCGGTCAAGATCACGGGCGGGCCCGATGGTGACGTTGCGGGCAACATCATCAAGATCCTCGCGCGTGACCATGGGACGCGCGCCCGAATCGTGGCCGTGGCCGACGGCTACGGGTGTGCCGTCGATCCGCGGGGACTCGACCAGGCCGAGTTGGGCCGGTTGGTCCGTGAGGGCCTGTCCATCGTGCACTTCGATGCCGGTCGACTCTCGGATGACCCGGGGGCCTTCATGCGCAAGGCCGACGACGAAGAAGGGATCGCGCTGCGCAATGACCTGCACAACTGGGTCGATGCCGATGTCTTCATCCCGGCTGGTGGGCGTCCCGAGACCATCAAGGGCAGCAACTGGACGCGATTCCTGAAGGCGGACGGCACGCCCAGCGCCCGGCTGATCGTCGAGGGTGCCAATATCTTCCTGACGGAGGATGCGCGCCTTGGCCTCGAGCAGAAGGGTGTCGTCATCATCAAGGATTCTTCGGCCAACAAGGCCGGGGTCATCTGCTCGTCCTTCGAGATCCTGGCGGCATTGGCCATCGGAGCCGAGCGCTTCACCGACATCCGCGGGGATTACATCCCCGAGGTCATCGGTATGTTGCGCAAGAAGGCCGCGCAAGAGGCCAACCTGCTGTTCCGCGAGTGGGACGCTTGTGGACGAACCCGTCCGCTTTCCAAGCTTTCCTACGAAATCAGCCGGGTCATCAATCAGTTGGCCGGGGTCCTCGAGGAGGGTCTGTCCGAGCTGGGCGATCCCCTGCCCGAGCAGTACCGCAAGATGGTGCTGGACTACTGTCCGCCGTCTCTCGGTCGCCAGTTCCCTGCCGACGTGCTCCAGAATGTACCGCAGCGCCACCAGCGTGCCCTGTTGGCCAAGCACCTGGCCAGCACTGTCGTCTACCGGGAGGGGCTGGGCTGGATGGACGAGATGGCTGCGGAGCCCGGCCAGGCCTTTCGGGTCGTCCAGACCTATCTCGAGCAGACGGGCGTGGCCGAGCGCTTCATCGCCGAAGTCATGGCATCTGACCTGCCAGGTCGCGAGGACATCGTCCAGATCCTTGATTCGGCAGGCCGTCGCGAGCTGACCCGCCTCGCGCTCCGGCGCGGTCGGACCGAGGAGCGTCACGTCACCGAGGAGCCCTCCCCGGCAGGGATTCGCTGAGCGCCTGAAGGCCGGGGGCACGGTTAACGTGCCCCCGGCCTTTGTCCGATGCAAGAAGCCCCCGGTCAGATGGTCTGGCCGGGGGCTCGTGCCTTGCTTGGTGGGCTACTTCGCCGCGTAAGCGGTGATGGCCTTGCCCGAGACGAGCTCGGCCTGCCAAGCGTAGCTCAGCTTGCCCTTTTCGGTGGTGACGGTTGTCGTTCCGAAGAGCCGCTTGCCGTCGAGCGTCGAGCGGACCTCGGTGGTGACCTTGGTGCCGTCCGGAGAAGGCGCGGTCCAGGTCATCAGGTCTCCCTTACGGTCGCCGGCAACCGGCAACACGTTGAGCAGACCCTTGGCAGCCTTCTGGACACCGATCGTCGGAATGGTCGCACCCAGTACCTTGCCGCCATCGGCGCGCAGCTTCAGGAAGCCACCGACCGGAGCAGGGGCGGTGGGCTCTGCCATCCAGACATAGGTGGCGTCCTCGGACGCCGGTGCGCCCAAGGCCCACCAGTCCCACGTGCTGACCTTGGCGCGCTTGCCATCGCTGCCCTTACGGATGGCGCCCCCGGGCACGCTGTAGTTGCCGGTGCCATCCTTGACTGCACGCACGTCAAACCGCTCGAATCCGGCCGCCGCAAGGGTCTGCACTTCGCCGGGCTCGGAAATACCGTTACTGTTGGCATCCACCCAGACGCCCAGTTTCGCGAACTCGTCCGGCGTAAGCGCCCCGTCCTTGTTCTTGTCAAGGGTGGCGAGCGGTTGGTAGCCGTGCTTCCACGTCTTGCCCCACGTCACGTTGCCGAACAGTTGGCGGCCCGAGGTAATCCGGCCTTTGCCGGTCTCATCCCACACGAGCAGGCCGGACTTGGGGCCGACCCACTCCCATTCGTGGGTGCCCTTGCCATCGATGTCGAAGGGCCGCACTGCTGCCGAGGCCAGCTTGCGGCCCGCAACCTTGCCCCAGTGCCCCCCCGCCAGCAAATCGGGCTTACCGGTGCCGGACAGGTCGAGGATAATCGGGCTGGACCAGACGGACGAACCGGCAAACTGCACTTTCAGGGCCTTGGTACCACCGCCCACGTAGTTGACGGTCGTCTCGATGGGTGAGCTCTGGGCGCCCCGGTCGACCATGTACTCCATGACACCACGGGCATCATAGCTGCTGCTTACGGAGTAATGACCGACGAGACGACCCGTCTGGGCATCGATGAGCGCGATGGCACTCGACTGACCCGCATTGTAGACGTGTTGGCGCAGGTAGCCGTGGAGCCCTCGGATGTCCGTTCCGGCAACGACATTGCGGACGGTATCCTGGTTGAAGTTGGCCCGCGATGCCACATTGTCCGAGCGGTCGCGAAGACTTTCTTCACCCGCCCCCCAACTTAGGCCATTACCCCCTTGCAGTTCCTGGTTGAGCCAAGGACTCTGATAGGCCCTGTAGTAGGCAACGACGTTCAGGAACTGGATCTTGTTGTACAGGTAACGGTCGTAGGAGACATTGAAGCCTTCCACGCCATTCACCGTCGCCGGAGACCCCGAGGGATTGCCGACTTCCACCCTGTCCGCCGCGAGGACGGGGGTAGCGACCGTTGCGAGACCGATGGTGAAGCTGCCAGCCAATGTGAGCGCGCGACCCTTGGACCATGGCGTCATGGCCATACCTCCTGTTGATGGGAACCCTGTTGAGTCGTTTAGTTAGGGAACATGGTGCCCGTACCCATGGGTGCCGTCGCCTTAAACACGCAAAGGCGCCCGGGACGTGCGGGCCGTGCTACGATTGCCTACCGGAGGACGACGCGTGCCCGACTTCATCGCATGGCCCCTGTTGGCTGCCGCAAACGCAGCCACGCCATCCGTGGCCCCTATGGCTCCGCCCTCCGAGTGGGCGGGTGCCGAACCTTGGGAGGTCGACCTGCCCGAGGAGGATGCCCCGCACATCCTGCCCGTGACGGGGGCGCGCCTGTTTGCCGGACTCGGCAATCCAGAGTTCGCTCACCTCGGCTTGGCGTACCGCTCGGGCAACCTGGAGGGGGCGGTCTCGCTGGGCAGTCTCGGTACGGCCAGTCGGGTCGACCTGCGCGGACGTGGCTATCTGCTGCCGCATGTGGGCGCTATCTTCGCGGAGGCGGGATACGGCTTCCTGCAACTGGCAAAGTTGTCGGACCAGACGCCGACCGAGACCTTCCAGCAGCCGTACTTGGGCGTGGGCTGGCAATTCTTCGAGCGTCCCAGCCCGTGGGTTTTCGATGTCAGCCTTGGTCTCGCCCCCGGAGGTCCCGAGACCTTGGCGGCAGCCCCCGGCATCATCAATGGCAGTCGCCTGCTGCCGCGCTTCGCCCTGGAGGTTGGGTATGCGTTCTAGCCATCGTTGGCGCGCGTCGCTGCTCGTCGGCGCCTTGGCCCTGTCGGGTTGCGGCTTCTATTCGGTTGCCTCGGTCGGTGGCGACCTGGGGTCGGGTATCGCGGCGCCCGCCGAAAATGGTGCCAAGCTTGTCTCGGCGGATTTTGCCGGTCGGACGCTGACCGACCGAGAGAAGGACACGCCCGTCCTCGTGGCGGTGCACGGCTTCTCCGCGACGACTTTCGAGACGATGTACGGCACGGGAACCACGCCGCAGGAAGCGAGCGCCTCGTACAACCTGGAGCGCCGCGGCCTGCTCGTGTCGCGGGTCCTGATGGGGGGGCACAACCTCAGTCCGGCCGCTTTCGGGGCGAGCCGCTGGAGCGACTGGCAGAAGCCTGTCCTCGATGAGGTGGAGGCCTTGCAGAAGCTGGGCTTCCGGAAGATCGACATCCTGACGGTCTCGACCGGTGGGCCTATCGTCATGCAGGCCTTGCTTTCGGGCGCCTTCAAGAGCAGGGGCGTTATCCCCCGCCGTATCACGATGGTGGCCCCCATCCTCGAATTCAGGGACAAGGCCATCAACCTGCTGGGCGTGCTCGAGACGCTCGGGGCGTCCAACAGCCCCTCGCCGACGAGTGGTGTCTCGCGCGGGCACTGGTATGCCGATCGCCCCATCGGGGCCGTCAAGCAACTGCTCGACCTGACGGAGGTGGTCAAGGGCCAGTTGCGTCGCGTGGCTGCCGGCGACCTGGCCGGACTGCCTGCCGAGACGCGCCTGCTCATCGTCCAGTCGGATGGCGATGGCACCGTAGACGCTGTCAGCGCCGAGATATGGCTTCGCGGTCTGCGTGGCAAGCTGACGGAAACCACCCAACTCTCGGGTCTCATCAGCCTGCTCAAGGTGGTCTCGTCGCGCCACGTGCCGATCGGTCCTCCCAATCTGACGGGTGTGAAGGACGGGACGCGCACGATCGACGGCATCGTCTACCCGACTTTCCCGGACGTCAAGGACGGTGACGCCTGGCAGGATGAGGAAGTTCGCTTGCGTGTCCGCCTGCTGGAACAGATCGGCGACTTCCACACCGCCCTGTGACCACGGACGTCGCGCCACCCTTCGTGGGTCTGGGCCTGCACGGGCCGACGCGTCCCACGTGGGTGGGGCGTGCCTTGGCGGATCTTCCGGCGCTGCTCGCCGACCACGCGTCGTGCGAGCGCAAGGCCGCGGCCACGGCGATGGCTTTCGTCGCGCGCCATCTGGACGATGTCCGGTTGGTCGAGAGCATGGTGCAACTTGCGCAGGAAGAGCTGGCTCATTTCGAGCGAATCTTTCACCTGATGCGCCGCCGGGGCTGGCCTCTGTCGCGTGATCGCGCGGACGCCTACGTTCGTGCGCTGCTCGATCAGGTTCGTCATGCGCCTGCCATGCAGACCGTCGATCGCCTGCTGGTGCTCGGCTTGGTCGAGGCCCGGTCTTGCGAGCGATTCCGCCTGCTGGCAGCTGAGCTCGAGGGGACGGATGACGAACTTTCGCTTCTCTATCAGGAGCTTTCGCGATCCGAAGAAGGCCATGCCCACCTGTTTCCTGCGCTTGCCTCACGCTATGCTGCGGATGGGGACGTGAAGGCGCGTCTTGCCGAACTCAGGACCATCGAGGCGGCAATCGTGGCGGCCTTGGGCGACGAGCCCGCCATGCACGGGTAGGGAGGGACCGCATGGGTCTCGGCGTGCTCGCAGGTTGGGTCCTCGTGTCCTACCACAATCACAGTTTTCACAGCCCGGACTCCAGACTGACAGCCCGGGACTTCGTGCGGTTTGCCCGCGGTACCGGCGTGGATGTCGTCATCGTCACGGACCACGACAACGTGCGGGCGGCCCTGGACCCTGCATTCCGGGCTGTAGCCCGCCCGGCCGGAGGCTCTTTTGCCAGGGCGTCCAGCCGTTCTGATCCCTTCCTGATGTTCGGCGAGGAGTGGGGAACGTTCCGGGCCGGCAGGGTCCGCTGGGGCCACGTCGGTCTCATCGGCCTCGAAGATGGCGTTTCGCCAGCTGGCGAGGCACGTCTCGCCGACGTCTTGGCCGGGGCGCGTGCCCGCGGGGCGCTGGCCATCGTCAACCATCCCTTCAACTGGGCGCTGTCGTGGCGTGGTGCCGAACCCCCGGCAGGTGTCGCGGGGGTCGAGGTCTGGAACCAAGGCTGGTCCATGCCGGTCATGGAAAACCCGAAGGCGCTGGCGTGGTGGGATGTTGCCCTGCGCAAGGGGCGCCGCCTGCTGGCGCTCGGCGGGGCGGACACCCACGGGCTCGAAGGCAGCAGCTACTTCTACAACGAGACCCGCGTCGACCGGCCCGTCAACCTGGTGTGGGCGGAGCGTCCCGATGCGGCATCGGTTCTGGCGGCGCTGAGGGCTGGTCGCGTCCTGGTCGCGCGCGACAGCCGTGCCCCGGGGATGGTCCTCGAGGTGGATGGTGCAGGTCCGGGAGAGGTGCTCGCGGCAAGCACGCCGGGCCGCGTCCGTGTCAGTCTGGCGGGCGCCCGGGGCTGCGATCTCATCTTGAATACGGCACAGGGTCGGTTGCATCGGGTGCGCATCGCATCGGACCGCCAGGAGGTTCGATGCCGTCTGCCCCTGCTGGCGTCGGGTGATTTCGTCCGGGCTGAACTGCGACGGCCCGGGTGGGGCGAGGGCGAGATGGAGGTCCTTTCGAACCCTGTCTATGTCTCGCCCGGCCCGCTTTAGGGCCGTGCCCCGCGTCTGGTATCCTTGGGACTTCCCAGACGAGGACAACGATGTTCCGCAAGGTCCTGATTGCCAACCGTGGCGAGATCGCCGTCCGCTTGATGCGGGCCTGCGCTGACTTGGGCATCCTGCCCGTCACCATTCATTCCGAGGCGGATGCGACGGCGCCGCACGCGACAGGCGCCGAGTCCTACCTCGTCGGTCCGCCCCCAGTGGCGCAGAGCTACCTCAATCAGGACGCCATCCTCGAGGCGGCGCGCCGGAGCGGTGCCGAGGCGGTCCATCCGGGATACGGTCTGCTCTCGGAGAACGCCGACTTTGCCCGCAGGGTTCAGGAGGCCGGCCTCGTCTGGATCGGCCCGTCTCCCGATGCCATTGCGCGGATGGGTGACAAGGTCGAGGCCCGGGCCTTTGCGGAAGCGGCTGGCGTGCCTGTCGTGCCGGGCACCGGCGCTCCCGTCCCTGACCTGGAATCGGCCTTGCAAGCCTCGGAGACCATCGGCTACCCCGTCATGCTCAAGGCCGCCAAGGGTGGCGGGGGCATCGGCATGCAACTGGTGCACGACGCCGCCGAACTCGAGAAGGCTTACAAGCTTTGTACGGCCCGCGCCAAGGCTTACTTCGGCGATGGCTCCGTCTATGTCGAGAAGGCGCTGGATCGCCCTCGCCACGTCGAGATCCAGGTTCTCGCGGACGCGCACGGTCGCGCCGTGCACCTCGGGGAGCGCGAGTGCTCGGTCCAACGTCGTCACCAGAAGGTCGTCGAGGAGGCGGGCTCCCCCGCGGTCGACGAGGCCCTGAGGCAACGTATGGGCGAGGTTTCGCTGCAACTGGTCCGGGCGTTGGGGTCCGTCAATGCGGGGACGCTCGAATACCTGCTGGACGCGTCGGGCTCGTTCCATTTCCTCGAGATGAACACCCGGCTTCAGGTGGAGCATCCCGTGACCGAATCGGTGACGGATGTCGATCTGGCCGTCTGGCAAATCCGGATTGCCGCGGGCGAACCGCTGGACCCCGCCATCGGGACGACGCCCTTCCGTGGGCACGCCATCGAGTGTCGCCTTTATGCCGAAGACCCGGTCTCGGGCTTTCCGTCTCCCGGGACCCTCGAGGTTGTCACGTGGCCCGAGGGCGTCCGCGTCGACACGTTCGTGGCCGCAGGGACCGTGGTCAGCCCCCACTACGATCCCATGCTGGCCAAGATCGTCGTCCACGGCGCCGACCGTATGGTGGCCATCGCAAGCATGGCAGCAGCGCTCGAGGCCACGGTGGTGACGGGCGTCAAGACCAACCTGCCTGTCCTGCGCCGTATCATGGAGGATGCCGAGTTCCTCTCGGGCACCTTCGATACCGGGTTGCTCGGGCGCATGGCGGCCGTTGCTGCAGCAGTCTAGGACGCGGGCGGGAGTGTGATCCCGCAGCAAGGCCCTGAAGCGGGTCGCAAGGAAAGGTGGAGGCGATGTCGGACGTGAAGGCCCAGATGGCGGGCACCGTGCTCGAGGTGCTCGTGACCGAGGGGCAGGCTGTCGAGGAAGGTCAGGATCTGGTCTGTCTCGAGTCCATGAAGATGCAGATGTTCCTCCAGGCGGAGCAGGGCGGAACGGTGTCTGCCGTCAAGGTTGGCGCGGGTGACTTCGTCAACGAGGGTGACACCCTGATCGTCCTCGCCTGAGAGGATTGACGTGACAGCCCTGCCCGACCGGATCCGCGTCGTCGAGGTCGGTCCCCGCGACGGCCTGCAGAACGAGGCGGTTCACGTCCCGACCGACAGGAAGGTGCGTCTCGTGGAGGCGCTTGGTGATGTCGGGTTGTCCGCCATCGAGATGACGGCTTTCGTCCATCCGCGATGGATTCCCCAGATGGCCGATGCCTCCGAGGTGGCGACGACGGTCCGGCGCAGGCCGGGCGTGCGCTACAGCGCCTTGGTGCCGAACGTGAAGGGCTATGCGGCAGCCGCTGCTGCGGACGTGCCGGTGGTTGCCGTCTTCATGTCGGCGACCGAGACCCATTCCCGCCGGAACCTGAACAAGGGTATCGACGAGGCGATCGAGGCGTTGCGCGAGGTGACGCTGGCCGCACAGGCCGACGGGCGCGAGGTCAGGGCGTACCTTTCGGTGGTGTTCGGCTGTCCCTACGAGGGCGAGGTGGCACCGACCGCGACGCTCGCCATCGCGAAGCGCCTGGCTTCCATGGGTATCGGTGAACTGTCGCTCGGTGACACGACCGGCATGGCCAATCCGACGCAGGTACGCCGCCTCGTGTCGGCGTTGCGCGAGGAGGTGTCGGGGCTGTCCCTCGCGGGGCACTTCCATGACACCCGGGGCACGGCCCTCGCCAATACCTATGCGGCGATGCTCGAGGGCCTAGAGGTCTTCGATGCCTCCGTGGGTGGCCTGGGTGGGTGCCCCTATGCGCCGGGGGCCTCGGGCAACCTGTCGACCAATGACCTCGTGGCCATGCTTGAGGGGATGGGCATCGCCACCGGGGTGGATCGCGACGGTCTGCTCGAGGTGACGCGCTGGATCTGCCAGGACGTGCTGGGCGTCAGCATCCCAAGCCGTGAGGCGACGGCCGAGCTCGCACGCAGGGCGAAGGCCGCGCGTGTCGCGGCCGAGCGCGCGTGACGTCGCCTGCAGGACGAATCGGAGGGATCGGTTGATGGACGTGATGCATCGGCTGGAGCGCGAGGGCCATGTCGCGACCCTGACCCTGGATCGGCCGGAGGCGGCGAACGCGCTCTGCTTCCCGATGCTGCTGCATCTTCGCGCAGAGCTCGAGGCCCTGCGCCACGACCGAGATATGCGGGTGCTTGTCGTGACGGGCTCCGGATCCAAGGCATTCTGTGCCGGGGCGGATCTCAAGGAGCGGGCAGGCATGAGTCCGGACCAGGTGCGTCGGTTCCTCGTCGAGATTCGCGGCCTGATGGATGATGTGGCGGCAATGCCCTGCCCGGTCGTGGCCGCCCTCAACGGCTTGGCCTTGGGCGGGGGGACCGAGCTCGCGCTCGCTGCCGATATCCGTATCGCGGCGGACCATGCGCTGATGGGTCTGACGGAGACGAGCCTCGGGATCATCCCGGGTGCGGGCGGTACTCAGCGCTTGCCGCGTCTCATCGGCCTGCCGCGCGCCAAGGAGCTTGTTTTCACCGCCCGGCGGGTCGCCATGGACGAGGCCTTGGCGATCGGCCTGGTCCAGCAGGTCGTTCCGGGTGCCGACCTGGCCACTGCCGTCGCCACCATGGTCGCACGCATCGCTGCCAATGCCCCACGGGCCGTCGAGATGGCGAAATGGGCGATAGACCGGGGAAGCGATACGGACCTGCGCACGGGCCTCGAACTCGAGGAGCGGGCCTACGCCACCATCATCCCGACGCGGGACCGTCTCGAGGGTCTCGCGGCCTTCCGCGAGAAGCGGCCGCCCATCTACACGGGGGAATAGGGCCCGTTTCCGTACCTTGTTGGGTCCCAGCCGGGATGAGGGTACGGAATTGCCATGCATCCGCATCCTTCTCAGGCCTTCGAGCATCTGGCGCTACGCTGCGCATCTTCAAGGCAGGTCGCAGTGGTGGTCGACGCCATTTATGACGTGAACGAACACGTTTACGGGGGCGAGTCGGTCCTTTGGGCCCAGGTCGATGCCTCGGGCGAAGGTGGCGGGCTCTGGGACGGCACGATCCTGCTGATCGGGGCCTCGGCACCGGACGCTCTGGTCCATTTGGTGGCCGCGATGGCGCGCCTGCACGGGACGCTGCCACCCCCTCGGCCTCCGTGGCGTGAACGCCTGCGTGGCTGGCTCATGGGCCTGCGCTCGCGAGCCCGATGAGCGCGCCCGTCATGCCCGGCTTGCCCCGCCTCCCGTGCCTGCCTATCATGGAGGCTTCGAGGAGATCCGTACGATGACGACGACCCCTGCGGCACCGGCTGCCGAGCCCCTGAGCCTTAACGATCGACTGGCCCGCATTGCGGCCGGTGGGGCGCCCAAGTACCACGAGGCGGCGGCCCGAGCGGGCAAGCTGTTCGTCCGCGAGCGCCTGCGACTGCTGCTGGACGAGGGCAGCTTCCTTGAGGAAGGGGCCTTCGCCAACTGCGACGCGCCCGATTTGCCAGCCGATGGCGTCGTTACGGGCGTGGGTCGCATCCACGGCCGGACCGTTTGCGTCATGGCCAACGATTCCACCGTCAAGGCGGGCTCGTGGGGCTCCCGGACGGTCGAGAAGATCCTGCGCATCCAGGAAACGGCCATCCGGTTGCGCGTCCCGATGCTCTACCTCGTCGACTCGGCGGGCGCACGCATCACCGACCAGGTCGAGATGTTCCCGGGTCGGCGCGGTGCCGGCCGCATCTTCCACAACCAGGTGCGGATGAGCGGCTTCGTGCCGCAGGCCTGTCTGCTCTTCGGGCCTTCCGCCGCAGGCGGTGCTTACATCCCCGCATTCTGCGACGTCGTCGTCATGGTCGAGGGCAATGCGTCGGCCTACCTTGGGTCGCCCCGCATGGCGGAGATGGTCATTGGCGAGAAGGTCAGCCTCGAGGAGATGGGCGGCGCCCGCATGCACTGCAGCGTCTCCGGCGTGGGTGACGTGCTGGTCAAGACCGAGCCCGAGGCCATCGAATGGCTGCGGCGCTATCTTGCGTTCTTCCCCCAGAACTTTGATGGCATTCCCGGTAACGTTCCGGCGGTGCCGCCCAAGGCAGGCAAGGAAATCGCCGACATCATCCCCAGGAACCAGAACCAGCCTTTCGACATGCAGCAGGTCATCGAGCGCCTGGTCGACGAGGGTTCGTGGCTTGAAATCAAGAAGCTCTTCGCGGGCGAACTGCTTACGGGCCTCGCCCGGATCGGTGGGCAGCCCGTCGGGATCCTGGCCAACCAGTCCCGCGTGAAGGGAGGCGTGCTGTTCACGGATTCCTCGGACAAGGGTGCGCGCTTCATCACGCTGTGTGATGCCTTCAACATTCCGCTGCTGTTCCTGGCCGATGTGCCGGGCTTCATGATTGGTTCGGCCGTCGAGCGGTCGGGCATCATTCGCCATGGCGCCAAGTTCATCTCGGCGATGGCGTCGGCTCAGGTGCCCAAGATCAGCGTCATCGTCCGCAAGGCCTACGGTGCCGGGCTGTATGCGATGGCCGGTCCCGCGTTCGAGCCGGATATCTGTCTCGCGTTGCCCACGGCCAAGATAGCCGTCATGGGACCCGAGGCGGCCGTCAATGCCGTCTATGCCAACAAGATCGCTGAACTGCCCGAGGACCAGCGCGAGGCCTATGTGGCGGAAAAGCGAGCGGAATACGAGCGTGACATCGACCTGTACCGGCTTGCCTCCGAGATGGTCATCGATGGCGTCGTGCCGCCCGAGCATCTCCGGGATGAACTCTGTGCGCGCCTTGCGGCCTGCCGCAGCCGCGTCACCGACGATCTGCCGAAGCGTCGTCCCGTCACGCCCGTTTGACCGCGATCTGCCCTGAACCCGAGGAGGCCTGCCCGTGACCGGACCTGAAGTCGATCCGCATCAGGATGTCGTCCTCGTGCCCGAACCCGGGTCGGTCCGCAAGCCCCTCGGTCCCTTGGCCTTCGATATCGATGCCAATGAGGCGCTGGCTACCATCCTGGCCGAGTTGGCCGACGACAAGGACGATCGCCGCAAGGCCATCCGTTGGGCGTGCCACCAGGAGATGGAGATCGCCCTGCCGGGGGCTCAGGAATATCACCGGGCGATGATCTTCGACATGTCGGCGGGAGGCATGCGGGTCAAGCCCCTTGAATCCTTGTCGAAGAAGAGCCTGCCCGTTGGCATCAGCGTCCACATTCGCCTCGCGACGGAGGCGGGCTCATTCAGGGGGCGGGCCAGGGTCGTCCGTCTCGCCGAGAATGGCCAACTTGGTGTCGAGTTGCAGTCCGTCTCGACGGCCATGAAGGAGATCCTGGCGCAGGAGATGGCGCGGATTCAGGCCCGTGCGGCGGGCAACATGCCTTTGGCGCGCAAGCGCAAGGTCGTCAAGTCCGAGTTGGTCGAGCAGATCGTGCAACGTGCCGCACCCGCGCCCACCCAGAACCAGAAGGTCAATGACGACCTGCGACGTGGTGGTTCGTTGCTCGACGCCCTGGTCGAGGGTCGCCAGCGCCCGAGAGACGTCCACTCCCGCTGGGTGCGCTGATCCTGCCCTGGGCGCGGGGCCCCTCCGTGGTACGATGACGGCCGTGTCCGGCGTCCGTGGAGCCATGTGCGGCGTGGCGCTCCTGGTGGGAGCCTGCGCGGCATCAGGTCCTGACGTGGTGGACTCCGGAGCTTTGCCCGGGATGACCGGCCTCGTGCTTCGGGATGTGCCGGGCGGACGCGTCCAGTGGGAGCTACGGGCGGATTCCGTGCGTGAAGGCTCTGCCACGACGCGTCTCGAGGGTGTCCGGATGCTTTGGCAGGTTCCTGGTCGTCCGGGCGTGCAGGCCGAGGCGCCAACCGGCGTTTGGGATGCTGCCCAGGGGCGGATGGACTTATTGGGCCCCATCCGTGTCGCGCAGCCGGGACAGGACGTCGCTGTTCGCGGGCGGGGCCTGGTCTGGCGCAGGTCGTCCCGGCGCATCACGATGGCGGGTGGCCTCGAGGTGCATCGTGGGCGCAGCGTCCTTCGCGCCGAGGCGTTGGAGGCAGACGAGGGCCTGCGCCGCCTGCGCCTCAAGGGCAAGGTCCGCCTGTCCGTTCCCGTGGCCATCCTCTCAGGCAAGCCGGGGGGCGCATGACCAGACTTCTTGCAAGCAGTTTGGTCGCGCTCATCCTCTCGGCATCCGTGGCCGAAGCGGCCATGGCCGCATCCGGCAAGGCTGTCGGCCCCAGGGCTGCCACGACCAAGCCCTCCGGGACTCCGGTACCGATGGACCTGCTCGAGATGGAAGCGGAGCGGACCGAATATGACGACAAGGCGCGCGTCTACCTGTTGGCCGGCAGGGTTCGCATCCGTATGCGCGACATCCAGGTGACATGCCGCGAGGCCATCCTCGAGATGGATGCACGGGGCGAGGGCCTCGAGGTCATGCGGCTCAAGGGGCAGGTCAAGGCCGTCCGCGGGCGCCAGGTCTTCCGTGGGGACCGCATCACGTGGTTGGCCGCCGCCCGGCGCTTCGTGGCCGAGGGTGATGTTGAGGCGCGTGTGCCCTGGCCGTCCGCGGCGACTGCGGAGGCAAGGCCGTGATCCAGACCGAGAAACTGGTCAAGGTCTACCGGGGACGTCGCGTCGTCAATCAGGTCAGCATCAATGTCAGGCGGGGCGAGATCGTGGGTCTCCTCGGGCCCAATGGCGCCGGCAAGACAACGACTTTCTACATGGTGGTCGGCCTGGTGCGTCCGAACGAGGGTGCGGTCCAGCTCGACGACGAGGCGATCGCCCACCTGCCGATGCATCTGCGGGCCCGCAAGGGCATCGGGTATCTCGCGCAGGAACCCTCCGTATTCCGTAAGCTGACGGTCGAGCAGAATCTGCTGGCCGTGTGGGAGTTGCTGGGCATACCCAAGGACGTCCAGCGCCGCCGTCTCGAAGAGTTGCTGGACGAGTTCAGCATCCAGAAAATCCGCAAGTCCAAGGGGATGCAACTGTCCGGCGGTGAGCGACGCCGCGTCGAGATCGCAAGGGCGCTGGCCACCGATCCGTCCTTCATCCTGCTGGACGAACCGTTCTCGGGCATCGACCCGTTGGCCATCGCCGACATCCAGAAGATGCTGCGGCACTTGCGCTCCCGCAACCTGGGCCTGCTGATCACCGACCACAACGTCCGCGACACGCTCAAGATCGTCGATCGGGCCTACATCATCGACTCGGGGACCATCCTCTTCGAGGGCACGCCTGACGAGATCGTGGCCTCGGAAGTCGCCCGCAAGCACTACCTGGGCGAAGAGTTCGGCCTGTGACGCTTCCTGCCCCCCCGCGGGCACCGGTGTCACCCGCAGCGGATCGCGCCCGCACGGGTCGGCCGGGATGGCGGCCCGGCCTCATCGACCGTTACTTGCTGGCCGAGCTGATGGGGCCCTTCCTTTTCGGGGTGGCCGCCTTCACCTGCATCATGACGGCCTCGTCCGTCCTGTTCGATCTGGTTCGCGCCATGGTGCGCTTCGGCCTCTCGTTCTGGGTTGTCGCGGAAGTGCTGCTGCTGCGGTTGCCGGAGATGGTGTTCTACACGTTTCCGATGAGCATGCTTCTCGCAGCCTTGCTGACCTTCGGGCGCCTGTCCGGGGATCTGGAGATTACGGCGATGCGTGCCTGTGGCGTATCCCTGCCGCGCATCCTGTTTCCTTGCCTCGTGGCGGCTGCCTTGGTCTCGGGCGCCACGATCGCCCTGAACGAGTACGTCGTGCCGCCCGCCAAACAGCGTGCGCGGCTCTTGCTGGAGGGGGCTCAGGGCAGGCAGAAGTTGCCCGTCGCCAGGGAAAATCTGTTCCATGACGAGTTCGAGCACGGGCGCCTCAAGCGCCTCTTTCACGCCCAGCGATTCGACGGCGTCGACATGCAGGGCGTGACGGTCCAGGAGTTCGACGGGCCTGTCCTCGCCCGCATCGTGCAGGCGCGGCGTGCTCGCTGGCTGGGCGGTGGCTGGCGCTTCGAGGATGGCACGCTGTACCAGATTGGTGAGGACGGTGGCTATCGTTACGTCGCGACGTTCAAGACCCGGCTTGTTCGGTTGCAGGCCTCATTGGCCGTGCTCGCCGAGGAACGCAAGGATGCCATGGAGATGACGCTGGCCGAACTGGGACGCCATCTGGACCAGATGCAGGGCAGTGGTCGCATGGATGGTCAGGTCCGGGAGCTGGGCGTACAATGGCATCAGAAGCTGTCAATCCCGTTTGCCAGCCTCGTCTTCGCCTTGGTCGGTGCCCCGTTGGGTCTGCGCCCCCAGCGCAGCAGCAATGCCATCGGTCTTGGCGTCAGCATCCTGGTGATCTTTGCTTACTACGTGGCGATGTTCCTGTTCACCGCACTGGGACAGGCCGGCCATCTGAGCCCCTTGTGGGCTGCATGGGCGCCCAATCTCATCGGCGGGGGGATCGGCATCGCCCTTGTGGTCCGGGCGTCGCGGCAGTGACGGCGGGCCGTTCCGGGAGGATGTCATGTCGAGGGTAGCCGTGAAGGGTGATGTCAAGGATCTGGCGCTGGCCGATGCCGGACGCCTGCGCATCGAGTGGGCGGATCGCGAAATGCCCGTGCTGCGGAGCATCCGCGAGCGGTTCGCGGCCGAGCGTCCGCTGGCGGGTTTGCGTGTTGCCGCGTGCCTTCACGTCACGTCGGAGACGGCCAACCTCATGAGGACCCTCGTCGCCGGAGGGGCCGAGGTGTACCTCTGCGCCAGCAACCCGCTCTCGACTCAGGATGACGTGGCGGCGGCCCTGTCCGTGCATTATGACTGCCCGACCTACGCCATCAAGGGCGAGGACCACGAGACCTACTACGGTCACATCCGTGCGGTGCTGGACAGCAAGCCGACCGTGACGATGGACGACGGCGCCGACCTGGTCACCGAACTGCACCGCGCGCGCACCGACCTGCTTGCCGGTGTTATCGGCGGGACCGAGGAAACCACCACCGGCGTCATCCGCATGAAGGCCATGGCGGCCGACGGAGCGCTCAAGTATCCTGTCGTGGCCATCAACGAAGCCGACACCAAGCATCTCTTCGACAACCGCTACGGTACGGGGCAGAGCACCCTCGACGGCATCATCCGGGCGACCAATGTCCTGCTCGCCGGCAAGAAGGTGGTCGTCATCGGGTATGGCTGGTGCGGACGGGGCGTCGCCAGCCGGGCCAAGGGCCATGGCGCCGATGTCATCGTGACCGAGATCGATGCGACCAAGGCCATCGAGGCCGTGCTTGACGGCTATCGCGTGATGCCGATGAGCGAGGCCGCCAGCGTCGGTGACGTGTTCATCACGGTCACGGGCAACCTGCATGTCATCGCCCAGGAGCATATGCTGGCCATGAAGGATGGTGCCATCGTCTGCAATTCCGGGCATTTCAACGACGAGATCGACATTCCGTCGCTCGAGGCGATGGCCACCAGCCATCGGACGGTCCGCCCCTTCGTCGAGGAGTATGTTCTTGCGGGCGGGCGGCGTCTGGTGCTGCTGGGCGAAGGTCGGCTGATCAACCTGGCGGCGGCCGAGGGGCATCCTGCGAGCGTCATGGACATGAGCTTCGCCAACCAGTCGCTTTCGCTCGAGTATCTCGCCCGCGAACACGCCAATCTGGATGCCGGCGTCCACGTCGTGCCCAAGTCGATCGACCAGGAGGTGGCGCGCCTCAAGCTGGCCACCATGGGCATCACCATCGATACGCTGACTCCCGAGCAGGAGACCTACCTTGCCTCCTGGCAGAGCGGTACCTGATCGTCACGACGCAAACAAGGGCCTGTCCGGTGAACCCAGACAGGCCCTTCAAGCTAAGCTGTTGCCTCAGGCGAGGGTGCGCAGCTGGCTGATGACCTCGGGGCCCTCAGGGAACACGCCGGTCTGATGCTTGGAGTAGACCAGCACGGAATCGGCATGCACATCGAAGACACCCCGGGTGCCGGGCACCAAGGTCGCCTCGATGGACAGATCCTGCATGATGAGGGCCGCCAAACTGGTGGCCTCCGGCAGGTAGCCTCACATCGTGCAGTAGGTGATGCGTATGTTCATGCCGGGCACCATACGGGAATCCGCGAACCGTTGCAAGGTGCTACAGTGGACCATGCCAATCAGTGCCACCGAGCGCCCCGAGTTCCGTTCCTTCCATCTTCGTCGCGAGTTGCTCGAGGGTCTGGCCGAGATGGGCTACGCCACGGCCACACCTGTCCAGGCGCTCGCCATCCCTGCTGTCCAGGAGGGCGGTGACCTGCTGGTTCAGGCCAAGACCGGATCGGGCAAGACGCTGGCCTTCGGGTTGCCGCTGCTGAACCGGGTCGATCTCCATCGCCCTGACTGCCAGGTGCTGGTGGTCGTTCCCACCCGTGAACTCGCGCTTCAGGTGGCGACCGAACTCGAGCGCGCCGGTGCGGCCCTCGGTATTGTCATCGGTGCGGTCTTCGGAGGCATTCCCATCAAGGAGCACGTCACCACCGCGCAGTGGGCCACGGTCCTCGTCGGGACGCCCGGTCGGCTGCGCGACCTGCTCGAGCGTGGCATGCTTCGCTTGGACCATGTGCGGTCCGTGGTGCTCGACGAGGCCGACGAGATGCTCGACATGGGCTTCAAGGTCGACCTCGAGTTCATTCTGGATGCCGCCCGCCAGCGTCAGCAGACCCTGTTCTTTTCGGCAACCTTCCCGCCGGAAATTCTCAAGATTGCCAAGCGGACCCTCAAGGACCCCCGCCGACTTCAGGCCCAGCCCGAGGAGCAGACGCCGACGACCATCGAGCATCGCGTGGTCCGTGTCAGCCAAGAGAAGAAGTTCGAGGGTCTGGCTCGTCTGCTCAAGGGCGAGCACATCACTCAGGGCATCATCTTCTGCAACACCAAGACCGAGACGCCTTGGCTGACGCGTCGCCTGCGCGCCCAAGGCTTCTCCGCCGATTGTCTCCACGGCGACATGAGCCAGCAAGACCGGCTCAAGGTCATGGATCGCTACAAGTCGCAGGGCTTCACCTTGCTTGTCGCCACCGAGGTCGCCGCCCGTGGCCTCGACATTGCCGGCATCAGCCACGTCGTCAACTACTCGGTCCCCAACAATCCCGAGGTCTACTTCCACCGGTGCGGACGTACCGGTCGCGCTGGTCGAAGCGGCGTGGCTATCACGATGGTCACGCCACCTGAGGAGCGCCAATTCACCCGGATCGAGGAGGCGCTCGCCGCACGCAGGCCCAAGGGCGTGAAGTCTGCCGAGATCCCGAGCCCCGCCACAGCTGCCGAGGAGGCTCCTGCGCGCACCGAAGCGCCAAGAGCCGCCGAGGCCACCCGCAACACTCCGCGCTTGGCCCCGCGTGAGGCGGAGCCCGCGGCGGTCGCGTCCGCTCTGCGCGTCCGGGAGCCGCGTCCCCTGCCGCCGCAGGACAATGGGCGTGGGCGTACGCGGCCCCGGGGCCTCAAGATGGCTTCCGAAGACCTGATCGCCTATGCCGGCTCATCGGCCGATACGCACCACGCTTTGGCGCGCCACCTGCTTCATGCCGGCGATCCCGTGACCTTGGTCTCGGCCTTGCTCGCCGTGCATCCCTTGGTGCGCGAGGCGGCCCGCAATCAGCAGTACTGAGAAATTGTTTCTGATTCATTAATAGTCCGTTTCCCTCGGCCGATGCTCGGGCGGCTGGGGCGACAATGAGTCAGGAGGACCCCCCATGTCCGACAGGATGGCCGTTGGCCGCCAGACCGGGACCCGTCCGCTCAACGGTCCGGGTACGCGTCCCATGGGGCAGACGAACCCGCTTCGGGAGACGGGCCAGTTCGTGCGCGATGTCTTCGTCGGGGGCGGCGAGGCCGTCGTGGACATGGCCAAGGGCCTGTGGCAGGTCGTTTCTCACCCGATCCAGACGGCGAAGGGCATCGGTTCGCTGGCAGCGATGGTCATCCGCAATCCCGGTCAGGGGTTGAGGACCATCGGGGCTGCCTTGGTCGAGCCGTACACGCAAGCAATCAAGGAAGGCCGGCCGGGCAAGGCCCTGGGGCGTGGCATCGTCGAAATCGGCTCGCTGTTCCTCGGGCCTGCAGAGGTGGTTCAGGGCGCCAAGTCCGCGGCCAACTTCGGACGCGGTGCGATGGGTGCGGTCAAGGCCGGTGCGACCGTCGGTGAGGCGGCCAAGGCCGGTTACCTGGCCGCCAAGTGGTCTGGCGAGGCCAGCCAGCTGGCGGCCAAGGCCCAACAGCTGGCCAAGCTTGGACACGTGGCCGAGGCGACGCAACTCACGCGGATGGCGGGAGCCTTTGGTCGAGGAGCCCACGCAGCCAAAGTTGGGCAACTCTCGCGATTTGGGCATTATGCCGCCATCCTGGAGCGGCCTTTCGCGATTCGGGTCGCAGGCCAGATGATGTCCAGCGCGGACCTCTTGATGCGCAGCCAGGGCATGCTTTCGTCCGGGCGTATTTTGGGCCAGGCCGGCCGAGCTGCCGCCATCGGTACGGAGGCGGCCGAGCAGGCCTCGCGCATCCAGGCCGTTGCCAAGGCCCTGCAAGCCGGCCAAGTGCTGGATTCCGGCGTGGTGAGGGCGCTGCTTGAGGGGCAGAAGTCGCTGTCGATGCTGGAGGGTGCCGGCAGGCTCGCCGCAGGTGGAGTCGTGGCCGGCAATCTTGCCAGCGATGCTGCTCAGGTCGCGGCCAAGGCTCCGGTGTGGGAGCGGTTTGCCCAGACGGCAGCGCGATTCGCCGTGGCCAATCCCATCGTGCTCTTTCCCATCTCGCCTGTCGCCGGTGTCGCCCTCGATGCGCTCGGACGCATGGGCCCAGTGCGGGACTTCCTCGCGTCACCGCTCGAGCCCGAGGAGCTTGCCCGCAAGCATGGCATCGCCCCTGAGCCCGAGAACGTCAGCCGTTTCATGGCCGAAGTGGGCAGCTATGCGACCAAGGCCATCGGTCCCGACGTGGGCACACCCGACAGGGTTCGTGACCTGCAGATGGTCCTGCGGGGCATCGGCTACGCCACCGAGCCCACGGGACAGTGGGACGACGCGACGTCGCGGGCCGTCATAGACTTCAAGCGTCGGCAGGGCATGCATCAGGACTATCGCTTGCAGGACGGTCGGCATGCCGTCAATGAATACGTGACGGAGGACGTCATCGAGCGGATGGTCGACGTGGCCGAGGGGACCCAGCAGGCCCGCGCCGGGCGTTGAATCAGCCGGCGAAGGCTATGCGGGCGCTGCCCAAGCCTTGGGCCTGCGTGCCGGATCCGCCCACGGCCTGCACGGTCCACTGCTCGCCGACACGTACGACCTGCAGGTAGGAACATGCCGTGCATCCCGAATACGAGTTGGCCTCGCCCGCGTCGTAGCGGCCGTTGCCGTTCGCGTCGCGGAACGCGAAGACCGTCAGGTTGCTGACGCCCGTGGGGATGGCATAGCGGAAGGCGCCGTCTGCCGCCACCTGAACGACTTCTGCCTTCGGCAAGTCCTCAGGGAAGGGCACGTCTTTCAAGATGCCGACCTTGAGGCCCTCGATGGCTGCGCCCGTAATCGTGCCTGAAAGCACCTGGGTGCCGAGGCCCGGCAAGTTGCCCGCTGCGTCACAGCCTGCCGCCAACGTGGCCAACACGACCCGCGACGCCCACCAATGCCTGCGCATGGCGCCATGCTAGCATGAGGCCATGCGCGCCCTGACGGAACCGCCGACCGAGGGTCGGGTCCATTTCCGGATCGGTCGCAAAGATCGGCTGTCGCTGTACCGCGACCGTGGCGAGTCGTGGGATCGGGTCTGCCTGAAGGCCTTGGCTTGGCTCCTGCATCATCGGGACCCGCGCCAGCCCCTGCTGGACCCGCCGCTCGAGCCCCGCCTTAGGGCCGACCTGGCCGCACTCGATGCCACGGGCGTTCCGACGTTGTGGGTCAAGGTTGCCCCCATCGAGGATGCCACCGTCCTGCATGCCTGTCGGCATCTGCCAAGGACGCGCATCCAGTTGATCGTGGCCGAAGCCGATCCGGAGGCCTTTCTGGCTCGCATCCGCAAGCATGTGCACTACCGTTATGCGCACGACCATCTCGAGGTCGTGAACTTCCGGGTGCCTCTGGCCGACTGGGTCGACCCCGAAGACCTGCAAATCCCTGATGACGCGATGACGACCTGGACCCTCTGATCGGGTTGCGGCGGCCGGATCAGGTGAGTTGGAAGTGCCAGGTCAGGTTGTGGCTGCCGTCGACTTCGACGAGGTGGTTGGCGCCGGCGTGATGCACCATCGTCCTGCCCGAGTCGAGTCGCCATGCCAGGACGGGGGTCAGCATCTGCATCTGGAACCTTCCCTTGCGGCCGTAGCAGGCAGGCGCCCCACCATACTGCCAGACGAACTTGCCTGAGGGGTCCAGTTCGAGCACGCGGTGGTTCTGGGTGTCGGCGATCAGGGTGTGCCCGTTGGCAAGCCGGGTGGCGTGTTCCGGATGGAACAACTGGCCATGAGCGTTGCCCGCGTTGCCCGGTTGCCCGAAGGCCCATACCGTCCGTCCCTGTGCATCGAACTCATAGACGGCGTGCCCCCCCCAGTCCGTGACAAGCACATGGCCATTGGGTAGCCGCGTCGCATGGCTGGGCGCCGCAAGGTTGTCCTTGCGCCACACCACGTCCTGGCTGACCGTGACCTCGACGACGCGTCTGTTGCCCATGTCCGCCACCAGGAAGGTTCCTTGGTTTGTTCGCTCGACGCTCGCAGGTTCATCGAGTTGCTTGGGAGCGGCACCCCGTTCCCCCATCTTGCCGAACTGCCAGACGATCGCGTTGTCCCTGATCTCGATGATTCGATGATGGCCCGTGTCGGCGACCAGGGTGCCGCCCTGAGGTGTCCGCCACGCGTACCGGGCCTGTGCCAGTCGCTGTCTTTCGCCACCGGACAGACCGGTGTATTGCCAGCTGACCTGCAGCTTGCGGTTGACCTCGAGCAGCCGGTGGCGCGAGCGATCCGCGAACAGGAAGGTCTCGGGCAAGTTGGGTGGCAGGGCACTGGCCTGGGTCTCGGGGGCGGGTGCTTCCCTGGGCTGGACCTCGGGGGCGGGGCTTTCTGGCTGTGAGACCTCGCCGGGGGAGGATGGCGCACCCAGGTTCAACTCCCTGGCCGGACGGCCCTCGGCATCGACACAGACGGCACCGCCGCGGCCGGCGATCCACGTCCGACCCTGGCCGTCGCGCTCTGCCGCGTAAGGGTCTCGGGCCGCCGCTCCGCCCCGCGCCGGGGCGATCCGGTGGGCCCAGCGAATCTGTCGCCCGCCGTCCAGCTCGAGGACGCGCTGGTTGCCGGTGTCGCAGACGAGGAGGCCGCCCTCGGGCAACAAGGCAATGCCCTGGGGATCATTGAGCTGCCCGGCCCCGGTGCCCTGGCCGCCACCGAGCCGGCTCGAGGCGTTGCCGTACTGCCACAGCACCTCGCCTTGCGCATCGATACCGAGGATGCGGTGGTTTCCCGTATCCAGGATGACCGTCAGACCGTCGGGCCGACGCAGGGCCGCGCCAGGCTTGAAGAGCAGGCCACGCGCCACGCCGGCCTTGCCAGTCTCGCCGTAGCTCCAGACAACGCTGCCGACGGGAGTCACCTCGAGCACACGATGTTGGCCCGTATCAACGACGAGCGTATGGCCGTTGGCGAGCCGGGAAGCATGACGGGGCTGCCTCAGACGCTCGGCATCCCCGCCTCCGAAGCCCCAGACTTCCGTCTGGTTCCTGCGGTCGAACTCGATGACGCGGCCCAGGTCCAGATCAACGAGCAGCACGTTGCCACCCGGCACCCGGCGCACCATCGCCGGCATCGGCATCCGCTGGGACCAGGTCTCGCTTCCGTCCGGGGCTAGCCCGACGGCCCGGCGGCGCGGGGGATCAGCCAGCAGCACCTCACTGGCGTCCTGGTCGACCCAGGCGTCGACCGAGTGGACTTCGCTGGCTTCATCGGTTGTATCGGGACTCCGGTCCTCCGCTTGCATGCCGGCCCACGCCGCGAGGGGGGGCGTCAGGATGTCTGCTTGCGGTTCGGGCATGTCCGGTTCGGCAGGCTTGGCTGGGGGCGGGTCGGGAACGGGATTGGCCGGCTGCCCTGACCGAAGGGCTGCTGCCTGCTCGAGCAGCTGGGGGTAGCGACCCGTCAGAAACCGGGCGAGCTGCTCCTCTCCGATGACGACTGCCGTGGGTTCTGCACCGCCGGCCAACTGGGCGGCCAGCTGCAGGCCCGTCGGGTCCCGCGGGTCGAGCATGGCGACCACGAGGCGGCCATCCTCGCGAAACAGCGGCACCATGCCCAGCGACCGCACCATCCGCTCGGGAAGCTGGGCCACGACCAGCGGATCGACCCGGCTGTCATCCAGGGGGCCTGCCTGGGGGTCGTTGTCTTTCAGGCGGGCCAATTCGGCACGTGTGACGACGCCCATCCCGATGAGCACGTCCGTCAGGCTGGGCGTCACAGGCAGCCACTCGCGCACGGGAGGGTGCGCCAGCGTGAGCGGCAACATGTCAAGCGGTGCGTCCTTCTCGAGCTTGCGTCGCTGCAGGTCGATCGTCAGCAGTCGATGGCGATCGGCCTGCGTGCCCTCCTGCACGATGACGTTCAGGCGGTGCCCGTCCGGGGAGACGCGGAAAGACTCGATGGGGGCGGACGTCGCCCGATGGCCCGGCAGGTTGAGCAGGTGGCGGACACGCAGGTCCGCGGTCGAGACTGTCAGCAGGCCCAGTTCGTCCCCCGTGCGGTAGAACAGGACGTAAAGCAACTGGCCATCGGGACTCAAGCCGAGAGGCCCCAAGGGCCCTGTAGGGAAGTTCTGGAAGCGCGGCTTGCCTGTCGTCAGGTCGATGACGCCCAGGCGTGGCGTCTGGCCATCCGTGACCCAGCCTTGGCGACCGAGCACGGCAAGTCCGAGGCCTTTTCGGCCACCGGCCGGACGGATCTGGACTGCGGCTGCCTGGGTGCCGGAAGCCGCTGCGATGACGTGGACGATGCCCGTCCCGCGATTGCCGGCGAGGATGAATTCTCCCCCGGGGGACGTGGCGAGATCGATGGGGCCGACGGGTTCGGGCTGGGGAGACTGGATCGGGCTGGGCAGGGTCAGAATCGAGGGGGAGGTCGCGCGCTGGGGCACGCCGGCGAGTGCGAGAAAGCCACCCTGTGGCGTGGCGAACAGGCCCGGCCGGACGTTTGCAGGGGCCTGGACGACATCCTCGATGGCAAGGCCATCCATAGAGAGCACGAGCACCCGGCCGTCGGTCCAGCGAGGCCAGCCACCCGTACCCACGGGATCTCCCGCTTTGACCGAGGCCATGACCGTGCCGCGTCGCGGGTCCTTGAAGGGCACGACCTGCGCGGCATCGTCGGGGACGACGGCCGGTGGCATGGGAATGGGCTTGGCGACGGTTTCCTGCTGGACGCGCCGCTGGGCCTCTGCCAACTGGGAAGGCGTGACAAGGCGGGATCGGACGAGCAGATCGCCAATCAGGGCGTCGTCGGGGACAGGATTCGACACGACCGGGGCACCGCGGGACGAGTAGGACCGGGCTGCTTTTGACGAAAGGCCCTCGCCTGCCTATCATACCTCCCTGTCCCCGCGCCGGACCTGACGTGCGTCACGTCGGGGTGCGCAATTCGGAGGTTTCCGATGGCCGGTTCACCCCAGCCCCAGCAGCCCGGTGCGCCCCAGACCGGAGGATTGCCCGGCCAGACCTCGCCGACAGGGTCGCTGCAGCAACGCCCGCGCAAGCTTTGCCCGGTGATGAGCACGGCTGCCCAGCAGGCCGGGTGCGTGGAGCACAACTGCGGCTTGTGGTCCCAGGCCTACAAGGCGTGCGGGCTGGCCTGCGGGCCGGATGCCATGGCCGCGGGCTTTGAGAAGCTCGAGTCGACCTTCGACTACATGACCAAGATCATGGCGGACATCAAGGCCAAGATCTAGGACGGCCCTGCGGTCGTCTCCTTGGCGAAGGGGTTGGCGGCGCGTTCGCGGCCCACGGTGGTCCCCGGCCCATGTCCCGGAAGCAGCAGCGTCTCCTCGGGCTCCTTGAGCAGTCGTGCGAGCGAGGACCGATGCTCGGGATGGTCGGTCGGTCCCCCGAAGGTCCGGCCCAGCGAGCACGCGAACATCGTGTCGCCCGGGAACAGCCTTGTGCCCAGCCGCCACGTACACCCACCGGGCGTGTGGCCCGGAGTGGGCAGATGGCGCACGTCGGGATCCCGAAGTGCATCCGGATGGAGAAGGGGCCCCTCGACGCCGCTGGCACGCGCCAGAGCATGGTCCCGAGGGTGCAGGAACACGGGGGCTCCCGTTTCTCCGGAAAGCCAGCCTGCGCCTCCTACGTGGTCCCGATGCCCGTGCGTGACAAGGATGCCTCGCAACGTGACATGCTCCCTGTTCAGCCACGCCCGCGGCACCTCGGGCCGGAAGCCCGGGTCGACGACCCAGGCCGTCCTGCTTGCCGGTTGCCAGACGATCCACGTGTTCGAGGCGTAGCCCCCAGTCGCTTCCGAGAGCGTGCAGCGCAGCGTCTGCCAGCCATCGTCCGGTTCTGCCAGGGGTTCGGGCCGCGATGTGCCGTTGGCGAGGGCCGCAAGGGCTCCTCCACGCAGATCGAGGCAGCGGCCCAAGTCGTCGGCCGCGTCGGCTGGCAGGGGCTCGGCGAGTGACTCCCAGGCGGCGAGCCGTGTCTCGGGCAGGCCAGTCCGACCGGCCACCTGCGCCCGTGGCAGGCCGAGCCCGGCGCGGGCTTTGGCGATGACGTCGCCCGCCTCGTCCTCGAAGGGCACGATGTCCGCGAGCGTGCTGGGTTCCGGCATGTTAACCTTGACCTATCCTGAGTCCCATCTTCGTGGAGGTTCTCCCATGGCCACCGCCATTGCCCACAAGCTTGAGGAGTTGCTCGGCGCCGAAGCCGACAGTCTGCTCAACTACGCCTGCAAGGGCATCGACAAGTCCCTGCTCCACCTGCCGGGTCCTGACTTCGTGGATCGGGTCTTCACCCCCTCCGACCGACCGATTCCCGTGCTCAACAACCTGCAGCGCCTCTTCTCCACGGGGCGTCTCGCCGGCACGGGCTACCTGTCGATCCTGCCCGTCGATCAGGGCATCGAGCACAGCGCCGGCGCCTCCTTCGCCAAGAACCCCATCTACTTCGACTCCGAGAACATCGTTCGCCTCGCCATCGAGGGCGGTTGCAACGCTGTGGCTTCGACCTACGGCGTGCTGGCCTCGGTGGCTCGCAAGTACGCCCATCGTATCCCCTTCATCGTCAAGATCAACCACAACGAGTTCCTCTCGTACCCCAACACCCACGATCAGGTCATGTTCGGGTCCATCGACGAAGCTGCGGCGATGGGTGCAGCGGCCGTCGGTGCGACCATCTACTTCGGTTCCGAGGAGTCGCGCCGGCAGATCGTCGAGGTCGCCGAGGCCTTCGAACGAGCGCACCAACTGGGCTTGGCGACCATCCTCTGGTGCTACACCCGCAACAACGGCTTCAAGAAGGACGGCACGGACTTCCATACGGCGATGGACCTGACGGGTCAGGCCAATCATCTGGGTGTCACCATCAAGGCCGACATCGTCAAGCAGAAGCTGCCCGAGGTCTTCAAGTCCGGCTACGAGACCATCAACTTCGGCAAGATCGACAAGCGGGTCTTCACCGAACTGTCCGCGGACCATCCCATCGAGATGACCCGCTACCAGGTGGCCAACGGCTACATGGGTCGTGCGGGCCTGATCAACAGCGGTGGCGCCAGTTCGGGCGCCACGGACCTGGCCGAGGCGGTCAAGACGGCCGTCATCAACAAGCGCGCGGGCGGCATGGGCCTGATCTCGGGCCGCAAGGCGTTCCAGCGTCCGATGGCCGAGGGCGCGGCCCTGCTTCACGCCATTCAGGATGTCTACCTGGACCCCGCCGTCACCATCGCCTGATGTCGTTCCGCTGCGGTCCGGTCGTCCTGCTCGGGGCCGGCCGGACCGTTCGCTGTGGGGCCTTAGGCCCGCAGCAGCGATGAGGTGAGCCGCAGGTAGACTCCGGGGTTCTGCTGCAAGAAGCGGCGAAGGTCCGATGCCGCCATGCGGTAGGCGGTGACGGGGCCGCGTGCCACGAGGTGCCGCGATGCGGGCTTCTGGTCGAGAATGCGGTCGAGCTCTCCCGCGATTTCCCCCCCGCCCCACGTCAGGTCCGGAAGGCCATCGGCCTCGCCGACAACGAGGCCCTCGTCAATCAGATAGCAGACCCGCGCCCGTTGGCCGGCCTGCGTCAGTTCCGTGCCGTCGGGCAGCACCACGGCCTCTAGCAAGCCTTGGAATTGGGTGCGCTGGGTGGGCGTCAGCTGCCGGAAGACAGGCGAATAGGCCAGCCTGTCCCAAGCGGGCAGCTGCCGGATGCTGGCGAGGCGGCGAAGCGTCTCGAGGAGTTCCGTGCCGCGCAGCAGGTAGAGCAGGTCATGGGCGGCCATGGTGAGGACCTCGAGGTCCGACCGGGCAACGACGTCCGCCGTGCGTGGCGTGCCAAGGACAATGGCCGTCTCGCCGAAGTAGTCGTGCTGCCCGTATATCGCGACCTCGCGGCCCTCGCCATCGAGCACGGCAGCCTTGCCCTCGACGATGATGAAGAACTCGCCACCGGGGTCCCCACGCCGGATCAGGATTTCCCCGGCCTTGCAGCGACGCGCCCGCGTCATCGAGAATGCCTCGGCCGCCTTGGCCCAAGGCAGGCTGCTGAAGAGGCCCACCCGGCTCAGGACATCCAGCGTTGTCTGGGCAGGGCTGTTCCGCGGTCGCTCGTCGACCAGCGTCACCGTCTGGTCGAGGCCCGCGGGTGCGATGCGCATGCCGGTTCCTTCGGGCAGATTCCGCGCGCTCAGGTGAATGAGCATGACGCGACGCCGGACGTCTTCAGGCAGCTTAAGGAGCTCCTCGAGGCGCGTATGCAGGGGGGGGATGCCGGCCTCGTGCAGAACCAGGTCGTGATGCCACGGGAAGCCCATCAGCTGGTCGAGACGCGCCTGATCGATGACGCCCAGGCGATGCAGGGCGCGGAAGGTTGCAGGGTCGTAGAGCGTGTCCGAACTGTAGACCAGCGAACGCCCCCCGTAAAAGACCTCGAAGCCCACGCATGGGACGGAATGCAGGGAATATCGGAAATGGAACTCGGCCCCCTCGATACGGATCGGTTCGCCGATGCCGACGGGCGTGAAATCAAACAGGGACGCGAAGCGGGTCCGGGACAGGCCTGCCAGCGGTGCGTTCTTGATCATGA
The DNA here is from genome assembly GCA_016867265.1 of Candidatus Tanganyikabacteria bacterium. Lineage (GTDB taxonomy): Bacteria > Cyanobacteriota > Sericytochromatia > S15B-MN24 > VGJW01 > VGJW01. Next base: position 96,432 of record VGJW01000009.1, read on the forward strand.
AGCTCCGCATGATCGTGGGCGTCGTGAAGACCCGGATTCGGCCTTCGGCGAGCACCTTCTGCAGGGTGCCGCCGTCGTGATCGGCATGACAGTGCGTCAAGACAATGGCATCGATGAGCTTCGGGTTGATCTCCTGGTCGCGCAGCCAGTCCATACTGCCGACGGGAGGGTCCACGAGAATGCCGCGATGGTTGGCCCAGATGATGAAGCCGCTGGTCATCGTCTCGGGATCGAAGCCGTGGCCGGTACCGATGAACGTCAGGCCGAAGGCGGGCGGATGAAACGGAGCCATGCGGACATGGCGCTCGCTGGCCTGCTCGGGCAAGGGAACCTGCTCCGGGAATCGGGCCAGTTTCGTGTCACCCTCCAGCAGGACGAAACCCGCACCGGCTGACTGGCGCACCGTCACGCCGTCGACCCTGGCGATGCCCTTGCGATCGAAGGTGACGAAGGACAGCATGTCGCTCAGGTCCATTTCGACACCCCGGAACGGACAGGTCTTGAAGTAGCGGAACTCCGCGGCCAAATCCGGCACCGGGCCCCGCAGGACCTCGCGCGAGACATCGGGTTTTTCCGGGCCGAACACTGCCTCGCGCATCATCGCCGTCAGGTCCCGCTTCTGCCGCTCTTCGCAGATGACGGTGGTACGTTTCCGTTTGACGAAGTAGTTGTAGTAGACGGGAAACTCGAGGTCGGCGAGGCTGATGCCAAGTTCGGCCGAGAACAGGTGCCCGGGCAGCACGTAAATGGCGGGGACACCGTCCGCTGTCCCGATGGTGTCCTTGATGGTCTCCGGCACCGCACCGAACTGGATGGGACCCGCCGGAGTCCGTGCGAGCAGACCGCCGCGTGCCAGCGGCACGGGGCCTGGCGCGACCTCGGGACTCATGCCGACACCATGCCCGCTCTCGCTGATTCCTCACCGTCGGATCGTCATCAGGATGCCTCGGTTTCCGTGCCGATCAGCGAGACGCAGCAATAGCCGACGCCCCGTTCGGTCCGGATGGCCACCGGGGAGGGCCCGAGGCGATCCAGCTTGTCCTGCAGCCGGCAGATGTGGACGTCGACGACCCGGTCATCCCCGAAGAAGTCGTCGCCCCAGACCCTGAACAGGATGGTGTCGCGGGTGATGGTCTTGCCCAGGTTAGCCATCAGCAACACCAGGAGCTTGTACTCATTGAAGGGGAGGTCCAGCGACTTGTCACCGAGCGTTACCGTGTGTTCGTCATCGTCGATGCGCAGGTCGCCCACCTCGAGGATGTGGCGGGCCTCGGTCATGCTCTGGCGCACGCGCTCGACCCGCCGCAGGTTGGCCTTAACGCGGGCGGCAAGCTCGACCCTCCTGAAGGGCTTGGTCATGTACTCGTCGGCACCCGCCGCTAGCCCCACGACCTTGTCGGTGTCGCTGGCCTTGGCCGTCAGCATGATGATGGGCAGAGCATGATCCCGGCGCAACTGCCGACAGACCTCGAGGCCGTCGACATCCGGCATCATCAGGTCGAGGATCAGCAGGTCCGGGATTTCGCGGCGGCACGTCTCGATCGCTGCGGAACCTCCGGCGACCGTCAGGATCTCGTAACCTTCGTGTTCGAGCTGCTTTTGCAGCAAGAGCCGCATGTTGGGGTCGTCGTCGGCGATCAGGATTCTGGCCATCTCGTTCCTGCCTTGGTGAGGGTGGGGAGGGGTCCCCTCTTGTAGGGCCTCGGCGCCCGGACGACAACGGAAATCTGCCTATTTCGCGCACAACCTCTTGCATCGGCTTGCGCTTTCCTTTATGGTTTCTTAACTTGCGCTTATTTTAGAGGTGTCTGATGCGTCGTTCAGCGCTTTTGTTTGCCCCGATCGCCCTCGTGGCCTGCGGCACGCCGCTCGTGGCCGGTCAGCAGCCGGTCGTGGGCGCCCGTTCCGTGGTCGTCGCGCCGGCATCGGCGGCGCAAATGGTGTTCCGCAGCACCCATGAGGCCCAAGACCGGGATCTGGCGGCGGAACCCGTCGCGCTCGAGGCCTTGGTCCGGCGTCTCGCGGGCGAAGGACGCCTGGAGGCAGGTGTCCGGGTGTTTCCGGTCGAGGCCGTTCGCCAGCCCAAGGCCTATGCCGGACCGCGCGTGGCGACGGGTGTTCCCGTGGTGGGGCGCCTCCTGGCCGATGACCTCTCGGGTGCCCGCTCCCCTCTGGCCTACGCGACCGTCGAGGCCCTGGGCTCGGGCAACAAGGTGGTGGCCGCAACGACGACGGACGCCGCGGGGAACTTCAGCCTGGACATCGACCCCAAGTTCCAGCGCATCGGCCTGACGCTGTCTTACCGCCTCGCCAACCAGTTCTGGGACATCGAGAAGTATCGTTGGGAGGGGGCGCCGTTCACGGCCGGTTCCGGCGTCGATCTGGGCGAGATCGGCCTGGTTCGTGGTACGGCCAATGCCGAGGCGGCGTGCATCCACGAGATTGGTGTTCGCTACGTGGAGACGTTCCAGCGTGAGGGCGTGTCGCTGGCTTTCTGGAAGGCTCGCATCGGCATCACGTGGCCCGGCAGCGCCGACTACTACAGCTTCGGGCAGGTCAACATGACCCGGGCCAAGCAGTGGGACGTCAATGGCCACGAGATGGGCCACGCCATCAGCGACCAGGGCCTCAACATGCGCTTCGGCGGCGGGCAGCACTACATCGATCGCTGCTACGACGAGACCATCGCTTTCTCCGAGGGCGTCGCGAGCTACCTTAGCCTGGCTGTCAGCGTCCCCAGCGATGCCCCGAACGCCAGCTTCGAGTTCATGGTTCCGCGTCGTGCTCCGCTGCGCTACGAGAACGTGCCGGACGAAAAGGATCCCGAGCATCCTGACGCCCCCGCCGTCTGCCGCGGGCCGGGCAACGAGTGGCGCGCCGGCGCGGCCATGTGGGACCTGTACGACAGGCACGCCGATGGCACCGACCAAGTCGCGATTTCGTTCTCGACCATCTGGTCGGCCATGGCCAAGGGCAACGGCAAGCCTGCCATCCGCAGCGTGCTCGATGCCTACAAACTTGTGTCCGAGAAGGTCGACCCCGTTGTCCGCAGCGGCATGATCGGCGCCGCCGCTCAGAACTTCATCATCTTCAAGCCCTGAATCGATTCCGGAGGGCCCTGAATTGACGCGTTGGACCATTGAGGACGCGCATCGGCGCAGCGCCATCCTGAACCTGCTCGGGATGGCGGATTCTGGCGAGGACCAGCACCTTGTCGTCGAACTCTCGGCGGCATCGGCTCAGGCCCCCGCCTTGAAGGATCCGCTGACGGGCCTGATGACGCATTCTGTCTTCCTCGATGCCTTGCAGCGTCAGGATGCGACCAGCCGCCGCTATGCCGAGTCCTACAGCCTGCTGCGCATCGACGTGGACCGGCTGGCCGCGCTCAATGCCGCACAGGGCTACAGCGAAGGCGATGCGTGGCTGACCGAGGTGGCGGGGGTGATTCACGCGTGCATCCGCATCAGCGACATGGGTGCCCGATTGGCAGGGGACGATCTTGCCGTGATGTTGCCCCAGACGGACCAGGACGGTGCGTGGATCCTGGCCGAGCGCATCCGTGAGGCCGTCGCGATCCGACGGGCGGCCGTGCTGTCGCCGGCGCACTCCGGCGGTGCCGTCAGCATCGGTCTTGCCGAGGCCCGTCCGGGTGAGGCGCATGGGGCCTTGCTGGAGCGCGTCGAATGGGCACTCGCCATGGCCAAGCAGGCGGGCGGCAATCGCGTGGTGCGTGCGGGGGAGGAGGCGCCACCGGACGCCACGGCCATCACCCGGGGGCTGCAGTTCCGCCGCGAGGCGCTGGTCGATGCGATCGAGGCCTTGGCTGCCGTGGTCGAGGCCAAGGACGGCTATACGTCGAGCCACAGTTCCGCCGTGGCCGAGTACGCGACACGACTCGCCCGGCGCGTCGGCTATGACGGAGAGCGTCTCGAGACGTTCCGTCTCGCCGCCAGGCTGCACGATCTGGGCAAGATCGGCGTACCGGACGCCATCTTGAAGAAGGCCGGGCCCCTGTCCGACGAGGAATGGGAGCTCATGCAGCAGCACCCGGCCATGGGTCGTCGCATCCTGGGCAACACCCGCCACTTCAGCAGTGTTCTTCCCGCCATGGTTTATCACCACGAGCGTTGGGATGGCCGCGGTTATCCCGAGGGCCTTGCGGGCGAGGCCATCCCGCTTGACGCGCGCATCGTGTGTATCGCCGACGCCTACGGGGCCATGGTCGACGATCGCCCCTACCGCAAAGGCCTGGGCTACGAGACGGCCTGTTCGATTCTGCAGAAGGGGGCCGGCCTGCAGTTTGATCCCCACTTGGTCGAGATTTTCGTCGCGATGATTGCCGAGGAAGAGACGGGCGCCTTGCGGATCGAGAATCCTGATGCTCCTGTTGCCGCCGGACCCACGCGGGCAGACCTTGCCAATGAAGCTGCCTTGAAGGGCGCCTCGGACAAGGTCTGAATCCAGGCGCTCAGGTCCTGTTTTCGGCCCAGCGGGTCAGCACCTCGACGGCACGTCGGGCGCCCGACGCCGCATCGGGGCCCTCGGCCGGAAGCGTGAGGATCCGTTTGGCGAGCCAGTGGCTGTCCGGGAAAGAAGCGGCCGGGACCTCGTTGGGGACATCCCAGTGGACGGTCGTCTCGATGCCCTCGCGAAGCAGCAACTGCTTCAGGGCGGCCCGGGCCTCGGAGCGGATCGGAAAGCCATAAGGTACGACACCGGGCGGCAGGTCCGGCATGACCTGTTCGAGCCCCGGCAATCCCTTGAGGCCGCGTTGGTAGACCAGGTAAGCCTCGCGGCGCGACGCACGCCACGTCACGGGGTCGAAGTCCTGCAGGCGGGCGAGGGCATCTCCCGCGAGTGCCACGGGCTTTAGGGGGGACAGGTCCATGCCCGTCTCGTCCTCGGCGAGGCGTGCCATGGCCGCCTGCCACGCTGCACGATCTCCCGCTGCGGCAGCGCGCTCCTTGTCCTGCCTGAGCTGGGTCAGGCGCGACCAGCGCCGAAGGACGTCCGGTCCAGGCGCGGGCAAAGGGGGGATGTCGACCCGATCCAGCAGGAATCCGCCGGCCGGCACCGGGCCGAACTTGCGAAAGCTGCCGATGGCCCACCGGCCACGTGTCCAGTGCTGGGGGTCCAGCAGGCCCTGAACGGCGTCCTCGAGCACGGGCAGGCCCAGGCCGTACAGCCAATCTGGGGCCGGAAAGCCGAAGTAATGGACGACGTGAATCGAGCCCGCACCGCGCTTGAGCGTCATCAGGGCCTCCCGATCCGGTACCAGGTGCCGATCGACGGGGTAGAAGCGGATGCCCCGGGAAGCCTGCAGATACGGCTGGATCATCGAGCGGCAACCATAGGCAGGGACCAGAACCGCGCCTGGCGGGGCAAGATGGCGTTCCCACCAACTGGCCGCCTCGCGTCCTGACCCCGCAAGGACCACCTGATCCCGGTGGAGCCCAAGAAGTCGCATCATACGCTCCTGCGCGGCCGGCGACACGGGCGGGGCGCTGCCCCCGATCCCGGGGGGACCGCCGTAGAGGCGCAGATTGGGCGACGGGACATCGGCGGCAGGCACGGCCACATCTTGGGCAACGCCTGCCCGATCGTCAATCCTTCAACGGCTCCCAAGGTTGAACTTCACCGTGTCGGGTACAGCCATACCCATGCACGTCGTTGTCCCGTCCGAAGTACTGCCCGATGAAGCCCGCGTGGCTGCCAGCCCCGATACGGTGCGGACCTGGGTCGGCCAGGGTTACCATGTGGTCATCGAGGCCGGGGCCGGAACGAGGGCTGGCGTTGCGGATGATGCCTACGCGCAGGCGGGAGCCGCCGTCATTTCAGACATCCTGCCCGAACTCGGCAAGGCGGATCTGGTGCTTAAGGTCCGTCGCCCTGCCGGGCCGGGTGAGGGTATCCGCGACGAGATTGCCGCGCTTCGCGAAGGGTGCACGCTGGTCGCGATCATGGACCCGTGGTCGCACGGGGCAGCGCTTGACGCCCTCGCCAGGCGCAGGATCGTGTCCTACGGGCTGGAACTGGTCCCGCGGATTACCCGGGCGCAGGCGATGGATGTCCTGTCCAGCCAGGCCAACCTTGCCGGCTACAAAGCCGTCCTCGACGCTGCGGCGGTCTTTGGCCGGGCTTTTCCGATGATGATGACGGCGGCGGGAACCATCGCCCCGGCTCGCGTCTTCGTGATGGGGGCCGGTGTTGCCGGGTTGCAGGCGATCGCGACGGCACGTCGCCTGGGCGCCGTGGTCTCGGCTACCGACGTGCGCCCTGTGGCCAAGGAGCAGGTCGAGTCGCTTGGCGCGACCTTCGTGATGGTCGAGTCGGACGAGACGGCGCAAGCCGAGACATCGGGAGGGTACGCCCGGGAGATGTCCGACGATTACAGGCGGCGGCAGGCGGAACTCGTCGCCCAGACCTTGCGCAAGACCGACATCGTGATTACCACGGCGCTCATCCCGGGCAAGAGGGCTCCCGTGCTGGTGACGGACGAGATGCTCGACCTGCTGCGTCCGGGATCCGTCGTCGTCGACCTGGCTGCCGATGCCGGTGGCAACTGCACGGCCACCGTGCCGGGCGAGATCGTTTCCCGCGCCGGCGTCTCGATTGTCGGGTACCGCAACGTGCCCTCGCGTTTGCCCATCGATGCGAGCGCGCTCTTCGCGCGGAACGTCCGCCATTTCCTCGACCTGCTCATCGACAAGGAGACGGGGCGTCCGCAAAACGACTCGTCCGATGAAATCCTTGTGGCCAGCCGCCTGACGGCGGGGGGTCGCATCGTGCAGGACCGCTTTGCCCCCTCGCTTCCCGTCGCCTGACCTGCTTGGTATCCCATGACGCTTCTGGCCGCTGCCCATCCATCCGTCGTCCATGAACTGACTGTCTTTATGCTGGCGTGCTTCGTCGGCTATTACGTGGTCTGGCGTGTCACGCCGGCGTTGCACTCGCCGCTGATGGCCGTCACCAACGCCATCTCGTCCGTCATCGTGGTGGGTGCCCTGCTTGCAGCCCTCAAGGGTGACCCGGGCGTGGCGCCCTGGCTGGGCGGCGTGGCTATCGGCCTCGCGTCCGTCAACATCTTCGGCGGCTTCGCCGTCACGGCACGCATGCTCGACAAGTTCCGCAAGAAGTCCTGATCCCGTTCCCTACCGGTAGAACCCAACGATGCTCTCGACCATCCAGGACCTCGCCTTTCTCGTGGCGGCCATCCTCTTCATCTTGTCCCTGCGGGGGCTGTCCAGCCCGGAAACGGCCCGATCGGGCAATGCGCAGGGGATGGCGGGCATGGGCCTCGCCGTGCTGGCGACGCTCCTGCCGGCCTTGGTAGGGGCAGAAGGCGGTGGCGATCTGATCGGCCGGCTCGGACCGATTCTGGGTGGTGTCGTCGTGGGCGGTGGGGCTGGCCTCGTGATCGCCAAGCGCATCAAGATGACTGACTTGCCTCAACTGGTTGCGGCGTTCCATTCCTTGGTGGGTCTTGCGGCCGTGCTCGTGGCGGTGGCGGCGCGACTCTCGCCGGATGCCCTCGGCCTGCCTCAGGCTGCCGGTGGCCATATCGCTATGGCCTCGCTTGTCGAGATGGGCCTTGGCGCCATCATCGGAGCCATCACCTTCACGGGTTCGATTGTGGCCTTTGCAAAACTGCAGGGCCTGGTCTCCGGAGCGCCCCTCGTCTTCCCGGGGCAACACGCCCTCAATGCTCTGCTGGGTCTCGCCACGCTCGGCCTCGTTGGCCATTTCGCGTCCTCTGGTGGCACTGAACTGTCCTTCTTCCTTGCCATCGGACTCTCGCTGTTGCTGGGCTTCCTCCTGATCCTGCCCATCGGTGGTGCCGACATGCCCGTTGTCGTCTCGATGCTGAACTCTTACTCGGGCTGGGCAGCCTGCGGCATCGGCTTCACGCTGCACAACTCGCTGCTGATCGTCACGGGTGCGCTCGTCGGCGCCTCGGGGGCCATCCTGAGCTACGTGATGTGCAAGGGTATGAACCGGTCGATTGTCAGTGTCATTCTGGGGGGCTTCGGGGGAGAGGCTGCGGCGGCCGGAGGCGGTGCCGCCAAGGAACAGCGTCCGGTCAAGCAGGGCAGCGCGGAAGACGCGGCGTTCATTCTCAAGAATGCCAGTTCGGTCGTCATCGTGCCCGGCTATGGCATGGCCGTCGCCCAGGCGCAGCACGCGGTGCGCGAGATGGCCGACGTCCTGAAGAAGGAGGGCATCAATGTGCGCTACGCCATCCATCCGGTGGCGGGGCGTATGCCGGGCCACATGAACGTCCTGCTGGCCGAGGCTAACGTCCCCTATGACGAGGTGCTCGAACTCGAGGACATCAACCGTGACTTCGCGCAGACCGACGTCGCCTTCGTCATCGGGGCCAATGACGTCACGAATCCGGCCGCCAAGACCGACCCGGCTTCACCCATCTTCGGCATGCCCATCCTTGACGTCGAGAATGCCCGGACGGTGCTCTTCGTCAAGCGCTCGATGGCTGCGGGTTATGCCGGCGTGGACAATGAACTTTTCTATCGGGACAACACGATGATGCTCTTCGGAGACGCCAAGAAGGTGGTCGAAGGCGTCCTCAAGTCCGGTTCGGCGCACTAGGTCCTTGGTCAGGGAAGCAGCAAGTCCGCGCTCCCCGATCGGGGATTGGTGCCTCGATCCGGCCCTGTTGCACCTCAATCACGGCGCGTTCGGCGCCTTGCCGCGTCTCGTCCGCGAGGTCCAGGACCAGTTCCGGGATCGCGTCGAGGCCGAACCCATGGTCTGGTATGACCGCCACCACCTGCCGGCGATGGATCGGTCGCGGCTTGCCCTCGCCGCTTGCCTCGGTGTACCGGACAACACGCTGGCGCTTGTCCCCAATGCCACGACGGGCATCAATGGCATCCTCGCGTCCTGTGCCGTTTCGCCTGGTGACGAGTGGCTGTGCACGGACCACACCTACAACGCCACGCGAAACGCGTTGCATCGCTGGGCGGCATCCCGCGGAGCCAGCGTGCGGGTCGTTGCCCTGCCCTTTCCCGTCTTCGAGGCAGGTGCGTGGGAGCAGGTGCTGCTCGATGCGGTCGGACCTGCCACGCGCCTGATGCTGCTCGACCACGTCAGCAGCGGCACGGGGGCCGTGCTCGACGTCGCACGCCTCGTTCCCGTGCTCGAGGGCCGGGGAGTGTGCGTGTTGCTGGATACTGCCCATGGGGCAGGGATGCTGGACGTTTCGCCCTTGGACAGCGGGGCCAGTTGGACCGTGGGCAATGGGCACAAGTGGCTGTTCGGCCCCAAGGGCAGCGGCTTCGTCCATGTCCGGCCGGACTTGCTGTCGACCAGCCAACCCTTGGTGACGAGCCACGGATGGAATGCTTCCGACGGGGACCGAGGCCGATTCCGCTGGATGGCGGACTGGCTGGGTACGCTCGACTATACGGCGATGTATGTCTTGCCCGAGGCGATTGCCTTCGCTGACAGCCTGCACGCCGCTGGCACGGCGGGTCATCGCCAGGCCTTGCTGGACCAGACACGACGGTGGACGCATCGCCTCGCCGAGGCGCTGGGCCAGCGGCCACCCTTGCCTGATGCCACGCTTGGTGCAATGGCCGTGGCATGTCTGCCAGAAGCGACGGGTACGGCACCTGACACGCCGCGGGACCCGCTGATTCAGGCCTTGCGGGATCAGCACGGTATCGTGGTGGGGGTTTTCAACTGGCCTTCTTGGCCGCGGCGTGTCCTTAGGGTCTCGGCCCAGGCCTATGTGCCCGAGGATGCCCCGGAGCGCCTGATGGAGGCGCTCAGGGATCTCGGGGCCTGTTGACCCGGCTCAGGGACAGGCGAGCAGGCTGGGATCGGCGACCTGGCCGTTGTTGTCGAGGCCGTAGCGACTGTTGATGCGCTGGGCTGCCGTCGCGTAGACGCTGGCCGACGCCTTGGGGCCGCTTCGAGGGATGGACTCGGCTTCGTCGAGCACCTGTCGGACGGTTTTGCCCCGGAGGGCAACGCCCGCCCCGTCCAGAGTTTCGACATTGACGATCAGGTTACCGAAACCGGGGGGCAGGCCACCCGGGTCGGAGACCCGGACATTGAGCTTCAGGGCCGATACCTCGCCCCCCAAGCTACCCCCTCGGTTGAGGGCAGGGTTGACCCATGATTGGGTCAGTGTTGCCGCCGTGCCCTGCGAGGGCAGGTAGACGGCCAGGTCCGAAGGAGTACTGAAACTCAGCGTGCAGCACACCCCGACCCGGAAAGCCCCGCCCGCGAACAACTGCGCGGAGTATTGGGCAACCAGCATGGGGGCTGGCCTGCTGGAGTTGTTCTGGCCCCACGCGACCTGCCTGTAGGTGCCGAAGGGGCCGCATTCGGGTGTAGGCGTAGAGGTCGGTATAGGCGTAGGCCGAGGCGTTCGCGTGGGTCAGGGGGTGAGCCTCGGAGGGCGCGTGGGACACCATGTCGGGGCTTGGCTGGGCATCGTACGCCCCGCGAGCCAGGCGCTAACGTCCTGCTCGGCCCGAAACAGGCCTGCCCGTCCGCATCCGGCGAAGACCAAGGTGCCCAGCACCATGGCCCATCCCCCCAGTTGCCGTCGGCGTACGTCCGGACCCTCCCTCGGGGAGGCCGGCTGCGGGCCGGCTCCCATACGGGACCAGGGCATGCCACCGGCCGTCGGCCCTCGGACACGAGGACCAACAAGCCGTGGTCAGGGCGCCATGCCCTTCAGGAACCAGGCGCGATCGATGTCATCATCGAGGGCCAGAAGCCCGCCATCCGCAGGTGCCGGTACCAAGGCCCGGGGACCCCGGATCCGGAAAGGGATGCCGAGCGCATTCTCGACGACGGTGCCGGGACCGACCCAGCGATGGAGCACACCATCCCGACCGATGACCTTGATGACATGGTTGCCCGAGTCCGAGATGAAAACGCGACCCACGGCGTCCACGGCAAGGCCCGTCGGACGACGCAGCAGCGCATCCAGGGGTTTCCCGGCGCCATTCCCGGGCTCCCCGGACCTGCCGGCAACCCTGGTCAGCAGGCCGCTACGGGGGGTCCAGGTCTGGACCGTATGATCGTCGGGCGTGGTCAGCCACAACTTGCCGTCCGGCCCGAACGCCATGGCCCCGATGTGCGTGTTCATGTAGACATAGCTCTGGATGTCCCCGCTGCTCCGGTCCATGGCCCGAAGGATGAAGCCATCCTCCACAACGACCCACTGGTCGTTGACCGCGACGAGCCTCGGGTCCGCGAATGTGGCGGTATTGGCGGAGCCATCGCCGACGACGGCCGCCGTACCGGGACCACCCGCAACGAGGTCGAGCCGGGCCTTGCTCAGATCCCAGCGCACCAGCCTCCTGTTGCCGCGGTCCACGATGAAGATGCCCGATGAGCCGTCGCGAGCGATCCCCTGGGGGTTCGACAACTGGGCCGTGCCCGCCTCGCCAAGGCCGGTACCCGCACCATTGCCTCCGATGAGCTGCGTCAGCGTGAGCGTCCCCGAACGGTCCCGTGTGACCTGGATGAGCGCCGCGTCCGCCCGGTCCGTCAGGACGAATCCGTCGTCCAGGGCGACGCCATCCGTCAGGTCATCGTAGGCGAGATTGTCGAGCGCACGGGCGTTGACGAAGCTGCCATCGACGACACTGCCGCCCCCGGCCAAGTAACCTTCGAGCGTGATGGGGCTCTCGGGGCGTACCGGGGCGTCGACCTTGTCCAGGCGCGCCGTCAGGTCAGCCTGGCCTGCAGGCGCATCGGACTCCATCATCAGGTCAGGCAAGCCATAGGTCGCACCCTCGACGACCGAGAACTCTTGGAAGCCCTTGGCCAGGAGGACTTCCGACTCATCCAGCAGCAAGGCGAAAAGCACGTAGGGCCTTGGATTGCCTGCGGGGCCTCCGGGCAGGCGCTGCAGGGCCTTGTCGTGGGAGGAGGGCAGGGCCGACGGCGAGATTCGGCGCTCCTGCCACAGCCAGCGGCGCCCCGTGGCACGGTCGGCATCCGCCAATGCGGCAGCGCCCGGGGCCTGTCTGACCAGATCGACCAGAGGCGCGGGTCCCCCCAGCCACCAGTTGGGGGCGTTGGGACCAGGCAGTGCGGACGTGCTTTCCCAGCCGTTGCGATCACGGTTCGTGGCATAGCCCAATAACGGCCCGGGGCCCAGGTCGAGGACACCGACCACCAAGGCCAACTCCCTGTCCTTGCCCAGATTGGCAAGCCGCTGGGCAAGGCGTGGTCCCGCCGCCAGTGCGCCTGAACCGGGCAGGACACGGTCCGCCGCAAAGGTCGGATGGGCTGCTTCTGACAGCCTTGTCGGGGAAGAGACACAGGCTTGCAGCAGCACGCCGAGTAAGGCTGCATGGTGCAGACGGTGATGGCGCGCCTTCATCGCAGCACCCTCAGGAAGGGACCGTCCCCGACGATGACGCTGCCGTCCGTTTGGGCGAGCAACGGTCCGGGACGAACCAGACGTGCGTGGGGCGCATAGCCATCGACGGGGCCCGGAGCCATATCGGCAGGGTGGCGCGCCTGTCCGGCCCACAACCGCATCTTGCCGCTGTCGGGATCTGCCTGAAGCAGGATGCCGCGATCCGGATCGGACAGGATGAGCCGGCCACCTGTCAGGGCCGCGACGTCACGGATGTTCCGTGGGGCATGCGCACTGCCGGCGGTGGCGCCGTCGGTCAGAAGCGACACGTTGCCCAAGGGAACTTGCGGGTCCTCCAGATAGCGGATGACCCGAAGCCTGTCCGCCTCAGCGACGACCAGACGACCGTCGGAGAGGGCTGACCCTGCCCTCAGGTCGCGGAATCGGGCGGAGCCCGTCGCCAAGAGGGCGTCGTCGATGACCCGGGCATCGCCCGCGACTCCGGCACGGAAAGAGCCGGACGCGAGCCCCTCGAAGTCGACGAAGGTATCGTGAATCCAGGCTTTGCCACCTTCGGGCAACGGGACGACGGCCCGGAAGGATGCGGGCAGGCTGAGGGACTCGGCATAGTAGGCAATCGACGGGGAAGCGTCGGCGATCCGGTAGGGGACAGGAGGATAGGCGGCATTGGCGTAGCTGAGCAGCATCAGGCCAAGGTCATTGCTCCAGGGTGCGATGGCCCTTACAAAGCTGCCTGGTGTGCCCAGCAGATCCTCGGCATTCTGGTTGCTGCGAACCGGGCTTCCCTCCCCGAATATCCAGAGATCTCCCGGGGCGGCCGTGCCGACGGCGAGCCGGTCGTCCGCAAGGAAGCGCAGGGCCGTGACCTCGGCGAGCGGAATGTCGTGACTGAAGGTGGCGCCAACGGTCCATGCGCTCGAGGATCCGGCAACTGTCTGGCAGTACGGCAGGTCTTGGATGGCCGCAGCAGGCAAGCCGGGTGTAAGGACCCGCACCGTACCGGTCAAGGCGTGTCCCTCATCAAGCGAGAGCGTCAAGGACGGCAGGCTCAGCGTCTGCCCGGGCACGAAGGCCGAATCGGCAATCGCCCTCTCCCGGAAACCCATCACCCGGCCCTGTCCCAAGGCTGCCGCGACGAGCACATAGGCGTGGGCGCCCTGGCCGTCCGGAAGCGGCAGGTTGCGGAAGGCGATTTCACGGCCGTTGCCGAAGCGGGTACCCGGGATGCGGCGCACCAGCCATCGGCTGCGGCGGTTGAGATCGCCAGGAAGCGCGACCGAGATACTTTCGGAGGCTTGCCGCGTCCCGACGAGGCGTGCGATGCCCGTGGGACCGTCCAGAGCCTGCTGAGCCCAGCTTTCCTCGACGGAGCCCTCCGCGAGGTTGCCTTGGCCGTCCTCCAGCATTTGCCGGCCCAAGACCCGCCCCTGGCTGTTCCCGAGGCAGGCAATGGCCACGATGACCTCGTCGACATCCTGCTGCAGGGCGGACGCACCGAGGTTCCACTGGACCTTCCGTGATCCCGGCTGCAAGGAATCTGGCGTGACCGTGACGGACAGGCCTGCCATCGCGGAGGCGACCGTGGCCGGGCGATCATTCGTGGGCCACGCCGCGCAACCGGAGATTGCAAATGCCTGGATGGCCGCGACCACGATGGCGCTCAGGACACGCTGACGGTTCACGGTGTCACCAGCAGGCGTGGGGACAGGCCATCGCTGTCCAGGATGAGGATGCGGCCGTTGGCCGACAGGGAGATGTCTATCGGGCGTCGCAGCGGGTTGCCGCTCAGGGCGGCCGGCATCACGGTCCGATCAAGCCACGTGCTGACCAGGCCATGCTCCAGGTCGATCCAGCGGATGGCCGCGTTGTCACGATCGGCGACAAGGACTCCGCCCCAAGGGGCCCGACAGGCTGCAACGGGGTTGTTGAACCTGGCGCTGGCAAGCGGCCCGTCGCGGAAGCCCGGGGTGGCCGATGCTGCGGCCACCAGTGTGCCGTCGTCCTCGAAGAGGCTGACCTGATGCTGGCTGATGGCCACGATGCGCCCGCCAAGCCTTCCGTCATGCGCGAGGGCCCGATAGTCGGCCGTGGCGTGCTGCGTCCGCATGATGCCGCCATTCATGTCCGTTGGCGCCCAGAGCAGCCCGTCGGCCGTCGCGGACAGGAACTGGCCCTGCCTGCGCGAAAGGGCGCGCACCGTGGGAATGTTCCCGCCACCTGTCAGGCCAGACAACATGGCTGCCCGGCTGCCATCCTGCATAAGCCTGAGGACGGCAGCGTCGGAACCACTCGCCACGTTCGTGACGCTGGCCAGCAAGGACCAGCCGGGGACCGGCTCGATGTCGGTGATCGCATTCAGGGCATAGGGGAGGCCTGCGGCTAACTGGGGGAGGACGGAGAAGCCGCCACCGGACTGGCCCACAATCTGGTCACCGCTTGCGAAGTAGAGCGTTCCTGCGTCTGTTTCCGCGACATGCTCGGGCAGGAGAGCCGCGCCATTGAGCATCGTTGCGAAAGCCGAAGGCCCGTACAGCTCGGAAACCTCACCAGAAAGGTGGAAGGCGGGTTCCGGAGCGTCGATCCGGATTCGGGTCACGGCGGATGCCACCGGGTGCCGTTCCACCGGAATGGTCATGTCGAGCGCAAGCGTGGCCGAAGTCAGCAGTTGTCCTGACGAGAGCCAACGGTGGCCTTGGCCCAGGATGGTACCGCGTTCGTCGCTGACGATGGCCAGCAGCAGCATTGCACCTTGCCCGACATCGGGGTCGGGCTCGAGATCGGAGACGGCAAAGGCCACGGATGAGGTCGAAGGATCCGGAGATAGCCGGTGAAACCACGTCAGCCAACGTGAAGGCTGGTCGATAGCGACGAAGGGCAAGGGCCGATCCGGAAGTTCGCCGGCCAGACTTGGCAGCCCTGGCGGAGGAAAGTTCAGCGCCCGACTGTTCAGGCCCGTGATGGTCGTCGGGGACAAGGGGCCCATGTCCGTTTCCGTCGCCGACCACCGACCAAGGCCGGGGTTCGCGCCGTTGTCGTACAGCCCTACCGTCAGCCGGGACGGAACGGGGGCGTTCGCGGCCACTTGCAGGCCGAAATTCACGACGAGGCGCCGTGGCGGTTCGACGGTTGTACGGTGCGTCTGCACGGAGCCGCCCGTCAGCACCACCTGGCACGCGGGCAGCAAGGTTGCGAGGGTGAGCGGCAGCAGGTGCCGCCAGAGGAACTGGCCCCGCACGGTCAGAACCTCACCACGGGACGAAAGCCCGTCTTCGAGGACGTAAGGGTCCCGGCGTCCACCAGCTCGGCATCCCACAGGGACCGCCGCATCTCACCTACGGCGCCGCCCCGCATCCAGGCGTTGCCATTGGCGATGCCGTCCACGAGCGCGGGAAACGGAGAGTCCGAGGGGGAACCGCTGACTCCACCCGGCACGCCATATCGACGGCGGTCCGGCCGCACATCCAACTCGGTGACCCATGCCGTCACCATCGGGCCAAGCAGGATGCCCTCGACCACGAGATTGGGGCCGCTGGTGAAAGAGACGCCCTGGGTCCACTCGGACACGTTGCCCATCAGGTCATGAACCCCGGCGCTGGTGCCGTCGTGGCTGGTAAGGTTCGTGCCCGCAGACCAGGCGCCGTTCCGCCCCGAGCCGGTCAGGGCCCGGGAACCCGCATCCGTCGGGTCGTCCACGAATGTGGTGCTGCCGTCGTCGGCATCGCGCCCCGGGTAGTTGTGGCCGTGGACCCTGGCGGCATTGCGGGTGGCGGCCCACACGGCGAGGGCCGTGTACTCGTCGTCCCGCAGGAGGTGAGCCTGCGGCAAGTAGGCCGCACAAGCCGCTGCAGCGGCTGCCCGGGTCACACCTGTCCACGGCGGGCACATTGCTGCGACCTTGAGCCCGCTCGCCGCGCCTTCGAGGGCACCCGCCCCCGTCACGGCGTCGCCCGCCACCGCGTCAGCACGGCTGGCTTCGTACTGGGCGACATAGAATCCCCCGAAGGTTTCGAGAGCCCAGTCCGTATCCTCCTGCCCCGAGGAGGGCTGGCTGGCGACCCAGGTTCCCCTGGGCGACGACGCGTAAGGGGCGCCGCAGTTGGCAGGATTGACGAGTTGCCAGGCGTCGAACCGCGGGATCCACACGAACGGACTGGCCACTCCACCGCTGACGAACCCGTGGAGGTGCTGTTGCAGGGGAGCCCCGGGATCGTCCGGCGCCAGACGGGCCGGGTCGCCATCGAGCGTCACGACCTTGCGATTGCCTGCCGTGAGGGCGACGGTGTCCCACGTGTGCACGTCTCCGGGGCGTTCCCAAACGGCAAAGACCCGGCAGGGCCCTGCGGGAACCCCGGTGAGCGAGACCTGCCGGTGCCGGTTGCGTCCACCTCCGGAAAACTTGCGGATGTGCCAGCGGCTGAGGTCCCTCGCACGCAGGGGCGGGACACCCTCGCGCATCATATGCTCCTGAAGGGCCTGCATGAAGACCGGCGCGGCGGCTGTCACGCTCTGGGCGTTGTTGCCTGCCGAGAAGCGATCCCCTGACTGCGGCATGTCGGCCAGATCAAGGATGCCCACGTAGAGGTCGCGGGTCGTGTGGGGCGGCGCCTTCAGGTGAAGGGCCAGCGCCGGGTCAGCCGCCGTGCTGCCCACCTGCAGCACGAGCGCGCCTGCCGGGGCGACGGCGGGATCCGGCCAGTCGAGCACACCCGAAGCGACCAAGGCCTGCTGGCCATCCAGGACGAGGCCGACCAACTTGAGGTTGGCCTGACCGCGGGGCAGGTTCCGGAACCGCAGTTCCAATTCGTGTCGATCAGGGCGACCAAGGTAGACCGAAGCGACTCGCTCCACCCGGTTCGCCTCGTCGCTGCTCAGGCCGCTCAGGCTCGCCACCTGAGGCAGGACGGCCGACCAGACCCCGCTGTCCATGCTGCGTCCGACCGCGGGCTCCCCCCCAAGGACCCAGCTGACGCCAAGGGCGGGTGAGGTCCCGCCGGCTGCCGTCGTGTCCACGAGCAGCACCCACAGGTGAGCAGCCTTGTCCGGCAGTTGTTGGGCGAGACGCAGGCTGACGGGGGTCGCCGAGCCGACGGACCCATCGGGCTGGTTGCCCTGCGTCGTAGGCGGCACTGGAACCGGCACGGCACAGGATGCCCCGGCCAGGCCGCAAAGGACCGTGGCCAAAGCCGCGAAGCGCGCGTGCCCCATCAAGGTTATCGTACCCGTCGCTTAGCTTGGCTATGCGCGCACCCTGCCACCGGACGGAGATGTTTCCTGTTTGTTAAGAGTTGCGCAAGGGCGCATTGCCGGGCCGACAAGGCCTCATCGCCACCGACGCTTGAGCAGGGAGGGGGAGCCATGCCGGGACCGACGACTTCGAGGACGCACGGACACCGTCTCGTCCACGCGCCCGGTCACAGGACCGCGCCTCGTTCCGCCAACAGGGTCGCGGCGTCGATGGGACGCGATGTGCTGACGCGGCAGGGCCTGCGGGCCGCCAGCTCCCCCGTGGGCGGTGAGGCCAAGACGCTCGAGCGTCCCACCGCCCCGGGACGTCGGTTCCGCGTCGATCGCTCCAAGGGTACGATCGTCAATCCCCGTGAGACCGGGGCGCGTCTCAAGGCCTCATGGAACGCCGCGACCACGACCTCCCGTGCGGCACTCGAGACCATATCGGAGCGAGGCAAGGCCCAGATGCGACGCCTGCTCGATGTGGCCCGTCGGTCGGCCGCCGGAAAGCGTCCCGGCGGCTGGTGCTACCGAGCGGTCAAGAAGTACTTGCGGACCGTTGGTTACGGTGGCCTCAACGCCGCGACTGTTTCCCAACTGCCACAGCGTGCGGCGAGGCAGTTCGGGGACTTCATGAACCGGGGAGACAATGCACGCCGATATGGCTTGCAGAAGCTGCCGATCTCGAATCCCTACCTGGCGCCGCCAGGGTCGCTCGTGGTGGTTCGTCCGGGGACTCCCGGCACGCGTCATCCATGGGCCGGGGATATCACCGTGGCCGTCGGCAACGGCCGGTTTTACAACGACGGCAACATGGGCTACGGCGGTTCCAAGAACTTCCCACGCGGAAACCGGCACGTCATCGGTATCTACGCGCCCGTCTGAGGCCGGTCAGTGGAAGAGGCGTGTCAGCACTTCCTGGCGCGCCCTTTCCAGGGCGCCCAGTACCTTGTCCTTGGCGGTTGGCGTCGGCCGGATGTCGATGACGCCCTGAATCCCCTGCCGGCGCAGCCGTTCGGAAATCGCCTTGGCATCCTTGACGGTCGGACCGTCCGAGGCGTTCCAGACCGAGACAGGAGCCACGTCCTGAAGCCGCGAGAGGGCTGTGGGCGTCAGCATGTCGTGGCGGACGACGAATGTCAGCGGGGCGCCAAGCTGGCTGGCTTGCCGAAGGAGCTCGTCGACCTGCCTGTCGCCCAACTTGGCGGAGGATGCTGCTGGGGGGTTGAGGGCCAGCGTGGCGGCGGGGAAGTTACGTCGTAACTCGGCACCCCACTTGGCCATGGCCTTGAAGTCCAGATTCAGCACGACGCGCTGGGGGTCGATGCCCGAAGCCCGGACTGCCCGAATCACGTCGGGCATGCGTTCGGGTTCCTTGACGTCGAGCTTCATCGCACGACCCGATATTGCCCCGATGGTCAGCCATTCCTCGAGCGACAGGTTGTCCCCCCGCTCTGACACGGGGTCATGACGCATCTCGAGTGCGTGGGGCGGATCCAGTTCGGCCCGGATATCACCTTCGAGGAAGTTGGCGCCATCCTTGAGCGCCTGTTCGAACTGCTCGCGGGTATTGGTCGCGTGCGCCGGTCTGGCAGCCGACAGGGGCTTGCCGGGAAACCAGCCCGTCCTCCCGTCGTGCGTGGACCGGGCAAGGTCCAGCAACCTCTGGTACTTGTCCTGAAGACGCTTCATAAGCGCGTCCCGATCGGACGGGGGCGCGGCAAGCCCGTGACCCGCGTCAGTGCCTGTCACCCGGCTTGACGGCGCAGGTGGCGCGGCAGGTTCCGTGCGTTTGATCCTCACGCTATCTTCCTACCCATGGACACCCGGAAAAGTCTTGTGACCTGAGTGGTTGCTGTTTGTATTTAGGTCAATGCGTATCCATGGCGCCTTGGCGGCTTCAGCTCTTCTGATACTCGTGGCCTGCGGGGCCCGTATCGATGAGGGACCCTCAGACGATGACGCGCTGTTCGGTGTCCTGAATCGTGTACGGCCGACGCCACCACCTGCCCGTCGCCTCGTGACACCGACTCCGGCCCGTCCCAGGGTGACACCGGCACCCGCTGCCACCCCGACGCCAAGGCCCACGCTTGTTCCCACGCCTACACCCACGCCTTCACCTTCACCTACACCTACCCCTACCCCTACCCCGCTGCCCTCGCCCGCAGGCATGGTCACGATTCCTGCCGGTACTTTCGTGATGGGCTCACCCCCCCAGGAGCCCCTCCGGGCGAACCACGAGGCGCAGCACGTCGTGACTCTGGCGCGGGCATTCTGGTTGCAGGTCTCTTCGGCCACCCAGGGCGAGTGGCTGGTCGCCTTCGGCGTCAATCCGTCACGTCATGGCCAGGGCCTGCAGCATCCGGCCGAGTCGATGACGTGGTGGGATGCCCTGGCCTATGCCAATGCGCGGTCGCTGGCCGAGGGGTTGCCTGTGACTTATCGGTTGAACGGTTGCACGGGAACGCCATGGCTGGGGATGAACTGCGGTTCGGTGGACATCCTGGCTCCGGATGCCAACCCCTATCGGGCCGTGGGTTATCGCCTGCCGACGGAGGCCGAGTGGGAGTATGCCGCCCGGGCCGGTACGACGACCAATCTCCACGTGGGTGAGTTGCCGGACGGGGATCCCCGGATCGCCACGATAGCCTGGTACGAGGGGAATGCCGGCGGGACGACGCATCCGGTGCGTCAGTTGTTGCCCAATCCGTGGGGCCTCTTCGACGTGGCGGGCAATGTCTTCAACTTTGTCTGGGATGGGCTGGTAACGTATGCCCCGACCACGACGGATCCGTGGGACAGGGACACGACTGGTCCTCGTGTCTGGCGAGGTGGGTGTTACCACCATGGTCTGTACTACTTGCGTTCAGCCGCGCGATTCGCTGTCAACCCTGCGGTCGGGGGTTACGCAACGGGCGTCAGGCTTGCCCGGACCTTGCCGACACCCTGAGCGCGACCCACACGCCCCGCGACGTCTTGCCGTAGGACCCTGACGCGCCTAAGGCTCCCGCGAGGCCAACACGGCGGCCACGGCCTGCCGCATGAACTCGGGAATGAAGGTGCCGTAGGTTCGCGGCATGGAACCCTGTTCCGTCATGCGGAACTGGATCTCGTCGTATTTCGCCTGGCCGTGCTTGGCGACGATGTTGTCACGCTGCTCGGTCTTGCTGAAATGGGCTTGCATGCCCTCGGGGTCTGCCTCGGGATGGAACTGGCACCCCAGAATCTCCGGGGAGACGCGCATGGCCATCACGGCCCGCTCCAGAGGAACGTGGGGACGCTCCTTCTCGATGGCGAGGATACTCGCGCCGACGGCCTGGATGGTTTCGTGGCGGGGCTTCAGGACCTGCCACTCACGGAAGTCGGCACCGTAGAACGGGTCGGGCAGGCACCCCATCACGGGATCGGTACGGCCGGCATCCGTCAGGTGGACGGGCAAGATGCCGAAGGACCCCGATCGCCGCGGCTCGACTTCGGCGAGGCCGAAATGCCGGCACATCATCTGGAAGGAGTGGCAGATGGCAAGGAAGTGTTTGCGTGGACCCGTTCCCTGGTTGTGGGCCCAGACAGCGTCCAGCAGGCGGAAATAGGCGGATTCCCAAGCCTCGCCCTCCCCATCGAACGGGCTGCCGGGGCCCCCCGAACTGACATAGATGTCGAAGGATGCATCCGGGGCCTGCTGGGCACCGCGGATGTCGAACTCCGTCACCTGAAGGTCAATCGCGGGATGTCGCTGCGCGGCATCGGCCAGTTGTTGCCGGAGGCAACGCATGCCCTGGTTCGCGACGCCCTTGTAGAGGTCGAGCAGGGCCACGCGAACGACGGACTGCGCCGTGGCCTGGCCCGTGGCCGCAGGTCCCTTCGTGCCCCGGGAGGTGCCACGCGAGCGCCCCGTGGCCTTCTGGGGCGGGGCGAGGATAGCGCCAGCCGTGGATTCGGGCGTCATCAGCAACCTCAAACGAGGCAGGCTTGCCCCGGACTGTTTCTACGATAGCCCAAAGCTGCGTGCTGACAAGGGTTTTGCACGCCATGAGGCATGCTGGGGGCGGAGATTGTCGTGTCGTGGACCTCAGATGAACCACGCATCATCGGGGCGCATGCTTCCCCTGTTTGAGGTATGAAGGTCCCATGTCGGACGTCCCGCGGTTGGTCGAGGATCTGGCGCCGGGCGGGCGTTTCGGACCGCCGGGCGGCATGGCCGCCACCATGGCACAGGCCATCCCGGAGGGACCATGGATGTACTTGCCTTGTGATGTCCGGGGGCTGCCCATGGCACCCCGGGAGTGGCATCCGGGGTGGCTCATCCCGGTCACGGCGGGTGCGGCCGGGCTGGCCCTCGGGGGGTTGTGGGGAGAGGGCTTGATCTTTGCCGCTGGCCTGCTCCTGCTTGGGGTCGGCAGCCTGGGGCACGCGTTTTCAGGTTGGCTGGCCGCCTGCTGGCGTTGGATGCTTGGTCAGGCTGGAGAGGTCTCGTGGCGCTCCGGATGGCTTGTGGCGACCAACGGTGCAGACCTGCGATTCGTCGCCTGGCGGCGACGAGGCGGCGACGGAGCCTGGCAGTGTCGGCTCGCCTGGTCTGATTCCCTCGACCGCATTGGCGATCTCGGGCCGATGCGATCGGGCAGGTTTTTCCTGGATGCCGGGCGACGCCGGCCCGTCAGCGTCGGCCCACTGCCCGCCGGACATCCGTTGATGGCGTTGGTGACCTGTCGCAAGGGCTGCCTGATGGGTGTGATGGACCTGTGGGCCCTGCTCGAGGCCCTGCGTGAGAAGGTCGCGCAGGTTCCCTTCGACATCGGTGCCCCCGTGCCGTTTCACACTCGGCGACGGTGACGCTGCGCGTGGCTCGCGACGACATGAAGATTCCGGATGCAACCCGCGATCGCGCCCGGGCAAGTCTCGCCGGCCTGCTCGTGGGTGACGCACTGGGCAGCCAGGTCGAGTTCTGCCATCCTGCCTCGATTCAGCGTCGGTATCCGTCCGGGGTGCGACATATGGCGGCCAGCCCCGTGTGGGATACCTTGCCCGGCCAGCCTACTGATGACGGCGAGATGGCGCTTGCCTTGGCACGGAGCATGGTGGTCCGGGGCACCTACGACCCGCAAGCGGTCTGGAAGGCGTACCAGGCGTGGGGCAACTCGGGACCGTTCGACATGGGAGGGACCATTCGGGCTGCCCTGATGGGCCGTCCGAATCCGACCAGCGAGGCCAACGGGGCGATGATGAGGGCGGGGCCATTGGCCTTGCCTGTCGGTGGTGCCAGTGTGGCCCGACGTGAAGCGTGGGCTGGAGCCGATGCGCAGTTGACGCACCCTTCGCCTGTCTGCGTGGCCGCCAACATTTTTTATGTGGGCCTCGTCGCGAGGGGCGTGGACGGCCACTCCGTCGGGGACCTTGCCGCGTTTGCACGTCAATGGGCCAGTCAGCCCGAGTGCCCGCCTCCCCTGCGGCGGACGGTACAGCTTTCCTTTGATGCTCCTCCTGCCGACTTCCTCACCCATGCCGGTCATGTCCTCGTCGCTCTGCAGAATGCGCTCTGGCACCTCTGGCAGCAGGACTTGCCGGCTGAGGCGCTGGTCGTCACCGTAGGAGAGGGCGGAGACAGTGACACCAATGCAGCCATCCTGGGGGCCTTGCTGGGTGCGGTCCATGGCCTCGCCGCCTGGCCGAAGGATTGGCTCGGGACGGTGCTTACATGCAGGCCCGCGCAAGGAGATGCGCGGACCGCGCGTCCAAGGCCGACCTCCTGTTGGCCGGTTGACTGTCTGGACCTCGCTGATGCGCTTGTGGGCAAATAGTTGTCTTTTGATGAGCAACTTGATTCAATTGTGTTAAGTCCCCGGCCCCATCCCGAACATCCGGGGCGCGCCTGGCCTGAAGGCCGGACACGGTGGCTTGCCCTCCGGCGATCCTCCGCGGGTTCGCCAGCGTTGCGCCTGCCGCCCCTCACCAAGGAGTCCGCGTGAGTCGTCGTCCGCCTCTGGCGCATCGGGAAGATTCCCGGTTCATTCCCAATCTTCCTGCGTGGCCATTGGCGGATGAGAATCCCGGCCAGTGGGGGCACGCGGGCTCCCGGTTCCAGCTGGATCCCGAGGGGCATGTGGTGATGACCGGGGGCCGCTATCCCATCAGTGGCAAGCCCCTGAAGAAGCTCCTTCCGTGGTTCCGCTCCGTCATCGCATTGCCCCTCGCGGTGGATGACCTGATCCCGTCGACTTTTCCGCCGTCCGTACCGGCGCCCTTCCAGAACGAGGGATTTCTCGAGACCCTGCGGGCTCATCTGTCTGAGGAAGCGGTCAGCCAAGATGCCGCTGTCCGCTTGCGTCATGGACACGGGCACACCCAAGGCGAACTCTTCGATCTGCATCATGGCCAGGTGGCCCGCGTGCCGGATCTGGTGGTCTTTCCCGTCGAAGAGGAGCAGGTGCTGGCGCTGGTGGACCTGGCGCGGGCCCATGACGTCGTCCTCGTCCCCTACGGAGGGGGAACGAACGTCACCGAGGCGCTCAAGTGCCGCAATGACGAACGCCGGATGATTGTTTCGGTCGACATGCGCCGCATGAATCGCATTCGGTGGGTCGACCGGGTAAACGGGATGGCTTGTATCGAGGCTGGCGCTACGGGCGCCCAACTGGTGGCCCAGCTTGCCGAATTGGGCTTGACCTTGGGTCACGAGCCCGACAGCCTCGAGTTCTCGACGCTTGGCGGCTGGATTGCGACGCATGCCAGCGGCATGAAGAAGAATCGCTACGGGAACATCGAGGACATCGTTCTGGACGTGCGTGTCGCGACGGCGCAGGGTCTGCTGCATCGGCAGGCCGTGGCGCCCCGGGAGTCCGTCGGCCTGGACCCGCGTTGGTGGCTCTTCGGGTCCGAGGGCAAGCTAGGCATCGTGACGGCGGCTGTCGTCAAGGTCCATCCGCTGCCCGAGGTCCAGGCCTATGACTCGGTGCTGCTGCCGGACTTCAGGGCGGGCATCGCCTTCATGCATGACTTGTCGCGGACCCGCCCGTGGCCGGCCAGCGCCAGGCTTGTCGACAATGTCCAGTTTCAGTTCGCCATGGCCTTCAAGCCCGATTCCGAGGGCTGGCACAAGGTCAAGTCGCCCTTGTCCCGGCTTCTGGTGACGCGCGTGCTGGGGTACGTTCCCGACAGGATGGTCGCGTGCACCTTGGTCTTCGAGGGCGGGCGTGGCGAGGTCGCGGCCCAGCACAAGACGCTTGCCCGTCTCGCGAAACGGCACGGGGGCATGCTCGCCGGCGGTGAGAACGGGGCCAGTGGCTATCAGTTGACCTTCGCCATCGCCTATATCCGGGACTTCATGGCCCGCCACTGGGTGCTGGCCGAGTCCTTCGAGACCTCGGTGCCGTGGAGCAAGGTCGAGTCGCTCTGCGACAGGGTCAAGGCGCGCATCCGCGACGAACACGCGCGCCGGGGGCTACCCGGCCAGCCCTTCGTCTCGTGTCGGGTGACCCAGTTGTACGAGACAGGGGCCTGTGTCTACTTCTACTTCGCGTTCCATCACAAGGGCGTGGAGCGGCCGATGGAGGTCTATGCCGCCATCGAGCACGCCGCACGCGAGGAGATTCTGGCCTGCGGAGGCTCGCTCTCGCACCACCATGGCATCGGCAAGTTGCGTGAGGGCTTCATGGCCGAAATCCTCTCCCCGGCCGGGCTGGCCTGGCAAGAGCAAATCAAGCGTGGCCTCGATCCGACGGATGTCTTCGGCATCGGCAACCAACGCGTCGAGGTGACGCACGGATGACGACGCGCGGCCTCGGCTCCCCAGCCCTTGAACTGCCCGGTGGCGTCCGGGTCTCCGAGGCCCTCGAGGCCGTGCTTGTCACCGGGGCTACGGGCTTCATCGGCAAGGTCCTCGTCGCCCGTCTGCTGCATGATGCCGAGGCCCTCGGACTGCAGAGACTCTATGTCCTGATTCGCCCCAAGGCGGGCTGCGCGCCCGAGGATCGTCTGCATCGGGACCTGCTGTTCTCGCCTTGCCTGGCTTTGCTGCCACGCGAGGTCCTGGCCAAGGTCCGGGTCGTGGCCGGTGACCCGACACTCCCCGGATTGGGGATGCTTCCCGAACTGCGTGAGGCACTCGCCCAGGATCTGACCCACGTGCTGCACGTGGCGGCATCGGTCCGATTCGACTTGCCACTGCTCGAGGCCGCGTTGCAGAACACGCATGCGACGCTTGCGATGCAGGCCTGGGCCCGCGAGATGCCACGCTTGCGGCGCCTGGTGCTGGTCTCGACGGCCTACGTCACGCCGTGGCGTGAGGCGGCCATTGCCGAGTCGCCTGTCCACGTCGCGCATGACCCTGAGGCGCTGTTCGCCAGCATCATGGCGGGTCGTGAAGACGAGCAGTTGCTGTTGGCCGGGAGCGGCCATCCCAACACCTACACCTTCACCAAGGCCCTCTCGGAGCAGATCGCGCTCAGGCGCCAAGGCGACTTGCCCATGGCGATCGTCCGGCCAAGCATCGTCTCGGCCTGCAGGCAATTCCCCGTACCGGGCTGGATCGACTCCGTGGCGGCCTTCGGGGCCTTTGCATCGCTCATGCTTGCAGGGCGGTTGCGCGTAATCTTGGGGGGGCGCGGCGAGCGCCTCGACATCGTCCCCTGCGACGAGGTGGTCGCGCGGATTATCGCGGCGGCCGCAGTCGAACCGGACGGGGGCAGTGCTCTCATCGTCCATGCCGTCACTGGTATCGATCGTGCGCAGACCGTGGCCGAGTTGGCGGACGCCGTCCTGCGTCAAGCGCAATCCTTCCCGCTGGGAAGCACGCCCGTCTTGCGCTACCTCGGCCCCCGCGGCCTGCGTGGCCGCTGGATGGAGTGGCTGCATCACCACGCCTCCCTCACGTTGCAGGCGGCGTCGCTTTCCTTGTTGGGGCAGAGCCGGGCTGCCGGCCAGTTGCGCTGGCTTCGTGGCAACCTGGCCTCGGTCAACCGGACCTTCCAGCACTTCACGACGCACACTTATCGCTTCGAGGCTCGCTGGCCGATCTCGCGCCCCATCCAGCATAAGCCCTACGTGAGCGACTCCATCGAAGGCCTGCGGCGCCACCTGGCGGCCGAGTGGTCCGGCGAGGCCGTCCTCGCGGGCAGCGATGCCCGCGTCTGGTCCACCGACTGGGCCTGGTTCCGGTCGCTCAGGGCTGGTCATCTCGTGTTGCGCCTCGCGGCGCTGCTGATGGTCAAGGTCCTCCGGAAGGCCTTCACGGTCGTCTCCGTCGACGTGAATTCCTTCCGGAAACACCTCGCGGATCTGCCACCGGGCACACCGATGGCCATCCTGCCCACCCATCGCAGTTTCCTCGACTTCGTGCTCGTCTCGTATCTGGGCGTGACCCGGCCAGAACTGGGCATGCCCATCCCCCATGTCGCCGCGGCCGAGGAGTTCTCGCGGGTACCCCTGCTTGGCTGGTTCTTCCGCAAGGCCCACGCGTTCTTCATCCGACGTGGCCAAGGAAGGGCCGACGAGCGCCTGAACGAGACGGTCCGGGCCCTGCTCGCCGAGGGCAAAGCCATCGAGTTCTACCCCGAGGGCCAGCGGAGCCGTACGCGTCAGTTCCTGCCGCCCCGGACAGGCATGATCCGCAGCTTGCAGGCGACAGGCCGGGATGTGCTGCTCGTGCCCGTGGCTATCAGCTTCGAGCGCCTTGCTGAGGAGGATGCTCTGGCCCGGGAAAGGGAAGGGCATCCGCGCCCGCCGTTCCATCTGGGGCCTCTTCTGCGGTGGGCGCGTCGCATGATGCGGGGCGACGTGAAGCTGGGCCGTGTGCACATGGCATGTGCCGAACCGCTCGTGCTGCGTCCTGCGGATGACGCCCGCGCAGCCGCCGAGCATGTCGTGGCCCGGTTGCGGGCGGCGACGGTCGTGACGCGCTGGCACCTCGAGACCTTCCTCGATCACCATCCGGTTTCCGGTGTCACGGTCGGGGACATGGAGCGCTGGATCGAGGCGCGCGGTGGTCGCGTCCTGGCGTCAGGCACGAGGGAGAATGTCCGGGTTCCGAAGCTGGTCGCCGACTCGTTGGTTCACCAATGGCTGCACCACTTCGTGGTGGATGCCCGCGCCATGCATCCCGAAGACCCCTTCCTCGCCGCGCTGGAGGGTCAATGGAACGGCGATTCGGCTTTGGCCGCGATGCGGGCCGAGGCCGCAGCCCACGCCGATCCCGCATGTCGGAGGCTGATCCAGGCCGTTTACGGGCCGCTGCTGCGTGACGCCCACAGGACCATCCAGGGCATGTCGGTTTTCCCGTGGCCGAGGGTCCATCATGCTGTTTCGTTGGTCGCTGGCCTGCCGGGTGCCAGTTTTGCCAACGTCGAGCTTGCCATGGCGTTTCAGGGGAGCCGACCGGGACCGGCTAGGCCTGTCTCGTGACGGCAGCTGCCTGGTTCGTTACCGGGGGAACCGGCTTTCTGGGCCGGCTCGTCCTGCCCGGATTGGTTCGGGAGGGTCCGGTCCTTGCCCTGACCCGCAGGCCCGACGTTGCCGGAAACCTTGAGGGCGTGACGTGGCTGCAGGGTGACATGGATGTGCCCGGACCTTGGCTCGCCCGCCTTGCGGAGGTGCCCTTGGGGGGTATCCTGCACATGGGCGCCCACGTCGCACACACGCGCAGGGATGGCGACGGTGCCGTCCGCGACCAGGTCGAGGCCGTCGCTTGCTTGGCGAACCTCGCGAAGGAACGCGGCGTCCGGATGGTGTTCATCTCGTCGTCGGGTACGGTCGGTTGTTCGCTCCGACCTGATGATGCGCCGGACGATGATGCCCCGCACGTCGCGTCGATCGTCGGCCGCTGGCCCTACTACCGGGGCAAGGTCGAGGCCGAGCGGACGGCATTGCGCCTGCTTGCGGATCGCCCGGGTCACCTCGTGATGCTCAGGCCACCGATGCTGATGGGCCCCGGCGACACGCTGGGCAGGTCGACCTCGACCCTTCGCCGATACCTGTCGGGCAGGCTGCCGTTCCTGATTCGCGGGGGCATTCACGTCGCCGATGTCCGGGATGTCGCACAGGCCGTGCTGGCCGCATGCCGAATCGATGATCCGAATGCCGCCTACAATCTGCCGGGGCACGCTGAGGCCCTGATGCCCTTCCTGAAGCGTTGCGAGCGGCTTTGCGGGGTTCCTGCCCCGACGCGCCACGTGCCGTGGCCCGTGGCCTGGGTCGCCGCCTGGGCCAGCAACTGGCTCGCGGATCGGACGGGACGTCATCCTTGGCTGCCCGATCCGGTCGTCATCGAGATGGGTCGTCACCACTGGGGCCTCGTCGGCTCCGCCGCGCCGGTCGATCTGGGGTATCGCCCTAGACCGGTCGACGAGACCTTGGCCGAGACCCTCGCCTGGCTGCGTCAGGACATGGCGCCGGGCGATTCATCAACGGCCCGTGCCCACGACCTCCCCACCATCAACCGGGAGTCCGCATGATCACCGAAACGACCGGCAGCGCCGCGCCCAAGGCCGGGAGCCTGCAGAGAACGGTGGGCTTCGGGGGCCTGCTGTTCATGTCCCTGGGCTCCATCATCGGTTCCGGCTGGCTACTGGGCGCGCTCAATGCCGCCGTGGCCGCCGGGCCCGCCTCCATCCTGTCGTGGATCCTCGCGGCAGGCATGCTGTCCCTGCTGGCGCTGACCTTTGCCGAACTGGGTGCGGCGTACCCCGTCGCCGGGGGGGGCGGGCGGTTCCCGTACTACTCGCACGGACCTGTCGCCGGATTCGTTGCCGGCTGGGCCTCGTGGCTGCAGGCCGTCTTCATCGCCCCCATCGAGGTGCTGGCGTGTATCACCTACGTCAACAGCGTCGACTGGGTCAACCAGAACTTCAACATGATCACCCGGACAGGACCTCAGGCAGGCCTGTTGAACCAGACCGGCCTTATTGTCGCCGTCTGCTTGTTGCTGGTGTTCACGGCCATTAACCTGGCAAGCGTCAAGGTCGTTTCGGAGAGCAACTCCTTGGTCGTCGTCTGGAAGACACTGGTACCGGTGCTTGCGGTCGTGTGCCTGCCGTTCATCGCGTTCCATCCCGAGAATTTCACGGCCGGTGGTGGCTTCATGCCCTTCGGTTTTCACGGCGTCTTCGCGGCGCTCACGGGAGGTGTCGTCTTTGCCTTGCAGGGCTTCGAGCAAGCCGTGCAGTTGGCCGGGGAAGCCAGAAATCCGCGGCGCGACCTGTCCCGCGCGGTCCTGACGGCGATGGCCATCGGGGCCGTGCTCTACGCGGCCTTGCAAATCACGATGCTGGGCTTGCTCGAGCCGGCCAACATCCGGGACGGCTGGGCGCATCCCCTTGGCAGCGATCCTTCGGCGTATGGTGCGTGGTACACGATTGCCCTTGCCCTCGGTGCCGGCTGGCTTGCCAAGGCCCTGCTGATTGACGCTGTGGTCTCGCCGGCCGGGACGGGGGTCGTCTACATCACGACGACGGCTCGCCTGTCTTACGCGCTGGGCGAGGAACGCGAGATGCCTTCCGCCCTGACAAGGACCAATCGGCGAGGCGTGCCCGTGGTGTCCATCCTGCTGGCGGCGGGCGTGGGCCTGCTCGCGCTCGGGCCCTTCAAGAGCTGGAACGCCCTCGTTTCGGTGGCGACGGGCTCGACGGCTATCATGTATGCCTTTGCCCCGATTGCCCTCGCGTCGCTGCACAAGGTTGACGCCGACAGGCCGCGGAGCTACCGCGTGCCGTATCCGCGTCTGGTCCTGCCGGGCGCCTTCTGCTCTGCCAATCTCATCATGTACTGGGGCGGCTTCGGCCTGACGTGGAAGCTGGCGTTGGCCATGCTCGCCGGTTTGGTGCTCTTCGGCATCGGCGCCAAGGTCCGCAAGACCGGCGCGTGGGCCCACGTCCGTCACGCCGTCTGGATTCCCGGTTGGCTGGGCGGCCAAGTCCTGATCGGCTATCTGGGGCGCTATGGTGAGGGGACCTTGTCCGTCTTGCCGGCCTGGGTGGACCTGGGGGTCGTCATCCTGTTCGCCGTCGGCATCTTCCGATGGGCCGTCTCATGCGCCTTGTCCCCCGAGGGTGCCCGTGCGGCCGTCCAGAAGGACGCCGCCCAACTTGAGGCGGCGCCTGAGCCTGTCGTCGTCTCTGCGCTTAGTTAGCCCGAACGGAACAGTGGGGCACCAGTCTTGGCATCGGTGCCGCACTGCCCTCAGAAGCAGCCCCCGCACGAACTGACCGACCAGCGCCGGTGCTTGAGCCGAGGATCGAGACGCCGACCCTATTCCGGCCTGGGGGTCCCGGCCCGCTTCTCGAACAGCTTGCGGATGACATCAACGCCGATGGAGACGGGGTTGAAGGACAGAGGGCGAAACGACCCCAAGAACGGAGGCTTGATGTCGCCGAAGCCCAGCACGGAAAGTGGCGGTTTGATGCCGTCGGATCGCCCCTTGAGATACTCCTCGCGCGTCACCTTGCCGTCCTTGTCCGCGTCGAAGGCTGCTGCCCGACGCGCCTCGGTTCCAGTCAAGACGCCGTCCTCGTTAATGTCCAACGCTTTGAACTCGGCATCGTGAGCCCGATCCTTCTTGGCCTGTTCCTCGGCTGCCAGACCCTTTAGATACTCCTCCTGCGTGATCCGGCCATCGCCGTCCTTGTCGAACCGCTTGATGCCCGTCGTCTCGGTTCCGGTCAGGACTCCGTCTTTGTTGCCATCCAGTGCCTTGAACTTCCTTAGGCGGCCCAACTCCACCAGACCGGCCACCTCAAGACGGGTCGCTTCCCGGTACTCCTCCCGGGTAATCTTGCCGTCCTTGTTGGCGTCCATGGCTTCGATGCCCTTAATCTCGTTGCCCGTCAGGACACCGTCGTCATTCCCGTCGCGAATCTCGAACACGTCTCGCAAGGGAAGCGTCGGGAGTGAAAAAGGAGGCTTCAGGGGTGGAGCGGGAGGGTTTGGGCCGTGACCGCCGGCCGGGACGTTTGAGGCAGGTCCGCACCTGTTGATGGCTTTGACCGCATCGTCAAGCTGCGGCCGTGCTGCGGGCGGAAGCGCCTTAGGGCCAGAAGGGGGCTTGCGGATTTCGCTCACGACCATACCTCAAGTGGGGCTCACTAAGGCCTTGATACACGCCCCGGTCGTTGATGGCGCATTCCACAACGGAAATAGTTAGAATATTTGATGGTCGCGCATTAATCAAGCGGGCATCTTGTCGGATGGATTGCGTGTACGACCGCAGTCAGGTGCTTCGAGCGAGGGGCAATAGAGCTTTTACTTGACCGACCGCGAGGCCTTCGCTAGGATATCCTTAAGGTCACATTAATGGCTGCTTTATGATTATTTGGAGGACCAGTCTTGAATAAGTCGCATCTGCTGGTTGGCCTGTTGATGGCGCCCGCCGTGGTGGGCTGTGGTCAGGTTCCCCCGTCATCGGTGGCCGGCAAGTCGGCCGTGGTCTCGGCGCAGTCGGTACAGGCTGAGGCGCAGTTGCTTGATGCAGCATCCAAGGGGCGCACCGACCTGGTGACTGCGCTTCTGGACAAGGGTGCGCGCGTCGATGCCCAGAACACGAACGGTTACACCGCGCTCGCATTGGCTGCGTGGCGTGGCCACCGGGATATGGTCAAACTGCTGGTGGAGCGTGGTGCCCAAGTCGATCTGGGGACCCAGGAACGCAAGACGCCCATCCACTGGGCAGCGGTTGCCGGCCACGCCGAGATTCTCAAGGACCTTGTCGCCGTCAAGGCAACCGTGGATAACCGTGACAAGGAGGGCTGGACCCCGTTGGCCTGGGCTTCCTTCAATGGCCGGGTCGAAGCCGTAGCCGTCCTGATTGCCTCAGGTGCGGACGTCAACGCTCGCAATGATCGTGGCGTGTCGGTGCTTGAGCTGGCACGCAGCAGCGGTTTCGTCTTGCCCAACTTCGAAATCCTGCGCATGCTTCGCGAGGCGGGTGCGCGCTGACAGACAGGCTTGGCACTTGATGCAAGGGCCGTCCGCCACCGTTGGCGGGCGGCCCTTGCCACTAGCGGGATGCCATCTATGGCGAACGCGCCCGAGGAGGCTCGAAAGGAAATCAGTTGTCGTGGCGTCTTTCAGTCACGCCTATTTTAAGTGGAGCTGAGGGGAATCGAACCCCTGACCTCTTGAATGCCATTCAAGCGCTCTACCAACTGAGCTACAACCCCGAAGGGAGCCTAAGATTACCCTGACTGCGCACAATCGGTCAAGAGACTGCCTTCGGTCGAAGCGCTCGCTACCGGACGTCAGAAGCCCGGAACGGGCGGTGGCGCGGGCGTGGCCATCGGGGGGATCGCCGTGATAATGAAGGGTGGCGGCGTGGGAATCAACACGGGCGGGGGCGTCGGGATGTTCACAGGCGGGAATGTCGGGATCGCAACCGGCGGTGGCGTCCAGTCGTCGAACGCCCATGGTGTCGGCGTCGGGATCTTGGTATCGAGCATCGACGCGTTCAGAGCGTTGATCCGCTCCATCAGGGCAGCGTTCTCCCTCTGGATATCCTCGAGGACCTTCGCAGCCTGCTCGAAGGACCTCAAAGCATCGATCTGCACCTGCAAGGCCTGAGCCTCGAGATCTTGAGTCAGTTGTTGGAAGGACTCGAGCGAACTGTCCTGAAGGGTCGTATCGGCGCCGAACTTCTTGCGGAAACCTGCTGTGGCAAGGGTCGTCGCGAAGGAGAGGGGCTGGGCCGCCTTGCGGAAGGGCAGGGTGTTGAGCGAGATGGGCCGCTCGCCCAACTGGAACCGCGACCGCAACTCCACGGGTTTCCGCGAGCCGACCGGAATTCTGTAAGAGCCCCGGTCATCCGTCAGGCCCTTCAGGACGGTACCGTCTTCAGTGATGACCTCGACCGAAGCACTGGCCACGGGCAGCTCGCCTCCGGCCGCCGGTCTGGGTGACGGCGTGGGCATTGTGCCCTGAACCCTTCTGAGCCCAGCGCTGTTCGACACCAGCCCGCCTGCCGTGTTGGCGATGAGGGCACCCGAGGCGTTGGCCACGACCCCGATTCCGGCCTCGCTTCTGATCTTCGAGGGGACCGTCACGCGCCCGGTCCAGACGCCCTCGGGGTCGGGCTGCGTCACCAGCGACCGCGTCATCGCATCCTGCGCTGCCGGACCCGCAGGACCCTGAACCGCCCCGGTCCCGCTCGCGGTGTTGGCTGCGCAGGCCACTGTCAGAGGCAGCAAGGGCACTGTCATGCGCTTGAACATCGGGGACCTCGTGGCAGCAGAGTGTCTATGTGGACGATACCCCAACCGGCCTGCCGATCGCTAGTCCCAGACAGCTTGCCCGTCTCGGCGTCGCGTTTATCAGGGCCGCCCGGAGGCTGCCTCGATGGTTCGGCCGGCGTCGATGCGGCAGTGGCCGTACTCGGCACTTTAGCCCAGCCCCACGGGGACGACAGTGCGTTCGAGATGGACCTTAATGGCAGCGGCCGACCAGCCTCGCTGCGTGTCGCTCAACAGTGCTGTCAGGCCTGCCACGCTAGCTGTTGCCATCGACGTGCCGGACTTCTGCCCATAGCCCTTCCCCGGGCTGTTTTTGGGGAAGGTGGGCAGCAGCGACATGAACCCTTGCCCGGGCGCTACAACGGGGATCCAGGCACCGTAGGTTGAGAGTCTAGGCTTGCGATCCTGCTCGTCCGTGGCGCCCACCGTAACGACCCTTGGCGTGGCCGCCGGGTAGAACAGCGCGTTGCGCCTACTGTTGCCCAAGCCGATTAGCACGAGGACATCCTTGCTCCGCGCGCAGGCAGTGGCGTCCAGGGACAGCGGCGACAAGGTCGGTGAATCCAGGCTCATGCTCAGGACGCGGGCACCGGTGTCCACGACGTACACGATGCCTGCCGAGCCCGAGGTCGCATCACCTTAGCCGTAGTCGGAAACCCCCCTTTCGGCCAGCAGGTCACCACAGGGCGCGCCAGAACTGCCTTTCACAAGATGGCCTCGGAGAAGGTTTGATCGTGGGGCGAGAAGCAGAGCCAGGCTGCCGGGACCTGACATTGTCAGGACAGGCGGTGCCTCTGGGGCGTATGGATTGCTCTACCCGGACAGGTCGCCCCACGTCCTGCCATGACGTCATCTGCCGCCAACCCTTATGCCAAGCGGATGGACGGCGTCCCGGGCCTTCGTCAGCATCGGGTCATGCCCCCGAGTCCCCTGCACGAAGTCCCGATCGAGTTGTTACGCCAGGCCCCCGCGCATCTGGTGCCGTTGCTCGCCCGCGCTCTGCCCGGGCCAGACCCGAAGCTACCTGTCTTGTGCGTGGATGCGGCAGCCAGCGAACCGCTTGTGGTCGAACGCCGCGCCGACCTCGTGCTGGTTCTTGGCAAGCCGGATGAGCCGGAACTGGTGGTGGTTGCGGAGGTCCAACTGAGCATCGAACGCGACAAGCAGCATGCGTGGCCGCCGTACGTGGTGGCCCTGCGTAATCGCTGGAAGTGCGCGGTCGCCCTGCTCATCATTGCCCCGGAGCCCAAGGTCGCCCGCTGGGCGAGTCAGCCCATCCTTCTTGATTGGCTGGGCAGCCGGATCGGTCCGCTGTTGCTGGCCTGAGGGCCCCTGCCCCGGCCGGAACCTGCGGAGCTCGCCGATTACCCCCGCGCGGCGGTCTTTCATGCCTTGGTGCACTGCCGGGAGCCAAGCTATCTGCCCTTGTTGCAGCAGGCCCCGGATGACATCCAGACGTTGCCCGGGTCGGCTCGATTGGGCCACTATGGAATCCTGAAAAGGCAAATCACCTCGTCGATTTTCAAGCTAGCGGAGGTGGCGATGACCGACATTCAGCTGCGGTACTTCCAAGAGGCGGTCGACCGCTATAGGGCGGAAGGCGAGGCCGAAGGCAAGGCTGCGGGCGAGGCCAAAGGCAAGGCTGCGGGCGAGGCCGAAGGCCGTCACGCCCAACAGCTCCGTTCGGCCACCCGACTGCTGGGCCGCCTGGTGGCCCTCCCCGGCCCCGAGGCGCTGGCGAAGATGGAAGCCCTACCACTTGAGGCGCTGGAGCAACTGGCCGAGGACTAGCTGGACTTCAGGGGTCCTGACGATCTGGATGGGTGGTTGGCGCGTCAGTAAGCAGCGTGGCGTGTTGCGGATGACTCGGGTAGGTCCCGTTGGTAGTTTGTCCCGGCAAAATGTCTACTGTTCTGAATTTCCCGGTTCCGCTAATAACGTTCTAGTAGGTGAGGTGTCTGGGCTGGCCATCCCGTCGACGTTGGGGGCAGCGGTCTCGTTTCGTTCGGTGGGTATCAGACTTGGCCCGCTTCTGGACAGGACGTCATGCGTAAGGGGGGCCGGTGGCAGGCGGGCGCGTGGTGTGGCCTTGACCCTGCTTCGGGACCGGCTTAGTCTAGCGGTGCGAGACAGTAGCTCAGTCGGTAGAGCATCTGACTTTTAATCAGAGGGTCCTGGGTTCGAGCCCCAGCTGTCTCATGTAGGCGGGGTAAGGGTTTTGGCGGTCTGCCAGATCTGCTCGGATTGTGCTGGGGGGACA
>VGJW01000010.1 GCA_016867265.1 Candidatus Tanganyikabacteria bacterium
CCGCGGTTCTCGACGTCGGCGGGTTCGATCTCGATCGAGCCGTCGCGACGAAGCCCACGTTCCTCGAGCCAGAGTATCCCTTCGAGTGGGCGGGAACCTTCGAGGTCGAGGAGGGCGTGTACGAGCTAGCGCTCGAAGACGGCCCCGACCCGAGCATCGACTTGGTCGTGAAGTACCTGGAGAGTGACGAGCAGGCGGAGGCGCGCGCCGCCGCTGAACGCGCCGTACGCACCTGGTCGGAGCCAGTGGTCAAGGTCTCACCGGCGGGCCGGATCGAGATCGGGGCGAGCGGGCCCGCGAGGCTGCAGCTCGACTCTGCCGGCCCCAAGCGGTTCGAGCTTCGTGCGCCTCGTGAGGGGCGCATTGGCCTGTACACGCAGCACCTGCCGTCGGAGTTTGAGTTGCAGGTGCTCCGTGGGGGCATTGCGATCCGGCCGAGCGGCGAGAATGAGTTCGCAGCCGGACACTCGCACGATGATCAGGTGACCTCGGTTAGCATCCACCTCGAAGGCGAGATCGACAGCGAACGCCTCAACATGTGGGTGTCGCAGCTGCTGCGCGACAAAGGAACCGACATCTTCCGCATGAAGGGCATCCTGAATATCAAAGGCTCGCCCAGTCGGTTCGTCTTTCAGGGCGTTCATATGCTCTTCGACGGGCGTAAGGACCGGCCGTGGGGCGCGGAGCCGCGCGCCAGCGATCTCGTCTTCATCGGTCGGAATCTCGATCGCGAGGCGCTTACGCAAGGATTCGAGCGATGCTTGGCATAAGGATGGATGCGCCGCGCTGGAAGGCAGAGCTGGTGCCGCGCTGGAAGGGCGATGCGGGCGACTACGTGGCCGCCGCCGAAATCTCGAAAGACGGTCGCCTCTGTATCATTGGCGCAGGTGATGGTCGCGTGCTCGGCATCGACCTCTCGACGGGTCGTGAGGTTTTTCGGCAGCTCGCGCACGAGGGCGGTGTTCTGGGGGTGAGTCTCTCGCCCGACGGGACCCAGTTCGCTACGTGCGGGCAGGAGCCGAACGCCAAGCTCTGGCGCGCTACGGGTGAGCTGGTCCGCGAGCTGCCGGGCGGCGGCGCGCAATGGGTCGAGCACGTCGCCTGGGCTCCGGCAGGCGGGCGCATCGCCACCGGCGCCGGACGAAAGGTCCGCGTCTGGACCGCCGAGGGCGAGCAAATTGTCGAGACCGAGCCGCTGCCGAGCACCGTGAGCAACCTCGCCTGGCGCGCCGATGGCACAGCGCTCGCTGCGACCTGCTATGGGGGGGTGCACATCTGGCCGTTCGTGCCCGGCGCTCAGGCCCGGCGCTTCCAGTGGAAGGGCTCGCTCATCTCCCTCGCCTGGAGCCCCGATGCCAAGGTCATCGCCTGC
The DNA here is from genome assembly GCA_016867265.1 of Candidatus Tanganyikabacteria bacterium. Taxonomy (GTDB): domain Bacteria; phylum Cyanobacteriota; class Sericytochromatia; order S15B-MN24; family VGJW01; genus VGJW01. The sequence continues at coordinate 1,373 of VGJW01000010.1, forward strand.
GGAAGCCAAGACAGCTCGGTCCACTTCTGGCGCCTCGCCTCGGGCCAAGACTCCCAGATGAGCGGTTACCCGCTCAAGCCCAAGGCGCTCGCGTGGGACAGCGAGTCGAAGCTCCTCGCCACCTCCGGCGATACGATCGTCACGGTTTGGGACTTCCGCGGGAAGGGACCCGAGGGAACAAGGCCGCTGCGGCTTGAGTCGCACAAGGGCGTCTGCACGCGGCTCGCCTTCAGTCCAAGAATGGGGGTCCTTGCCAGTGGCGCGCAGGATACGTCGGTGCTGCTGTGGGAGCCTCGTCGCGGAACGCAGCCGATTCGTTACGCGTTCCTGGAAGATGAGGTGACCGCGCTATGTTGGCACCCCGAGCACCGTGGCCTGCTTGGCGGAGACGCGAGCGGCAACCTCTGTTTCTGGGATGTGACCTGATGTTCGAGCAGCGCAATGACGAGCGACGCTCCGCAGCGATTCGCGCCCTGAAGGCGAAGGCGCGCACGCTGTTCGAGGCGGCGGACGACGACGCTGTAGTCGTCAACGAGCTCACCTGCACAGAGCCGGGATGCCCACCGATCGAGACCGTCGTGGCGCTTCTGCGCGCGGGGAGCGAGCCGCGCCAGGTGAAGGTCCACAAGCCGGCGGTGGAGGTGACCGAGGACGACCTTCGGCACGCGATGCTGCACGGACACGCTCACGAGCCGAAGTCGTGACTGCGCCCGGCCCCGCATTCGTCGTAGGACGGAGCGAATCCGTGAGAGTGTCCCGATTCAGGCCGCCCAACCACCTGGATTCGCAGGCGGTCGCATTTTCGCGACCGTGCGACCAGAGCGATCCCGTCCCGCCAAGCGCCCTGCGAACGAGTTGGCAAGTGGCGCCGCACACGGAGCCACTTAGATTCGTTCGCGAACTTCGCGGACGGGGCTGGTAAACGAGCACCCGAGGATTGCTCCTCGGGTGCTTTGCCCTTTCTGGCCTTGTTTCCAAGGGCTTCGCGCTTCCGCGCGCGTCGCGCGGGCCTGGACGGCGTTCGCGCTCTCTTCTCCGTCCCGCGGGAAGAGAGAAGCCGAGAGCCCGTTAACAGCGAGGCCGGGAGCGTGACCCGATGTTCAACGGTCCACCGGCCTGCGCCGAGGCAAGACCGCTGACCATCGGGGCGGCGCCCCGGGCACGCGTGCAACGGGCGCCCACGTTGGCGCGTGGCGCGTCTGGGCACTGGGCATCGGCAATGGCATGGGTGCCGACGAGAGAGCACACGCCGGCCTCATCGAGCCGAAGACCACGCGCCACGACGCCTCGCCGCGGGCGAGGCACGCGATCGCGGTGGCGATTACGTCGGAGCGTCTGTCGTGCGTCCTTGCGTGCGCGCACCGTACGTCGCGCGGCCAAGGGGAACGAACGCCCCAGCGCGTCTTCGGCAGCCAGATCCCGGAACCCTTGCCCTGCTTGGCATTGCCCACCCAGTACCATTCACTCCGTGACTGCCACTGGGTGGGCATGGCCTTCCAGCCGAGGGCTTGGCTGGCCTTGATGCAGGCTTCACCCGGCAGGGTGCGAGCCCAGCGGGTCTTCTGCCCTTGGCGGACCCGGGTGGCGTGCAGGGGGGCTACCGCCTGCCGGATCCGGTTCACGATCATGCCTGTCCGGGCTTTCAAGGTCCGGGTGCAGTTGAGTGCCAGCAAGTTCAACATCACGTGGCCCTCGATGCGCTGGCCGACGCGGTGCAGGCAGGGCCTTAGCTTCCTTGGGCTCTTGAACTCGCGATGGTTGGCTTCCACCTGCTGCAGCATCTGGTCGGCGTCCTGGACCTCACGCCCGAACCGGGGGGCGAGGGAAGTCCGCAGCAGCCGAGTCCCCGCGGCAAGGCGGGCCTGCCGGAAGCCTTCCTCTTCGGCCATGTAGCGACCGGCATCGGCAGAGTCCTTGCGTACCAATCTGGCATCGCCGGGCTTGCTGGCAAGGGCGCACAGGGCCTTGCCGTGCGGCTGGCCATCATCAGCCTTGGCCACGGCTTCCCGGACGGTGGCCCACATGACCTCCAGCTTGGCCAGCTGTCGCTCCCGCTCCTTGTTCTTGCCCGGCATACGCAAGGGCGCTTCTTCCTTGCCGAGGGATCGACCATCGGTCCCGTCGAAGGATTCCCAGACGAGGGCATCGGTGCGTGCGGCCTCGGCCCGCGTCCTGTCCAGCCGCTCCTCGTCGCTGACATCCGTCTCGAGATGGACGTTGGTCGTGTCGACGAGGGTAATGCCCCTGAGTTTCTCGGGAGTGATGGCGGCGAGCCGGTCGTGCATAAGGTCTTCCAGTTCTCGCCAATGCCCGTGCAGCAGGTTCATCGCCCGATAGAAGTGCAGCACCTGTCAGCCGGTGCTTTGGTATGTAGGCGAGGTCAGCAGCCCAGTGGTTGGCGGCGACAAGCTTGCCCTGGGGGTCAACCAGACGGTTCCAGACCATACAGAAGACGAGCCGCTCGAAGTCGACGTCCTGCGGGTGATGTCTGGCGAGGTCGAACAGGGCCTGCCTGATGGCCCGGTCATCTCACACTGCCTCGAGCATAAGCCGCTTGTGCAGTTGCTTACTTTCCAGCGTTTCGACGGGGCGGGCTGCCGAGACTTGCTGGCTGCCGTATCCACCCACATGACTGGCAGCGCCGGGTCCAGCCCGGGCAGGGCACGGGCGAGCAACGGCGCCAAATGCGCGGGGGCAACGCGCAGCAACTCGACCAGGACCTTGTGCAAGGGACTCGGGGGCGTGACCCCCCGCTAGCCACGCCCCGGAGCACCGTCCATTTGCTTGGCATAAGGGTTGGCGGCACGCAGCGTCATGGCAAGCCGACAGCCAACGAGAGGCTGGGGCCAAGGCGGCTCTCGCCCTGGCCTTCAGGCCGTGGGAGGCTTCGGGACCCCGATGATCCGCCGGTAACCGGCCTCGTCGAGGCCGTAGTTGGCCAGGTCCCGGACCTCGACACCTTTCATGCTCGCATGGATCATCTTGTTGTCGCCGATGTAGATGCCTACATGGCGCCACGGCCCCAGCGACGAGTTGAAGAACACCAAGTCTCCGGGCCTCAGGTCCTCGCGGCTGATGGGCGGCAGGTTGTCGCGCAGCGTCAGCGTGTAGCTGAGGACCTTGCCCTTGAGCGGCGACCCATCGGCCCATGTCAGGCCGGCGCCTAACACAGCCTGACCGATGAGGCCCGAGCACTCGACAGGCCCCACGCCGTGGTAGTAGTCCGTCGAGCGCGACTGCTTACTCTGGCTGCCCTTGTCATAGGGCTGCCCCAGGAACTGGAAGGCGACGCCAATCATCCGGGCGGCCTGTCCTGAGTCGGGTGCAGGCAGGGGCGAAAAAGGCCCCCCCACGGTTGCCGGCGGGGGAGCCGGCATCGCACCGGCCTGCCTTGGAAGGCCCTCGAGGCCGAGAGCCGCCCACGTCTCGGTGCCGGCCTCGCCATCGACGGCAAGGCCACGAGCCGCCTGAAACGCCCGGACGGCACGCTCTGTGACGGGTCCGAACCAACCATCGACAGGCCCGGGGTCGAAACCCGCATGGGCCAGCATGTGCTGCAGAATCTTGACCTCGGTGGCGCTCTCGGACGCGCGTGACTTGGGCACCCGGACCAGCCACTGCATCGGTCCGAGCATGGGTGGGCCAGCTGCTCCGGGCTGCTGAGGCGCAGCCGTCGACGGCGAGGGTGCAACCGCGAGGATCGGCGAGAGCGACAGCGAGTCGGGCGCGAGGCCAGGAGCCGGCACAGGTGCCGGGCCAGCAGATCCAGACGTGGGCAGCGGGCCCAGAGGAAGCGGGGTCACGCCGGGCAGCGCACCACGTCCGATTGCCTGAGACACGGCACATCCTCCAAGGGGCGGGCGGCTGGGGTGGAACGCCGCATCATTCTATCCCGACGCCCCGGGGATAACTTGCGCGGACGGGCGTACTCTCCGGCATCGGGAGCAAACCGGGTACATGCCTGTCATGCTCGCGCTTGAAGGCTCCCTGACTCGGGACCGCATCCTGCCCACGACCGTTGACCGCTGCCTCGACCTGTTCGGCGACCTCGCCGGCATGCTGGCGCGGGTGCCGGCCGTCTCCAGCGTCGACCCCTTCGCCCCCGACCATTGCCGCGTCATCCTGAAGCCGCTGGGGGCCCTCGACTATCACCTCTGGCTGGCGACCGACCTGCAGATGGTTCGCACGGACGATACTGTGACCCTGCAGAGCCTGGCCTTCGACCCCGAGGATCCGTGGATCGGGGAAGGCGTGCTGCTGTACCGCTATGCCAGCACAACCCGGATGAGCGAGGTCGACGGCGGCACCAGAGTCCTCCACGAAGTCTCGGTGCGCTTGGACGTGCCTCTGCCTGCTTTTTTGCAGAAGATGCCGCTGGGCATCGTCAAGAGCGCTGCCGATGCCGTGATGACCAGTAAGCTCAAGGAACTGGTGCTGCAGCTCGAGCGCTGCGCAGATGACGAGCTCGCCCGCAAGCCCTGACAGGCGGCGCCCGGCTAGTCGCGCCGTCCCCGGCGGGCGCGGGCGATCGCGATCTGCCGCCGACGCAGCATGATCTCCAGGTCCGCCCAGCGCCGGGCATGGTCCGGATTGCGGATGGAGGCCGCGGCACGCGCCCGGATTTCCGCCACGACGGCGGGTGGCAGTTCGGGGATCGGTTCTGCGGGCCTCGCCGTGCGCACCGGGGGCAGGGGTATGCCGCCCTCGGGCAACTCCACCTGCCGACGACCGCGCGGGGGGGCCTGCACGGCCCGAATGCCCGCTACCCGAACGGAAGGCAACAGCTGCCCGTAGCGCTCCAGCAACGCCGGCGCGAGGAATGCCAGCTCCTGGGCCCACACGGAGGACAGCGGCCGTACCCAGAGCGTCCCGTCCGTGAATCTGACGGGTTCGAGCTGGGCTGAGGCCGTGGGCCCCGCCACCTCGGGCCAGAGCGCGACGACCTTGGCCGCAGCCAACAGCCCCGGACGCTTCAGGGCCCTGCCCACGAGGCCACCGATAGCCCTGGGCTCGCCCCCCCTGCCCTTTCTCAAGTGCCACCCCGCAGCCTCTGGCGCAGGCCGTCCCCGTACAGCCAGCGATAAGCCCGGTACGCCCACTCGGCTCGCCACACATAGGTGCGTGTCTCGGGGTACGCCTCCTCGAGCGTGGTCCAGTGCGCGACCTTGGAGGCCCCGGCGTTGTAGGCGGCAAGCACGCGGCGTCTGTCCCCCGCGAAAGGACCGTGCAGGTAGCGCAGGTAAGCCACGCCCAGCCGTACGTTGACGGCCGGTTCGAAGAGATGACCCGAGGGGTCGGGTGCGCCGGTCCGGTCGGCCACCCAGCGGGCCGTATCGGGCATGAGTTGCATCAGGCCGCAAGCACCGGCCGATGATCGGGCCCGGCTGTCGAAGCCGGACTCGACTCGGATGACGGCGGCCACCAGCAAGGGATCCAGGTCGTTTCGGGCCGCCTCCCGCTCAATCAGGTCACGGTGCGCGTAGGGAAAGACCCAGCGGCCTCCAGCCCACGCGCCGCCCGCGCCACCGACAAGCAGCAACGCGACCAGCAGCAACACGGACCCCGTCGAGGGGGCCCTGCGCCGACGAGGACGGGCCATGACCCATACTATCAATTGACCTGCCGACGCGGGGCCAAGGCCTCCTCGGCCACGACACGGACCCGCGCCTCCAGTTCCTGACGACTGCCGTCATTCATGATCAGCCGGTCCGCCCGGACCACCTTGTCGGCGAGGGGCGCCTGAGCCGCTATCCTGGCGCGCACCTCGTCGCCCGACAGGCCATCCCGGCCCGAGAGGCGCGCCCGCTGGTCCTCATCGGGACACGCCACGACCCAGACCTCGTCGAACCTGGCCTCGAGGCCCGATTCATAAAGCAGCGGGATGACCTCGACGACGAGCGCCGGACGCGCAGCCAGCGGCAGGTCCGCCAATTCCCGCAGGCGCTCTTCGGCACGCGCCCGGATGCGCGGGTGAAGAATGGCCTCGAGTTGGCGACGGGCTCCCTCGTCGGAGAACACGTGGCGACCGAGCGCTTTACGATCGAGCGCTCCGCCGGGGGTCACGACACCCTTCCCGAAGACCCCCACCACCTCGCGGTAGGCGTCCTGGCCAGGACGGACGACTTCGCGGGCCAGAATGTCGGCGTCAATCACGGCCGCCCCCAGCCGCGTCAGGATGTCCGAAACCGTGCTCTTGCCGGTAGCGATGCCGCCGGTCAAGCCCACGTGGAGAAAGGGCAGGGCAGTCTTCAGGGGTCGATCGGGCATTGCGAATTTACCTGATTTTAACCGGAAAACAGGAAAGATCAGAACGTCTTAGGCGGATATTATCCATAGGTTAATTGTTTCCCCGGGCCTGCCGTGCACCCCGGATTGTCCCTTTCCCCCATCCCCCCGACAACCCCCGCAAGGGGGAGGAGCCTCTTCCGATGAAGCCCATCCGCTCTGCCGCCCTGACCGGTGCCCTCGTGGCGACCACGGGCCTGCTGGGCTGCGGGACCACCCCGAACGGGGCGGTGACCGCTACCGCCGCGAACGGTGTCTCGGCCCAGTCCTCCGCCGTCCTTCGCCAGGGCTTCGAGGATGTCCACAAGGCCATCTTCGGCGTCATCGACAGCAACACCGACGGCAACATCGACGAGTACGAGGCCGGTCCGTTCTTCAACCTGCGGACCGAGTTCCCCCGCGCCGACAAGTCCAAGGCCGGCATCATCAACTACAACGAGTTCATGAGCTACGCCACCAAAGGCGGCTTCCTGGGCTCGGCCGACACGCCCGAGCGCTTCCTCGACCGCGAGCGCCGCAACCTGGACCGCGCCTTCAAGTCTCTCGACGTCGCCCCCAAGAAAGGCTGGTTCGAGTACGGCGACGGTTACCTGTCCTCGACCGAGGTCTCCCGCAAGGCCGTCACGAACCTCGGCCTCGCCTACAGCTACCCCAAGCTGCATCTCGAGGTACGGGTCAAGGGCTTCCGTCGCGCCGACTTCCTGGGCGCGGACAAGACGGGCGACAAGCGCCTGTCGCAGGGTGAGTTCGAGGACCTCTACATCAAGGCGGTCGTCGACCTGATCGGCAAGTTGGCCAAGAAGCCGGGCGGCAGCCCCGCCCCGATGCCCAGCGACCCTGGCACGGCCCCGGCCGACCCCGGCGCCGGCGCCCCCCCTGCCCAGCCGGCACCCCCGGCCGCGCCGCCCACCCCCGGCATCAAGGTCGTCGACAGCGACAGCTGGGCCACCTGGAGCGACCTGCTGTAACGGCAGCTCACCCCTCGGCAACGCCGGGTCCGCCTTCAACGGTGGGCCCGGCGCTCCTGCATGACGCGCTCGACGGCCACCCTCAAGGCTTCGGGCGCCAACGAGGGCAACAGGACATCCGCACAGGCACGGATGGCCTCCGCCTCATCCCGCGCCAAGGCCAGGCGTGTCCGGATGTCAGCTTCGGCGTCCCCGCGACCCGTCAGCCGACGCCGAAGCTCTGCTTCCCCAGGACCCGCCAGCCCCAGCACGACCATCGGGCGACCGAGCCCCCCGCGCAGGTTGGCGACGCCCGGGGGGTCGACGACGACGATGACGGCCTCTCGGCCATCGCCCAAGGACGCCCAAGGCAGGCCATAGCGGTATCCGCCATACCGGGTGTGCTCGACCAGTTCGCCAGCCGCCATCATGGCAGAGAAGGCTTCTTCGGAGCGGAAGCAGTAATCCAGTCCGTCTCGCTCGCCCTGCCGCGGCGGGCGCGTCGTGCACGTCACGGCCCTCACCAGACCTGGGCCCGAGCGCACCAGCGCCTCGACGAGCGTCGTCTTGCCGCTGCCCGACGGACCGACGACCACCCACAGGGGATCGCCGGTGCCGTCGCCATAGGTCAAGGCGTCCCGCTCCGTTCGCCAGCTGGCACCCACGGACCGGACACCACCGTCCGCAGGTCATCCTTCCGGATGCGTCCCCTGAACAAGGCAATGACTCCGTCCCGGTTGACGTCGCCCATCATCCGGGCGTACTCCTCCCAGCGCGCCTTGAGGCCGCGAGGGCCATCTGCTTCACGAACGTCGAAGTGATCCATCAGCTCGGTGGCATAGCCCGCCACGCCGCCCATCGACGACAGCGAGACCGCCAAGTCACCAACCAAGGCGTTGCGCGCGTCCGCGATATCCTCGGGCGTGATGCCGTTCGGATTGCGGGTGTCGGCGGCCACGAAACCGTCGAGCACCTTGCGGAACTCCTCGATTGCCGTGTCGACGTTGTCGCGGTTGACCGTGATGCCCGTGGTCCAGACGCCATCGCGTCCCTGGACGCCACGGGCAGGCGAGAACCCGGACGTGACGCCATAGGTCAGGCCCAGCTGGTCCCGCAGACGCAGACCCAGGCGACCCGTCAGCGTCGAGCCCCCCAGCAGATGGTTCATCACGCGCATGGCGTACCAGCTGCGTTCGCTGCGCTTGAGCGCCAGGCGACAGCCGATGCGGACCTCGACGTTGGCGGCCTCGCCGACGAAGTCGGACGCAATGCCCCGGGCCTGGGTCGGCGGCGCCTTGAAGGCCGGCAAGAGAGAGGGCTCGCTGTCCGCGGCATTCGCGGGCAGGCGGTTAAGCATCTCGTTGCTGGCCAAGTCGAAGTTCGGCAGGCCACGACGCCAGCCGGCCGTCGCGTTCTCGACGAATGCGAAGACCTCATCGGCCGCGACGTCGCCGACAACGACCATCCGGGTGGCATCCGGGCCATAGAAGGCCTCGTGGAAGCGCTTGAGGTCCGCGCTGGTCAACGCTCCGAGGCTGGCGATCTGCGCATCGGGATCTGCGGGATGGTAGGGGTGCTGCTCCGAAAAGAGCTGCTGCCGCAACAGGCGCGCAGCCCTGACGCCCGGCTGATCCTCTCCCTCGCGGATGCGGGCGATCTGCTGATCGCGCAGCAACTTGAGCTCAGCCTCGGGGAATGCAGGCTGCGCAAGCATCTCGAGGGTGGCCCCGAGCAGCAGTCCGGCATCCTTCTTGACGGCACGCCCCCGGAAGCCCGTCGTCTCGTCACCGGTCGAGAACGTGACCGACGCGCCAACGCTGTCGAGGTCCCGGGCCAGCGTCAGACGGTCACGCTTCTGCGTGCCCCGCTCGAGCATCGAGGCCGTGATGGCCGCCAGGCCCGCGCGATTCCTCGGCTCTTGGCTTCCGACGGGCAGCCGGTCCAGCAGGCTGCCCGCCTGAACCCAGCCCTGCACCGAGACCGTCGGCGCACGCGGGCGCTCGAGCACGGACACGACGAGGCCGTTCTCGAGCTGCCGGACCTTCCAGTCGGGGGCCGGCCGCGACATGGGCGCCTTGCTTTCCCAAGCCTGCAGCGGCATGCGCTCGACGGTCTCGCGAGACGCCGTGGCCTTGCCCTTGCCGCTATCCGGACGCTTGATCCGGGGGCCGTCCTTGGTCGCCACGTAGCGGCCGACGGTGCGCGAGAGGGGATCCAGGAACTCGATCGCCGCTACCTTGACGGCTTCGGGTTCGACGGCTGCCATCTGCTCCTGCAGGCTGAAGAACCGCTTCCAGTCACCCAGAATCCACCACTGGCCCAAGGCCGAGGCGAAGCCCGAGGTACTTTCGACGCGATAGGCCGAGGCGGCAGCAGCCTGGTTCTTGGCCGCCGCGACCTCGGCAGGCGTGACGCCCTCGGCCCGGACACGCTCGATCTCCTCGGTGATGGCCTCCTCGACCTTGGCGTGCTGGCCGCCCTGAGGCAGGGTCGCTTCGATCCAGAAGAGGCCGGCGTCCCGCAACTGCTCGGCATCGACGGAGACATCCGTGGCGAGGCCGGAGTCGACCAGGCGACGCACGAGACGGCTGTTCGATCCGCCGCCCAGGACCGACTCGAGGATGGCAATCTGGGGGGTCTTGGGCGACAGCGCGCCCGGAAGCTTGTAGGCCATCGAGACCAGGTTGGTTTCGCCACGACGACGCAGCTCGATCCGGCGCTCGCCGGACTGGGTCTCTTCCTCGGTGTAGGGCTCGGCCACGTTCGGCCCCTTGGGAATGCCCCCGAAGGCCTGCTGGATGCGCCGCACGGCGTCGTTGCGATCAAAGTCGCCGACCAGCACCGCGACGGCATTGTTGGGGTGGTAGTAGCTGTCGTAGAACTTCTTGAGCTTGTCGGTAGAAACCCCCTCGACGTCGCTGCGGTACCCGATGATCGGGTGGCCGTAGGGATGCGACAGGAAGGCCACGTCGCGGACGGATTGATAGAGGATGCGGCTGGGTTCGTTCTCGCCCCGCTCGAGCTCGTTGCGCACGACCGTCATCTCGGGACGGCGTTCGGCATCCAGGATCAAGGCATCCCGCATCCGGTCGGCCTCGATGGCCAGGCCCATGTCGAGCCGGTCGCTGGCATAGGTCTCGAAATAGTTGGTGAAGTCGTAGCTGGTGCTGGCATTGAAGCGGGCACCATTGCGGCCGAGCACCTGGGCAATCTGGCCCTTGCGGAAGGACTTGGTCCCCTTGAAGAGCATGTGCTCGAGCAGGTGGGCGCTGCCCGTGATCCCGGCGCCTTCGTTCCGGCTGCCCACGCGGTACCACACCATCCACGTGACGACGGGCGCGGCCCGGTCGGGCTTCAGCAGCACCGTAAGGCCATTCGGAAGCTTGAGTTCCTCGACCTGGGCCGCGTCGGAGGCCACAAACATCGGCGGCTGGGCCTCGATGGCCGCCTCGGGAGGCTTCGCGGCTTGGCCGCAGCCCACCACCAAGGACACGGCAAGCGCCAGAGCCAGACGGATGGAACGATGCATGCGAGTTATCTCCGGCGGGCCGCCTCCGAGCGGCGACATCCGAAGCATCATGCCCGGAATCTGCCTCCCCTCACGAACCCTCTGGATTTCCACCAAAGAGAACGCTTCTCCACCGTGCGAAGCTGTCATACACTTAGTTACTCCCCATGGTGAATAACTCTTTGTCATCAAGGAGTTTATATGCTCCATGGAGAAGCGGAGAACAGATGCTCCGCAGCCATCGGCCGGTGCCGGCAGCCCCAAGCAGACAGGACAAGCTTGGGTCCCATGGGGTACAAGCCGTTGCATGTCCCCCTCCGAGAGGTCGCTGAGCCTCGGTACGCGCATCGGCATGGCCGCGGCCTTCCTCAAGGCAGCCGGGAGCCGGTTCGTCGAGGAGCTGGCCCAACCCCAGCGGAGCCGCGGTGATGTCCCGCCACCCGGCACGGTGCGGATCTGGGCACGCGAGACGACGTTCCACCTCGAGCCTCATGTCGCCCTGCACCTCGAGGACCTGGTCGCGGACCTGGTGGCCCATGACGCCAGCCGGGCCCTGCGTCCGGGGGACCGGGACAGCTATATGTTCCGCATCCTGTCCGGCCGCATCCGATTGGCAGCACCCACGGTAGAGTGCCTGGTCGCACGGATGCTCGACAAACTGGAGCCGAAGCCGCTCGACGAGGTCTCGGTCCAGGTCGAAGGCCGGGGGCTCAGGCTCACAGGAGCGGTCCGGCTGGGGCCCTTGCGGGCGCCCGTCCTGCTGGCGGGCCCGCTCGACCTGGACCCCGACGGCCGGATCGCCTTCGTCATCCGACGGCTCGAGGTCAGCGGCCTGCGCGTCGGCGGCCTCTTCGACCTGCTGTCCGGCGGCCTCGACCGATGGCTCAGGCTGCCTCCCGGTGGCCCCGTCTCGGCGGAGGGCCAACGCATTCTGCTGGATCCTGCCGGTATCGTGCCTTCGCCGCGAAGCGAAGGCCGGGTCTGCGGCCTCGAACTCGGCGACGGCGAGATGGTGCTGACCTATGCCGGAGAGGCACCGCCCCTGCCGCCCTCGCTGGCTGGCGATGACACCCCGGCAGCGTGGTTGCACGCACTCGGCCACGACATGCACGTCGGCCGGATGCAGATGCATGACACCCACTGCCACGTCGTGCCGCTGGCCCCTGACGCGGCGTGGTTGGACCTTTCGCTCGACGTACTCGACGAACAGCTGCAGGCGGGCCGCAGCCGCGTGGTGCGCCGGGGAGAGCTGCTCGTCAACCTGCCCGGCCTCGACGAGTTGGCCGAGGCCGAGACAAGACAACATTAATCCAAGCTTGGGCGTGGCTTAGCAGCCTTGGCGCATCCCCTCCCGTTCAGCAGCCGACAAGTCAGCAGGACCATCGGCCCACGCACCGGAGAAACGCATGCCGCGCACGACCCTTCCCTGGCTTTCCCTGGCCGTCGCAAGCTCGATGCTGGTGGCCTGCGGACGCCAGGTCCCGGCAGCGGCGCCCGCGACCGCCGTGCAGGTCAGCCAGGCACCGACCGCCCCCAAGGCGGCACCGGTCATCGAGCTGCCCTCGATGCTGCTGGGTACCACCCCGGGCAGCGCCGCGATGGCCCCGGCTCCGACCTTTGGGGGCCCGGTCACGGCACCCGCGCCCGTTGCCGATGACGAGCGCCCCGCGGGTGCACCGCAGGACACCGCCGACTTCAGCGCCCTGAGCGGCATCGTTGCCGGCCAGGTGATCGTCCAGGTGCGCCAGGGCGCCACCTTGGGCCGCGGCATCCAGAGCTTCGGCACCCGCAAGCTCGCCTCGCTGTCCATCGGCGACACGTTCCAGACCCTCGAGTTGCCCGCCGGCATGAGCTTTGCGCAGGCGCAGCAGCGCTACCTCGCCGATCCCGCCGTCGTGGCCGTGCTGCCGAACCGGCAATACGGACTGTCCGGCATGTACGACAGTGTCGCCGACGACGCCTCGACGGACCCCTATCTCGACGACCAGTGGGGCTACAAGCAGATCAAGGCCGCCGATGGCGCCGCCCGTTCGCAGGGTGATGGCATCACCGTCGCCGTCCTCGACACCGGCATCGACTACAACCACCCCGACCTGGCCGGCCGCGTGCTGATGGGCTGGAACTTCGCGGACAAGAACAAGGACATCATGGACCGCTTCGGGCACGGCACGCACGTCGCCGGCATCATCGGCGCGGCAGCCCGCAACGGCGTCGGCATCGCCGGCATCGCCCCCAAGACCTACCTGATGGCCATCAAGGTCCTTGGCGACAACGGACAGGGCTCAACATCGACCGTTCTCGAAGGCATCAAGTACGCCGCCGATTACGGCGCCAAGGTCATCAACATGAGCCTCGGATCCGCCGACACCAGCATCGACGCCGCCCTGGGATCGGCCATCGCCTATGCCCGGGCCAAGGGGTGCGTGGTCGTCTGCGCCGCCGGCAACAATGGTGGCGAGGTGGGCTCACCTGCCAATGATCCCGGAGCCATCGCCGTCAGCAGCACCTCCAAGTTCCTGTTCTGGGAGTACCTGTCGGGCTTCTCGAACCGGGGCGCCAAGGTCAGCGTCGCCGCCCCCGGCAACGGCATCTGGTCGACCGTCCCGCTGACCAGCAACAAGACGGGCAAGACCGGCTACGCCAAGCTCTCGGGCACCAGCATGGCCTGTCCGATGGTCGCCGGCGAGGCCGCGCTCATCGCCCACCGCCACCCCGAATTCAGCGTGGATGCCATCCAGGCCCGCATCGAGCAGGCCGTCGACGACAAGGGCAGCAAGGGTCGCGACAGCAAGTACGGATTCGGGCGCATCCGGGTCGACCTGGCCACCCAGTAGCGCCCCCCGCTCGCAAGGACCCGCGCCAGACAACGGACGGGTCCTTCTTGCTACGATGGCACCCTATGGAAACCCTCGTCGCCAATCCCTACCACGGCGTGCCCCGCCTGCCCGACCTGCCGATCGCCACGCACCTCGAGACCGATGCCCGGGAATTGGTCCTGACGTTTGACGATGGCCCCCATCCCGACTGGTCCGGCCCCATTCTGGACGTCCTGGCCCGGAAGCAGGTGCCGGCCACGTTCTTCCTGGTGGGTCACAACGCCCGCAACCATCCGGACCTCGTCCGAAGGATGGCGGCAGAGGGACACGTTCTGGCGAATCATACGGACACCCACCCCAAGCTGCCGGAGATCGCCGATGCCGCGGTAGATGACGAGATTGCCCGCTGCCAGGAGACGCTGGAGGCCCTGACGGGCCGGCGACCCAGCCTCTTCCGGCCGACCTACGGCCGCTACGACGCCCGGGTGGCAAGGGCGCTGGATCGGGAAGGCCTGACGGCCGTACAGTGGTCGATGATGACATGGGACTGGCTGGCTCCGACCGTTGCGGAGGCGCTGGCATGGCACGGAGCCCAGCTGGCACCCGGCGGCATCAGCCTGCTGCATGACGGCGCCAACATCCGGCGTGACAGTCGGGAAGCGACGCTCGCGATGCTGCCCCACCTGATCGATCAGGCACGCGAGGCCGGCTACACGTGGGTGGCTCTCGACCAACGGGTCCACCAGCTGGCCTGATGCATCGAGGCCGGACCTGCGTCAGCGCAACGATCCCAGCAGCACCACCGGAGCATCCGAAGCCAGCCCCTCGAGCTCGGCCTGGCCCAGCGATACGACCTGTTCCGCGGACGACAAGCCCGAAAGATCCACGATTCGCCGGCCCACCAGCAGGAAGACGTCCGGGATCTCCTTGCCCCCGTCCCCGTAGCGGGCCCGGGTCTCGAGGAAGCGCTGCAGGGTGGCCGCCAGGTCGCCGTGTCGGGTCGTCTCCACGGCCCCATGATTGGTCTGCAGGCGGATGACACCCTCGCGATCGACGACACGCAAGCCCAGGCGCCGCTCACGCCACAGGCCCAACAGTCGAGATTCATCCCGCTGCGCACCCAGCACCTCGTGCGCCTCCGTCCCGGCAAGCTGGCGCACCTGTTCGGGCCCCACGCCCAGGGAGCGTGCGGCCAGGGCCAGCCGCTCCTCGGGCGCACGCTCCGCTTCGGAGAGGTCCCGCGTGCGCAGCTCGGTGGCACCCGTCGCGACCGCGCGCACCAGGTTTCGTTGCGTATCGACCTCGACCTGGACCTCGATGGTCCCGGGTGTCGCCCCCAGACGCTGCACGGCCTCCTCGGCCTCGCGCCGGATACGCAGCAGGTCCTCGGGGCGCGGATCGAGCACGGTGCGCTCGATCGTCTCGCGGACGAGCGCGAGGGCCACGCCGATGGCCGAGATCACGTCGGCGTGGTCGGCGACGACATGAGGGAGGCCCAGGACCCTGGCAACATAAGGCACGATGGCCGAGGCACCGCCCCCGCCCCCGACCAGTGTCACGAGGCGGGCATCGAGCTTGTAGTCGGCCATCAGGCGACGGACCACCGGGACGACCATGTCCGCCGACAGGCGCTGGACCCGGTCGGCGACCTCGTCCGGCGACATGCCGAGGCCCTGCCCAAAGCGCAAGGCTGCCTGGCGAGCCTGATCGGCGGAACCCTCCGCGGCGTCGCCGGGCGCGACGAGCCCCAGCACATTGGCCGCGCAGGTGTTGGTGAAGGTATGCCCGACGAGGTCTCCCGTCCGCAGGGCCACGTAGTCGTCCGGATCCCCCGGCAGGGGCTGGTGGCGGACGACCTCGGCCATGCGCATGTCGGCCTTGGGGAACGCGGCATACGACAAGCCGGCGATGTGGGCGCTCCGCGGCCCCACCCGGACGATGCGGCCGCCCTGGACACGCACCATCGACCCGCCCGCGACACCCAGCGTCCGGACATCCAGGGTCCGCAGGTACAGTCGGTGGCCGCCCAGCTGGGCCGAGCGCACCTGCGCCTTCCCGTTGCGAATGACCGAGATGTCGGTGCTCGTGCCGCCTACCTCGAGGAAGATGCCGTCCGTCAGGCGCACATGCATCATGGCGGCCGCGACGCCGGCGGCCGGCCCCGACAGCATCGTCAGGATGGGGCGCTTGCGCATCTCGTCGACGGCCATGACGCCACCATCCGACCGCATGACCATCAGCGGCGCCGCAATCCCTGCCGCCCGCACGCTGGCCTCGGTCATGTCAGCCGTCTCGACCATCCGAGGCAACATGGCAGCATTCAGGACCGCCGTCCGCGTCCGGGCCCGAAGCCCGTAGCGCTGGGAAATCTCATGACCCGCGCAGGCTTGGAGACCCTTGGCGCGCAGCAAGGCGACGACCTCCTGCTCGGTCGTCGTGTCATCGACACCAAAGGCAGCCGTCACCGCGAACGCCCGGGCACCGGCGGCCTGCATGCGTTGCACGGCGAGGTCGACCTCACGGGCCACGAGGCCCCCCGTCAGATCGAGGAAAGCATGATGCGTCTCGAGGGCCTGGCCTTCGCCCAAAGGGACCCGACCCAGTCGGGTCGCCGCACGGGTCATGCCCCGGTCCAGGCCAGCAGCCATGGCGAGGATGCCGACGGGTGCCACGTCGCCCTCGAGCAGGGCATTGGTCGCCTGGGTCGTGCTGTGGGCAATCAGGGCAATCTGCTCCGGGGCGATGCCACCCTCGTCCAGCAGGCGGCGCAGGGCCTCGACGATACCAGCGGCCACGCCTTCGGCGGCGCGGTGGGTCGTCGGCACCTTGCACGACGCCACGATGGCCAGCGTCTGGGCATCCAGCGCCACGGCATGGGTAAACGTGCCGCCCACGTCGATCCCGACGCGCACCTTGCGCGAGGCATCCAGCTTCGAGGTCAAGGGCTCGTCGGCAGCAGCGGGCGCCACCAGCTCTCCGGTTCCGGGACGAAAAAACAAGTCCTGCAGCTTGGCCAGCCAGCCAGGTCGTTCGCTCATGCCAGGTACCTCGCGGCCGAGAGCACCAAGCCAAGCAGCGCGGCCAGCCAGGCCCACGGCAGCGTCTGCCGCATCAGCCTCGCCGGCGAACTGCCGACCTGGTTGGCAATCCAGACATTGGCCGTGTTGGTCGGATCGCAGACACCCTGCACCTGGCCGACGGACTGGAGCATGCCCATCACGGCAGCGCCGGGCAACTGGCCCGTGGCCAGGATCAATGCGGCAAGCCCGCTGCCGAGCCCGAACAGGTTCAGGGGGCCGCGATACAGCGAAAGGGGCGCCGCCAGCCCGAAACCTGCCACGTAGGTCAACGCGTGGCTGGGTGTCGCCTTGGCCAACACCGGGCCGAACTGGGCCGAGACGACCGGGTGCATCATCGCGCTCAGGACCATGCCGATGCCCATCATCAGGACCAGCACGGGCACGACGGCCTGAATCCCCTCGAAGATGGCCTGGGTCGCGGCATTGACCCGACCCGGCTTCCACGTCGCCATCACGCCGTGCAGGATACCCACGAGGAAGGCCGGCACGATGTCCATCTTGAGGACCAGAACACAGAAGAGCGGCAGCACGGGCGTCAGGAGAGCGACAAGGGGTACGTCGTCATCCGGACGCAGGCGCCTCTGCCACCACGAAAGCACAAGCAGCGCGGCCCCTGTGCCCTGGACCAAGGGAAGGGCTGCAGCCAAGGCATCCGTGGGCCAAGGCAAGGCTGGCCCTCGCCACCACCAAAGGGCACCCGCCGCCACCAGGCCCACGACCATGGCCAAAGCCCCGAAGCCACGGCGGCGATCCTCGGGCGAGCCCTGCACGTAGACGAACAGCGCCGCCACCACGGCAAAGACCAGCGAGAACGGGCCCACGAAGGCCTGGATCTCGGCCTGGGGCACCTGCAGGACCTCCATGAATAGCTTCCAGTTGGCCAAGTTGAACATGCCGCCCAGGGATATCCCGAAGAGCAGCACACCCGCGGCCGCAGGACCGGGCAAGCCGACCGAGAGCAGCACGGGCAGGACTACCGAGCCCACCATAATGACGGCACCCAGGCCGCCCATGCTCGAGAACAGCACGGCCGTCACGAGCAGCAGGCCCATGGCCAGGACGAAAGGGTTGTCCCCGCTGAACTCGGCGGCCCAGCGAACCAGCTTGTGGCCGATGCCGAACTTCGTCATGACCTGCGCCAGGATGGCCCCGATCATCGTGGTGATCATGGCACCGGACAGGCGCCCGACACCCTCCTGGATGACCTGGTGCATCACGTCGGCCAAGGGCACCTTGCAAACCAGCGCCACGGCAAGCGCCATGGCCGGCAGGGCCAGCAGGGCCGAGAGGCGTCCCGTCGCCATCAGGCCGGCAAAGGCCAGGAAGACGACGAAGCAGGCGAGGACCGTCAGCATCCCCTCACGATAGCATCCCGGACGCCCTCGGCCGTGGGAGCCTTTGCCACCGCACGGACCGGCACGCCCAGCGCGGCCAGGGCGGCCTCGGTCGTCTCGCCCAAGGCCACGACGGACACGTCACGCCAAGGCCATGGCACGTACCCCAAGGCGGTCCGGGCCGTGGCCGGGCTGGTGGCGACGAACCAGCCCGGCCGGCCTGAACGCGTGGCCGTCCAGTCCTCGAGGATGCGGGACCCCGCGGGCTCCGGCCTCATCCGGTACGTCGTGACGGCCTCGACCTGCACGCCCTTGGGCGCAAGCACGGCCGCGACGTCCACCGCCACCTCCTCACCCCGCAACCACAACACGCGCTGGCCCGGCATCCAAGGGAGTGCCTCGAGGGCTGCACGCAGGCCCGTGTCGGCCCCGGCCAAGCGGACATCGGTGGCGCCGACCCGGCGCGCAGCCTCAGCCGTCCGGCGGCCCACCGCCAGCACGGGTCCCGACCAGTGCCGCAACCCGTCCGGCCCGACTTCGCCCAGTGCAGAGGCCGAGCCCAGCACGAGCCAGGTGTCCGGCTCACGGCCCGCAAGGCAACGCGCCAGGCCCTCGAGACCCAACAAGGACTCCGGTTTCAGCAGCGTGACGGTCGTCGTCTCGAATCCCGCCTCGTCAAATACCGGCATCCAGCGTTCCGCGCGCTGCCCGTCGGCAGGCAGCAGGACCGGCAGGCTCAACGCCCCAGCCGGCCGAGGATGGCCTTGCCGCCGGCCTCGAACAGGCGATCGGCCAAGGCCTCGCCTAGGGCGACAGGCTTGGCCAGCGGCCCCGTCCACGAAAGCCGCACGTGATCGCTGCCGTCCGGCATGCCGAGGAAGGCCTCGAGCTCCATGCGGTCGTCCCGCACGCGGCCTAGGGCACCCAGCGGAATCGAACAACCGCCATGCAGGCAAGCCAGCAGGGCACGCTCGGCCGTGACGGCCGCCCGGGTAGCCGCATCATCGACAGCCGAGAGGCGCGCACGGAGCGCGGCATCCTCGGAGCGGCACTGGATGACGACGGCACCCTGACCCGGCGCGGGCAGCATCTGCAGGAACGACAGGCGCTCGGTGATGACCGCGCCGCGATCCAGGCGATCCAGGCCGGCGCAGGCCAGCAGGATGGCGTCGAAGGCCCCCTCCTGCAGCCGGGCGAGACGCGTGTCGACGTTGCCCCGAAGGCCCCTTACCTGCCAAGGGCGCCCCTGAACGGCAAGCTGGGCCTGCCGGCGGGAACTGCCCGTCCCGATCCGGGCCTCGTCCGGCAACTGCCCGAGCAGGGTTCCGGCAGCCGAAATGAAGGCATCCCGGGCGTCCTCGCGCGGCAGGATGGCCGCGAGCTCGAGGCCGTCCGGCTGCGCCGTCGGCAGATCCTTCAGGCTGTGCACCGCGACGTCGATGCGTCCGTCCTCGAGCGCCCGCTCCAGTTCCTTGACGAACAGGCCATCGCCACCGACCTGGGCCAACGGGACATCCTGACGCACGTCACCCGCCGTCCGGATGAAGACCGTCTCGACCTCGAGGTCAGGATGGGCGGCCACCAAGGTCGCCATCGTCTGCGCCGTTTGCGTGGTGGCCAGAAGGCTGGCGCGGGTCCCGACCCTGATCTTCACGACGTCACGACCTCGCCAAGGATCCGCCGTGCCTCGGCGACATCCTCGCGGATGCGGGCCACCAGGGCATCCGGCCCCGCGAAGCGTTGCTCGCCGCGGATGCGGGCTACCAGTCGGGTCTCGACCGCCAAGCCGTACAGGTCGACCGTACGGTCCGTGACATGGACCTCGAACCGACGCTCGCGCCCACCGAAGGTCGGCCTGTACCCCAGATTGACGACACACGGAGCCTGGGACTCGCCTTCCCAAGAGGCCCATCCGGCGTAGACGCCCGTGTCCGGAAGCAGTCGCGCATCAGGCACGGCGACGTTGGCGGTAGGAAAGCCCAACTCGCGTCCCCGACGATCGCCGGGCACCACGATGCCCGACACGCTCCAGGGCCGTCCCAGCAAACGGGCGGCAAGCACCACATCACCGGCCGCGACGGCATCGCGCACGGCCGTGCTCGACACCGTGACCTCGCCATCCATGAAGGGCGGCACCACCGTCACGCCCAAGCCGTACTCGGCCGCCACGCGCGTCAGCAGGTCGGGCGTGCCTGCGGCGGCCCGACCGAAGCGGAAGTTGAAGCCGACCACGCCGTGCGCCATCCCCAGATGCCGGATCAGGACCTCGCCGATGAAGGCGACCGGATCGAGGCCAGCCAGGCCGGGCGTGAAATGGAGACCGATGACCTCATCGGCACCCGCCGCACGCAACAGGGCCTGCTTCTCGTCCCAGGTGGACAGGAGCGGCACGGGGTCATCAGGCTTCAGGACCGTCCGCGGATGTTCGACAAAGGTCAATGCGGCAACGGGCAGGCCGCCCGCGGCCTTCGCCACGCGACGCGCTTCCGCCAGAACAGCCTGATGGCCTGCATGCACGCCATCGAAAAACCCGATGGCCACCACCCGCGGACCCGGGGGCACCGGCTCCAGTTCGAGGGACGGCAACGCGCTCATGAGACAAGTGCCATGCTACACCAGCAGGGCATCGAGGGCCTCGCGATACTCGGCCAGCGGCATCGGCCCACCCCACCAGGCCGCCTGCGCGGAGGCGGCCTGTCCGGCCAGCATGGCTCGGCCATCCCGGGCCTCGAGTCCGCACAAACGGGCCCAGCGAACGAACGGCGTCTCACCGCGGGCATAGACCAGGTCGTGCACGAGGGCACCCGCACGCAGGCGACCGATCGCCTCGGGCTCGAGCGGCGTAGGCCCCTCCCGGTCGGCACGTCGCCCGAGCTCACCCGGCGGCGTCCCCGGCAAGCCGAGACCGATGGGCGTCGCATTGACCACGAGGTCCATGCCCTCCAGGCCCTGATGACGCTCATGCCAGGGGCGCACGAGGCCTTCGATGCCCAGCGCATCCAGCAGTTCCTGACCTGCGGCCGGTTCGCGGACCGCGACCGTCAGCCGGCAACCGACGAGGCTCAGAGCATGGGCCACCGCACGTGCGCCTCCGCCCGCACCCAGAATCAGGGCCCGTTCCGGCGTGGCATCGGCCAGCATCACTTGATAACCGAACAGATCGGTATTGTGGGCCAACCAACCGCCATCTCCCCGGATCAGGGTGTTGGCGGCACCCAGGATACGCGCTTCCGGAGTCACCTCGACCGCAAGGTCAAGCGCCGCCACCTTGTGCGGCATCGTCAGATTGACGCCACGTGCACCCAGCACCCAGAGGCCACGAATGGCTTCGGAAAGGCGTGCCGGCGGCACGTCGCAAGCCACGTACGCACCCGCGCGTCCCAGTCGGCCCATCGCGGCGCGGTGAAGGTCGGGCGACCAGCTATGGGCCACGGGATGCCCGAGCAGGGCGAGCAGGGACGGATGGCTCACGGCCGTTCCTCGCGACCGACGGGCAGGGTCCGATTGGCGAGGTGCGCACCACCCTGTGCGGACACCGCGAGGATGCCCAGATCCCAGGCCTCGGGGAAATCAGCAAGAACGCGCCGGCAAGCCGATTCAGGATCGAGGCCGGCGGCAAGGCCCTCGTAGACCGAGCGCGCCACCATGCGCCGCGTGATCTCCTCGCCGATGCCCGTGGCCACCACGCCGCCATGCGGCCCCGCAAAGAAACCGCACCCGACGAGCGGGGCATCGCCAATCCGGCCCCGCAGCATCGGTGCCGCGCCCCCGGTCGAGGTCGCGACCGCGAAATGCCCGTGCCGGTCCCGGACGACGGCACCTACCGTATCGCACGCGCCTGCCGCAAGCTCGGGGTCCGTCAGGAAGTTCCAGTCCCGGCGCCAGTCCTGCTCCGCCCACTGGGGCATGTCGGAAAAGTCGCCCTCGGCCAACTCGCGCATGATTTGCCGATGAAGCTCACGCGCCCTCGGGCCCGGTTGATGACGGTACTCGGGAATGCCCCGCTTGCGGGCAAAGGCGACCGCACCCTCGCCGGCCAGCATGCAGTGGGGCGTCGAAAGGACTTCACGCGCCAGCAGGATCGGATGCTCGACGTCCCGGATGCCTGCGACGGCCGCGAGATGACCGGCATCATCCATCAGCGCGGCATCCATCTCCATCGACACGCCATCCATGCGCAGGACCGAACCCTTGCCTGCATTGAAGCGACCGTCGCCTTCCAGCAGGTTGACCGCGGCAACGGCAGCCTCGAGGGCCGTCCGCCCCGCGTCGAGGGCCTGCATCGCGACATGGGCCGCGGCATCGCAGCCGTCCGCCCACTCCATCCGGGCGCTGGCCCCCCCGTGCGTCAACACGATGGCATTCATGGAACCTCCTCGACCGCCGGGTCCGAAGCGCGGACAACACGTTCGGCCCGCTGGCGCACGGCCTGATCCGGATGTTCGAGCAGATGCCTGAGATAGGGCAAGGCGGCGCCGCCACGCGCGATCAAGGCGCGGACGACGACCTCGGCAATCCGAGGGTCATCCTCCTCGAGGCCCTTGGCCATGATGATGAGCGCCCGGGGATCGTCAGGCAACTGCAACAGGTCGACGACCAGGTCGCGCACGGGGTCGTCGGCCCGACGAAGCACCTCGATGAGCGGTGCCACCGCCATGTAGCCCAGCGACCTGACGCGCTCGGGCAAACGTTCCCGGACATCCTCGCCCGAGATGGCCACCTGGACCAGCAGGCCGAGGGCGGCAGGTGCCTGGCTCGCGAAGAGGGCTTCGCGCGCACGGCCACGCAACGGGTCATCGGTCTGAACCAAGCGCGCCATGGCCCTGAGCGCCTGGGGACCACCCTGGCGCCCCAAGGCCTTGAGCGCCGCCAACCGCCAGGCCTTCCGGTCGTGCTCGAGGTAAGGCAGGAGCGGTGCCGCATCCGGCGGGTCGAGCCGACCGAGGACTTCGAGCACGCGCACGCCCAGCCTGCCGTCGCGGGTCCGGGCCAACAGCCTCAGCAAGCCCGGACGCGCCGGAGCACCCAGCTTCCGCAAGACACGGCGCACGGTGCGGCCATGCACGGGATGCCTGAGCCAACGGCCCATGGCGCCCGACGCAGAGGGGCCCAGCCTGACGAGGCTGCCCGCACCCTGGCGCAGCGCCCACCAGACCCGCAAGGAGATCCATGGGCCCATGGGTCCAGTTTAACCCGGCCATCCCCGGGATGCCGCCAAGGATTGGCGGGCGGGCCACTTACCTTTGGCGTCGCCACGCAATTCCTCGAGGTCACGAGGTGTCAGGAGCCGGGAGAGTTCGAGGGCCCGGACAGTCCGCCTGAGTGCGCCGACATCCCTCGGACCGAAGACGAAGTGCTCACGGATCAGACTTCGCAAGGAAAGCCGGACTTCACCCAAGGGGCAGGGTTGCCATCGACATCGAAAGTCAACACGGCGCCCTCGCCGGACACAAGGACTCATTTGCAGCATCACAAGAGCAAACTTTTTCAATGTCGGCTCTCTGGGGAACATATCCATGGCATGTCCTCATGACGTTTGTCATTCCGCAGGACGGTCGGATACCTGTCAGTTCTCTGCATCTGCACGGTGGGGTCTGGTTGTGGTGTGGCGAAGGAAACTGCCGAGACTCGAGCAGCGTCGCAGGCTACGCTTGTTGCGCCTACGGACAATCGATTGATCCTGGCGAGGGTGCTTCCCCCGCTAATGCGGAGACTCCAGACACCTACGCCCAAGGTCCCGCGTGTGACGCCAACACCCAAGCCAACGCCCACATCGTTGCCATCGCCCACACCAAGCCCCTCGCCATCGCCCATACCCTTTCGATACACGTTCACATTGCTTGGACGACCGAGCCCAAGCCTGAATCGGGCAAGTTGACAGGACACCGGTCTCGCTGTGCCGGCTGGCATGACCGTGACACTCACCGCGACAGGTCTGATTGCCCACGGTGGCGGTTCTATCGGCCCTGCTGGAACAGCGGGCACGTGGGGCGACACATTGGTCCCGTCGCTACGGGCGTTAGCCCTGATCGGCAAAATCGGTACCAGCGGCACTCCCTTCCATGCGGGATCCCAGTACGTGATTTCTGGTTCCGGTCAGAGGCTCTTCCTCGCCATCAATGCCTCGTGGGTTGGTGACAACTCGGGATCCTGGGAGATTGTGCTCCAGTGAGCTCCGCCCGGATGGCCTGAGCAGTCCCGATTTGCCGCGTCAGGCCAGCTGCCGCGTCTCGGGCCCCTGGAACAGCCCGGCAACCTTGTCCCGCACCTTGGGCCAGGCCTCACGGGCGAAGGACCACGCCGTCAGGCCCACCTGGCCCGCGCTGGCCGCGATGTAGGCCCCCCGCAGGAACAGGCTCTGCGGCAGGAGATACAACGTAAGCTTGAGGGCGCCGAGGGCAACGAGCAAGCCCTGGCGGACCCGATCACCCGTCGTGGCCTTGGCATCCTTGGCCAGCTTGACCATGTGGACGCTGTCCGCGATGACCATGCCGACGTCCGCCACCGGCAACAGCACCTTCATCACGCGACCGAGGGCACCCGCGACGCGACCCAGCAGGGAACCCCCGACCGAGGTACCCGCCTGTGCGCCACGCATGAGGCCATGAATCGTCTCGAGGCCTGTCCGGATGCCGTTCCCGGCGATGATGACACCAGCAGCACCACGCGTGGTGTCCGCCACGGCATTGGCCTTGTCCATGTTGCTGGCTGACGGATTGTCGAGGACGTCCATCATCCGGCCGCCTGCGGCTACCGTACCCTTGACGAGTCCGGGCAGCGTCACGACCCCGAGGCCGACGCCAGCAACCGAACCGGCAAAGGCGACGGTTCGGGTCAAGGGTGCCAAGGTCTCGTTCGTACGGCCCAGCAAGTGCATCAGCGGCCGCGCAGGCTGCGTCAGCTTGCCGTAGACGGGACTGGCCGAGAGATAAGCCCGGTCAGCGGCACTCATCGACGACAGCAGCTTGCTCTGCTGGTCAACGAAGGTGGCAGCGCTCTGCGTCGCCTTGGCCGAGGCCAGAATCCGCATCGAGGTGGTGGCGTACGGGTCCAGCAAGACGCGCTGCAGGTCGTTGAAATCCCGGATGGCAGCTTCATGGGACCGCGCCAGGCCGGCGACGGAACTGGCAACGTCAGCGGTCCTGGAAACCTTGCCCAGAACGGGATGCTCTCCGGGTTGACTCGTACCCTTAGGTTCCGCACCGACGACCACGCCGCCCCCGGCCCGGACCCGAGTTTCGCGCTGCAATTCCTTGAGGGCACGCGCCGTGTCGGCAAGACCAACAGCCGTATCACCGAGGGTGCCCAGCAGGGGTTGTGCGGCATCGGTTGCCAGCCGACCGATGACTTCTTCCGTCCGGGTCGGCAGAACGCCGATCCGAGACTTTCGTGTCACCGCTCCAGACATGATCCCCCCCCTGTCCGGATTATCCGGAGGGCAGGTGCTTCACTTGACCAAGGTCAGCCTAAGCTTTGGAAAAAACGCGTCAGCGTGCGGCGGCCTGAACGGTCCGCGCCTCGGTCTCGGCCGAGATGCTCAGGCCGAAATCCTCGCAAGCCTGGCGCACCACGTTGTGGAAGAGCAGCATGCCCTCACCCTCGACGGGCAGGGTCCGGACGCCTTGCTGGAACAGGCGGACCTTCTTGGCCGTCCAATTCGGGTGATTGTTGAAGAACAGGTGCGCCTCCGGATGAGGCATCAGCCCGAAGATCCGGCCGGTCTCGTCGCACAGGCCGGCGATACCAGCCTCGGAACCCGTCGGATTGTCGGGGTGTTGCTGCGTGGCTTCGCCGTGGGCATCGGCAAACTGGAGGGGCACGTAGCCGTTGGCCAGAACACGCTGGCGGACATCATCGCCCAGCACGATGCGACCCTCGGCCGTGCGGCAAGGCAAGGTCAACTCGGTGAGTCCACGCGTGTAGACGCAGGGAGAATCGGCGTTGACGGCGAGCCGTACCCAGCGGTCCTCGAACTGACCCGACGGGTTGGCCTCGACAAAGACCTCGGGCTCTCCGACACGGCCTTCGACCATGGGCAGAAGGCCCAGCTTGACCATCACCTGGAAACCGTTGCCGATGCCCCAGATGAAGCGCTTGTCCTCGACGAAGCGGCTGAGTCGCGACCAGAAACCCTTGGTGACCTTGAGCTTGTCGGCCAAGGCACGACCCGCGGGCAGATGATCCCCGAAGGAGAACCCTCCCGGGAAGTTGAGGATGTGAAAGTCCTCGAGCGCGAGATCTCCCTCGAGGATATCCGAGAGATGGGCGACCGTGACGCGGGCTCCGGCCAACTTGTAGCCGTGGGCCATCTCCTGCTCGGAGTTGATGCCGTAGCCGGTCAGGACCAGCGCACGAACCCTTTTGTCGGTCATCCAGGAGGCTCCAAGCGGATCAAAGGATCATCAAGCGTTGCCATGATACAGCCGGAGCCCGTTTCAGGCGAATGAGAGCGGCTCGATATCGTGGACGTGGCCTTCCTGGACGGCCGCGGCCGTGATCCGCAAGAAGCGCGCCCCCTTTTGCAACTCGGCGATGCTCCGGAAGCCGGTGTAGCCCATGCCCTTGCGCAGTCCCCCCACGATCCGATGGAGAATCTCGGCCGCCGTGCCCTCGAGCGGGACCAGGCCCTCGACGCCCTCCGGGACGGGCAGGCCTGCCTCCGGGGTTTGGCGACCATAGCGATCGTTGCCCTCCTGCTGCAGGGCACCTAGGGAACCCATGCCGCGGTAACGCTTCCACATCCGTCCGGCTCGCTCGAGCGTCGGGGCCGCGCTCTCCGCGGCACGCGCGAGGAGACCACCGAGCATCACGATGTCGGCACCGGCACCGATGGCTTTGGTCAGATCACCGGGATGACGGATACCCCCGTCGGCAACGACCGGCACGCCATGCCGCCGGGCCTCGGACACGACGGCACGAATGGCCGTCATCTGCGGGACGCCGACCCCGGCGACGATGCGGGTCGTGCAGATCGATCCCGGACCGATGCCGACCTTGAGTCCGCATGCTCCTTCCTCGATCAGGAGCCGGGCGGCCTCGGCCGTGGCGATGTTGCCCACCAGGACCTCGATGTCCGGCGCCAGCCTGCGCAGCGTGCGCAGGGCCTCGACGACATTGCGCGAATGACCATGCGCCGTGTCGATGACGAGCAAGTCGCAACCGGCCTCGACAAGGCCCGAGGCGCGTTCCCTGACGTCACCCGCTCCGACGGCCGCCGCCACGAGCGGACGTCCGGCAGCGTCCAGGCTTGGCCTGCCGCCTTCCGGCAGCTTCGCCGCCTTGACCCGGGCCACCTCCTCAGCCTGGCGATCCGCAGGCATGTTGCGGTGGATGACACCGAGGCCACCTGCCAGAGCCATCGCCAGGGCCATTGGCGCCTCGGTCACGGTGTCCATGGCCGCGCTCAGGACCGGCACGGAGAGCCGAAGGCCACGCGTGACCGGGCTCGAGAGATCAACCTCGTGGGGCAGGAAGTCGGCATAGCCGGGGACCAGAAGCACGTCATCGAAGGTCAGACCCTCATCCAGGGCGGCGGCGTCGAGCGTCTTCATCACGATCACTCCCACTCGATGGTCGCGGGCGGCTTGGGCGACAGGTCATACACCACCCGGCCGACACCCCGGACCTCCTCGACGATCCGGCCCGAGATGCGCAGGAGGGCATCCCAGGCGAAAGGATGAACCTGCGCGGTCATGCCGTCCTGGCTATCCACCGCACGCAGGGCAACGACATGATCGTAGCTGCGGCCATCGCCGACGACACCGACGGACCGGATCGGCAGCAGGACGGGAAAGGCCTGCCAGACCTTGTCGTAGAGACCCTCGCGTCGCAGCTGGTCGGTGAAGACGGCATCAACCTCGCGCAGCAGGGCGAGGCGATCCGGCGTAACCTCCCCCAGGATGCGGATGGCAAGGCCCGGGCCCGGGAAGGGATGACGATCCACGAGGTGTTCCGGCAAGCTCAGGACGCGACCCAGATCCCGGACCTCGTCCTTGAAGAGATCCTGATTGGGCTCGACGAGCAGGCCTGCGGCACGCTTGGCCGCCACAAGCGGCGAACCGACGTTGTGATGGGTCTTGATGGTTACGGCCGCCCCGGCAGTCCCATGCCCGGACTCAATGAGATCCGTTTGCAAGGTGCCTTGGGCGAGGTAGACCCGTCGGTCTCCCAGACCGAGGTCGCGAACCGCCTCTTCCTGGATGCGAATGAAGAGATCCCCGATGCGATGGCGCTTGACCTCGGGATCGGTGACGCCGGCGAGCGCCTCGAGGAAACGATCCTGCGCCTCGACCAGATGAAGGCGACGTACTCCGACCGCTGCCAGGGCCTGCATGACCTCGGCACTCTCGTCCTTGCGCATCAAGCCGCTGTCGACATGCACGGCCACGACCTGTTCGGCCGGCAGGGCACGGGCCAGCAAGGCGGCGACCACTGTTGAGTCCACTCCGCCGGAAACGAGAACAAACACGGGATCCTCCCCGACTTGCGCACGGATGGCCTCGAGTCGGGCAGGCAACTGATCCCGGACATTCCAGTCGGGACTCAGGCCGGCAACACCAAACAGAAAGTTACCAAGCAACCTGAGCCCGCCTGGCGTATGCGTCACCTCAGGATGAAACTGTACGGCGGTCCGCAGGCCATCCTCGCGCGCCGCAGCCGCCAGCAGACCGGCTGACGTCCGTGCCAAGGCACGCCAGTTGCCAGGAAGCACGGCCACATGATCACCGTGGCTCATCCAGACCGGCTCCTCGTTGGCCATGTCCGCCAAGAGTCCGTCCTGCTGCTCGCACCGGATCACGGCAGGACCGTACTCGCGCCGAGCACCCGGCTCGACCGAGCCTCCCTCCGTATGGGCCAGAAGCTGCATCCCGTAACATATCCCGAGCATCGGCTTGTCGAGATCAAGCACACCCGGGGCGGGTCGCAAACTGTCCGGACGGTGCACGCTGTCGGGACCTCCCGACAGGATGATGGCACCCGTTTCCGGACCTGCCAGCCTGTCGAGCGGCACGTCGTGGGGCAGGATCACGCTGCGGATACCCAGTTCGCGAACCCGTCTCGCGATCAGGCGCGTGTACTGGGAGCCGAAGTCGAGGATGGCAACGGTGGACATGAGAACCCGCAGGATACCCCATTCCGGCTACAAGCTGCGACGTCCGCCATAGGTATCCGAGGACTGTCGCTCGATCCGGGTGAAGACCAGCAAGTGGATATCGCTCGAACCCGCCTGTCGAAGGGCCTGCGTGGCCAAGTCGAGCGTCGTGCCGGGGCAGATGGTGCCGTCCAGCATTGGACCTTGCGTCCCTTGACGGCATCCGTTGCAGTCACCTGCAACGTACCTCGGACCATTTCCTGCTCGGGATCGCCGTATTCGGAAATCAGACCTTGGCGATTCAGGATACCCACGGCCCTCGGTATGCCCGTCAGTTGGCTGAGCCAGTTGACCAGCAGATGCGTCGGGTCGTAGTCGACGCTGAATCCGGTCGAGGGTACCGGGATCAGCAGGTCCGGCTGCCGCAGCGACGGTGTCTCCTGCAAGGCGCTCTGGGCCCATCGGGACAGCGCATCCACCAGATACCACTGCTTACGGTACTGATCGCGGTAGATGGCCTCACCCAGTAGGGTACAGCCGCCCTCGGGCCGATTGTAATGGTGGATCGCATAGCCCAGATCCCAGCCGCCCGACAACGTGATCATGGTTCCTCCACCCTCGCGCGGCGGACGCTCTGGCCATCGCCTCCCCACCTATGGAATGGGGTACTGCCGGACGCCATGGTTCGTCCGGACGGAAGATTTACTGCCTTCAGGTGACGGACGGGCGGGCGATGTGTCCCGGCGCGACTTGGCAGATATCCGCCCGGGCACGCCAAGCGCCGTGCAAGTCAGACAGGTGCGTGCTGGTCACAAAGGTCTGGACACCATCGCCGATGGCCTCGAGCAACGCTTCCTGACGGGAAGGATCCAACTCGGCCAGCACATCGTCCAGCAGCAGCAAAGGTGGCTCGCCGACGGCCTCACGCAGCAAGTCACGTTCGGCCAATTTCAGGGCCAGGACGATCGATCGGCGCTGACCGGTCGAGGCAAAGCCCGCAGCATCCCGGCCATCCAGCCTCGCCAGCCAGTCATCCCGGTGCGGTCCGACCGTCGCATGCCCGCGCGCCAGATCCTGGGCGCGCGATTTTCCCAGCGCCTCGAGCACCGAGGCGACGAACTCGGGACCTTCAATGGACATAGATTCATCACCGCCCGGAATGCCCGGCTTGTATCCGATACCCAGCGCCTCACACCCGCCCGAGAGCACCTCGAGCCAGCGTTCGGCCCTGGGCGCCAGGCTCCGGACCAGTGCCGCCCGCCTGCGAGAGACCGCGGCAGCCGCAACGGCGAAGGGTTCATCCCACGCCTCCAATTGGGAAGCCGTCGCCGCGCCGGTCAGGATATGGCGAATCAGGGCATTACGCTGCACGAGCAGTCGCGACCAACGGGCTTCCTCGTCGTGGAAGAGTGGTGCCATCTGGCGAATGATGCGGTCGAGCATCTGGCGTCGACCCTGCGGCGATCCCTGAATCAGATCGAGATCGGCCCTGCTGAACAGAACCACCGTCACCTTGCCCAGCCAATCCACCATGCGCCTGCACGGCACGCCGTCGATCTGCGCCGCCCGGCGCCCCTGCGTCCGGAAACACAAGTCAGCCCTCAGTGGATAACCGCCACGCCGCAGGCTCGAGCGGATGATGGCATCCTTGGCACCGAAACGGACCACCTCCGCGTCCTTGCGTGCGAAGGGAGGCTGCGCCGTGGCCAAGGTCGCGACGGCCTCGAGTAGGTTGGTCTTCCCCTGCGCATTACCACCCAGCAAGATGACCCGCTCCGAGGCGAACGTGGCGTCAAGCCGTTCGTGGTTGCGCCAATCCGCCAGTTCGAGCCGTTCGAGGAACAGCTTCAGCTCCGGATGGGCATCACGAGGGAGGTCAGACGATCGTCGGCACCTTGGAACATCGTGGCCTCCACGGGCCCGTTGGACTTGATGACCACGGTCTCGCCCTCGACCCGTTCAAGTGCCTGCTGCAGATACTGGGCATTGAAGACGATGTCCTGCGTGTCGCCACGCAGTTCGGCATCGACGCGCTCCTCGGCCTCGCCGCTTTCGGCATTGCGGGCTTGCAGGACGAGCGCCCCGTCGCCGAATGTCACGCGCAGGGCACGGCCATCGCGCTCGGAAGCCATCGTGCCCGTCCGATCGACGGCCTTGAGCAGGGACAAGCGATCGACCATCGTCTCGTTACGGAACTGGGCCGGGATGACCTGACGGTAGTTGGGGTACTGGCCCGAGATCCTCCGGGTCGTCAGCTTGCGGTTGCCGCTCGTGAAGACCATCTGGGTCCCGCCGACCAGGCCATCGTCGCTGCGCGCCGCCTCGGCGAGCCGCACATCGCCCTCGTCCTGGCCCAGCAGGCGCTCGAGCTCGCTCATGGACTTGGCGGGAATCGTCGCGGAGAAGACCTGCGGACCGACACCGCCGTAACGCCACGCCGCAAGGCGATAGCCGTCGGTGGCAACCATCTCGAGCACGCCGTCAGCCATGGCGATGTGCACGCCCGAGACCACCGACATGTCATCCCGGTTGGCCGCGGCATAGACGGTGTTGTGGATGCCCTGGCGCAGGACCGAGGCCGGCAAACGGACCTCTTGGGCGACATCGGGCTGGGGCAGGCTGGGGAACTGGTCCGCCGGCTCGGTCGCCAGCGTGAACTTGGCCCGCTGGCAAGTGACGAGGATGTTGCGCTCCGAAACGGAAAGCGTGACCTCGGCATTGGGCAACTTGCCGACGATGTCGGCGAGGTTGCGGGCCGGTACGGTGATGCTGCCACCGGTCGCGATGTCGGCCGGCATGTGGGTCTCGATGCCCAGGTTCAGGTCGGTGCCCGAGAGCCTGAGACCCTCTCCCTCGGAGGTCAGGAGCACGTTGGCGAGGATGGGCATCGGGCCACGGGCGCTGATGGCCCTCTGGACGGACGAGAGGGCGCGGGCCAGTTCGTCCTTCTGACAGGTGAAGCGCATCTCGAATCTCCCATCCGTCTCCAGGGTCGGGCCATTGTACCAGTCCTCTCCCGATGAAGTCCCTTGGCCATGACGACCCGGACAGGACCTTGGATCATGAATATCTAATTAATAAATATCGTCGTAGTAGGTGGAGTGAATTGGAGGGAGAACGTCCCTTGGGCCTTGCGAGGACTGCTTTTTCGGGGAGGGGACAAGGGATGGGTGGCAGGGCTGGTTGTGCACCATCGGCATCTTCCACCGTCGCGTCCGCTCCTGATTGACTCCGTGTTCCCCTCCGAAAGGCCGGGGAATTCCCAGGAAATTCACTCCGGTCGATGATGCGTGACGGATTTCTGGTTCACCAAGCTTGTCGAGACTTTTCAACCAGACGGTGGAAAGTCGGCGGAAAAGGCGTCATTGCTTGTGATCCGAGTCACGAACACAGGGATCGGATGATGACGTGAAACACGGAATTCACTCCTGCTTCCCCTCCAGGGGCGACTTTATCCCACAAGCATGTTGATGGGGAGTGGTGAGGAGACAACTTGTTACATGCGCGTAATCCCCCAAATCCACCTTTTGTTATCCCCTCCTTGAACAGCTTCGTGTTGCGTGCCGTGTCAGGTTCTTGGACGGCAATTGGTGGAAAACTCTCGGGTTTTCCACAGGGCCGTGCGAGGGCTGTTCCTGACGCTCCGTGCGGTTAGAAAGCCTTTAAAGCCAAGCCCTGAGCGGATTTGAGCAAGCTTGTCAAAAGCGTGTTCAAGGGCTGTGGACGTGCATGGTCCACTTATCCACTCCGGCGTGAATCTTTTCCACCACCGTAGGCAGGACGCCCCGAGGATGTTAATTCAGTCCTGAGGCCACGCGACCGCGGAGATACGTGATCTGCGCCGCAAGCTGGGGGTCTTCCTCGAGCAGCGTCTTGATGGTCTTGACGCCGTGCATGATCGACGTGTGGTCGCGACGGAAGAAGCGGCCGATTAAGTGGAAGCTGGAACCCGTCATGTCGCGGCACAGGTAGCACGCGATGAAACGGGGTCGGGTGATGTCCTGGCTACGCCGCTCGGAGATCAACTCTTCGACGGTCACGTCATAGGTCTTGGCGACGATAGCCGTGATGCGCTCGATGGTGATGGGCTGGATATGGTTGGTGCCCAGCGCCTTGTGGGCCAGTTCGAGGGTGGGTGAGACACGGTCCATCTCGGAGTAGGCAATCACCCTCATGAAGGCGCCTTCGAGGGCGCGAACGCTGTCATGGAACGTACCGGCAACGAAGTCCAGCACGTCCTCAGGTACGACATGGCCTCCCTCGTCCGCCTTCTTGCGCAGGATGGCGATACGGGTATCGAGGTCGGGGGCCTGGATGTCGGTCAACAGGCCGGATTCGAAGCGGCTGCGCAGACGGTCTTCGATTTCGGGCAGTTGCTTGGGGGGTTTGTCCGAGGTGATCACGATCTGCTTGTTGGCCATGTGCAGTTCGTTGAACGTATGGAAGAACTCTTCTTGCGTGGCCTGCGTGCGCTCGATGAACTGGATATCGTCGATGAGCAGCACGTCCGTCTCGCGGTAGCGCCGGCGCAGTTCGCGCATCCGGTCTTCCCGGATGCCGTCGATGACCTCGTTCGTGAACGTCTCGCTCTTGACGTAGCAGACCTTGGCCCGCGGATTGGCCGCGAGAACGCGTTGGCCGATGGCGTGCATCAAGTGGGTCTTGCCCATCCCGGTGCTGCCATAGATGAACAAGGGGTTGTAGGCCAGGCCGGGCTTGTCGGAGACGGCAAGGGCCGCGGCGTGGGCGAATCGGTTGTGGGTTCCGATGACGAAGCTGTCGAAGGTGAAGCGCGGGCTCAGGCCGACAACGCCCGGTTGTGGCTGGACCACCTGGACGCTGGAAATGGCCGCATGCGGTGCTGGGGAGGGCACGTTGTTCACGCGGAAGCGCACCTGGTAACGCACACCGTCCGAGGCCTCGTAGATGGATTCCTCGATGATGGGCCGGTCGGTCGACTGCTTGTCCGTGGAGTAGAACCCCGGGACTTCCAGTGTGAACTGGTCGTCGACCACATCGACGCCCTTGCAGAACTGGAACGTGGAGTTGTAACGCCCCGGCATCCTCATCTGGAGGAGCGGCAGCGTCTTGGTCCAGAGCTCGTTGGCCAGCATGGGGTCGGGATGGTCGTGGGGGTTGGAAAAGGGGGGGAACCGGGAGGCTGTCGACGCCCGGAAGGGTTTGGAGATCCGGTCCGTCCTTGTCCGGGCCGTTCTCCGGCGGGTGAAGCCGATGGTAACTCCGCATCGGAGAGCCTGCCAGATCCCTTGAGGCCTACCGGGATGCCTGATGGGCCCCATGATCAGCCAAGCATGGGCAGCCCGGGCCATTTCAGGGAATCTCCCCAAGGCTGGAGAAGCCTGTCGGGGCCTTGTCCGTCTCCCGTCAGCGTGTTAAAGTTGACCTGATTGTGCTTGGGCCACGTTATCCGATGGCTCGTTTTCTCTCCGAAGGAATCTCGACATGCTCGCTCTTACGTTCCAGCATGGTGGCAAGAAGCGGAAGCGCGCCCGTACCCACGGCTTTCTGGTGCGCATGAGCACCAAGAACGGTCGCCGTGTCATCAAGGCCCGCCGGGCCAAGGGCCGTCAGCGCCTCGCAGGCTAGTGCTGCCGCGGACCCTGCGGCTCAGGGGCGGGCGCGACTTCGAGGCGGTCTACGCCTCGGGCAGGCGTTCGTCCTTTGCGCTTTTGGGTTGCCACGTCCTGTACGGGCCCGATCCGGATCGGCGACCCTCGCGCTTCGGATTCGTGACCAGTCGCAAGGTGGGCAAGGCCCATGTCCGTAACCTGGTTCGCCGCCGCATGCGGGCTGTCGTGGCCTCGATGCAGGCCTATCTGGCTCCCGGAGCGCGTGTGATTCTGGTTGCGCGGCCGGCTGCGGCGACGGCGACGCAAGCAGAACTGGCCGTCGTCATCGGCAAGTTGCTTGTGCGTACGGGCCTGCTTCCGTCGACGCCGGGGGACCCTCCCGGTAACATGAACCCTGCATGAATCCCGAACGGTGGGTCGAACAATCGGTCCTAGGTTTGCTCAGGGGCTACAAGCTTCTGATCTCTCCTTGGCTGCCCCCCTCTTGCCGCTTCTGGCCCACGTGCTCCGAGTACGCCCATGAAGCCGTGGTCCGCCACGGTGTCCGCAAGGGTGTCCTGCTCGGAGCGAAGCGCCTCGCGCGCTGTCATCCCTGGGGGCCTCACGGCCCCGACCCCGTTCCTTGATTACCTCTTTCAGGTCGTAGAACCGTGAATCCCATCGATGCGCTGATTCAGAGCGTGATGATCCCCGTCATCAGGTTCTTCCATGGCTCGCTGCCGTGGCACAACTATGGCCTTGCCATCGTCTGCCTGACGGTGCTGGTCAAGACCCTGCTTTTCCCGCTCAACGTCAAGCAGTTTTCGAGCATGCGCATCATGCAGCGCCTGCAGCCGAAGCTTCGCGAGTTGCAGGAGGCCCACAAGGACGATCCACCTGCCATGCAGGCCAAGATGATGGAGCTCTACAAGGAGCACAACACCACGCCGCTTTCGGGTTGCATGCCCGTGTTGTTCCAGCTGCCTGTGCTGTTCGCGCTCTATGGCTCATTGAACGACAAGAATCTGATCGCCAGCATCAAGGCGGCGGCCGATTCGGAGAGCAGCTTCCTGTTCATCCGCGACTTGCTGGCCGTCGGCATCAAGACCGGCTCGACCCTGCACTGGGACAACATCGCCCTCATCGCGATCTTCGCGTTCACCAGCTGGATGACGCAGAAGATGATGATGACGAACCCCAACGATCCTTTCCAGCGGCAGATGCTGTTCATGTCGCCGCTTATGGCGCCGCTCTTCGGCTACCTGATGCCGTCGGGCGTCCTCCTCTACATCGTCGTGTCGGGCTTGGTCACCATCGTCCAGTACACGTATCTCCTCAGGCGCTTCCCGCCTGATCCGTCCCTGGCGACCCAGACGACCTTCGGCCCCGGCTTCGGCATGCCCAAGCCCGGCGCCCCGGGCGTCGTGGACGTCAAGGCCGAGCCCGGTCCCAATCGTGCCCAGCGTCGTCACGGAGGTGCTTCATGACTGCATCCACCATCCCTGCCCCCTTGGATCAAGCTCGGGACTGGCTGGTTCAGACGCTTCGGGCAATGGGCTTCGATCTTGCGGTGACGGCTTCCGTGACCGAGGAAGGGCCGCTTCTCCACATCGTCGACCATCCCGACTCCGCCATGCTTATCGGGGCCCGGGGACAGACCCTCGATGCCTTCCAGGTGCTGGCGAACACGATGTTTCCGATCGAGGACGGCGAGCGTATCCGGGTCGATTGTGGTGACTATCGCGCGCGTCAGCAGGCAAGGCTTGCCGAGCAGGTTGCGGCTGCCGCCGCCGAGGCGCTCGAGCGGCAGGAAGGCGTCTGCTTGTCGCCGATGCATGCGGCGGACCGCAAGAAGGTGCACGACCTGGCCAAGGAGCATGCGGGCGTCGGTACGCTTTCGGTCGGCGAAGATCCGGCCCGCGCCGTCGTGATCAGCCCCTTGGATGCCGATGGCAAGCCCATGCCTTACGAGGGCCCCCTGCCCCAGCTGCCCCAGCGCGGTCGGGGTGGTCGCGGGCCCGGCGGTCGTGACCGCGATCGTGGTCGTCGCGGCGGGGGTCGCGACCGCGGCTGACGCTGCCTCATGGCAGAGACTATCGCGGCCCGTGTGACGCCTCCCGGACAGGGTGGTGTGGGCATCGTGCGGGTCTCTGGCCCTGAGGCCTGGTCCGTCGCCCGACGGGTCTTCCGGGCGCGTGGCGAGGGCCTGGATCGGACGCGTCGCGGCTTGGCCCTCGGGGCCTTGGTCTCGCCGCGGGATGGCGCCGTGATCGACGAGGTGCTGGCGCTTTGGTTTCCCGCACCGCGCAGCTACACGACGGAGGATGTCCTCGAAATCCAGGGGCATGGCGGGGTGATGGTGCAGGGTCGCGTGCTCGAGGCGGTCCTTGCGGCCGGGGCGCTCCCGGCCAGTCCGGGTGCCTTCACGCGGCGTGCGTTCCTGGGTGGACGGCTCGACCTGATGCAGGCCGAAGCCATCCATGACCTCATCACGGCACCGGGGGACCGCGCCCTCGAGGCGGCGCTCCGGCAGATGGACGGGGCGCTGTCCCGAATGGTGGCTGCTGCGCGTCAGGCGGTCATGGAGGGGGTGGCCGCGCTTGAAGGCAGCCTCGATTTTCCGGACGACGTTCCGGATGACGGACAACTCGCGGCAAGCCTGGGGGCCATCCGCGGCGAGTTGGCCGCTCTGGTCGGCACCGCAGGGGCCGGCCTCCGTGCCCGCGAGGGGTTGGACATCGTCCTCCTCGGTCGTC
This sequence comes from Candidatus Tanganyikabacteria bacterium, assembly GCA_016867265.1. GTDB lineage: Bacteria > Cyanobacteriota > Sericytochromatia > S15B-MN24 > VGJW01 > VGJW01. Next base: position 38,761 of record VGJW01000010.1, read on the forward strand.
CGAATGCGGGCAAGTCATCGCTGCTCAACGCCCTGCTCGGCGAGGAACGGGCCTTGGTCGACGCCCAGCCCGGGACCACGCGGGACCGTATCGATGCGTTGTTGAGCGTGGGCGGCTATCCGGTCCGTCTCATCGACACGGCCGGCCTGCGCGAAGCCACGGAAGCACTCGAGGCCCGGGGCATCGCCATGGCGCGCGACGTGGCGCTTCGGGCGCCCATGCGCTTGTGGCTGGCCGGTGTGGACGAGGTTCCGCCTTGGCCGTGGGAAGAATCGGATGCCCCGGCCCATGCGTCTGATTGCGACCTCGTGATTCGTACCAAGGCGGATATCTTGTCCAAGGGCTCCGTCCCGGACGGCCCCGGTGATGTCTTGGTCTCGGCAGTGACGGGTGAAGGCCTGGATGACCTGCGTCGCGCCATCGTCGCGCGGATCGAGCCGCAGGAGGAACGCTTGGGTCACGGTGTTCTGGTGGACGCCCGTCACCGTGCGGTCCTCGAGCGGGCGATGGCCTGCCTCGACGAGGCTCGGGGTCTCGTTGCCGAGGGCTGGCCCGTCGATCTGGTGCTGTTGCCGATGAAGCGCGCGGCCCTGGAACTCGGGACGCTTACGGGGGCCGAGTTCAACGAGGACTTGCTCGATCAGGTCTTTGGCAAGTTCTGCATCGGCAAGTAGCGCGTGCAAGCGTCACAACCGTTGCGATACGGTTAATTCGTCGTGACCCGAGCCACAACGGAGCACCCGCCGTGGAGGTATCCTCCGGAAGTCATCCCCCGGATGGCATGTCCTGACAATCGACGTCCCGCCTTAGGGCATCGGGCAAGCGGTCCTTCACGAAACGCAAGTTCGTGAACCGTGCCTGACGCATACCGCTCCTGCTAGGATCGGCTTTGGTGGGCTGGCTGGGGCTGGGTCTCGAAGGCCCGGACTGCGGAGGTTCGGCGTGGAGAAGACCCGCAAGTGGGCCAAGACCTCGGAAGAGAGGGAAGCCCTTGTGCTGGAGTACCTGCCGCTGGTCCGCAAGATTGCGCGAGGCTTGGCACGGCGCAGCACGGACCCCATCGAGGATCTGATCCAGGTCGGCTCGATTGGCCTGCTCGAGGCGATTGATCGCTACGAGTACGGTCACAATACCGAATTCAAGACCTTTGCCGTGCATTACATCACGGGCCATATCCGCCATTATCTGCGGGATCGCCAGAGCCTGATGAGGGGACCTCGTGCCCTTCAGGAGCTTTCCTACCGCCTTTCCCAGGTCACGATGGCCTTGTCGCATCAGCTTGGCCGGGATCCCACGGACGCCGAACTGGCGGCCCAACTCGATATCCCCGTCAAGCAGATCGACGAGGTCAAGCAGTACGACAATCGCGTCTCCGTCTATTGGCTGGATCAGGAGACGCGCTCGGACGAGGACGACTCGCGCAGCCTGCTCGAGACCTTGCAGGATCCGCGCAGCCATCGCGTCACGCAGGACGATCAGGACGAGAAGCTGACGCTCCGGGATGCCATCGCGTTGTTGTCCCGTCAGCAGCAGGAGCTGCTCGAGATGCGTTACTTCCATGACATGACCCAGGCTGAGGTCGCCCGTCGTCTGGGTGTCAGCCAGATGGAAATCTGCCGCCGCCTCAAGCGTGCGATCAAGCAGTTGCACACCATCATGCAGGTCAGCCCCGCGGGTCAGGCCGGTCTCGCCGACCTTCGCTGAGCCTCTGGCCGTCAGAGGCCGACGCGGATGATCGCCGAAGCGCCCCAGGCCCTGCCGGTGGCGCCACCAAGCAGGTTGTTCATTTCCTGGTCAGGAAGGCCCCAGACGGAGCCTTCGAGGTCGAGCAGGTCCAAGAGAGCGAAGCGACCTCCGGCCACGAGGCCGTAGGCCCCGGGCATGTTCCGGACGGGCGCCGGTCCCACGGGGAACCATTGCTGCGCCATGACGCCGGCCATCGTCGTGATGGGGCCGAGCGGTACCTCGAGCACCAGGTCACCCCTGGCACCCACCGAATGCCACGCTTCGGTGCCCGTCAGGGCATTCCAGCGTGCATAGCCGCCCTGCAACTTCAGCGCAAGCGGGCCCACGGGCCCACCCAACCAGATGATGGGCACCTGCACCGAACGTGCCTGCACGGGTTCGTCGGCCACGCGGGTCTCGATGACCTGCCCACCCACGGGAAGCGTGTAGAGGCTCATCGGGTCTGGGGCACCGTGGGGTTGGCGAGTTTGATGTCCGTGCGGAACAGGTGAATGGTCAGCAGCACCATCCACAGGGGGCTGATGTCCTCGGGCAGGTCGATATCGGCCTCGATGGGTGCTCCGGCGACTTTGTGTATGCGCCGCACCTTGCCCACCACGGGGTCCAGACTGGGAGGGTTGCGTATTTCCATCGTGATTTCGTCGCCGATGCCCAGTCCATCGTGGACCCCGACCAGCCGAAGGCCGAGAGCCGACAAGTGACCGAGTGTGGCCAGCCGGTAGAACTGGCCGGGTACCCTGTAGCGCAGCGGCAGGTCCGAGGCGCGCCGGAAGCGCTGCTGGCGCTGGCTTCTGTGGGGGGGGCTAAGCAGGCGCACGGAGAGCAACTCGGGGTCTTCGCCCTCGGGCAACAGCACGATGCGCCGCCTTGTCGCCATGCCGTCGCGGTCCTCGTACTGCAGTTCGCCCTCCGTACCGGAGCCGTGGGCCAAGCCTGCCTGCTCGCCCCATGCGGGACGCTGGATGAACAGGACCTCATCGGCCTGACCGCGCGAGACCGTGTTGTAGGTGCGACTCTGGTCGTCCAGTTGCAGCGTCATGGGCGTGTCGAGCGGATGATGGTCCCCGGCAACCCGATTCAGCCGCTGCAGCAAGGTCTTGCCGTCCAGCGGCTTGGGCAGTAACTCGGAGGCACCGGACTCGATCGTGGCCTGCAGGACCTCGGCCGTGGTCTTCGAGGACATCATCACCACGGGCATCTGGCTGGTGAAGGGGTTGCAGCGGATGGCCATCGCCAGCAGCGGGCCGGGCAGGCCGCCTAGCTCGTAGTCGATGAGGGCCATCGAGGGCTGCTGCTTGATCGCGGCCGAGATGGCCTCGACGCCGTCCCCGACGGACACGCAGTCGTAACCCTCACCGGCCAGCATCGCGACGAGATTCCTGCGGTGCTGGGTGGAAGGGTCGGCAAGAAGAAGGAGGCGTCCCAAGGCAACCCCATATACCCCGAGGGCCCCGCAAAGCTAACCTCCACGCCTGACAGGGCCTCCGAGGGCGTAGAATGGGACGGTGCCGACGACACGAGGAGGTGGCGATGGCGACGCTGGACAAGCTGGACGAGACGGGCCTGGAGCGGTTACTGGCCGGGGAAGAGGGGCATCTCCTGCGCGCGCCGCGCGGTGCGACGCGGCTCTGCCGGGGCTGGGTCCAGGAGGCGGCCCTGCGGATGCTGCTGAACAACCTTGATCCTGAGGTGGCGGAACATCCGGAGCGTCTGGTGGTCTATGGCGGCACGGGCAAGGCGGCCCGGGGCTGGCCGGAGTTGCGGGCCATGGTGCGCACCCTGCTGACGCTCGCGGACGACGAGACGATGCTGGTGCAGTCGGGTCGGCCGGTCGGGGTTTTCCGGACGCATGCCGATGCGCCCCGGGTGCTCATCGCCAACAGCAACCTCGTCGGCAAGTGGGCCCATTGGGCGCATTTCCGAGACCTCGAGGACCGCGGCCTGATGATGTACGGCCAGATGACGGCCGGAAGCTGGATCTACATCGGGACGCAGGGGATTCTGCAGGGCACGTGGGAGACCTTTCGGGCGCTGGCCCGCAAGCATTTCGGCGGCACGCTCGCCGGCCGCTGGGTGCTGACGGCCGGCCTTGGCGGTATGGGTGGCGCCCAGCCCCTGGCCGTCACGATGAATGACGGCGTGGCCCTGGTGGTCGAGGTCGACGAGACGCGCATCCGGCGCCGCCTCGAGACACGCTACGTGATGGAGATGGCGACGGACCTCGAGGACGCCGTGCAGCGGGTGCGGGCTGCGGTGGCCGAGCGTCGCCCCTTGTCCGTGGGGCTGCTGGGCAACATCGCCGAGGTCGCCCCCGAGCTGGTCCGGCGGGGCTGGATCCCCGACGTCGTGACCGACCAGACCTCGGCCCACGACCCGTTCTGCGGTTACTTGCCACCCGGAACCGATCCCCGCTCGGCCAAGGATCTGGCTGCTACCGACCCCGAGGGCTATGCCCGGCGCGTCGGCGAGGCGGCGGCCACCCACGTGCAGGCCATCCTCGCAATGATGGAGGCGGGGGCTGTCGCCTTCGACTATGGCAACAACCTGCGCCAGCTGGCCAAGGACCACGGCGTCGCCGACGCCTTCGACTATCCCGGCTTCATTCCCGCCTATATCCGGCCGCTGTTCTGCGAGGGCAAGGGACCGTTCCGCTGGGCGGCGCTGTCCGGCGACCCGGCCGACATCGCCCGCATCGATCGCTACATCCTCGAAGAGTTCGGTGCGGACGAAGATCTGGCTCACTGGATCCGCCTTGCCCGGGACCAGGTTGCCTTCCAGGGGTTGCCGGCCCGCATCTGCTGGCTTGGCTACGGGGACCGCGCCCGACTGGGCCGGGCCATCAATGACCTCGTCGCGCGAGGCGAGGTCTCGGCCCCGGTCGTCATCGGCCGGGACCATCTGGATTGCGGCTCGGTCGCCTCGCCCAACCGCGAGACCGAGGCGATGCGGGACGGCACGGACGCCGTGGCCGACTGGGTCTACCTGAATGCCCTCGTCAACACCTCGGGCGGTGCCTCGTGGGTCTCCCTGCATCACGGGGGCGGGGTCGGCATCGGCTATTCGCTGCACGCCGGCATGGTCATCGTCGCCGACGGCACGCCCGAGGCGGACCGCCGCCTGGAGCGCGTGCTGACCAGCGACCCCGGCATGGGCGTGATCCGTCATGCCGACGCCGGCTACGACGAGGCCGTCGCCTGTGCCGACGAACGGGGTGTCCGGCTCCCCATGCGGGAAGGCTGATGGTTGCGGCCGTCGACTGGTTGCTTCGCGGGGCGCGGCTGGTCACGCCTGCGGGCGAGGTCGGCCCCCTTGCCGGCAGCCGCCAGGGTGACCTCGTCATCCACGACCGAGGTGCCGTGGCCTTGGCCGGCGGCCGGATCGTGGCCGCGGGTCCCGAGGAGGCTTTGCTGCAGGCCGTGGGAACCGGACCGGGTACCCGCGAGGTCGACCTGGAAGGCCGGCTGCTGACGCCGGGCCTGGTCGACGCCCACACTCACCCCGTCTATGGGGCCATGCGCCTCGATGATTTCGAGCGTCGCGCGCGTGGCGCGACCTATGCCGAAATTCTCGCGGCGGGCGGCGGTATCCACGAGACCGTGCGGCGCACCCGTGAGGCGATGGTGGCCGAGTTGGCGACAGGGCTCGAGGCACGGCTGGATCGATTTCTTGCCTGCGGCACGACCACGATCGAGGCCAAGAGCGGCTATGGCCTTGATACGGCTGCCGAGCTGGCCCAGCTCAAAGCCATCGCCGCAGCCCGGCATCCGGTGGCACGGGTCCCCACTTGGCTGGGTGCCCACGCGGTGCCGCCCGGACGAGACCCCGATGAGGTCATCGACCAGCTCATCGGCGAAAGCCTGCCTGCGGTCGTCGCCCAAGGCATCGCCCGCTTCGCCGACATCTTCTGCGAGCATGGAGTCTACACGACTGGACAGGCCGAGCGCCTGCTTCTGGCGGCCCGCGCGCACGGTCTGGGCCTCAAGCTTCATGCGGACGAGCTGGTCGATACGGGCGGGGCGGCTCTTGCGGCCCGTCTCGGTGCCCTGAGCGCCGACCACCTGCATGTGGCCAACCCTAAGGGTTTGGCGGCCATGGCCGCAGCGGGCACCTTGGCCGTGCTCTTGCCGGGAACAAGCATGTTTCTCGGCATGCGTGAGCCGGCACCGGCCCGCGCGATGATCGAGGCGGGCGTGCCCGTCGCCGTGGCGACGGACCACAATCCCGGTTCCTGTCCGGCTGTTTCCCTGCCCCTGATGATGACCCTGGCCGTGACGCAGTTGCGCCTGACGCCGGCCGAGGCTTTCGTGGCCACGACGGCCAACGGGGCTGCCGCCGTGGGCATGGGCGACCGCATCGGGCGCATCCGCCCGGGCATGCGGGCCGACGTCGTGGCGTGGGACCTGCACGATTGGCGCGAACTTGCCTACCACGTGGGTTCGGTCCGTGTTGCGGGCGTATGGGTTGCCGGGCGTGGCGTGCGCGGCGCTCTGGCGCATGCGTCACAGGATGCGGGTTAGGCAGGGGTTAGACTGCGGACATGGCCAAGCTCATCGAATGCGTACCCAACATCAGCGAGGGTCGTGACCCCGTCCGGATTGAGGCCGCGCGCGCCGCGCTGGCCCGGGACCCCCGCATCACGGTGCTCGACGTCAAGCCTGACGAGAACCACCACCGGACGGTGCTGACCTTCGCGGGTCCGGCCGAGGCGATGGAAGATGCCGTGCTCAGGCTTTTCGGGGAAGTCATGGCCTGGATCGACCTGCGCCAGCATCAGGGCGAGCATCCCCGGATGGGTGCCGTGGACGTCGTCCCCTTCGTGCCGCTGGGAGAGGCCACCATGGCCGATTGCACCGCATTGGCCGAGTCCGTGGCGCGGGTCGTGGCGGCGCGCTTCCAGGTGCCGGTCTACCTGTACGCCGAGGCCGCGCGCCGCCCCGAGCGCAAGGTGCTCGCCAACATCCGCAAGGGCGAGTTCGAGGGCCTCGCGGCCAAGATGGCCGACCCGGCGTGGGCGCCAGACTTCGGCCCCGCGGCGCCCCATCCGACGGCGGGGGCGGTGGCCGTCGGCGCCCGTCCCTTCCTGATTGCCTACAACCTGCAACTCAACACCCGCGACGTGAAGGTCGCCCAGGAGATTGCCAAGGCCGTCCGAGCCTCGGGCGGCGGCCTGGCCAACGTCCAGGCGATGGGCGTTCACCTGGCCGACCGCGACGTGGCGCAGGTCTCGATGAACCTGCTGGATTACCGCAGGACGCCCATCCGCCGTGTCCAGGAGCTGGTCAAGGCCGAGGCGGCACGCTTCGGGGCGAGCGTGACGGATGCCGAGATTGTCGGCCTCGTCCCCGAGGACGCCCTGCTCGGGGCGGCTGCTGATTACTTGCAGTTGCCGGGATCCTGCGCCGAACTCATCCTTGAGCGGCGCCTCGAGGGAGGGGCGCAGGCGGAACCCGAGGTCGGGGGCTACCAGCCCGAGCGCATCGGGGAGCTTCGGCTCGCCCGGTTCCTGGCCGACATGGTCTCTCGCCAGGCCGTCCCGGGTGGCGGCTGTGCCGCGGCCTTTGCCGGTGCCATGGGTGCCTCCCTTGTTGGCATGGTCGGGGCCCTGACCGAGGGTCGCAAGGGTTTCGAGAGCGTGGCCGTGACGGCCGAGAACCTGCGGGAGCAGGGCGGGGAGCTATCGGAGGCCCTGCTCAATGCCGTGGCCGATGACGCTGGCGCCTTCGAGAAGGTGATGGAGGGATTCCGGCTGCCCAAGGCCACGGATGAGGAGCGGGCGGCACGCACGGCCGCGCTCGAGGAGGCCAACCGGGGCGCGACCGAGGTTCCCCTGCAAGCTGCCCGCGAGGCTTTGGCTGCAGCCGAGTTGGCCTTGTCGGCGCTCGAGCACGGGGTGCCCCAGGCGGCATCCGATGCCGGCTGCGGGGCCTTGCTGGCCTTGGCGGGTGTCGAGGGTGCCCTGCTGAACGTCGCGATCAACCTGGGTGGCCTGGCGGACGCGGCCTGGGCGGCCGAGCGGCGCGAGGAAGCCGTGGCGATGCTGGTCCGTGCCGCTCGGCTGCGTGAGGACCTCTGGAGCTTGCTGCGGGCGCGCGTCCCGGTCATCGACGCGATGGCAGAGGAAGCCGCCGCGGCCCATCTTGCCGAGGGGGCTATTTCGTGACGGGCGCAGGGCCGCTTGGCGTTCGGGGCCATGGCCTGACGCTGAGCGAGGTCCGGGAGGTCGCCCGCGAGGGTCGGCGCGCCGTGCTCGACGACGGCGCCCGCAGCCGGATGCAGCTGTCGCGCGACCGGATTGAGGCCGTGGTCCGGGGTGGTGAGGTCGTCTATGGCGTCAACACCGGATTCGGGGCCCTCAAGGACCGTCGCATCCCGGACGGCAGCCTGGCCCAGTTGCAGCAGAACCTGTTGCGCAGCCATGCGGCCGGCGTGGGCGAGCCGTTCCCGCCCGATGTGGTGCGGGCGATGCTGTTGTTGCGCGCCAATGCCCTGGCGGTGGGTGCGTCGGGCATCCGCCCGCTGGTCGTGGATCGCCTCCTCGAGATGCTGGCCCGGGACCTGTTGCCCGAGGTGCCCTGCCAGGGCTCCGTCGGGGCCTCGGGCGATCTGGCTCCGCTCGCACATCTGGCCTTGCCACTCACGGGAGAGGGCTGGGTCCTGCACCGGGGCGTTCGCCGTCCCGCCACCGAGGCGCTTGCTGCCGAGGCGCTCGAGCCGCTCGTGCTCGAGGCCAAGGAGGGGCTCGCCCTGATCAACGGCACGCAGGCCATGACGGCTGTCGGTGTCCTCGCCGCCGAGGACGCGCTCGCGCTCTTCCGGCTCGCGGACGTGGTCGCGGCCCTTTCCGTCGATGCCTTGCTCGGATCGCGGCAGCCCTTCGATCCCGAGTTCCATGCCCTGCGACCCCATGCCGGCCAGGCGGCCAGCGCCGCCAACCTGTGGCGCCTGCTCGACGGTAGCCCGATCATTGCCTCGCACCTCGATTGCGACCGGGTGCAGGACCCTTACTCGTTGCGCTGCACGCCCCAGGTCCACGGGGCCAGCCGCGATGCCCTGGACCATGTTCGCCGTGTGCTCGAGGTCGAAATCAACTCCGCGACGGACAACCCGCTGATCCTCCCGGGATCGGGGCAGGTCCTTACCGGCGGGCACTTCCACGGTCAACCCGTTGCCCTCGTCATGGATTTCCTCAAGGTCGCGGCCTGCGAGGTCGCCAACCTGTCGAGCTGCAGGCTCGAGCGCCTCGTCAACCCACACTACTCACAGGGCTTGCCGGCTTTCCTGACGCCGGACGGCGGCCTGCATTCGGGTTACATGATTGCCCAGTACACGGCGGCGGCCCTCGTCAGCGAGAACAAGGTCCTCGCTCATCCGGCCAGCGTGGATTCGATCCCGACGGGTGCCGGCCAAGAGGACCACGTAAGCATGGGCACGATCGCGGCACGCCAGGCGGCCCAAATCGTCGGGAACCTGACGCATGTGTTGGCCCTTGAATTGCTCTGTGCCATCCAGGCCCTTGGCTTCCGGGCCCCGCTCGTGCCGGGCGCTGCCGCGTTGGCGCTCGTTGCCGAGGTCCGGTGCAAGGTGCCCCCCCTTGCCGAGGACAGGCATGTGGGCGATGACGTCGCGTCCCTGGTGCGCCTCGTGCGCGGGGGGCGTCTCCTCGCAGTTGCCGAAGAAGTCGTGGGGGCCCTCGCGTGAACGCCTTTCTCGCCCGCGTCCGGGGCAAGCTCATCATTTCCTGCCAGGCTCAGCCAGGCGAACCGCTGCACGGCAGCAGCCACATGGCCGCCATGGCCCGCGCTGCCGCCGAGGCGGGCGCGGGTGCCATCCGTGCCGAAAGCCCGGCGGACATCGCCGCGATTCGTGCGGCCGTCGACCTGCCGATCCTCGGGCTGTACAAGAAGAAGGTCTTCGAGGGCAACTGGTGCCGCATCACGCCGACGTTCGAGACGGCCCGCGAGGTCGTGGCCGCCGGTGCCGATGCCATCGCGACCGAGGCTACGGGGGCTCCGCGCCCGGATGGTCAGGCGCTGACGCAATTCCTGACGCTGTGCATGCTCGAGCTGGAACGTCCGGTCATCGCCGATGTCTCGACGGTCGAGGAGGGCCTGATGGCCGCTGAGCAGGGTGCCGTGGCCGTGGCGACGACCATGGCCGGTTACACGCTGCAGAGCGGGGGCCCGCGGACGACGCCGGACTTCGACCTGCTCGAGGCGCTCGTGGCGCGCTGCCCGGTGCCCGTGATCCTCGAAGGCCATGTCTGGGAGCCGGCGCAGGTGACGGAGGGTTTTCGCCGGGGCGCCCATGCCGTGGTGGTGGGCTCGGCCATCACCCGCCCCCAGCTGATTGCACGACGCTTCGTCGACGCCGTGCCCCCGCGGGAGGCCTGAAGATGCCTGCGGCTGGCTGGACTATCGGCCTGGATGTCGGGGGCACCAAGGTGCTCGGGGGCCTCGTCGCCGAGGATGGTCGCGTGGCTGCCACGGCGCGTCGCGACACGCCGGTTGGCGAGGGAGCGGCCGGCATCCTTGCCACGATGGCGGCCGTTGCACGGGATCTCGTCCAGGGTGCCGTCGGGCCCGTGGTGGGCGTGGGCGTCTCGACCGCCGGCCATGTCGAGGCTGCGACAGGTACGGTCGTCGACGGCACGCCCAATCTGCCTGGCTGGGCGGGGACACCCGTCGCGGCCTGGCTTTCGGATGAACTTGGCCTGCCGGTATGCGCAGACAATGACGCCAATGCCGCGGCGTGGGCCGAGGCATGGTGCGGGGCCGGCAAGGGCTTGCGGACGGTCGTGGCCGTCACGCTAGGGACCGGTTTCGGCGGGGGCGTCGTGGATGCCGGCCATGTGCTGCGCGGCGCGCGCGGGGGCGGGGCCGAGCTGGGTCACATGATCTTGGTGCCGGATGGCCGGCCGTGCAATTGCGGTCGCTCGGGCTGCGTCGAGGCCTATCTTTCGGGCACGGCGCTCGGGCGCGAGGCCGAGAGGCTCTGGGGCGCCGGTGCGGATGCCCATGTGCTCTTCGCACGGGCCGAGTCCGGCGATCGGCTGGCGCGTGAGGTGCTCGAGGTCTTCTCGGCTCACCTCGCGACCGTGATGGTCAGCCTGACGAGCCTGTTCGACCCCGAGGTGATCCTGATCGGCGGTGGCCTGTCGCGGCGTGCAGAGGCCTACTTGCCACGGATGAAGGCCCGGATGGACCTGATTCTGGCGGGGCGACGCTGGTCGTCGGACATGGTGAGGCTGGCGGCATTGGGCGAATCGGCCGGGTTCATCGGGGCGGCGGGGCAGGCGTGGCAGCAGTCCGGCATCCTTCGCTGATCCTGGCGGCCGCGCTGGCCATCGCGGCGCCCGTCCTCGCGACGCTGCCCCAGCCTGTCGCCATGGCTGCGCCCATGACCCTGGGCGAGCCCGCGTGGGATCCGGCGGCAGGAGTCCTGTCGCTGCCTGTCGGGGGGCCTGTGGCCTGGGTGGTTCGCACGGCAGGTTCCGAAGTCGTCGTCGAGATCCTGGATGCCCGCCTGCGCCGTTCCCTCGACCGCAAGGTCGCCACGCGATTCGGGGCGGTCGGCTTGTCGCTGCGGTCCGTTTCCGGCGTCGTGCCGCGGGTGCGCCTGTCATTCCGGTGGCCTGTGGGCCTGCGGCCCGATCTGGTCGTGCAGGAAGGTCCCGGCGTGCTGATCCTGAAACCCGGCGTCCGACGGGCGGGCGAAGCCGAGCTCGAAACCCTGCCCGGCCGTGTCGGCGACGCCCGACCCCTCTTGCGGACGCCCCCCCCGCAGGTCGAGCCGACGCCCGGGCCTTCGCTACTCACCGTCGCCCAGCCCGAGATGACGCCTCCTGCCGACGGCGACGATTCGTCGCGCAAGGCCGTGCGGCGCGACAAGGCGTCCTCGTCGCGGGTCCGTCCCCGCTCGATGGCCGTACTCTTTCTCGAGCAGGTCGAGACGCTGGACCAGCGGGCGAGGGGCCTGCACGTCGGCTATCCGCTCGGCCTGAGTCAGGCGTGGCTGGAGCACTGGTGGACCCCGTGGCTGGGATCGAGCTTCTCGTGGCGGCAGCTGGGCTGGACGGCAAGAGGCCCGGAGGGTCTCATCCAGCGCCAGGACGATCGCATTCAGGCCGGTGCCGGCGCGCGCTGGGTGCCCTTCGACGGCCTCGACGCGCAGGTGTGGGCGGGACTGGCCGCGCGTCAGTCCGTCGTCCTGCCCGAGCCGCCCCGGTCCTCGTTCGATCCGTCGCTTGGCGTCGTGGTCCAGGTGCTGCCGCTGGCTCCCGTGACGCTGCGCGTCCATGGGCAGGCCTATGGCCCGGCTGCGGATGGCAGCCTGCCCTACCGGGCGGGTGCCGATCTGCTGATCGACGCGGGTCCCACGGTCTGGACCTTTGGCTACGACCACGACGAGGGGCCGACACCGGGCGGGCAGCAGACCATCTTGGGCGCGCTGCGGCTTGGCGTTGGCTGGAGCTGGTAGTGTCGGGGCCCGAGAGGCTTTGACGAGGCCTCTGGGTCATGTTATGAAGAGCTGGCTTTGGCACTCGCGATGCCTGAGTGCTAACGGGAAACCCTCAGGAAACGACCTTGCTGAACCAGCGCCAGCGGGACATTCTTCGCGCCGTCGTCGATGACTATGTCTCGACGGCGGAGCCCGTCGGCTCGCGCACGCTCTCGCGCAAGTACGGCCTCGGCCTGTCTCCCGCGACCATCCGCAATGCCCTTGCCGACCTCGAGGACGAGGGCCTGTTGCGGCAGCCGCACACCTCGGCCGGCCGGGTTCCTTCGGACCAGGGCTACAGGGTCTTCGTCGAGGAGCTGATGGCCCTCTCGCCGCTCGCGCCTTCCGTGCGAGCCGATCTCCTGCGGCGCCAGGCCGAGGCGGAAGATCTGCGCGACCTCCTGACGCAGACGGCTCGTCTGGCCGCCGTCCTCTCCGGGTGTACGGCGATTGTCCGGTCGCCGCGGCCCGCAGGAGCCCGGATCCGGGCTCTTTCGCTGGTCCCCGTGACGGATCGGAAGCTCTTGCTTGTCGTCGTCTCTTCCACGGGGGCCGTGACCCATCGGCAGGTCCTGCTGGAAGAGCCCATCGCCCCGGAGGAGGTTGCCGCGTTGGCCGTGGGCTTGCAGCAGCACCTTCTCGAGCGTCCCCTCGATGCCTTGACCGGCCGCGTGCTCGAGGGCCTCGCTGAGCGCATGGGGCGTCATCGGGACCTGATCCGGCAAGTCATCGGCAGGGTCGAGGCCCCGGACGACGCGGTCGTCATCGCGCACACGGCCCATCTGGCCCGCCAGCCCGAGTTCCAGCAACGCGTCGACGGCTTGCTCGACTTCCTCGATCGGCCCGACCGGGTCTTGCGCTGGATGCAGGAGGTGCGCGGCGGCTCGTCCTCGCCGGGCGCCGTGACCATCCGCATCGGTGCGGAGCATCGCGATCCTGAGCTGCAGGGGTGCAGTGTCGTCGCCGCATCCTATACGATAGGAGATGAAGTCGCCGGCGAGGTGGCGGTCCTTGGCCCGACCCGGCTGGACTATGCGACGGCGGTGACGGCGGTGTCGGCACTGGCTGCCGGCTTGTCCGAGGTTTTCGGTGCCCGGTTGCCGGGCGAGGGGAGGCAGTGATGGGTCCGGGGGAGCCGACTGAAGGCCCGCAGCTCTACACGCTCGACGCGGCGTCCGGTGAAGTGCCGCCGCCTTCGGGACGTGAGGCCGAGCTCGAGGCCCGCCTGCTCGAGGTGCAGGGCCAGCTCCAGCGCATGGCGGCCGATTTCGAGAATTTCCGGCGGCGTTCGGCCACCGAACGTGAGGAGCTCGTCCGGTTCGCGGCCCAGCGCGTGCTCGAGAACCTGCTGCCCGTCGTCGACAATTTCGAGCGGGCCCTCTCGCACGCGCAGGGTGCGGATCCCTCGACGCTCCTGCAGGGCGTGACGATGATCCACCGCCTGTTCATGGACACGCTCCGGCAGCAGGGCGTCGAGGCCATGAACCCCGTCGGCGGCCCCTTCGACCCCCGCCTCCATGAGGCGGTCGGCAACATCGAGACCACCGAGCACCCCGACGGCACGGTCCTGACCCTGCTGCAGCAGGGTTATACGCTCGGTGGCAAGGTCATCCGCCATGCGATGGTCCAGGTGGCCAGCCGGCCGGCGGATTTTGCCCCAGCCGCGCCCGTTTCGCCCGCCCCGGCGGTCGAGGGTCGCGAAGACATCACACTCGAGGATCTGATGGCGGAGGCCTCAGTCACGGATAGCCCCAAGGAGGACGCACATGGGTAAGGTCATCGGCATTGACCTCGGCACAACCAACTCGGTCGTGGCGGTCATGGAGGGCGGCAAGCCCGTGGTGATCGCCAATGCGGAAGGCAATCGCCTGACGCCGTCGATCGTCGGCTTCACCAAGTCCGGCGAGCGTCTCGTGGGCCAGGTCGCCAAGCGCCAGGCTGTCACCAACGCCGAGAACACCGTCTACTCGATCAAGCGCTTCATCGGGCGCGCCTTCGAGGAGTGCGAGGACGAGCGTTCCAAGTCCCCCTACAAGACGGTCCGCAACGCCTCGGGCGGCGTGTCCGTAGAAATTTCCGGCAAGGAGCATTCGCCGCAGGAGATCTCGGCGATGGTCCTCGCCAAGCTCAAGGCCGACGCCGAGGCCTACCTGGGCGAGAAGGTGACTCAGGCCGTCATCACCTGCCCGGCCTACTTCAATGACGCCCAGCGCCAGGCGACCAAGGACGCCGGCACGATCTCGGGTCTCGAGGTCCTGCGAATCATCAACGAGCCGACGGCCAGCGCCCTGGCCTACGGGGCCGACAAGGAGTCCAGCCAGACCATCCTCGTCTTCGACTTGGGCGGCGGCACCTTCGACGTCTCCCTGCTCGAACTGGGTGACGGCGTGTTTGAGGTCAAGGCGACCGCGGGCAACAACCGTCTGGGCGGCGACAACTTCGACGAGCGCATCATGGAGTGGCTCATCGACTCGTTCAAGGCCTCCGAGGGCATCGACCTGTCCAAGGACAAGATGGCTCTGCAGCGCCTCAAGGAGGCCGCCGAGAAGGCCAAGATCGAGCTGTCGTCGACCGTGTCGACCCAGATCAACCTGCCCTTCATCACGGCGGATCAGACGGGGCCCAAGCATCTTGACCTGATGCTGACCCGTGCCAAGTTTGAGGAACTGACGGCCGACCTCGTCGAGGCTTCGATGGGCCCCACCCGCGAGGCCATCAAGGAGGCCAAGCTCGACGTCAAGGACGTCGACAAGATTCTGCTCGTGGGCGGCTCGACCCGCATCCCGGCGGTCCAGGAAGCCATCCGCAAGTACCTGGGCAAGGAGCCGGACAAGGGCGTCAATCCTGACGAGGCCGTCGCGGCCGGTGCCGCCATTCAGGCGGGCGTGCTGGCCGGCGAAGTCAAGGACGTCCTGCTGCTCGACGTGACGCCGCTGTCCCTGGGCATCGAGACCCTGGGCGGCGTCTTCACCAAGATCATCGAGCGCAACACGACCATCCCGACGGCCAAGAGCCAGGTCTTCAGCACCGCGGCCGACGGCCAGACCCAGGTCGAGGTCAAGGTCCTGCAGGGTGAGCGCGAGATGGCGGCGGACAACCAGAGCCTCGGGACCTTCCAGCTCTCGGGCATTCCCCCGGCGCCCCGCGGCGTGCCCCAGATCGAGGTCACCTTCGACATCGATGCCAACGGCATCGTGAAGGTCTCGGCCAAGGACAAGGCGACGGGCAACGCGCAGAGCATCAACATCTCCAACAGCGGCAACCTGTCCAAGGACGATGTCGAGCGGATGCGGCGCGAGGCCGAGATGTTCGCGGACCAGGACAAGCTCCGCAAGGATCTTGCCGAAGCCCGCAACTCGGCCGATGGCTCGGTCTACGCGGCCGAAAAGCTGCTCAAGGATGCCGCCGACAAGATCGCCTCGGACCAGAAGGCCCGGGTCGAGTCGGCCATCGCCGCGGTCAACGCGGCCAAGGATCGCGAGGACCTCAGGGCCCTGCAGGAGTCCACGGCCAACCTGACGAAGGAGGTCTACGACATCTCGGCGGCCATGTACCAGAAGCAGGACGAGGCCGAGGCCGTGGCCGAGGACGCCCAACCCGCCGCCGCCGCCGCCGCTGCGGGCAAGGCCAAGGGTGATGGCGACATCGTCGACGCGGACTGGGAAAGCTGAAGCCGCCGTTGCCACGCGACTGCTATGAAGTCCTCGGAGTGTCCCGCACGGCCTCCGAGGACGACATCAAGAAGGCCTACCGCAAGCTGGCCCGCCAGTTCCATCCGGACGTCAACAAGGACCCGGACGCCGGCGAGAAGTTTAAGGAGGCCACTGAGTCCTACGCCATCCTCTCGGATGCCGAGAAGCGTTCCCGTTACGACCAGTTCGGGCACGCCGGGGTCGAGGGGGCGGCTCGGGGCTTTGATCCCCATGCCGCGGGCTTCGGTGATCTCTCGGATATCTTCGAGGCGTTCTTCGGCGGCGGGATGCGTCGAGGCGGGCGCCGCGGACCGGAGCGGGGTGCCGATGTCCAACTGGGCGTCCGCATCACCTTCGCTGAGGCCTACGCCGGGACCGAGCGGACGCTCGAGGTTGCGGCTATGGCGCGCTGCGATACTTGCCGCGGTTCCGGTGCCAAGGAAGGCTCGTCGCCCGTGACGTGCGCGACCTGCCACGGCGTCGGGCAGGTTCAGCAGACCCAGCGCACGCCCTTCGGGCATTTCGCGACGGTCGTCGGCTGTCCCGCCTGCGAGGGCGAGGGCCGGACCATTGCGGCCAAGTGCGGCTCCTGCAAGGGACAGGGCCGGGTGCGCAAGACCCGCGAGATGAGCATGCGCATTCCGCCCGGCTCGGACCAGGGCCTTCGCATCCGTTCGACGGGCGACGGGGACGTGGGGCCGCGTGGTGGGCCGCCTGGTGACCTGTTCGTGCACGTCCAGGTCGAGGGCGACTCTCGCTTTGTTCGTGAAGGTACCGAGCTGTTCCACGAATTGCCGGTGTCCTTTCCCCAGCTGGCGCTCGGCGACGAGGTGGAGGTGCCCACGATGGAGGGCAGCCACAAGATGGTCATTCCCGAGGGGACGCAGACGGGTACCGAGTTCGTCCTGCGTGGCCAAGGCTTTCCGGCCTTGCGCGAGGGACGCCGCAAGGGCGATCTGCACGTGATCCTGCGCCTCGTGGTGCCGCGCAAGCTTTCGGAGGCCGAGCGCGAGGCTTTGCGGCAGTTCGACGCGGCTCATCGTCAGGAGGCGACCAAGGAGGGCCACGGATTCATGGACTTCCTGCGCGGGGTGCTGGGCGGACGCTGAGGCGAAGGCTTCAGGTCTGGCCGGCCGGGTTTGCGGCCAGGCGGCAGCGAGTGATTTCGGCTTCGAGGTCTGCCAGGATCTGTCGCGCGCGTGTGACTTCGGCAGCGCGATCGGAGGCGGGTTCGACGTGGCGACGCCCGAAGGGGAAGAAGCGCCAACCTGACGGCCGGAGTTCGGGCGTTGCGGCCTCGAGGGTCGCCAGCTCCTGTCGCAGTTCCTCGGCACGCCGTGCCAGCTGATCCGCACGCGTGGCCATCAGGGTTCGTCTCGCGTCGTCCTCGGCCCGCTGTTCCTGTCGGTGTTGCCACGCCCTCAGGCGCGCACCGGCCTCGGCGCCAAGCGTCACGCGCCGGTCCTCAGGCAGGAGTTCCCAGAGCCTTCCCAGGCCCTCGCGCAGGGTCTCGCCTTCTGCGTCGTCCGACATCACCCGGGCCATGCCTTGCCAGAGGGGCGATGCTTCCGTATCGATGCCGATAGGGCCTTCCGGCAGCCGTTCCAGCAGGGCGGCCCAGTCGGGGCCGAGCGGCCCCCGGGCTCGCTCGAGCCGGGCCACGGCCCTGGATGCCCGCCCCAGCCGATCGAGGCGCTCCGCGCGTCGCGGGGACTCCTGGCGCAGGGCGTCCCTCAAGATGCCCGCCACGACCGGCGCCAGCACCAGGTGTCCGTCATCGTCGTGATCGAGTGCTTCGGCGTGTGTCGTCAGCCAGAGGAAGGCCGATTGCGCCTCGCCGGGATCGGCCAGGACGATCTCGAGGGCATCCTGGCTGATGGGGCCTAGGAAGGCGGCGGCTTCCATCCAGCGGATGCCTTCCTCGGACTTCCACCAGCGGATGCGGCGGGCGGCGTGCTGCAGCGCAAGCCCGCGCCCCCTGCCGTCCGTGTCGCACCAGAGCGCCAGCAGGAACGGCAGGCCGCCGGTGGCTTCGAGGGCTTCCCCGGCCCGATTGGGTGCGAGGCCGCGTGCTTCGAGGTAGGCGGCCACGTCCTCGGGGCCGAACCGCGCAAGGTCCACTTCGCGAATCTGGTGCATCAGGACGTCCCACCGGCGCAGGGGGTCCGTATCGCGCAGGCGTTGCCGGCCGCACACGAGCATGCGGAGGTCGATGCCCGAGCCCGGGGCGTCGAGCGTGGGCAGGCCCCAGGCGAGCAGCCAATGGCCCAGCGTGGGATGGAGTGCCTCGTGTGTGTCGAGGACCATCAGGACCCGGGCGGGGGGCTGGGCGACCGGCGCCTGCAGCAGTCGCTCCCAGCCCTGCTGGGGGCGCAGGCCTTCCTTGAGGTCCTCGCGCAATGCGTGTGCCAAGGCGCGCATCGGCTGCAGCATGAGGTCCTGTTCTTCGCGGTCCCTTGTCCACGCGTGCACCGCCGCTTCATAGCCCTGCCGCACCCGGGCATCCGGGGTCTGTCCGGTTTCTGCCGTGGCGTCCAGGGCTTCGTCGAGGCCGGCCAGAAGCCCCTCGGGGGCTCCGCCGTCGACAAGGCGGCCGCGCAACCTGCGCAGCATATGGAGGGCCTGGCGCAGCCGTGCGAAGCGCAGGGGGGGCAGGTCACGCGGGGCCACGGAGCGGTCCACGAGGCCTTCGAGCGCGTCCAGCAGGCCGACGCGCCCGCCCGTTTCGTCCAGGGCGAGGCGGGCCGTTTCGGGTGCGGCCTGGTCAAGGCGCTCGAGGACGACTTCCTTGAGCGTCGTCTTGCCGATGCCGCCGGGGCCGTGCAGGTTCACGAAACGTTTGCCCGGTGGGCCGGAAAGGTCACGGGCGACGGTGGCGAGCACCTGTTCGCGGCCGATGAAAAGGCGCATGCTGTCGAGGTTAAGGTCGGTCGTGCATCGGGGTCAAGGTGGTTCGTGAAGCGTTTGCGCGTGCCGGCACGTCGCCTTGGCCTGACGGCGATCCTGCTGGCAGGCTGTGCCGGTGCCCCTGACCGCTATGTGGCCACGCTCGAGGTGGCCATGCTCGGGGCCGAGCCGGGGCGAAGGGTTGCCTTGGCCATCCGGGACGGCGTCTGGCGGGTCGATTTCCGGGATGCCCAAGGCAGCTTTGCCCTCGGTTGGCGAGGCCGCCCGCGCTGGGTGCTCTTTGCCGGTGGCTTGTCTCGCCAGATGGACCTCGAGCCGGTCGTGCGCCGCCACGGCTTGCCCGACCCCGGGGATCTGGCGACGGTACCCTTCTCGTCCAGCGCCTGGATGAAGGCCGCCCGGCCCATCGACGTGCCCGGTCGCATCTCGGGCGTGGCGTGTCGCCTTTGGCAATGCGAGGCCTCAGGGTCCGTGGAGCGGTTCTGGCTGGCCGAGGAGGACGGTGTGCCCCGGCGATTCGAGCGCGCGGCGCCGGACGGCACCCTGCTGGCGCAGCTTGACTGGCGCGACGTGGCGGTCGGGGGCGATTTGCCCGACGCCAGCTTCTCCGTTCCCGCAGGGACCCTGGGCCTGCCTGCGCTGCCTTCCGGCATCTAGCCGGCGGGATGTCCCGGTTGGGAGTTCCTGTTGGCTGTTGCGCGATTATCTAGGTCGCGACAAAAATTATTACTGAAGCTTGACATTGCGGGCGGAGGGAGGTTGTCTATGGTTTGTATACCTCTGACGGCTTCAGATTGGAGAAGCGCCCTTGAACGCCTTGCCCACATTGACAGCGGACCAGTTTTCGCTGGTCTACAACATTCTCAGCTTTACCATCGCGACCATGGGGGCCTCGTTCCTCTTCTTCGTGCTGGGCCGGCAGCAGGTCGGTATCCGCTACCGCCCGGCCCTGCTGGTCTCGGCGCTCGTCGTGGCGATCGCCTGCTACCACTACTTCCGCATCTTCGACAGCTTCGAAGCGGCCTATTCGCTTGTCGACGGCGCCTACAAGCCCAGCGGCAAGCCTTTCAATGACGCCTACCGGTATGTCGACTGGCTGTTGACGGTGCCCCTGCTGCTCGTTGAACTGGTCGCCGTCCTGCAGCTGTCGCGGACCGAGAGCGGCCCGATGCTTCGCAACTTGGCGATTGCGGCCGTCCTGATGATCGGCCTCGGCTACCCCGGTGAGATCGAGCACAACAACATGATGGTTCGTGGTGTCTGGGGCGCCCTCAGCAGCATCCCGTTTGCCTACATCCTGTATGTCTTGTGGGTCCGGCTCGGCGAAGCCGTCAAGGATCAGACCGATCGTGTCCGCAACCTGCTCGGCACCACGCGTCTTGTGCTCCTGGCCACCTGGGGCGTCTATCCCATCACCTACTTGCTGCCCCAGCTGGGCGTCGACACTCAGGCGGCGACGGTCGGCATCCAAGTGGGCTACGCGTTGGCAGACGTCGCAGCGAAGGCGGGCTACGGCCTCCTTATCTACGCGATTGCCCGGGCCAAGTCCGAGGCGGACGGCAGCGCGCCCGACTTCCAGCCCGCGGCTGCCTGATTGTTCGGGGCCCGGTCCGCGCTCAGCGCGGGCCGGGCCCTTCCCCATGAGAGAAAGGAGTCCCGCCTTGGAATTTGGACAGCGCGATTGGCTGAGGGTACCCATGGGTCTGGCTGCCGGCGGCGTGGCTGGTGCGGCCTTTGGTGCGGTTTTCGGCTGGCTGGCCTCTTGGTTCGCCATGGGGCCGGGGGCTTGGCAGGGGGTATGTGAATCAGCGCCGTGGTTCGCCGCGGTAGGTGCCCTTGGCGGTTTCCTGATTGGTCTCGAAAGGCCGGAAAAGGCAGGCCAGACCCGCGGTTGACCGGCCGGTCGGCCCGGCGGACGTGCGCTTGGTCATCGACCGGGCCTGTCGTCCGGAGGACAATCTGGTCCTATGCACGATTTGCCCTTGCTCAAGTCGACGTTCCGGAGCTGTGGCCAACGCCTGCAGCGGACGGAGAGGATTGGCGGGGGCGGTGGCTGGGAAGACCTCTACACCGTCGTGGACTACGCGGCCTTTGCCCTGTCCCGGGAGCTTCCCGAATTGCCGTGCAGCGCCGGATGCGCAGGCTGTTGCCGCAGCAAGGCCCTGTTTCAGGTGACGCAACGGGAGTGGGAGCTGGTCCGCGAGGCCGTCGATGCGTGGCCTGAGGCACGCCGGGCCGATCTGGCGTGCCGGGTCGTGGCCGCGCATGGGCCCGATCGCGAAGCGCTCGAAGCCTTGGCGGCGGCCTGGGGGGAAGCGGGTCTGGGGGCGCGCATTCCGGTACCGGATACCCTGAGGGATGGCTGTCCCCTGCTGGGCGACGATGACATGTGCATGGTCTACGAAGCGCGGCCTCTCGTCTGCCGGGCTTATGGCGCCTTTTCCGTCACCCTCGACGATCGGCCCAGAGTGATGATCTGCCGGGAGTTCGGCCCGGACTTCCTCCAGGTCCTGCATGACACGGACATGCCCGAGCTGCCGTTGCCCGTCTACGAGCGTTACGTGAGCCGGCTGGGGGCCTTGCAGCCACCGGGGCCGCTTCGTCCCATGGCCCTGTGGTTGCTCGAGTGGGCAACGGCCATGCAGGGTGTGCAACCGGCCTGAGCCTGCGGGGGGGCGAGCGCTTGACGAACATCCGTTCGATGTCTATGCTTGTGGAACAAGCGTTCTAAAGCGGGGGCGACCATGAACGGGCAGGTGCTCTGGGACCGGCGGGGAGACGAAGTGCGCATGAGCCGTGAGGCCTTTCGCTTCCTTCAAGAGGTCATTCGTCGGACCTCCGCGAGGGTCGCCGCGTGCTTGCGCCGATGCCGGATGATTCTCGGGGTTGGCGGCTTGCTGCTCGAATGTGCACCCGAGGACTTCTTTCTGCTCAACCTGATGCAGGATGGGCTCGATGCCGCCGTGCAAGCGGTGTTCGGGGGCCATTGCCGTCTCGAACTTGCCCCAGTGGCGCTCGTGCCGGCTCGCCGGGAGCCTTGCGCCGGTCGCTTGGCCCGCGCGGCGCGGCGCGCCAGCTGAGGTCAGGGGGCTTCCGGCGCTTCGGGCGGGAGCTCTTCGGTTGCAGGCGCGGTTTCGTCCGGTGTCGGCCAATGCAGTATGGTCTGGCCCTGGATCTGCGCGAGCTTGTCCTTGTCTATCCTGAAGTAGTCCCCGAAGCGAGGCCCCAGTTCCAACAGGGAGCTATTTCCCTGTGGCGTTTTCCGGACGAGTCCGCGTTCGACCAGGTCCCGGACGTGGTCATAGGCGCCAGATCCTCGCACCTCGACCACATCACGCTGTAGGACCGGCTGACGCATCGCGATGAAGGTCAGGGTCTTCAGTACCGCTTGGGCGAGGTCGCTCGGCAACAGGCGATCCACGACTGGCTGGTAAGCACCCTTGACCTGCATGATCCAGCCCTCTTCGGACCGGGCGACTTCAAGACCGCTGTCGGCGTTGGTCTCGTGTCGCTGCACCAGCGCGACCAAGCCTTCGAGGCAAGCCTTGCGCGAGATGTCGAGCAGCTCGCACAGGGCTTCGAGCGGCAGGGGCTGGGCCGTCGTGAAGAGCGCGGCCTCGAGCATTGCCTGCAGCGGCCCCTGGCCGTGGGCCGGCTTAGGCGGCGGCCTCTTGGCCATGGCTTTCCGGGCGCTCTTCTTGGGCGAGGATGGTCAGGTCGGCATAGGGTTCCCGCTGTCCGACCTCGACCACGCCCCAGTGGGCCAGGAACATCAGGGCGAGGAAGAGAGACGGTGTTTCCTTGTGGTCCGTGGCGAGGCCGCGGAACGAGATCTCCGGCTGCAACGTGAATTGGTCGGCGAGTCGCTCGGCCAGGCGCTTGGCGTCGCCATCGAGGTCCTCGTCGTGGACGAGACCTACGGTCCGGGCCTTGATGTCAGCCCTCCGCATCCGTCTGAGCGTGCCGGGCTTCGCCGGCTCGGGAAGCTCCTCGGCCTCGAGGCGCCGGAGCTCCGCGATGAGCTCTCCCAGCGTCACCTTGCGCCTGCGTGGCTGGCGGAAGCCCGCGCGACGCAGCAGCGTCATGTCGATGATGATGGGGCCGTCTCCCTCGCCCTGCTCGAAAGCTTCCGTTCCGTCGAACCAGTCGTCGTCATCGGAGGGTGGTGCGAGCCAGTTTTCCAGATCGTTGCGGATGGCTTGTGCCTTCAGGCGAAGCATGACCGTGGCGCAGTGCAGCGCCTTGCCGCACGAGCGCAGGTCCTGGCGGTCGGTGGCATCCAGCTTGGCAAGGACCTGGTCGGTCGCCGTGATGATGTCGACATCCCACGGGTCCAGCTCGCCCCTCTGGGCCATGCCAAGCAGGATCTCGATGCCCGGGTTGTCGTCGACACCGCGGGGCATCTCGGGCAGGTCGCCCGCTTCCGGCATGAGATCCTCGGTCATGCGCCGGCCGCCCGGGTGGTGTCCCAGATGATGCTGCGGACGCGCGTGGTCTTGTCCGAACCCAGGTAGACGCCCACGCCTTGGTCCGAATGGCCGATCATGGGCTTGCGGTGCGAGATGACGACCATCTGGGCAAGCTCGGACTGGCGTCGCATCATCTGGCCCAGGCGGTCGACATTGACGCCGTCCAACGCCTGGTCGACCTCGTCAAGCGCGTAGAAGGGCGCCGGCTGCGTCCGCTGGACCGAGAACAGGAAGGCAAGGGCCGTAAGGGACTTCTGTCCCCCGCTCATCGCGTCAAGACGCGCGATGGCACTGCCCGGGGGTTGGGCCGTGATGATGAGGCCTCCCGCGAAGGGGTCTTCCGGGCGCTCGAGCGAAAGCTCTCCGTAGCCCCCGGCCAGCTCCCCGAAAATTTCGGCAAAGAAGCCGCGAATCTGGTCGAAGGCCGTCACGAAGACGGCGCGCTTCTGGACGGAGATCTCCGCGATCCGGTCCTCGATGCCTTGGCGCTCCGTGCGCAGGGCGGCCAGGCGGCCGTCGAGGGAGCGCGCCTCTTCTTCCTCGCGGGCATATTGCTCCACGGCCAACTGGTTGACCGGCCCGAGCGCCGCGAGGCGATGCTCGACCTTCTTGCGCGACACGTCGAGGTCATGGACGGAGAGCAGAGGGGCTTCCGTCGGCAGAGGAATGTCCTCTTCCCAGAGCTCGTTTTCGAGGCCCTGCCATTGCGTGCGCAATTCGGCCAGCCGGCTCTCGCCCTGGCGGACGGCATCCTCCAGCAGGCTGATGTCCCGTTCGCGGATACTGACGGTGCTCTCGGCCTGGACTCGGGTCGCCGTGGCCACGTTCCGCGCCTCGACCAGTGCTTCGAGGCCCTTGCGCGCTTCTTCGCGGGCCCGCGTCAGCTCCTCGATGCGCGCCGCCAACTCGGCGACCTGCTCGTCGGCATGGGCGGAAGTCCGGCGTGAGGCCTCGGCTTCCTTGCGGTTCCGGACACTCAGCTCGGCCTGCTCGGTCGCGGCCTGGCGGTTGGTCTCGCGTGCGCCTTCGCGACTTTCCAACGTCAAGCGATCCTTCTGCGCCTCGGTCTCGGCATCCTGCTGGGCCCATTGGGCTTCGCTGGCCTGGTGTCGCAGTTCTTCCGCCCGACCGTCGCCGAGGCTGTCGTCCAGATCGGACAATGCGAGCTCGAGGTTGTTGTAGGTCTCCTCCAGCGGCAGGCCTGCCTCGATCAGGCGTTCGGCCTCGCGACCGAGTTCCGCCATGCGCTTCTGATCGGCCTTGAGTTCCTGGTCAAGCCGCTGCAGCTCTTCGGCGCGGCGCTGCAAGTCGTCGTTCAGGGCGGCACGTTGCCGCTCGGCCTGGGCTGCCGTGTCCTCGGCCTCGCGCTTTCGGGCTTCGGCACGGACCTGGCCGGTCTGCATGGCCTGCAAGGCGCTTTGGTTGTTCTGCACCCGCTGCGATGCGTTGCGCAACGCGACCTGACGCTGCTCGTGCTCCTGACGAAGATTGGCAAGGAACATCGCGGGTGCCTGTTTCGAGCGCCCGACACTCATGGCGCCCGTTCGCTCCAGGACGTCGCCATCGAGCGTGACCATGCGGTAGCGGCCGATGTGGGGGCGGGCCGCGGTCATGGTCTCGAAGATCAAGGTCTCGCCCAGCGCCAGCGCGAAGGCCGGGTGATGTTCGGGCGCAAAGGAAATCTTGTCGATGGCGTACCCGAGACAGCCCTCGAGGCTGACCTTGGAGAGCTGCCTGGGAGGAGCCAGCTTGTTCAGGGGCAAGCACGTCACGCGTCCGCCCTCCCGCTGGTGAAGCAGACGACCGATCTGTGCGGCCACGCCATCGTCCGTGACGACGATGTTGCGCATGCGGCCGCCCGCGGCCTCCTGCAGGGCGCGCGCAAAGGCTGGATCGGCCTCGCCCAGCATCGACAGCGTGCCCAGCACGCCCGGCATGTTCTGGCCCAGCACGTACTCGACGGCGGGACCCAGGCTGGCTTCCTGTGCCTGCAACAGGCCCGAGACCTTGGAGGCCTCCTTGTGGGCCGCGCGGAGCGCCTCTTCCGCCGCCTCCAGCGTCTGCTTGAGGCTGGTGACGTTCTGATGGGCCCGTTGCTCGTCGGCGCGCGCCGCCTCCGCCTGCTTGGCGGCCTCGGCAGCCTGCGCTGCCAATTGATCCACTTCCTTGCCCAGATCCCGGACCTGCTCGGCCAGGTCCTTGCGGCGGCCGCGGGCATCCTCGACGCGGTCCTCGACTTGCTGTTGCTCGAACTGGGCACGCATCTGGCTGACCTGCAAGTCGCTCATCTGCTTCTCGGTGGCTTCCTTGCGCGCCACAAGGTCCTGCCGCGCGGCCACAAGGTCCTGTCGCCCCGTCATCAGTTGATCGAGTTCGGCCTGCAAGGCTTCCCGGCGCTGCCGGTGGCCGTCGGCCCGTGCTGCCACTTCGGTGATGCGCGCGCGGACCTGCGCCATCTCGAGGTCGAGGGCAGCGCCCTCCGATTCAAGGTCCCTGCGGCGATCGTCGGCCCGGACGGCCAAGTGATCCAGCTCATCCGCGCGACGATGGGCGTCGCGACCTTCGAGGCGAACGCGCTCGCGTTCGCCCGACGTTTCGAGCAGCTGGTCTTCCAGAGCCTGGAAGCGCGCCCCGCCCTCGCGGTGGAGGCGCTCGGCAAGGCGCTGTTCTTCTTCGCGGGCGACCCCGAGTGCCGATACGGCGGTGCGCAGGGCTTCGTCGGCCTCGCGGCGGCGCAAGCGTCCCTGCTGGACCGTGCCGTCCTGGAGGTTGACCTGATGCTGGAGCTCCCACCAGCGACCGGCCTTGAGGTCGCGATCCATCTGACGCAAGCGTTCCTGCAGGTCGAGGAACTCGACGGCCTTGTCGCGCTGGCTGCGCAGGGAGGCCAGCCGGGCTTGCAGTTCGGAGAGCAGGAAGACGGTGCGGTCCTCCTGCTCGGCGACCGTCTGCAACTCCTTGGCCGCCATGTCGATGCGGCTGTCGAAGTCCGCCACCCCGGCCAGGTCGTCGATGATGCGGCGGCGCTCATGGGGCGTCATCTTGATGATGCCCATGACGTCCATCTGCATGACGACGTTGAAGCCCTGCGGGCTGATGTGATGTCGGCCCAGCAACTCGTGGATGTCCGACAGGGTCGAAGCCTTGCCGTCCAGGTAGTAGGTGTTGTCGGCCGTGGGTTCGCCGCCGTCGGGGGACTTGCGCTCGCGCACGCGGCGCGCCACCTCGAAGGCCGGGGACCCGTCCTCGTGCCCGAAGCGCACGGTCACACGGGCCTCGCGGCGGCTCGAGGCGCCATTGATGAAGCCCGTGCTGTTGGCTGCGCGAAGGGTCCGGGCGTTGCCCAGGCCAAGGCAGAACATCAGCGCGTCGAGAATGTTGCTCTTGCCGGATCCGTTGGGGCCGGTGATGGCCGTAAAGCCCGGCAGGAGGCGAATCCGCTCCTGCCGGAACGTCTTGAAGTTGTCGATCTCGAGCTCGACGATGCGCAAGCCGCCCACAGCCCGACTTTAGCACGCGAGGGGGCGTCCGTCAGGTGATTTGTCGCACGGTCTCCTTGGAGTGTTCGTCTCCACGGAGAGCCGGGGCCCAAAGCACCGAAGGGCCCACCTTGCGGGGAGCCCTTCTTGCTGCCGGCGGGGAGAAGGCCGTTGCCTCGTGGGCCGCCCCTCGCGCGGGGCTCGTTGGCATCCTGTCCCGTCGGTCTTCCTGACTGACAACTAGAGCATGCTCCCGGCGCGTTTAGGGATATTGGCCTTTTTGTATGGGAGGGCTTTCTTGTGGATGAAAGGTTTGTATTTCATGGCGTTTGCGGCATTCATCAAGCTGTTGCGCCAATGTAAGCGGGCCTGAAAGCGTTGGCGGATACATTGCGGATGTGACCGATGAACCATGGCTCGGTCGTGATTCTGATACAGTGAAACAGTCCCTCTCCGACTTCTGATGTAAGGAATCTCCCGTGAAGAAACTCCTGCCCCTCGCTGCCGTCGTTGCCGTGACTACCGCCTGCCCCGGCGGTAATACCACCGCAAGCAATCCGACCCCGGCGCCGGCTGCGCCGACCGTTGCGCCGACCGTTGCGCCGACCGTTGCGCCGACCGTTGCGCCGACCGCTGCGCCGACCGCTAAGCCTACCGCAGCCCCGAACTCCAGCCTGGGCGGCGGCAACTAGGCAGAGAACCTGCGGGGCGGCGGCCTGATCCCCTTGGTTCAGCTGCCGCTCTCGCGACTTTTCCCTGATTCAATGCCTAACCGCACCTTCCCTTCCAAGACTGGCAGCGTACGCCCCAGCCATCTGCGGGTGGTTTCCGGCACCGCTGGCCTGCTTGGTCGGCGGTCTTGGGAAGATCGGCTCGCCTCGATGGGTGTGGCGCGGCACCCGTCCCTCGTGGGTGCCGGGGGCGTCGTCAAGCGCTTGCTCGACATCTTGGGTGCCGTCGTCGGTTTGGCCGTGATGTTGCCGGTCTTTGCGGTGGTGTCCTTGGCGATTCGGTGGGATTCACCGGGCCCGGTGTTCTTCACGCAGGAGCGTGTGGGTTGGAACGGCCGCCGGTTCCGGATTCTGAAGTTCCGCACCATGGTCGTCGATGCCGAGGCAATGCGTGCTGCGCTCGCGTCCCGCAACGAGATTGCGGACGGGCCCATCTTCAAGATGAAGGAAGATCCCCGGGTGACGCGCGTAGGGCTTTTTCTGCGCCGGTCCAGCCTCGACGAGTTCCCCCAGCTATTCAATATTCTGGCCGGGGACATGTCGCTCGTGGGTCCGCGTCCTCCCTTGCCCTCCGAGGTCGACGACTACGCCGACCGGGATCTGGAGCGCCTTCGGGTGATGCCGGGCGCCACCGGGACCTGGCAGGTCTCGGACCGCCGGGGCGGGACGAGTTTCCGCGAGATGGTGGACCTCGACTTGCAGTACGCGGCGACGTGGTCGCTGCTGCTCGACGTGTCCATTCTCTTGCGGACCGTGCTGCTGGTGCTTCGCCTGCAGGGATCGCGTTGACGCTGCCCGCGCGTGCGGGCTACGATGAGCAATTGCACCTGTTCTCAGTTTCAGGGTCGCCGCGCCACGTCTGGCGGTCGGGCAATCCCCTGCAGGAGGCCTGAGTTGGGCACCCCAAGACGTCGACTGTTCACATCGGAGTCCGTGACCGAGGGTCACCCGGACAAACTGTGCGACCAAATCTCGGATACCGTGCTCGACGCGGTACTTGCCCAGGACCCCTTGGGGCGTGTCGCTTGCGAAACGGTGGCCAACACCGGCTTCATCCTGGTCACGGGCGAGATCTCGACCCAGGCCCAACTCGACATCCCGTCGCTCGTTCGCAAGGTCCTGCGCGATGTTGGCTACACGGACGCGCGTTACGGGATTGATGCGGCCTCGTGTGCCGTTCTGGTTGCGCTCGACCAGCAGTCGCCCGACATCGCGGCAGCCGTCGATCGGTCTTGGGAGGTCCGGGGCGGCCTGTCCGAGCGAGAGCGGGACGCTGCGATCGACGCCATCGGCGCCGGCGATCAGGGCTTGGTCTTCGGTTATGCGTGCGACGAGACGCCCGACGGCATGCCGTTGCCCATCGACCTGGCCCATCGTCTGGCGATGCGCCTGACCGAGGTGCGCAAGTCGGGCTTGCTGCCGTGGCTGCGCCCGGACGGCAAGACGCAAGTCACGTTGGCCTATGAGGGCGACCGTCCGGTGGCCGTCGATACCATTCTGCTTTCGACGCAGCATGACGAGGGCGTGACGCTGGGCGAGATCGAGGAGGCCGTGCGTACGCACGTCATCGCGCCCGTCGTGTCGGGTGATCTGATGACGGGAGAGACGCGCATCCTCGTCAATCCCTCCGGGCGTTTCGTCACGGGCGGTCCCCAGGGCGATGCCGGCCTGACGGGGCGCAAGATCATCGTCGATACCTATGGCGGCTACGCCCGCCATGGGGGTGGGGCGTTCTCGGGCAAGGATCCCACCAAGGTCGATCGCTCCGGCGCTTACGCCGCGCGCCATGTGGCGCGCCATGTCGTGGCGGCGGGCCTCGCGCGCCGTTGCGAGATTCAGGTCAGCTACGCCATCGGCAAGGCGCGTCCGGTCTCGGTTTCTGTCGAGACCTTCGGGACAGCCGTCGTGGACGAGGCGCTCATCGAGCGGGCCGTGGCCGAGGTCTTCGACCTCCGTCCTGCCGGCATCATTCGTGCCTTTGACCTCAGGCGACCCCTCTATCGCCCGACGGCGACCTACGGCCACTTCGGGGATCGTCCCGGCGACAGGCCTTGGGAGCGGCTGGATTGCCTTGAGGTCCTCAAGGCCAGCGTGTCCGGGGTGGTGTCGGCTTGAGCTGGCGCTGGCCTGCGGCTTGCCTGATGGCGCTGTCGGTCGCCATGCCCTCCTGGGCGGTCGAGGACGCGGTCCTGCGTGGCCCGGCGGTGGCGGGGCCAGGTCTTCAGCCCGTTGTCGCACCGGCGAACGTCGTCGGGCCAGCGCCTGCGCCTGTTCCCACCCCCGAGGCGACGCCCGAGCCTCTGTCGCCGGTCGAGCGCTACATGTCGCAGGGCATGGACAGGCCTCTGCGTCAGTACGGCTTCCGTGCCCTGGCCCAGCCGGCGTCGTCCGGTGTCGTCAGCGAGGCCGATGTGCCCGAAGATTACCCCTTGGGCCCCGGCGACCAGATCATCCTTGACGTGCCCATGCTGGCGGCGCCGCTCGACTCCGTCATTGCCAGAGATGGTTCGGTGTTCCTGCCGGGATCTGGGCCCGTGGTTTTGGCTGGGCTGACGATGCAGGCGGCCGAGCAGGCGCTGCGCAAGCGCGCTCGTGGTGCGGCCATCAAGCTGCGACTCGGTCGACTGCGGCAGATCTCCGTCGTGCTGGCGGGGCGCGTGCAACAGCCCGGCCTGCATGCGGTGCCGGCCGTGACGTCGATGCTGGGCCTGCTCCAGCGGGCCGGCGGCGTCCAGAAGGCCGGCTCGTTGCGGCGCATCCAGATCCAGCGCAGCGGGCGCAAGGTGGCGACGGTCGACCTCTATGGGCTCTTGCTGGAGGGCCTGGGGGCCGATGTGCGCCTGTTGCCCGGTGACACCGTCTTCGTGCCCGAGTCCGGGCCGACGGTCGCGGTGGCCGGTGAGGTGCGGGAGCCGGCCATCTACGAGATGCTGCCGGGCGAGACGCTCGGCAGGGCGCTGGCCCTCGCGGGTGGTGCCTTGCCCGGGGGCTTCCTGCCCGGAGTTTCGCTGCTGCGCTCCGGTCGTGGGGACGGCCGCGAGGTCAGGACCCTGGATCTCACGCGTGATGCCGACCGTTCCATGCCGGCCCGCGATGGCGATGTCGTCGTGGTTCAGGCCAGTGCGACCGAACTTGCCAACGGCGTGGACCTGCGCGGCCATGTCTACCGGCCCGGCCCGCGGGCGTGGACGTCGGGCATGCGCGCCTCCGAGGTCCTGGGTGCGCCCGGCCTGCTCAAGCCTGACGCCTGGTTGGGCCATGCCCTCGTCGAACGTGAGCGGGGACGCGATCGCCACCGTGAAGTGCTGTCGTTCGACCTGGGCAAGGCGCTCGAGCGGGATCCGGCACACGATGTGGTGCTCGAGGCCCGGGACGTCCTGACGGTCTATCCCCGTGAGGCCTTCGAGCGCGAGCCTCAGGCCACCGTCGCCGGTGCCGTGCTGCGGCCGGGCACCTACAGGGTTTATCCGGGCATGCGGATGTCGCAGCTCATCGAGGCCGCGGGTGGCCTCGCGCCAGAGGCCGACCAGCTCGCGGCCGAGCTGACGCGTCGACGCGTCGAGGGTAATGGCCTCGTCAGCGAGCGTGTCACGGTGCGGCCCGGCCTCGCGGTTTCGCGCAGGGGCACCGAGGTCGACGTGCCCGTCCTGCGGGACGATGCCTTGCGCATCAAGCAGGTCGAGAACTTCCGCGGTCTGCGCAACGTGGTGGTTCGGGGTGAGGTCGCTCAGCCGGGCGCTTACACCCTGCTCGAGGGGGATACTTTGGCGTCTCTGATCGAACGGGCCGGGGGCTACCGCAGCCGGGCGTTCCTGCCCGGCGCGGTCTTCACGCGCGAGATGGTCCGCAAGGTGCAACGGACGCAGTTGGACAACCTCACGCGCAAGCTCGAGGCCGAGTTGGCCGCAGAGGCCGGCAAGGCCGCATCGAGCGGCCAGTCGGCAGTGGCGGCGCAGGCGGCCAAGCAGGCCCTGGTCGCGGCCCTTCGGGCCCAGGACGTCTCGGGGCGCGTCGTCGTAAAGCTCGACGACCCCGGCAAGATGCGCAGTGAGGGCAATGACCTGCTGCTCGAGGATGGCGACGAGCTGGTCGTGCCGCTACCGAACGAGACGATGACCGTCATTGGTGCCGTCTATACGCCGTCGGCCGTCACCTACAGGCCCGGCGTGCCCGTGCGTGAGTTGCTGCGGATTGCCGGCGGCGCCACGGCGATGGCCGACCTCGACAACATGTATGCCGTGCGGGCCGATGGCCGGGTGCACGCCCTGCCCACCTATCGCGAGGGCTGGTTCCTGCTGTCGCGTGGCCTGATGGATTCCGAGGTCGGCCCCGGCGATACGCTGGTGCTGCCCGAGCGCATCGAGCTCAGGGATCCGCTGACGATCTGGACCCAGGTGGCCCAGATTGTCGGCCAGAGCCTGAACTCGGCTGCGGTCCTCTACGGCATCCTGCGCAACACCGGCAACTAGTCCGGCGCGTCGAGGCGCTCCCGTAGCCACGCCGCGGCCATCCGCTGGCGCACGTCGCCGAGGCCCGGTGCCGGCGCGAACCCGTTGGCGGCCAAGTACCCCGTTGCCGCGTAGGTGTAGGTGAACATGCCTGGCCAGCGCACGCGGACCGGGCGCGGGGCGTCGGCCGGGCGGGGACCCATATCCAGACCGATGCCCAGCGTCAGGCTGGTCCCGTGCTGGTCTGATCGCGCAGCGGCGGCCTCGATCCAGCCTCGCGCGAAGGTCCGTCGGACCGCCCCGAAAGGTGCGCTGTCCCCCAGGGGAAAGCGGCCCCACCCTGCCTTGAGCGTCAGGCCCGTGCCAGGCAGATAGGTTTCGCCCCAGGCCCGCAGCTCTTGCCGGCGTCCGGCAAGCAGCTCTTGCCCGACGCGCCCCCGCAGCGCAAGGACGCCGCCCCACGCATCCCATCCGGCTTCGACCCCGGCGTGGGGTTGCCAGGTGTCGCCCAGCACGCCGGCGGGCCCGCCGCTCGCCAGCCACGCGACGACCAGCCATGGCCCGAGATCGCGTTTCTGCCAGCCCAGAAGGCCTCGGATCGGGTCCGGCGGGCTGCCATCCAGCGGCACCTGAGCGCGCCCTTCGATCCATGTGCCCGGGGCGATGGGGACCGTGCCCTCGACGCGCAACAGGGGCGTGACGACGTAGGGATTGAAGCGGACCGTCGGGTGGACGGACAGGTCCGGGCGCCACCACGGCTGGCCGTCATGCGGCGCGGCTGCCGGTGGCTCGAGGGGGCCCAGGATGTGCCACGAGGCACCTTGCCCGTATCGGCGGGACGCGCGCCACGATCCCGCCGTCGTCGAGACGGCGCAGGGGACCTGACCCAAGAGCATGGGCGCCAGCACCCACGTCGCCTCGTCGGGGAGCGTCCGGTCCAGCACGTCCGCGACTTCCGCAAGGGCCTGGCGGGGATCGGCGTGGCGGCGGTCCATCCAGGCCACGAGCCAGCGCGTCCCGTCGACCTGGATCCGGACATCCTCATAGCCCAGGGCGAGCAGCCTGTCCTGCAGGACGACCGCCTGCGGGACGGGGACATCCATCGGCATGGGATGGGCGATGCTACCATGGCCCCCGATGACAGGTGACGGGCTTCTTGCGGTGTGGGGCGAAGGTGCGGTGGCGGTCCTCGGCTACGGGGCCCAAGGCAGGGCCCATGCCCTCAACCTGAGGGACAGTGGTGCCGCGGTACGGGTCGGGTTGCACGCGGGGGCTCGTCGGGCCGAACTGGCCCGGGACGATGGCTTCGTGCCGGGCGACGTCCGAGAGGCCGTCCAGAGTGCCTCGATGGTGGCCTTGATGGTGCCGGACGAAGTCATCCCTGCCGTGCTCGCTCAGGTTTCGGACCTGCTCGAGCCCGGCGTGGCCGTCGTGCTGGCCCATGGCTATGCCTACCGCTATGCCTCCGGGGCATGGCGCGGGGATCTCGATGCGCTGCTCGTGGCGCCGATGGGTCAGGGCCGGGCAGTGCGTGATGCCTACGTGGCGGGCGGTGGCATCCCGGCTTTCCTTGCCGTCCACCATGACGCCACCGGCAGGGCGCGACCGCGTGCCGAGGCCTATGCCCGCGCCCTGGGGGCCCATCGGGCGGGGCTGCACTGGGGCACTGTCGCCCAAGAGACCGAGGTCGACCTGTTCGCGGAGCAGGCCGTGTTGGTCGGTGGCGTCGAGACGCTCGTGCGCGAGGCCTTCTCGGTGCTGGTCGAGGCCGGCTATCCCGAAGACGTGGCTTACTTCTCGTGCCTGCATGAGCTGAAGCTGGTCGTCGACCTGTTGCACGAGGGGGGCCTGGGCGGCATGGCCCGGCAGATCAGCAACACGGCCGAATTCGGTGCGCTAAGGGCGCGGGAGCAGTATGCCCGTGCGCCCGTTCGCGAGGCCATGGAGCGCCTGTTGGCCGAGATTCGCGACGGTACCTTTGCCTCGGCGTGGTCGGCCGAGGCTGCAGCGGGCATGCCCCTGCTGGCGGCCGCGCGCGAGGCGACCGCGTCAGCGCCCCTGGAGCGGGTCGGCGAGGCCTTGCGGGTCCGATTGGCCCGGAACCGGGTGTGAACGTTCCCGACCAGGACGGGATGGCCTTGGCGGGTTGGACAGGCTTGCTGCGCGTGCCGACGGCCGAGGTCCGCCCGGATCTCGCCCTTGGGCTGGCCTGGCAAGAGGGCTCCGATCCGCCGCTGCGCTACGCCGTGACCCAGCGGGTCAATCGACATCTGGTGCTTTGCGTGCCCCTGTGGTCGTGGCTCGAGGTCGGGATCGGGATGTTGCAGGTGCCGGGCTGGATAGATCCCCTCGTGCCGGCACTCCCCGCAGGGGCTGTCCATCGGACCAGCCACCTCAAGCTGCGCGCGCCTTGGTCGCCGGGAGGCTGGAGCCTGGCAGTGGGCGTCTTCGATCCGCTGTCGGCCAACGGCCTCGTCGGCCTCGACGGCACGCGCTACGGCATGGGCACGGCTTATGCGGTGGGCACGCGCGTGCTCGGGGCGACGCGGCTGACATTGGGATGGGCCACGGGCGACCCGTGGCGTCCGGGCCAGGCTGCGGCCCCGTGGTGGCCGGGACCCATGGCCGGACTCGAACATGCAGTCGCCTTGCCCCTCGGTTTGCCCGATGTGCGCCTGCTCGCTGACTGGAACGGCAGGTCCGCCTGGGCTGGCTTGCGCTGGTCGCCCGCCAGCAGCGTGACGTTGCAGGTCGGTGGCGGTGACGGCGTCGTCTCGGCATCGTGCGTCGGACGGACGCCCCTCTAGCCCCGGTTTACCGACCCGGAGGGCAGGGAACGGATCGCCCATGCAGTCCTCCGCCGCAGGCACGTCCTCGACTTCTTCTCCCCGTCGTGTCCTGGAGGCCCTGAGGCCCGCTGTCGTGGGCCACGACGAGGCACTGGCCCATGTCGTGGCGGCCCTGCTTGCCGGGGGGCACATCCTGCTCGAGGACGTGCCCGGCGTCGGCAAGACCTTGATTGCCCGGACCCTGGCCCAGGTCGTAGGCGGTGAGTTCAAGCGTGTCCAGTCCAGCCCGGACCTGATGCCGTCGGACATCACGGGCACGCATGTCTTCCAGCCGGCCGAAGGCACCTTCCGGTTCATGCCGGGGCCCGTCTTCGCGAACATTCTCCTGGCCGACGAGATCAACCGCGCCTCCCCGAGGACCCAGGCCGCCCTGCTCGAGGCCATGGAGGAGGGGGCCGTCACCGTCGATGGCGTCCGGCATCCCCTGCCGCGACCGTTCCTGGTGGTCGCGACGCAGAACCCCGTCGAGTTCCAGGGCACCTTTCCCCTGCCGGAGGCCCAGCTCGATCGCTTTGCGCTCAGCTTGACGCTGGGCTATCCCGCGCCCGAGGACGAGGTGCGCCTGTTGTCCGGCGTCTGGGCGCGCCAGGAGCAGCCGACACTGGCCGAGCCCGTGGGCCTCGAGACCCTGTTGGGCTGGCAGGAACAGGTCCGGGCGGTTCATATCGATCCGTCGTTGCAGACGTATGTCGTCCGGGTGCTGGGTGCCACGCGCGACCACCCCAGGGTCCTGCTGGGCGTCAGCCCCCGGGGCGGCCTCGTGTGGCAAAGGCTGGCACAGGCCAGGGCCTTGCTTGAAGGCCGTGACCACGTCGTGCCGGGCGACCTAACGACCATGGCGCCGCTTTGCCTGAACCACCGGCTGGTGCTTTCGGGGCGCTCCGGCCGCGCCGTGCGTCAGGAGGTTCTGGACGACCTGCTGACGGCCGTGGCGGTACCGCTCTGAGCCGCAGCAGGGCATCCCGGTGACGGCGCGCGCCCTCGTCCTTGCCTTGGTGGCCCTCGCCACCCTCTTGTCGGCCGTCAATGTCCAGGCCGGATGGCTCTTCGTGCTGGGCGGGTTGTTCCTGGGGTCGCTCGTGCTCTCGCTGGCCGGAAGCCTCTGGGCGCTGAGCGGGGTGCGGGCCGACGTTCTCCATGAGGGCCGCGCCATGCGGGGAGGGGCCCTGACCTGCCAGGTGCGCCTGCGCCATCCGGGGCGCTGGCCGCGATGGTTCCTGGCCGTGGGGGGGCCGCCGGTCGGCCCCGTCGTCCGTGGGCCCGGGTTTCTCTTCAGGGTTCGGCCGCTGACCTGGTCCTGCGTGCTCCTGCCCGAGCTGCCCCCGCGTGGCGAGGCCACGGTCGAACTGGCTCTGCCCGCACCGCGGCGCGGCCTTCATGATCCCCCCGCCGTATGGGTCCAGGCCTCCGTGCTGGGCTTCATGTTCTGGCGCCGCAAGGCCGTATCCGTCCTGCCCGTCCGCGTCGTGCCCCGGATTCATCCCCTGCGCCGCCTGCCGTGGTTCCGGGCTGCCGGCGCAACGGGGGACGACCATCCGCAGGCCCGCACCGTGCCCGAGGGTGAGCTCGTCCGCGGGACCCGGGACTACCGGCCCGGCGATCCCCTCCGGGCCATCCACTGGCGAGGCACGGCCCGGCGCAATCGATTGGTGGTCAAGGAGACAGAGGGCCTCGCGCCTTCGGGTGGGGCCTGCCTGATTCTGGACCTCGCGGGCCACGAGGCCGACACCTTCGAGCATGCGCTCGAGGTCGCGGCCTCGTTGCTGGCGCATTGGAACGCCCAGGGCATCTTCACCCGGCTGCTTCTGCCCGAGGGCATCCTCGAGGGAGACCTTTTCGACCTGCTCGACAGGCTGGCCGAACTCGAGCCCGGGGATGCCTCGCTGGCACCGATGCTCAGCCGGATCGACCCTGCCGGTGTCGTCGTCGTGGCGCGTCGTGCCGCGGGGTGGGGGGCGCTGGCCTCGGCCTGGGTCCATGTGGGGCGCGCGGACGAGAGCGTCCCGGCGGGGGCCGTGGGGTGTCCCGTCGGATCAGACCCGGGCCAGGCCTTGGCGGAGCTGCGCGGATGATCGCACGCGAAGCCTTGCAGCGGCGAGGGCTTGCCGCCCTGATTCATGTGGACGATCCGCTGGGCCCCTTGCGGCTGGCGACGTTCTGCCTCGTGACGACGGGTATCTGCGGCATGGCCCTCGTGACACCGGATCCCGCACAGTTGCTGGCATGGCTCCTGACGGCCGCCGGCAGCTGGTTCAGCCACTGGTTCCGCGGGCGTAACTGGCTGGTCAAGGCCTTTCTTGCCGTCGGTATGCTCTACCTGCTGTACGACTACCTGCGAACGCTCTTCCTGTCCTCGCCGGATGCCCGCCTGCCGCTCGCCAACCTGCTGCTCTGGCTGCAGGTCCTCAACAGCTTCGACTTGCCGCGGCGGCACAACCTGCGCATTGCCCAGCTGGTCGGTGCCATCCTGCTCGTGGTGACGGCCAGCGTGTCGCGGGACCTCTTGTTGTTGCCCGTGCTGCTGGCGGCGACCGTCGCCTTTGTCGCCTGTTCGCACCTGGATACTCTCTTGGAATTTCCGGCTTTACCGCTCGGACGCCTCAACCTCAGGGCCGTCGCCTCGGGGGCCGTGGCGTTGATCGTCGCCTCGGGCGTGGTCTTCGGGCTGGTGCCTCGCGGCAAGGGCGGATTCCTGACGCAGTTGCCGATGAGCCGGATGATGGATATCAAGGGCCCCATGTCCGGGCGCATCACGGGGCCGGACGGGGGCGGCGGCGGTGGTTCGGGCGGATCCGGCGGCGGCGGTGGCGGCAGCTACTACGGATTCTCGGAGCGCCTGGATCTCAATCACCGGGGCGACCTGCCCGATGAAGTGGTGCTCAAGGTACGCTCGGGCGGCCCCCAGTACCTGCGCGGCATGGCCTACGACACGTACGACGGCAGTTCGTGGCAGCTGTCGCATCCGGACAGGGTCGAGACCCTGACGCTGGCGAGTCAGCCGTGGCGCCTGCCTGTCTCGATGATCGGGGCGGGCCGACCGGATCTGCTGAGTGTCTATGTCGAGGCAACGCAGAGCAATCTGGTGCTGCTGCCGGGGTTCGCGGCCGAACTGTACTTCCCGACGCCGGTCCTCTTCCGGGACGACCAGGGGGCCTACCGCAGCCCGGTGCCTTTGCCTGACGGGCTTTACTATTCCGTGCGTCACGAGCGGGTCGCGTGGCAGGAGGCCTCGCTGGCCGGGGCCAACCCCCTGACCCCCAAGCTGAAGCTCCAGTACGTCTCGTGGCTGGGGCTGCCGGAGGGCCTGCCCGGTCGCGTGGCCGCACGGGCGCGGGAATGGGCAGGGGGGACCGCAGCGCCGCCTTACGCGCAGATACGGAACCTGACGCGTCGCCTGCAAGCCACCTATGCCTACGATAGCGACGCCCCGAGGATACCGGCGGGCAGGGACCACGTGGATGCGTTCCTGTTCGACGTGCGCCGCGGGACGTGCGAGCAGTTCGCGACTTCGCTGGCGGTGATGGGCCGGACGCTGGGTGTCCCGACACGGCTGGTGACGGGCTACGCCCCGGGCCGGCACAACCTGCTGACGGGGTTCCACGAGGTGCGTGGCAACGATGCCCACGCCTGGGTCGAGGTGTTCCTGACAGGGGTGGGCTGGGTGCCCTTCGATCCGACGCCGGGCTGGTCCGGCCCGCTGACCTTTGTCGTCGATGGCGGCCCGCCGCCCCTGCTCTCGGCCATCGGCGCGGTCTACGACCGCCTGGGACATCGCTTCTGGTTCCTGCTGGCGGGCTTGGGCGGCCTTGCCCTGCTTGCCGGCTGGTTTTTCAGCGAGGAGCAGGCTGCCCTCAGGCGGTTGCGACGGACGGCGCGATCTCCCGGGGCCTACCGGGCCACGCGTCTCTGGCTGAGAACCTTGTCCCGCCTTGCCCGGCATGGCCATGGGCTGTCATCGGCCCGATCCGCCCGGGAGCATGTGGCGGCTGTCCAGGGTCACCCCGTGCTGTCCGCGGTGGCGCCGGCCTTCGGGGCCATCGCGGCGGCCTATGAACGGATGCGCTTCGGAGCCCCGCTGCCGGCGCCTGAGGCGGTCAAGGCGCTCGAGGCCGATGTCCGCGCTTTTGAGGAGCAGCTTGCGACCTTGCGCCGCGAGCTGGCGCGAGGCAGCCAGACAAGGCTGGCCCAAGGCGAGGCGGGCATGGGACACTCCACACCTTGATGGATGACAGGGACAGGGTGCGGGACGCGGCGCGCATCGCCGAGGTCATCGGGACCTATACCGTCCTCAAGCGCCGCGGGCGCGGCTGGTCGGGCCTGTGCCCGTTCCACGGGGAGCGCACGCCCAGCTTCAGCGTGCTTGAGGATCCTCCAGTCTTCCGCTGCTTCGGGTGCGGGGAGAAGGGCGATGTTTTCACCTTCCTGATGAAGAAGGAGGGCATGGACTTTCCCGCGGCGCTGCGGCACCTGGCCGAGCGCTACGGCATCACGTTGTCGGAACGCCCGGCCCAGGACGGCGATCGTCGGCGCCTGTTGCGCGAAGTGGTCGGTGAGGCCGCTCTGTTCTTCCGGCGTCAGCTGCGCGAGGCCCCCGAGGGCAAGGCCGCGCGCGACTACATGGAGCAGCGCGGCCTCTCGGCCGAGACGGCCGAGCGCTTTGGCCTGGGGGCGGCACCAGCGGCCTGGGATGCCCTTGCGGTGCAGCTGCGCCGGCAGGGCTTCGATCCCGAGGTACAGGTCGAGGCCGGTCTCGTCCGGCCCAACGACAGGGGCGGGTGGCGTGACGTGTTCCGCAACCGGCTGATCTTTCCCATCGCGACCGAGATGGGGGCCGTCGTCGCGTTTGGTGGGCGCCTGCTGCCCGGTGACGAAGGACCCAAGTATCTGAACTCGCCCGAGACCCCCATCTACCAGAAGGGTCACCAACTCTACGCCCTGCATCTGGCCAAGGAGGCCATCCGCCAGGCCGACCGTGCCTTGTTGGTCGAGGGCTACATGGACGCCGTGGCCTTGCATCAGGCGGGCATCCGCGAGGTCGTGGGCGTGCTGGGCACGGCGCTGACGCCGGAACAGGCGCGCAGCCTGCTGCGCTTTACCGAGGGCAAGCGCGTCGTGGTGGCGTTCGATGCGGATCAGGCCGGGCGCCAGGCTGCCGAGCGGGGCGGAGCCGTCCTCGAAGAGGTGGCGCGGGCCGCCGGGATCGTCCTGCGGGTGCTGACGGTTCCCGAGGGCAAGGATCCGGATGCCTACGTGGGCGCGTTCGGTGCCGACGCCTTCAGGAATCTGCTGGATGAGGCCCCGGACCTCGTCGCGTTCCGGGTCGATCGGCTGCTGGCCTCGGTCGACGACCCGCGCAGCGTCGAAGGCCGCGCCCGGGTGCTCGAGGGCCTGGGCCCCCTGCTCGGGAGCTTGGGCAGCCAGGTCATGGCCGAGCCCTACGTCCGCGACGTAGCCCGTGTGCTCGCGGTGTCCGAGGATGCACTGACGCGGGACCTGCGCCGCTTCCTGCCCGGTCGCCCCGTGGTGGCCCGCAGGACGGCCATGGCACGGCCCGTGGCGCGGCAGCGGGCCGTGGAGGCCCGGCGTGGTCTGCTCGCCTACCTGGTGCTGCATCCCGAGGGGCGACCCTGGGTGGCGGGCCAGGTGGCACCGGCCATGCTGCCGGATGAAGTGGCGGCGGAACTGTTGGCCACCTTGCTGGCCGACGAGGTGACGTCGGGCTGGACCGACTGGCTCGCCCGCCTGGAAGGGACGCGCGCACACGAGTTGCTGTTGGAACTGTGCTTCGGGGAGGACCTGTTGCCGGAGCACGATGGTGAGCAAGTCGTGCAGAATTACATGGACGCCCTCCATCTCGATCACTGGGAACGGACGGCGACACGCATCCGCAACGACCTGTCGCAATCCGGACTGGACCGGGACGTGGCGAATCAACTGATGGTGGAGCACCTCGAGGCCATCAGGATGGTGAAGGAATTTGAAGCCAGGCTTGCGGGGCGAGTCCCCGGACAGGGTATGGGGCATGGATAATGGGTAACGCCGACGCTGACGTGATGACCAACGAACGCTTGCAACCGGAGGCCGATGAGGCCCACCTCGCCCTTCCCGGGCTTCCCGGGACGGTGGCGGGTGATGTCGACCTGGGCGCGGATGTGCCGGCCGAGGCCTTTTCTCTGGACCCGGAGGAGGGGGGGGAAGAGTTTGATCTGGGCGACGAGACGATGGTCAAGGAGCTGGCTGCGCTTGCCTCCAAGGGGATGCCCAATGACGACCCCGTACGGGTGTACCTGCGGGAGATCGGCCAGAAGAAGCTGCTGAGCGGGGCGCAGGAAATCGAGCTGGCCCGCCGGATTGCCGCGGGGGTCGAGAGTCCCGAGCTGGCTGCCGACGCGGAAGCCGCCAAGCGCCAAATGGCCGAGGCCAACCTCCGCCTCGTGGTGTCCATTGCCAAGAAGTACAACGGTCGCAGCAATATGCAGTTCCTGGATCTGATCCAGGAGGGCAACCTGGGCCTGATTCGGGCGGTCGAGAAGTTCGACTATGCCAAGGGCTTCAAGTTCAGCACCTATGCGACGTGGTGGATTCGCCAGGCCATCACCCGTGCCATCGCCGACCAGGCGCGCACGATCCGGATTCCCGTCCACATGGTCGAGACCATCAACAAGATGCGGCGCATCAGCCAGGAAATGGCCCAGGCTATGGGACGGACACCCACCGACCTCGAACTGGCCGCGAAGCTGGACATCACGGTCGAGAAGCTGCGCGAGATCCGCAAGATCTCCGAGGAGCCCTCCTCGCTCGAGCAGCCCATGGGCAAGGAAGAGGACGCGCGGCTTGGGGACACTGTTTCCGATGACACGAGCGAGCTGCCCATCGACCGCGTAAGCCGGGAGATGCTGCGCGAGCACATCAACGAGGTGCTGGAGCAGCTGCAGGATCGCGAGCGCGAGGTGCTGCGCATGCGCTTCGGGCTCGACGACGGCCACAGCCACACGCTCGAGGAAGTCGGCCAGCGCTTCAACGTCACGCGTGAGCGCATCCGCCAGATCGAGGCCAAGGCCCTGCGCAAGCTGCGTCACCCCAACCGCAACAAGCGCCTGAAGGGCTATATCGAGGACTGAGCGGCCCCGTCAGGGTCGGCCATTTCCGGGGGGATCGCTGCGGCGATCCCCCTGAAAGCTTGGGCCCATCTCCTCTCCGAGGCCCCATGATCGCGAAGCGAAGCATCATTCTCCAACATGAGCGCGGGTTTTCCACCGAACAAACGCTCTCCCTTGATTGATCCGGGGAAAATTCGCAAAAAAGTGTGATCCATGCACCAGATTCTCCGAAATCGGGGTACACTTGGAGAAGAATCATCGGTACCACCAAGGAGGATGCCCCGTGCGGAAGATTCGTTCCGAGACCCAGAAGGGCCTGCAGACGTGCAAGTACTGCGTCCAGTGTTCGGCATGGTATCCCCTGACCGAGTTCTACATCGACCGCGCCAAGGCCGACGGTCTCCGCCCCTACTGCAAGGTGTGTGACATCGCCAAGGCCAAGCGGGCGGTCTGAGCGCACTCGGCTGCTTTCGGGCCGCTTGCTCCAGCGGGGCAGGCGGCCTTTGCCATTGGGTGGCTTTCGCTCGGCCGGATAGGGGATGTGCCCAAGGGGCGCTGGACGTTCGGCCGCGGTCAATCCACCATGGACAGGAGAGGTGACCGGTTTGGCAAAGCGAGCGTTCATCACGGGAACGACGGGGCAGGACGGTTCCTACCTGGCCGAGTTGTTGCTTGAGAAAGGTTATGAGGTACACGGCCTCAAGCGCCGGGCCTCCAGCTTCAACACCGAACGCGTGGATCACCTGTACCAGGACCCTCATGTCTCGGATCGCCGCTTCGTCCTCCATTACGGGGACCTGACGGATGCAACCAACCTCATCCGTATCGTTCAGGAAATACAGCCGGACGAAATCTACAACCTTGCGGCCCAAAGCCACGTTGCGGTCTCTTTCGAGACGCCCGAATACACGGCAAATTCTGATGCAATTGGCGCGCTAAGGATTTTGGAGTCGATACGAATACTGCGCCTGGAAGATAAAACACGATTTTATCAGGCATCAACGTCGGAGATGTACGGAAAGGTGCAGTCCATACCGCAGGATGAGTCCACGCCGTTTTATCCGAGAAGCCCCTATGGTGTTGCCAAACTTTACGCTTATTGGATAGCCCGGAACTATAGGGAGGGCTACGGGATACACGCATCCAATGGCATCCTGTTCAACCACGAGAGTCCGCGTCGGGGCGAGACGTTTGTTACGCGAAAGATAACGCGGGCAGTGGCTCGCATTCACCTGGGTCTCGAGGACAAGTTGCATCTGGGTAACCTGAACGCCCTGCGCGACTGGGGTCACGCCCGTGACTACGTCGCAGCCATGTGGTTGATGCTGCAGCAGGATGAGCCTGATGACTACGTCATTGCCACGGGCAGCCAGATTTCCGTCCGTC
The DNA here is from genome assembly GCA_016867265.1 of Candidatus Tanganyikabacteria bacterium. Lineage (GTDB taxonomy): Bacteria > Cyanobacteriota > Sericytochromatia > S15B-MN24 > VGJW01 > VGJW01. The sequence goes on from VGJW01000010.1 coordinate 82,065, forward strand.
AGTTCGTCGAGCTTGCCTTTGCCGAGGTGGGTCAGGCCATCGTCTGGCAAGGTGATGGCGTCGACGAGCAGGGCCTGGATCCGGCCTCGGGTCGATGCCTGGTTGCCGTTGATCCCCGATATTTCCGGCCGACCGAAGTCGAGACCCTGCTGGGCAACCCGGCCAAGGCAAAGGCACGCCTTGGCTGGCAGCCTCGTATCTCCGTCGGGGAGCTGGCCCAGGAGATGGTCCAGCACGATCTGGCACAGGCGCGTCAGTTCAAGGTGGCCCGAGAGCAGGGCTTTGCGGTTCATGCGGCTCATGAATAAGGATTCAAGGATTCTGGTCTTGGGCCACAGGGGCCTCGTCGGTTCGGCATTGGTTCGACGCCTGCGATCAGAGGGCCACGACCGTCTCCTCCAGCAGACGCGGCAAGATCTGGATCTGCGGGACTCCGTCGCCGTGCGGCGCTTCTTCCGGACCGAACGTCCGGAGATCGTGTTCCTGGCGGCAGCCCGGGTCGGGGGTATCCTGGCCAATGACCGGGCTCCAGTGGATTTCCTGATGGAAAACATGGCAATCCAGCAGAACGTCATTTCGGCAGCCCACGAAGCCGGCGTTGCCAAGCTGCTGTTCCTCGGATCGTCTTGCATCTACCCTCGGGATTGTGCCCAGCCGATTCGGGAGGAATATCTGCTTGGCGGACCGCTCGAACCAACCAACGAATGGTATGCCGTCGCCAAGATCGCGGGCATCAAGATGTGCCAGGCCTACCGCAAGCAATACGGTGCGGACTTCATCTCCGTGATGCCGACCAACCTCTATGGACCGGGGGACAACTTCGATCTCGAGACCTCCCATGTCCTTCCGGCCATGTTGCGCAAGTTTCACGAAGCCAGGGCCTCAGGCCTTCCCGTGCAGCTGTGGGGGACAGGATCACCGCGTCGCGAGTTCCTGCACGTCGACGATCTTGCCGATGCTTGCCTTCACCTGATGCGGTGCTATGCCGACGATCGTCCCATCAACGTGGGGGTCGGGGAAGATGTCTCCATTCGAGACCTTGCAGGACTGATGGCGAGAATCACCGGTTTCGAGGGCGATGTCCTCTGGGACGCATCCAAGCCCGACGGGACGCCACGCAAGCTGCTGGATGTCTCCCGCCTGGCCGAGACGGGATGGTCGGCGCGGATTGGCCTCGAGGAGGGCATCCGGGAGACCTATCGGTGGTACCTGGCCCATCAGGCCTGATGTTGCTTCAGATGTCCCGGTGCCTGCGCCTGACGGCTTGGCCGATGGCCTGAGGAATCGCCCGAACGATGAACGGCAGGTTGGTCGAGAGGTAGCGTCGCCACAGGCGGTCGGGTTCGAGCGCCAACCTGTAGGTCCATTCGAGTCCCGCTTGGCGCATCCAGGCAGGCGCCCGTCCCTGGTGGCCTGCGAATACCGGAAAGGCACCGCCCAGGCCGATCATCACCGCGGACAGCAAGCCCTTGTGTTCGGCCATCCAGCGCTCCTGGCGGGGACAGCCAAGTGCAACCAGCACCAGGCGTGCGCCGCTGGCGCGGATGGCTTCCTGCTGGGCGCGAACTTCTTCGGGAGACATGGCGCGGAAGGGAGGCGATACGGCACCCGCCACGACCAGGCCCGGGAATTCTGATTCCGCACGCCGGACGACAGCCTTGAGCGTCTCGGGTGTCGCGCCCAGGAAGTACACGGGCAGCCCCAAGCCTCTCGCCCGCTCGAGCAAGGCAACAAGCAAATCATAGCCTGCGACGCGTGTCTGCTGGCGCGCACCCGCCGATCGCATCATCCAGACCAAGGGCATGCCATCGGGTGTCACCAGATCCGCTGCCTCGAGCACTCGGGCGAAGGAGGGGGCACGCTCGGCTTCCATCACCATATGCACATTGGCGACGCACACATACCGGCTCTCACCGAGCGCCGCCCACCCGGCGATGAGGTCGGCCATGGACTCCGTGTCGCCGGTCGAGACAGGTTGTCTCAGGACAGCCACGCGCTTGGGGGTGTCAGGAGGATGCATCGATAACGTGCTCGTAGAGGGTCGTGAGGGACTTGTAGTTGCTGTCGGGCGCATAGTGCGCGGCATAGGTTGCCCTAGCTTTCGCGCCGTGTCGACCAAGTGCCTCGGGGGAGAGGGCGAGGATGGCCTCGAGGCCCCGGCCCCAAGCCTGTGGATCCCCTGGTGGCAACAGCCAGCCTTGCTCGCCCTCGTCGATCAACTCGGGCAGGGAGCCGATCCGGGACGCAGCCACGGGCAGGCTGTGCGCCATGGCTTCCAGCAGTGTGGCGGGCATGCCCTCGTACCACGTGGACGGAAAGGCAAGGATCCGGCTTCGAGCCATCCAATGGCTCACCCCGGGAGGCGCCAGTCGACCAACGTAGCGCATCCGGCCTTGCGAGGCCTCACAGGCACGGCTGACTTCCTCCTTCATGGGGCCGTCGCCGGCGATGGTCAGGGTTGCCTGGCCACGGACCAGGCGAAAGCCTTGAATCAGCGTCGAGAGTCCCTTTTCTTCGGAAAGGCGGCCGATGAACAGGACATCGGTATCCTTGGTGGCCGCTGGTGGCGAGGGGGTTCCGGGATAAAAATTGGGCTTGATGTGCATCTTCTCGAGTGGAAGGCCCCACGCGGCCATCTTGTCTCTTTGGAATCGCGTTAGGAGGATGTAGGCATCTACGTCCCGGTGCCAGGTGCCCATCCGGCGGTGCAGGCCCGTGGCACCTGCGACGATGGCCGATTGGATGGCGGAACCGCGATAGCACCCATGGATGACGGCAGGCGCGGCTAGCTCCAAAGGCAGGCATGACTCGCAGGGCCTGCCGCCTCTGTAAAGCGTCCCCGCCGGGCAGGCGAGCCTGAAGTTGTGCAGCGTGGCCACGACCGGCACGCCGGCTGCCTTGCACGTTCCGAAGACGGATGGAGACCACTGGGGAAACCAGTTGTGCACGTGGATCACGTCGGGTTGATGCGTCCGGATCAATTCCCGGAGTTCCGCCTGTGCCCTTGGCGCGTGCCACGTTCGTACGCCCGTGAGGGCTGCATCCAGGGTGGAGCGGATGTCCCGGTTGTCCTTGAGTGCCAGGGTAACGGCATGGCCACGGTCCTGCAGCAGCGCGACCTCAGCGTCGACCACGCTGTCTTCCCCACCACGTACCTGGTATCGGTTGTGGAGGACGAGGATGTTCAATCGGGCTGATCCGGATGGGGGGCGAGGCAGATGCGGACCATGCCCTTGCTGTGGGACCCTATTCTAGCGCCCCGCCCGAAAAGGACGACAGCGATGTCCGATAGTCTGCAACCTGCACGCCGTCGTCGCAGGCTCCCGATTGGGGCGGTAATCCTGTTGTCCTTGGTGCTGTTCGGACTGTCTGTGCGCTCGGTCCCTGCACTTGCTGCGGAGACCACGTTCAGGTTCATTCCAGGCGACTTCATGGGCATTCACGTCCACGACTGGTTGGCCCCCGGCCATATTCCCCCCCATGTACCGCTCTGGCGAGCCTGGGATGCACGCGTGACCTGGCCGGATCTGGAGCCGGCAAAGGGCGTCTGGCAGCCGGCGCGTCTGGAGGCGCTCCTTCGCGCGGCCCGGTCACGTGGGACGCGCCTGATCCTGCCACTCGCCCTCACGCCTACCTGGGCCTCGGGACAGCCCGCGATGTCCAATGCCTATGGAACCGGTCGCGGCGGGCCCGTGGCCGACGTGGAGGCGTGGGATCTCTACGTGGCCCGTATCGCGGAGGTCGCGCGGCAGGAAGGTGCTGATCTCGAACTGTGGAACGAGCCTGACTTGCCCGACTTTTCCCGCATCTCTCCTGAGGAGATGGCCTCGCTGGCACGTCGGACACGGCAGGTTATGGATCGGGTCTGGCCGCAGGGGCGCCTCGTAGGTCCTGCCGTCACCCTGCGTCATGGCCTGCCTTGGCTGGCTCGATACTTGGCGGCCGGAGGTGCCGCGCCGCTATCGGCCCTGACCGTCCACGCCTATGTCACCCCGGACGGGCCCGAAGCTCTCTGGCCGGCGCTCGATGCCCTGCGTGCCGTCCTTCGCCGAACGGGAGCGGATACGCTGCCGCTATGGTGTACGGAAATCGGATGGCGTATCGAGGCTTCGGGGCGAACCGTATCGCCCCAGTTGGGAACTTCCTTCGCCCGGGTCTTGTCGGAGAGGGAAGCGGTGGACTTTTTGCGCAAGGCCGTGTTCACGCTTGCAGCATCCGGTTTCTCTCGAGTTTGCTGGTACGCTTGGGACAACCGCGACATGGGTTTGGCTGCAGTGGAGTCCGGCTCTCCCAAGGCCGCGGGCAACGCGTGGCTAAAGCTTGCGGCGTGGCTGCCCGGCAAGCGAATTGGCGTAGTCCGGAGTCCCGGCGGGACGTCATGGCAGTTCCTGATCCGCGAGGCCCGGGGGGACACCCGCGCATTCGTCTGGACCGCAGCTCAGGAGATGCCGGGGTTCGATCCACTGACAGGAGTGCCCTGAGCCTGTTTCTGTTGTGGCTCACCGGTTTCGCGGGGGCTGCCTCAGGCACGCCAAGGTGCCGTTGACGAAACGCTCGGCCATGGCTTCCGCGGAGAAGCGTGTCCCCGAGGCTCGCGCCCTTTGCGCAAGCTGTCCGCGCCAAACGGGGTCCGACATGACAGCCAGGATGTTTCGGGACAGCGCCTCGGCATCTGCCTGCGTCATCACGGCATTGACGCCGGGCTCCACATAGTCGAACTCGGCACCGTGCCCCGGGCAATCGGTTGTCAGGATGGGCAGGCCGGCAACAAGGGCATCCACGACGGCAAGACCGGCATAGGCAGGAAGCAAGAGGGCGTCGGCGACCAGGAAGGCCTCGGCCTTGTCGGTGCCGAAGCGCGGTCCCAGGGCGTGACAATGCGTGTCCACGGCCGACAACGCTTCTACGAGGGCAGCGTCCGGTCCCTTGCCAACCACGATGAGATGGAGGCCCGGCAGGCTGCGCTTCGCCAATCGGTATGCATCGAGGACAAGGTCGAGGCGCTTGCCCCGGTACAGGGAGCCGCAAAAGAGCAGGACGGGTGCGTCCTGTGGCAAGCCAAGCTTCAGCCGTGCAGCTTTCCTGGCCTCGGATGGATCATCCGGGATGGCCGCCCTGAAGTCGGCCGTGTCGATCGAGTTCCATAGGGTCGAAATCCTGTCTGCGGGAAAGCCTGCCCGCTCCAGGTACCTTCTGCCCCCTTCCGTGTAAGGAAACCACCAGTCGGCATCCTGCGCGACGCGGACCTTGAGTCTTTCGGGCCAGGAACTGGGAGCACCTTGCGTGGGTCGAGCGGGTCCCATGAAGGCGAAGCGCTTCCTTGCCACGCGTTGGCGCCATCTCTGCCAAGGCTGAAGTGCGTGTTTGAGGGCCAGCTCCGCGACGAGCAGATCGGGCGGTCGGGAAAACCCGGCGAGCGGCTGAATGAGGATGCGGTCCGAGAGCAGCCATTGGCCGGGAATGCGCTTGCCGATGGGCCAATCCAGATCGATGTTGTCTCCCTTGGCGGCCTCGCTTGGTGGGGGCACGCTGTAAAGGCAGTGGAAACTGATGCCTTCCTCGCCGAGGAAGGCATGGACGTTGGCAAGGAAGCGCCGTCGATACTGCTTGGCGACGGCCTGCATCAGGATGACCGTGCTCATCCGAGGGCCTCGTCGTAGAGCAACTCCAGCTTTGCGGTCTGCTTGTCTACGTCGAAGTTCCGCGCGACCCAGTCACGGCCGGCACGTCCCATTTGCCTTGCCTTGTCTTCGTGGTCTGCCAGGAAGATCAGGGCCTGCGCCAGCGCATCCGGGTCGTCGGGGGGAACGAGCAGTCCGGTCCGGCCATCGTCGAGGGCCTCGGGGATGCCGCCGAGTTGGCTGCCGATGACAGGTGTGCCACAAGCCGCTGCCTCCAGCAGCACCATGCCGAGGCCCTCTGTCTGTCCATCCGAAGCCTGCCGGGAAGGCAAGATGAGAGCCAGGGACTGACGATAGAGCCGAGGCAGTTCCGTTTGAGGAACGAATGGTGTGAAGTCGACAAGTGAAGATGTGCCGAGCGATGTCACCAAGTCCTTGAGAGACTGGGTCAGGGGGCCTTGACCCACCAAGACAAGCCTGATGTCGGGGTGGATCCCGGCCAGTCTCGCATGGGCGCGGATCAGGATATCCAGTCCCTTCACCGCGATATGTCTGGCAACGGCAACCAAGATGCGCCTCGGACCGAGGTCAAGCTCGACTGAGTTGAACCGACTTGTGTTAATTCCTGTGTAGATAGTAACGATTTTTTCGGCATCGCATCCAGAGGAAATCAAACTTTTTCCGATGAAGTTGGAAACAGCTATTACTCGTCTCGCCATCTTATGCATGGCGCGTCTTTGTGCCACGAAGGCCCAATTTGTCGGTTTTTTTGTCAAAAGTAACGACAAGGGGCGAATGGTGGCATCAAAGCCGTGATAGGTGACAAAAAGAGGACATCCCCAAGCCCGGGCGATGGGCATGGCGGCAACGCCATCGGGACCGAAGTGAGCGTGTACGAGGCTCGGGACCGGTCCTGACCAAGCCTTGATGTAGGGCCAGGGGGAGCCCAGACGGGCGAGCAGGCGCAGGGATGCGTGTGTTGTGCTGACCGTGAGGGTATCGTCGATGCGTCGCGCTTCACGGGATAACACGGTGGCTTGGTAACGACGCATCGCCAAGGCTTGGATGGTGATGAAGGGTTCCTGGTCGGGCGACCAGACCGTCCTGAAGATGGCAACTCCGGGTTTCATCCTGTTGCCTCCCGGGCTTTCGATTGATCCGCGACCCGCGCCGCCAGAACCTGGGGCAGGATGGACAAGGCCAGCCAAATGAATGGGGACGAGACGCCGGCCCCGGCGGGTTCGAAAATAGCTTCGCCCACCACGGCGAGCAGCATGGCCATGCCTGTTGCCGGTCCGAGCGGCGAGTCCGACCCGCGGCAAAGTCGCCACCACGCACTGGCGCCCGCCCCGGTAACGGCCAGATACCCCACGAAGCCCGGAATTCCGTAGTAGAGAATCTGGTTCCACCAAGTGCTGTGGCAATTGGGATAGGACACGCGCGACAGCAGCAAAGTCCAGCTTTCCATGTCACCCGACGGCTTTCCGATCAGCCACGCTATCGGGTCGGTGCCCAGCGCCGCGGCTCCGGCAAGCCACATGTTGACACGCGTGAGGACGGTCGGTGCCTCTATATGGCCCTCGGCATCCGGCCAGACGGTATAGAAGAGAATGGCCATGTCGAGCAGGGCCATCAGCAGCAGCGGCAATTGACGGGACCAGGTTGGCCCGACCCTCCAGAAGGGACCGAGGAAGCAAAGCAAGAGTCCGAGCCCGGCCCAGATCATGACCCCCTTGGCGGCGGTGCACGACAACGCGGCCAGCACCAGGAGGATGGCGGGCACGGCGAAGGAGCGACTTGCCGGATGCAAGGCCATGCCGCCGAGACCGACGGTGGCTGGTAGCAGGAGCAGGGCCAGGCCGTTCGGGTGATTGAACAGGCCGACAGCAAAGTGCGCCATCAGTTCGCCGCTGAAGTCGGTCTTGGCGGCAAGGTTTTCGGAAACTGGTTGCAGGAACGGGCCATCGAGCGTGAATTGGCTGATACCGAGGCCGGCCTGGATCAGGGCGCCTGTCAGGGCGCCCATGGCCAGGCTCTGCCAGGAGCCTCCCCGGATGACCCAGCGCGCCATGATTATGGTGCACAACCCGGCGCCCGTTACGTCTCGTGCAGCCCGGAGCGCCTCCATGCCTTGGCCGGACGATGCCAGACCCGCTGCGCAGATCCACGCGAGGTAGCCCATCAGCACGAGCAACCCACGGGGATATGGCTTCATGGCCCGCTTGTCCTGAGATACGGGCAGCAGAAAGAGACAGCAGAGCTCCAGCAACGTTGGCCCCGGAAATCCCGAGCCTCCGAGGCGAATCTCCGCGGTTCCGGCAAGACCGGCCAGCCATCCGGCCCACATCATCACGCAGCCCTCGCCTTGTCGCGGAAGCGTGTGATGATTAGCCAGCCCGCACCGAGGCTTGCCGTCAGGGCGCATGCGGGCCACGCACGTACCTCGCGGGCTGCCGCCAACATCATCAGTCCGGCAAGCCACGGAAGCAGGCCAAGCCAGATTTCTTTCCCCAGAACGCCGGGAAGGATGGCGTTGGAAAGTCTGCCCTGGGCGACAAGGAGCACAAGGGCCACGGTGCCGGTTGCGGCAGCGATGGCCGTCGGCGAGGCTGGGGACGGAAGCAGGGCGAATATTGCGGCCTGAGCAGCGAATCCGACGGCCTGGACGGCCGGTATTCCCCACGGGCGTGGGGCGATCAGTTGCCCGAAGGAGAAGATGCCCGCGAGGCCCTGTGCCCCGATGACGGATATCAGCAGGGCAAGCAGTCGCAGATCAAGCGTCAGTCCGGGTGCCATCCATGCCAACAGGTAGGGACCGGCAAGAATCAGCAGGGTCGCCACCGTGATATAGGCAAGCAGGATGTGACGAAGCGCCCGGGATAGCTTTCCGACGGCAACGGCGGGCTCCTCTCCCTGCAGACGAAAGACGAACGGGGGCCACCACAGAGCAAGTGGCGCGATGATGGTCGGGCTCATCACTGCGGCGACCTTGAGATGCAGGCTGTAATGGCCCAGCACCTCCGGTGACCAAGTCGCGACCAGCCACCACCTGTCCAACTGAGTGGCTGCCAGTCCCAGTAGGCTGGAAAGAAGCAGTGGGGCGCCATAGGCCACGGCCGTCCGCCAATCGGGAGCGGGGGGCGCTTCTTCTTGCCCGGTGTCTGTCGTTTTCCCCTGTCCCCACGCTGCGAGGAACGAGATGCCCGCAGCCAGCCACGCTGCCGTTGCAAGACGCATGCTGAGGGTGGTCAAGGGTGACGCGCCCAGGTCCGGGGCCGCATGGAGCCATGTCAGGACCGTGCATTGGCGCGCAAGAACCGCGAGGGCCCAAGCCAAGGGACGCTGTTGTCCCCTCAGGCAAGACTGGCCCACGAGGAAAAGGCCCTCTCCGACAATCCAAAGCATCAGGGTCGGCACAAGGGCAACCGGCATCAAACCGATCGCGGCAATAACGGCAAGGATACCGAGGACCAGCAAGATGCCCGGCGGTAGCAAGCGTCCCAGCAGCGGCAGCAGTGCCGCTGCTCGCCGCCTGTGCTGCCCGACGATGCGGATGGTGAAAAAATTCAGCCCCAAGACGACAAACTGGGCCAGCAGGGCAGTTGCTGACTCAAGCAGCCCCCAGAGGCCAAAGTTCGCAGGACCCGCTGAGCGTACCACAAGCGGTATGGTCAGGAAGGTCAGCAAGGCGCCTGCCCCGGTTGCGGCAGGGTAGGCCAGCGCGCCCAGCCTAGCGATCACGGGATTCGTCCAAGTGGCGAATCCTCCTTGCCGGGAGGCCGCCGACCAATGTGCGATCTTCGACTTCGCCACGAACAACCGCGTGGGCGGCCACGACGGCATGGGCTCGGATGGTCGTACCCTTGAGGATTGACACCATCCTGCCGACCCACACGTTGTTCTCGACACGAATGGCGGCGGCGTTCATGGGCTGGTTGCGATAGGGCCGGTCTCCAGAGAGGCCATGATCCGCATCCCGAAGACAGGTCCCCTCCCCGAAGATGCTGTCGCGGCCGACGGTGATGCCTTGTACGGCAGCCAGAACGTTCAGGCCCGTGAAGCGAACATCGTCGTCGAGGACCAGGTCCGCCTCCGGACCGATGTCGAGCGTGATGTGCCGACCGAAGTGCACGCGGGCGCCAATCCGGTAGCCCTGATGGGGCGGTTGCTTGAAGTGGATGCCCTTGGCCACGCGAAGGCCCGGTCCGCAGCGGCCACCGCAAAGGATGATCAGGCCCCTGATGCAGACGCCTCGCCAGAGGGACTCCCAGCGATTTGCAAGCCTCCAGGTGGCCGGAAGCAGTCGGTCAAGCCGCAAGCTGCTGCAGTCCCTTCCGAATGTCACCCCAGAACACGCCGATCAGCAGGCCCGCGAGCGCACTGGCAATCGTCATGGCCGCACGTTTCGGACGGGCGTGTCGGTCCGGCAGAATCGGGGGATCCAGGATGGCATAGGGTGCCAATGTGTTCTGGCTTGCCATGTAGGCCGATTGGTACTGCTGGGTGACGACCAGGAACGTAGCCGTCTGAATTTGAACCTCGCGTTGCAAACGGGCCAATTTGAGGGCCTTGGGCGGCAGTTGGCCGAGGAGCGTGTTCAGGCGTTCTCTGGCCTGCCGCAGGGCCTTGTCCTGCCCCATCACGCCAGCCCGGCGTATCTCGGCTTCCTGCAGGGCTGAGGGTGCGGCTTCGAGGCGGTCGACGCGTTGGTGCAGGTCCCTGACAAGGCTGTTCATCGACTGCAGTTCGGCCTCCGACTGCAACTTGGCGCTCTCGAGCTGGGAAAGCGTGCCCATGGCGGCCTGCAGGGTTTCCGGCAACGAGGCCATCTTGTTTTCGGACTGGAATGTCGCCAAGCCGTCTTCAGCCTTTGCGAGGACCTCCCGGGTGCGATCGAGGCGCAGCGCGGCGTCTGCGAGTCGTCGCTCGCTGCCCTGCCGGTCGAGGTCAGACGAGAGCTTGCGCAAGCCCTCGAGGTAGGCCCGAGCCAACTTCAGTGCGTATTCGGGGCGATGCGCCTCGACCGTCACCACGATCAGCTTGGACTTCAGGCCTGGCTCCTGGATGACCGTGAGCTTGCGCAGCTTTTCCCGCAGGAGGCTTGGTTCCTTGCCGGGGAACTCGGCTGCGAGGCCGGAGCGGCTGATGACGTCATCTGCCAGGGAGCGGCTGCGCAGGTAGGCCACCAGGTTCATCGTCGAATCACCACCGGACCCACTGCCCATAAGGGCGCCGAACGCACCCAGCTGCCCCTGAAGACCTGCGCCCAGGTTGCTGGCGAGCAGGCCTTGGGAGACCGGGGCCTCGGGCAGGATCGAGAAGCTGCTCGCCCAGGTGCGCGGCCACGCGAGGGCCAGCATGACGCCCAGCGCGCCGCCCGCCACCAAGCCCGTCAGGCCGGGCCGGATGCGGCGTGTCAGGTTCTCGAGGCTCACAAGGTCTCCCGTCGGGCAGGGGGCGAGGCGTCGAAAGCCACGCTAGATCGACACGATGCGCTCGCGTCCGGAGGGCACGCGGGCCGTTGCATTCCGGGTGTCCACGACGACCTTGGCGTTCTTCACCACCTGCGCGTAATCCACCCGGCTATGATCGGTCATGATGACGGCGCAGTCCGCCCAGGCCAGGCCGGCCTCCAGCTCGACGGACGTCCGTTCCGTGCCTTGGTCGACGAAGGCAGGGACGAAGGGGTCGTGGTAGCGGATTTCAGCCTCATCGCGTTCCAGCAGCTCGATCAGCTTGAGGGCCGGGCTTTCCCGCCAGTCCGAAATGTCTTTCTTGTAGGCGACGCCGAGGAGCAGGATGCGCGACCCCGCCACGCTCTTGCGCAGCTTCCCCAAGGCCTGGATGACTTTCTCGCGGACGTGGTGGTGCATCAGGATGTTGATCTCGCCAGCCAGTTCGATGAAGCGGGTGTGGAAGTCGTACTGGCGTGCCTTCCATGTCAGGTAGAAAGGGTCGATGGGGATGCAGTGGCCACCGACGCCCGGGCCCGGGTTGAAGCGCATGATGCCGAATGGTTTGGTGTTGGCCGCCTCGACCACCTCCCAAACGTCGAGGCCCATCCGATCGCACAGCAGGGCCATCTCGTTGACCATCGCGATGTTGACGGCGCGAAAGGTGTTCTCGAAGACCTTGGTCATCTCGGCGACACGAGGGCTAGAGACCGGTACGACATCGAGAATGGTTTGGCGATAGAACGTGGTGGCGATGTCGAGGCATGTACGGGTTACGCCGCCCACTACCTTGTTGGTATTCCGCGTGGTGTAGCGTGCGTTGCCCGGATCGACTCGCTCCGGGCTGAAGCTGATGAACAGGTCCTTGCCAACCTCCAGCCCGCTTTGGGCGAGGATGGGCATCAGGACTTCCTCGGTGGTCCCCGGATAGGTCGTGCTTTCGAGCGAGACCAGCATGCCCGGCCGCAGGTAGGGCACCATCTGTTCGGCCACGTGGACGATGTACTGGATATCCGGATCGCGGTTGGCATTCAGGGGTGTCGGCACACAGATGACGACGACATCTGCCTCCCCGATGGCGGCAAAGTCCGTCGAGGCCTTGATGCGGCCAGAAGCCACGAGGTCGGCAAGTTCCCGGTCGTCCACATCCGCGATGTAGTTCTCACCCCGGTTGATGGACGCGACACGCTCCGCGCTACGATCCAGACCGACGACGGGGAAGCCCACCTTGGCTTTTTCCACGGCCAGAGGAAGCCCGACGTAGCCAACGCCGACGACGGCAACCCTGGCCTGACGGGTTTCAATAGCCTGCTTCAGGCTCGCGCCCGCCTCTTTTGCAACAATTTCCAAAGGCCTAGTCCTTCCCGAGTCGGGGGGGCTGTCGGACCTTGCTGCCGTGGGCGGTTCCGGGCGTGCGCCTACAGCCCGTCAGGATGCACGCGTCTCGGCGTTCTCAATTCCACCACGAGAATGCCGAACCGTGCACGGAAATGGCCGGCTGACCGTCTTGGCCCACATGGCTCCGGAGCCTGGCCCGCCAGTCCGCCTCACCCCCTACGGCTACCCCCGCTCTTTCCAGCTGGATGGTGGCGCCCTCGCCCCCCTTCGTGATGTTCAGGAAGTCCTTGAGCACTTGGTCCGAGCCCTTGTCCGGAGCCTCGCTGGTCAGGCTGCTGACGGCTTCCGTGGCCGCGCCGGAAAGCGGGGCCAGCCTCTGGGTGGAGCTGACTTGGGACGAAACATTGTTCAGGGTCATGCGTGTCTCCTCAGTGGGGCACCTGCGACATGTGTACTCTTGGGCCGGGATCTTGCTAACGGCGGATGTGGAGGGATGGCGGGTGGCGAGCGGATTGCGGGCGCTGGGCTGGCTGGTCATGGCCCTGGCGCTGCCGGGTGCCTCCAAGCCGGCTACGGTTTTGGCGCCCAGGGATGCGCTTGAAGTCCGCCTCGACGCCATCCGTACCTGGCCCGGTGGTATCCTGCCGCCGCGCGCTCCCGGCCTGCCCCACGGCTTGCCCGCAGGCGCGGACTGGGTCGCAGTGGGGCGTCGCCTCTTCGGGGATCCCCGGCTCTCGGGAGATGCCGATATGTCGTGCGCCACTTGTCACGTGCCGGGCCAGGGCTTTGCCGAGCCCCGGGCCTTGGCCTCGGGCCATCGCGGCAAGCGTCTCGGCCGCCACACGCCTACCGTGGTCGACACGGCCTTGCTGGGCCGCCTGTTCTGGGACGGCAGGGCCGGTTCCCTGGCCGAGCAGGCCCTGGGTCCCATGCTGTCGCCCGACGAGATGGCCGGGGATCGTGTGGCCATCGGCCGGTTGCTCGACACCGATCCCGGCTATCGTGCGGCCTTCCGTGCAGCCTTTCAGCGCGGCGGGACCGTCGAGGATGCGGCCTTGGCCCTCGAGGCTTACGAGCGGACCCTGGTGTCGAGGACGTCGCGGGTCGATCGCTACCTGGCCGGGGACAAGCGGGCCCTCGACCGTCGCGAGAAGCTGGGCCTGTTCGTGTTCACGGGCAAGGGGTCCTGTACGGTCTGCCACGGCGGCCCCGCGCTGTCCGACGGGGCCTTTCACGCGCTGGGCCTGCGGCCGGGCGAGGACCCGGCGGCAGCTGACGTCGGCCGGATGGGCGTGACCGGACGCGAGGCGGATCGAGGTGCCTTCCGGACGCCTCCCCTGCGCCAGGTGGCACGGACGGCTCCCTACATGCACGATGGCCGCCTGCCGACGCTCGAAGCGGTCGTCGACTTCTACGACAGGGGAGGGGGGGCCGGCCATGACCCGGTTGTCCAGCCGCTTGAATTGACGGCCGAGGAGCGCACGGGCCTCGTGGCGTTCCTTAAGGCCCTCGATGGCCCTGTCCGCCCCTGACGCCTCTCCTGCGACCCCATGGGAGGCCATGGCGGCACCGCGGGGACATCTGCGTTTATCGTGGGTCGGGGCGTGGTTCCGCATGGTGGCATGGACGCTCGCGGCCGTCGGCCTCGCGGTCTGGTTGTGGGTTCCCGGTATCCGGGTCTGGGCGACGGACCCCGTCGGCACATGGACCGCGCTCGAACTCGAGCAGGTCACGGATGTGTTGGACCGTGAGTCCCGCCGCGACACCGCGTCTCCGGCCAACAGCCGGATCAAGGCCCGTTCGGGCGAGTTGCGCCGCATCGACGACTTGAGAGCACGCTGGCGTCGCCTGCGCCTACCGCTGGAGCGCCTCCTGATGGTGATGGCGGCCTGGGGTGCCGGAGGGCTGTTGGCCCTGTTGCTTGTCGAGCCAGGGGGGCAGGCAGCGGCTCGGGTCGCCCGGATGGGAGGGCTGCTAGGTGTCCTCTGGCTGGTTCTTCAGGCGGGATGGGATGCAGGGGGCGCCTGGTGGCCGATCCTTTGGGTGCTGCCGGCGACATGGGCCGTCGAGCGCGCCATGCTCCGGTTGCTTCTTCTCAACCGTTGCCCCTGGCCCTTTCCCGCCCATGCACCGCCCGTCGATGCGTGGCGCCCCCCACACCCCGAAGCGTCAGGCCCTACGGCAGCGGCTCCGCAGTCCGGGGAACCGTCCAGTGCGCCCTTGCCGGCACGCGGGACGGGCGAGTCCCTGCGCAGCCACGCCGCGCGCTTGCGGGAGTTGGCCCGGCAGAGGCAGGCGTGGCCGGAAAACCGCGTGGCGCCTCCCTTGGGGCGGCGCTGGCGCGAGGCCTGCGCCAGTGGCACGCCCATCGTCCGCGTCGATCTGGCGCGCGAGGCCTTGTTGGTCCGTCCGGCCTGGCTGGGGCTGATGGCCCATGACGACTTCGACGCCGTGAGACAGGCGTTGCTGGAGGAAGGTCCGGAGGGGCGTGCGCGTGTAGGTCGGCCCCTCTGGCGCAAGTCTTTCCTCGGGCGCCTGCATCCGTCGGTTTGAGCCTGGCACCTTTGGCGGTATGACGATCGTGTGACTATCAGACGATTTCTGATGCGCGCGTGCGTGTTCCTCGGCGTCGCGGCGGGCGGCTCCGCGCTGTCGGGCTGCGAGGATGCAGCCAACGCGGTGGGCCCAGCCCGGACATCGGCACGCGTGACGACCCAGCCGACGCCCGCGGCTACCGCGCCCCAGGCGACGGCGGCGCTGCTTTCCGGGAATGTCCAAGGCCAGATCAAGCTGCCCGGGGGCAAGGCAACGGCCGCGGGCATCGCCATCCATGTCTACCCGCTGGATCCGGGCGCTCCGGACACCGTGTTCCGCCAGGGCGTCGGGTTGATTTCGAACTCGGCGGGTGCTCTTATCTCCAACTCGGCGGGGGCCCTCGTTTCGAATGGCGCCGGCATGCGCCGTACGCTGGGCGTCGAAGATGCCCCGGGCGCCGTGACTTACACCGATGCCCAGGGACGCTTCCAACTGGATGTGCCGGCAACGGTGCGCATCAACGTCGAGGCCGTGGCTTCCGCCGACCTCAAGGTCCTGCTGCGCGACATCGGCGCGGCGTCGGCCTCGCTCAACCTCGAGTTGGCCCCGGTCGGCACGCTGGAAGGCGTCGTGACGACGACGGCCACGGGTGTCACGGATCTGCTCGATGCCGAGGTCTTCCTGCCCGGCACCTCGTACATCGCCCGCGTCGGCCAGGGCGGCGTCTTCCGGATACCGGGCCTGCCCGTGGGCAAGCATCCCGTGGTCGTCATCCATCCCGTGCTGGGCCGCGGGGGGGCCACGGTCGACATCGTCTCGGGCAAGACAGCCAAACTGGCCAACTTGCAGATTGTCACCCAGCCCCCTGTCATTCGCTCACTGTCGTCACAGGTCGGGGCTCCGGGGCTGCGGATGCGCCTCGTCGGCGATCACCTGGGTATCGCCTCGGGCAAGTTGCCCGAAGTCTATCTGGGCGGCCTCAGGGCCGAGGCTGCCGTCATCGACGAGGACGAGCTCTCCTTCGTGGTGCCGGCTGCTGCCCGGTCCGGTCCGCTGGTGGTGTCGGTGGGGGGCTTGGCGAGTGCGCCGACGAATCTGCCCGTCCTGGCTTCGCTGGCTCTCGAGGCGCGGGACTCCACGGTTCACGCGGGGCCTGTCTTCGAGGACACGGTTTCACTCGGCGTCCGGCGGCGCTACGTGGTGGTTGCCCGGGACACCGAAGGCCAGGCGAGGGAGTTGGCCGACGTGCCCTGGTCGTCCACCCAGCCCGACGTGGCGACGGTGGGTCCTGATGGCGTGGTCGTGGCCAAGGCCCCCGGCCTGGCGTGGATTCAGGTTCGCCTCGGTGACCTGACGTTGCCCCTGCCGCTGGGACTTCAGGTGGTGGAGGCGGTCGCCGGGCTCGAGATCTCGCGCGATCCGCTCGGCTGGTTGCATACCCGTGCTCCTGACGAGGAGTTGGTCGGTTTGCCCGTGATGGCGACGTTGCTTGCCACGCATCGCATGCAGGATGGCTCTGCCCGGGAGCTGCCTGTTCATTGGTGGTCGGACGACCCGCGCGTGCGCGTCGTGGACGACAGGCTCGAGGTGCTCGCCGACCAGGCTTCGGGGGATGTGTGGGTCTACGGTGCGTCCTTGGCGGATCCGGCTCGTGTCGCGTCGCTGTCGATACCGATCGAGCGCCTGGGTGGTCTTGAGGTGGGTATCCGATGATGCGCTTGTACGGAACGTTCCTGCTGGCCGTGGCTCTGGTCGGCTGCCGGGTGACGCCTGACGCGACCGTGTTGCCGGCCGTCAACGCCGAGGCGCCCTCCGTCGTGCCGGCGGCCATTGCCGAAATGCCCGCCCAGGGGTTGCCGGGCAAGGTCCTCGTCAGCATCCAGTGGCCGGGTGCTGGTGGCCGGGGCATCCAGGCCATGCCCGACTCGGTGCAGGGGGTCCGCGTGTCCATCGAAAAGGTCGCGGGCCAACCCCTCGCGGCCCAGTGGGTGAAGCGGGGTTCCGGCCAAGTCACGACCGTGGCCCTCGAGGCACCCTCGGGCGAAGGCTATCGCATCCGTGCCGCAGCCTATTCGGGCTGGAACGAGACGGATCCCGGCAAGCTTCTGGCGGACGGGGTGGCGGCCCAGGTGACGGTGCCGTGGGGCAAGGTGGCCAGAGTGACCCTCGACCTCACGCCGGTCAACATGCCGCGCATCGTGTCCGTGGATCTTGCTGCGGCCGGTCCGGGCGCCCAGCTTGATCTCGGCGTCGCCGGCGCCGGTGAAGCGACCTCAGGCGTCGTCATCTTTCCGTCGGGTCGCGAGGTCGACGTGGCACTTGCAAGTGGAGCGGCCAGCGTCAAGGTACCGCAGGATGCCGGGGTCGGGTCGTTGCGCCTGCGCGTGGACGGCATCCTCTCGGCGCAGGGGCCTGTCTTCCGGCAGTTGCGTGACTTGCGAATCGTGGCCCTGGACGATCCCTCGAACGAGTTGCCCGGCCCACGGAATGATCCGGATGACAAGGCTATCCACTTGTGGCCGGGTGCTGCCTCTCCTCTGGTGGTGGCAGGTACCGATGTCGAGGGAGTGGATGTACCTGAGGTGCGGGGCGTCGTCTGGAGCAGGGCTCTTCCGGGCCCATACTCATTGTCGGACTCGGGGCGAGTGGTCTGTTTGTCGCTCGGTCGCGGACGTATCCGGGCCGCCTCGGGTAACCTGACAACGGACCGAGACCTTGAGCTGGCGCCCTTCGAGGGGCCTGTTGTGATGCTGGATGGCCCCAGCGATGGCAATCACGGCCCCCGAGCCGTGGTTCTCGACGAGAACCGGCTGCTTGTCCTATGGCGCAATGCGGACTTGGGGCGTTTGCGCTGGCGTATCGTGACGCGGATGTCCGACGGCAACCTGTCCGTGGGGGCCACGCGTGAGATCCCCGGATCAGGGGTGGCCGAGGAGAGGGTCGCGGCCGCTGCGGCGGGGCAGTCCGTCGTCGGCTTGTTTCACCGGCAGAGCGTGACGGTCAATGGTGCGGTCCGCAGTACGCTCTATTTCAATGTCCTTGACAAGACCACCGGGGAATTGTTGGCGTCACCATCCTTCTTCATTCCGGTTTCGGAGCTTTACGACGGCTACCATCTTGGCTCAATGGCTGCTCAGGGCGACAACTTCCAACTAGCCTACAACAAGTGGGATGGCTCGATCTACGCCAACCAATGGTTCAACATCGATGTCACGATGCAGCCGGAACCCACGTGGACTATGAACAACGGCTTAAAGGTCGAGGTCGGCAAGGCTGCGCGCGGCCCCATGGTCGACAGCGCCGAGGTCGTCCCTGGTCCCGCTGGGTCCTACCTCTTTGCGAGGACCTATCAGGAAGGTACCAGTAACCCTATGTACCTCTCGGCGTTGACGGCGAGCGGCAGCAACAATGTGCTGACAGGTTGGTCCTTCGACCGTGCCGTGTCTCAGCCTGCGATCGCGCATGATGGCAACCACTACCTCGTGGTGCGCTATGTGGACGGTACGGCCGGACCGAGTGTAGAGGCCTCCCGTTACCGCACGGATACCTTGGCCTCGGTGGACTTCCCGCCGGTGTTTCTCGAGGCGGTTCGCCAGCCCGCTTGGGTGGTGGGCCTGAGACCCACCTCGGCCATGTACGACCCTGTGGCCGGGCGATTCGTTGCCGGATATTCTCGGGCTATCCCGGGCGTGGAGCCCACCGGTGTCACCGAAGGCTACCAATCCGTCGTCCGCATCATCGATCCGGCGACGGGCAAGCCCGAAGGCCCGTCCTTCCCGATGCAGGCCCGCAGCCACTCCGGGACCGTGGTGCCGGGTTGGGCCGTCTACATCCGCGATGGCGCCGTCATGGTGCGTCACCTCAAGTTGAAGTAGCACCCGGTCGGGCCGGGGTGCGCGCTGCGCCCCGGCCTTGCACCGCGCCTACCTGTAGGTGTCTCCCGCAAGGGCGCCAGCAGGCAGCACGTTCCAGTTGCGCCGGAAGACATCCTTTTGGCGGACGACCCGCTTCTGGCGGAGGTATTCGATCATCAGTTCGCGGACGTTGTCCTGGCGGTCGAAGACCACCGGACAGTCGCGGAACATGTCGAATCCGCCGCCGCCGCGCTGCCGGTAGGTGTTGACCGCCAGCGTGAATTCCTGCTTGTCCGACACGGGCTTGCCCTGCCACATCAGCTTGACCAGGCGCTTGCCTGGCGGTCGCCGGACATCCAGCGTGTAGTCGACGCCGCTGACCATGTCGTAGTTGTAGCCGCGAACTCCATCCGCCATGACCTTGGCACCGGGCGCATACGGCGCGTAGAACCTTGCCGACTGCTCGATGTAGGCTCGTAGGCGGCTGCCCGTGATGCGCACGGCCACCAGGCCGTTTTCGTAGGGGTACAGCGCCGCGACGTTCGCGATCGTGAGCGTTCCGGCCGAAAGGCCGGCCTCGGTCGTGAAGGCGGCCGCCGCCGAAAGCTGGGCTCCGGTGCGCCAGCGCTGCACCTCGTTGACGAGGTCCACGATGGGCGTGTCCTCGAGGCGGACTCGTCCTGCGGCCCAGGTCTCCGGCGTGCGGGCGATAGGTGCCGCGACGTAGCGGACTGTGGCCTCGTGAACCCGCCGGCTGCCCTCGAGGACCTCGGGATCGGGCGGCACGCCCTGAACGCCTTGGGTCGTGACCTCGCGGGAGACGATGCGCCATGGCTCGCCGCTGCGGCGCGCCAGTTCGAGGCGGGCCACCGCCAGACGCTTGCCCCACATCTCGGCCTGGGCCAGAGAGACGCCGTTGCGCTCGAGGCCGGGGACGTCCTGGTGGCTGTGTCCGGCGAAGACCACGTCAAGGCCGGGCACCTCGTCCGCCAGACGCAGCACGACATTCTCGGGCGGCAGCCCGGCAGACGCCGAGTAACCGCTGAAGGTCGGCCCGTAAGGACCGTCCCCGCCAAGGCCCGAATGCGGGATGCCCAGGACAACCTCGGCGCCGCGGGCCTTCATCTCGGGGACCTCGCGCTGGAAGGCCTCGACGATGTCGCCGAAGTCCAGCTTGCGCTCCACGTGGAAGCGGTCCCAGATGGCCACGCCCGGGGGCGTCGCCCCGATGATGCCGACCTTGACCCCGCCGACTTCCCGGATGATCCAGGGACGGAAGAAGGGGTCCTTGGTGCCGTGGTGGTAGGCGTTGGCCGAGACGAAGGGGTAGCGGGCATCTGCCCGGGCCTTGCCCAGGATGTCGAGTCCGTAGTTGAAGTCGTGGTTGCCGACGTCCCAGGCGGTGTAGTCCATCAGGTTCAGCACGTCGACCATCGGATGGGTGTGCCGGCGCGGGTCTCCGTGGCGGATGTGCCAGTCCGTCAGGGGCGAACCCTGCAGCAGATCGCCCGAATCGACGAGCACGACGTTGGGATTTTGGGCCCGCTCCCGCTTGACAAGGGTCGCGACCTTGGCGAGCCCAAGGTCTTCTTCGACGCTGCCCTTCAGGTAGCTCGTGGGCCAGATATGCCCGTGGAGGTCGGTCGTGCCCAGCAGCGTCAGGCGCGTGCGCTCCTCGTCCGGAGCCGCCATCGCGGCCATGAGGGGGACCGAGAGGGCGAAGAGGGCCACGGGCGGGAGGGACTTCATGCCCTCATTCTAGCGGAAGCCGGGCCAGCGTCCTGCGATCGCGGTCCAGCAGCCAGAGATGCCGTGTGCTGCAGGCCATGGCGCAGATGGCCGGCTTGCCCCGTCCGGCCAGGACAAAGGTCTCGCGTCGCGACTTGTCGAACTGGACGAGCCGCTCGCCCGCATCGAGCCAGAGCCGATCGGCGGTGTCCGTCGTGGCTTGGTTCGCCGGGCGCGGCAACAGCCAGCAGGCTTCCACCGCTCCGCTTGGCGAGAGGCGGGTTGCCACCGTTCCGCCCAGGGCCCAGCAACTGCCCTTGCCGGCCGGCGGCACCCGTCTGCGGACGCGAAGCCGGCGGCTGTCGCATGCGCCGGCAGTTGCACCGCCAGTGGATTGTTGCCGTTCCTGCCGAAGACATGGCCCACGTGCTTGTGGCCATCCAGCGTCTGCCACCAGAACCGGCCTTCCTCGCCCGGGACGAGCCGCAGGCTGCGGCCGGGGACCTGCCTGCTCCAGCGCAGCTGATTTCGGGGGCCTCGACAGCTCGGGCTGGCGTGCCACGCATCCTGCGTCAGCAGCACCGTGTCGTCGCCGTAGCCGCCCGTGAGCACGGCAGCCACCAGTTCTTGGCCGAGGGCAATCGTCATGGCCGCGCCGATCCGGCCCTCTTCATCGATGCGCGAGGCACGGTGTCTGTCGTGGACCAGCGGGCCGGCTCCTCCGGTCATCGTGTGGCAGGCGGCAGGCAAGGACACGATCGTGACCCCGAGTGGTCGGGGCTTGGCGGCCGGGGGCCAGGCCTCGAGTCTCCGGGGGTCGAGGCCCCCGATGTTTAGGCGACGAGCTGCTGCCCGGTTGTCGGTCTCGCCATCACGCAACAGGGCAACGGGCAGGGGGTCGGGGCGAAGCCGGGGTGCGGGGTGGGCGCGCATGGATACCTCCGCCTCCCAGCTTCGGGTTGCGGAGAGACCTTCCGGTGACCGGCCCTGACGAGGCCGCGCGAAAGGCTTATCGGGCGCTGATCGTCGGGTCGGCGATGCCGGCCTGTGCAAAGCCCTGGGCGCGAAGCAGGCAGCTGTCGCAGTGACCGCAAGGGTGGTCGCCCCCCATGTAGCAGGACCACGTCAGGCCGTGCTCGACACCCAATTCGGCGCCCAGCTTCACGATCTCGGCTTTGGTCAGGCGCATCAGCGGAGCCACGATCCGGGGCGCCCGCCCGCCGTCGCCCACCGCCGTTCCCAACTCGATGACCCGGGTGAAGGCCGCGATGAAGTCCGGCCTGCAGTCCGGATAGCCGCTGTAGTCGAGGGCGTTGACCCCGATGTAGATCGCCTCGGCGCCGCGTGCCTCGGCAAACGAGGTCGCAAAGGCGAGGAACAGCATGTTCCGTGCCGGGACATAGGTGTTCGGGATCGATGCCCCGATGCCGGACACGTCGTCGTGTTGCGGTACGGGCGTGTCGCTCGTCAGGGATGACCCGCCCCAGGCGCCCAGGTCGAAGCGCATCACCACATGCTCGACAGCGCCCACGGCACGGGCGACGGCTTCGGCCGAGCCGACCTCGCGGGCCAGGCGCTGGCCGTAGTCGAAGGACAACGCATGAATCCTGTAACCGTCGCGCCGGGCCAGCCACGCGCACGTCGTGCTGTCGAGTCCGCCCGAGAGCAGGACGATGGCGGAGGGTTGGGTCATCGGGGCACCTCTTCGGTCCTCGTGGGCCGCCTGCGGACCGTGTGCAGGTCAAGTGCCTCGGCAAGCTCCTGCGCGTCCGCCAGCGCATGGCGGCCGTCGGTACCCGGCCGGATGAGGCGGGCCTCCTTCAGGAAGGCATAGGCTTCGCGCAGGCCGTCCTCTGTCAGGGGAACCTCGGGTCCGGCAAGGAACAGGTCCAGCCCGGTCCGACCCTCCAGATGGCGCCACAGAGTGTGGACCGATGCTGCAAGATCGTGGTCCGGCTGGGCGGCTGGCTCGATCAGCGCCATACGGTCGAGGGCGAGATCCAGCTCGCGTTGGCCTTGCCATGTCCGGATCCGCACGTCCATGGAGAGGGCCAAGTCCCGACCCGCTGCCAGGCCCTTGCCTGCGGCGTTCCAGCATTTCAGGGGCAGGCTTGCCGGTAGTTCCGCGAGTGTCAGGAAGACGTGGCGTTCCTTGACCGTGCGTGCCGCGAGAATCCGGGTGCGCCGCCAGCCGAGCCGGGGAGCTTCATGGCCGCGGCCGGTCGGCTCGAGGCGTTCAAGATCCTCGGCGAGGGCCACGGTTACGTCCTCGGGCGCCAGTTCGACATCGAGCGTGACGATGCCTGTCGGGCGGGGCGTCCAGTCCTGCTGGCGGGCGTGCTGGTTGATCGCGTCGCGCAGGTGGGCGAGGTCTGCCTCGCGGATGGCACAGCCGGCGGCATTGGCATGGCCGCCGTGGCCAAGCAACAAGCCCCCGCAGGCTGCCAGGGCATCGGCCAGATGGAAACCATCGGGCGCCCGCCCCGAGCCCTTCCAGAGGCCGTCATGGCCGGGTGCGAGGAGCAGGGCCGCTGTCCCGAAGCGCTCGACCAGCTTGCTCGCAACTAGGCCGGCAGTACCCGGATGGATATCCTTGTCCCAGAGGACCATCACGGGGAGGCGCGGCAGGTCCCACGCCTCGGCCAACGGCATGATCCGGGCGACCTGTTCGTCCAGGACGGCGCGTCGCTCCTGGTTGACGTCCTCCAGTTGCCGGGCAATCTCTGCCATCTCGTCCTTGTCGTTGCTGGTCAGCAAGCGGAAGCCGGCATCCGGCGTCTCGAGCCGGCCCGGGGCATTCAGGCGCGGCACCAGCTGGAAGCCCAGGTTGCGCGCGGTGATGGTCGCGGCATCGACCTTGCAGGCTTCGGCCAGTGCCAGCGTGCCCGGGGTGCAGCGACCCTCCCTGATGCGGCTGATTCCGGCCCACAGCAACGGACGGTTGACGCCGCCGATGGGGACCACGTCGCCCACGGTCCCGAGGGCCACCAGATCGAGCAGCCACATCAGCTCGGGCGTCAGGCCGCCCTCCAGGGCGACGACGAGGGCAAAGGCCACGCCGGCCCCGCACAGATCAGACCATGCCGGGAAGTCCACGCCCGGATGCACGAGGGCCCGGGCAAAGGGCAGGTCCGGACCGATCCGGTGATGGTCCGTGACGACGAGGTCCAGCCCCAGTTCCCGGGCACGTTCGGCAGCGGGATAGGCCGAGATGCCGTTGTCACACGTCAGGATCATGCGGCAGCCGGCGTCGGCGAACTCATCGACGGAGGCGGGCTTCAGGCCGTAGCCGTCGACGAAGCGGTCGGGCAGTCTCAAGACCACCTGACCCTTGCGCCGGCGGGCCAGATAACGCCACAGGATGGCGCTGCTGGTCACGCCGTCGCAGTCGTAGTCGCCGTACAGGCCGATGCGTTCGCCGTGGCGCAGCGCGTGCTCGATCCGAGCGACGGCGGCCCGCATGCCCGGGCTGGCGATGGGCGTCCGGATGGCCGAGAGATCGTCACGTGCTTCGAGGAACGTACGTGCCGCGTCGGCCGTGCGGTAGCCGCGGGCCGCAAGGATGCCGGCCAAGGTCGGCGTTGCGCCAAGCGCCTTGCCGAGGGCGGCGACTTCTTGGGGATCGGTTTCGCGCAGCTGCCACATCTCGTCGCCCTCCTGTCCTCGGCCCGTCCCAATGATACGGTCGCGGGGTACTCCCGGCGACGCGCCGGGTTGCAAGTCGGGGACGGCCGGGTAAGGATGGTTCCATGCGGAAGCGCGGCGAGCATGCGGACGGAGGTCACGGAGAACCGTGGCTGATGACCTATGCCGACATGATCACCCTGCTGATGGCGCTTTTCATCGTGATGCTGTCGGTTTCCACCATCGATCAGCAAAAGGCCGAGGAAATCACGGCCGCCATGAAGCAGAGCGTCAGCAAGCGCAAGAGCCAGATGCCCTTCCAGGACATGAAGGCGCGTATCGACAAGATCGTCCGCGAGAACAAGCTGGAGCGTCAGGTCACGGCCACGCTGACCCCCAAGGGCGTCGACATCGAATTCGCGAGTTCGGTGTTCTTTGCGCTGGGTCAGGCCGACCTGCTGCCGGAGGCCGGTCCCATCCTCGACAAGACGGCCATCGCGCTCAAGGGGCTCAACATCGCGGGCGTCACGATGAACATCGAGGGTCATACGGACGATACCCCCATCAGCAGCCCCCGCTTCGCGTCGAATTGGGAGTTGTCGACGGCGCGCGCCACCAATGTCGTGCGCTACCTGATCGATCGCGGCGTCGACGAGAAGATCGTGCAAGCCCTGGGGCTCGCGGCCACGCGTCCCAAGGTGCCCAATCGGGATCAGGGCGGCTACGCCATCCCCAATAACCAGGCCGCCAACCGGCGCGTCGTGATCCGGCTCGTCCGAAGCTGAATCCAGGAGGTTTTGTTCCGTGACGTTATTCGGCTTTGTCCTGGGCTTCGCCATCTTCATCGGCGCCATCCTGCACGAGACGCAGGAGGCAACGCTCTTCGTCAATCCGCACGGCCTGCTGATCGTCTTCGGGGGGTCGCTGGCCGCGGCATTCGCGGGGTTCCACGGCGGCGAACTGGTGCGTTCCGTGACGTCGCTCAAGTTCATCTTCCGCAAGGTCAGCGAGGATCCGCGCAAGTACGTGTCGATGTTCGAGGGTCTGGCGCAAAAGGTGTCCCAAGGGGGGCTGTCGGCCATCGAGGAAGAAGTCTCGGCCTTGCCCGAGGGCTTCGCCAAGGAGGGCCTCGATCTGCTGGTCAACGGCTTCAAGCGGGATGAGATTGTCGACATCATGGATACCCGCCTCGAGACGATGGCGCTTGCCGAGCAGTCGGACTCCAACCTGTTCCGCACCATGGCGACGCTGGCGCCCGGCTTCGGCCTCGTCGGCACGCTCATCGGCCTCATCATCATGCTGACCAAGCTCGAGGATGTCTCCAAGGTGGCGCCGTCGATGGCGACGGCCATGACGGCAACGTTTTACGGCGTCATCCTCGCCAACCTCATCTTCCTGCCGCTCTCGGTCAAGATTTCCCGCCGCCTGGATTCCAAGCTGTGGCTCTACGAGCTGATCAAGGCCGGTGTGCTGATGCTCTACGAGAAGCGAAACCCGCTCTATGTCCGCGAGAAGCTGGGCGCTTACCTGGATCCGTCCGTACGCAAGAAGATCTCGGTCGAGGCCGGCGCTGCCGTCCGGGCCTCGGTTGCCGCCCGCAAGCCCGCCGCGGCCAAGGCCTGATGTCGCTGCGGGTCACCCGCGCCGAGTCCCCCGAGGCCCTGCTCGAGATCCAGCGCTTCCGCTACTCCGTCTATGTCGATGAGATGGGCAAGCCCATTGCCCATGCCGATCACGACCTTCAGGTGCTGGCGGACCCCGAGGACGCCACGGGTCAGGTCTTCGCATGTCATGACGATGCCGGCCTGATCGGCACGATTCGTCTCGCGACGGGGCCGGATAGCCCGGAAAATGCCCATGCCGGACTCTACCGGCTGGATTTGTTTCCCGATGTCGCACGCCCGCAGGTTGCCTTTGCGTCACGCTTCATGTTGCGGTCCGATCACCGGGGAGGGCTCGCGGCACATCGGCTGTGCCTTGCGGCGCTCGACGCGGCCCTCGATGCGGATGTCCGGCTGGTCTTCTGCCATTGCGCGCCTTACCTGGTGGGTTACTACGAGCAGCTCGGCTTCCGCCGCTACACCGATAACTTCCACGATGCTCTCGGCTATCGCGTGCCCATGCTGCTGGTCCTGCGCGACAAGGCGCATCTCGAGGCCGTGCGCTCGCCGCTGGCGGCGCGCATTCCCGATCCGGTCGACGAAGCCTGGGGCGGCTGGTTCGGGGCACGGTTCCCCGACTTCGTGTTCCCCGCCAACGCCCGGCTCGTCGCGACTGACGCCTTCTACGAGTTGCTCAATCGCAAGCTTCATGATGATCCCCGAAAGACCATCCCTCTGCTTCGGGGCCTTGAACAGGAGGAAGCCGAGGCCGTGCTGCGTGCGGGCACCATCCTTGGCTGCGCCGACGGCGACCGCCTGTTGCGCGAGGGCGAGCTCAGCGGGGAAATCTACCTCAACCTGTCTGCGCTGGTCGGTATTCGTCATCCGGATCGCCAAGGATGGCTCAGCCTGCTCGGCCCCGGCGAACTCATCGGCGAGATGGCGTTCCTGATGAGCAGCCGGCGGACAGCCGACGTGACGGTCATCCGGGGCGGCGAGATCTTGCTGCTCTCAGAGCGGACGCTCAAGCGCCTGATGGACGAGCGTCCCGGGGCGGCCTCCAAGGTGCTCTTCAACCTTGCGAAGATTTTGTGCGAGCGCCTGGCTTCGACGACGCGGTCGCTGGTCGATACGGCCCGGCAGGCCTGAGGGCTTCCCTTGGATGCCCTACCCGGGTATCATTCCTGCGGGGGGGGGGAGCCATCATGTCCGATACCCGGGTCATCCAGAGCCTCAAGCGGATCGAGGGCCAGGTCAAGGGCCTGCAGAAGATGGTCACCGACGAGCGCCCCTGCGAGGAGATCCTGGTCCAGATCATGGCGGCCAAGGCTGCTCTGGATCGCGTGACGCGCGATCTGGCCGATACGCATCTGGATGCATGCTTCGCCAATACGCCGCCCGACGAGCTCAAGGACAAGGTCGCTCGGACCATCCAGATGCTCTGCAAGATGTAGGCTGGGACAGGTGTCGTGGTCATGTATACCTGTTGACGAGCCTTCTGCCTTGCAGGAATATGGTACCGTACGGGGGTATTCAAGAATGTCCGAAATGCAAGCCGACAAGGTGCTGGACGCGCAGGGCCTCAAGTGCCCGATGCCGATCGTCAAGGCAAGGAGGGAGCTGGATGCGCTGGCGCCCGGTGCGGTTCTGAAGGTGATCGCGACGGACAAGGGCTCGGTGCTCGATTTCCAGGGCTGGGCGCGCACCAACAAGGTGGCCGAGCTTCTTGGCCAGGAGACCGAGAGGGCTGCCGACGGCAGTGACCGTTTCCTCCACTTCTTGCGGCGCAAGTAGGAGGCCTCCGGATGATAGACGAGAAGAAGGCGATCGAAGCCAGCGCCGTGATGGGTTTGCTGGGTGACCTGAAGGATCGCGTGGACGCGCTGGAGAGCAGGCTCGACACAGAGGTGGCCGACATCCGCGCACAGTTGCCGGCCGAGCGGGCCGCCATCGTGTTGTTCTCGGGGGACCTCGACAAGGTCCTTGCGGCCTTCATCATTGCAACGGGCGCCGCGACCATAGGCCTTGAGACGACAGTGTTCTTCACGTTCTGGGGGTTGACCGTCCTGAAGCGCAAGCGCGTGCTCAAGGGCAAGAACCTGATGGAACGGATGATGGCCGTGATGACGCCGGAGACCTCCCGCGGCCTCGACCCCTCCAAGATGGCCTACTTCGGCGCGGGTGCGGCCATGCTGCGCCAGATGATGAAGGCGAAGGACGTGACCTCGCTCGAGGACATGATCGAACTCTCGCGTGAATGCGGCGTCCGCTTCGTCGCGTGCGAAATGAGCATGGACCTGATGGGCGTTAGCCAGGACGAACTCCGGTCCGATGCCGATCTGGGCGGTGTCGCGACGTTCCTGGGTGAGGCCGTCAACGCGCGCCTCGCGTTGTTCATCTAGGACGCCGCGGATGCCCGTTTGGCTGCCCGGTCTCGGCTTGGCCGCGGTGCTTGCCGTCGCTAGCACGATGCTCGCGTGGTTGCCCGGCCTGAAGGTCATGGGTGCCCTGACGGTTGCCCTTCTGGTCGGGATGGCGTGGCGGGCCGCCGCAGGCCTGCCGCCCGTGCTGGTTCCGGGCACCAAGGTCGCGGCCCGGACCGTCCTGCGAGCCGGCATCGTCCTGATGGGGGCACGGTTGGACTTTGGCCTGGTTGTCCAGGCTGGCCCCAGGATCCTGTTGCTGGACCTGCTGGTCATCGTCGTGGGGATCACGGGCATCTCTTGGCTGACCCGTCGCTTCGGGGTGCCCGAGCGACTCGGCATGCTGCTGGCGGTCGGGACCTCGATCTGCGGGGCCAGTGCAGTCGTGGCGGCCGCACCCATCCGTCGCGCGGATGAGGAGGAAACCTCGCTGGCAGTCGCGCTCTGCGGCATCTTGGGTACGGTCGGGGTCCTGTTTTTCGTTCTGGTTGGCCCGATGCTGGGTTTGACGGAGATGCAACTGGCCGTCCTCTCCGGCTCGACCCTCCATGAGGTGGCGCAGGTCATGGCTGCCGCCTTCACGTGGGGTCCACAGACCGGGGACATGGGCACGTTGGTCAAGCTCACCCGGGTCGTGATGCTCGCGCCGACGCTCGTGGTCCTGGCGTGGCTGGGTCGGCGGGCAGGGGGCGAAGCGGGCATGCGTTGGTCGTGGAAGGAGCCGCCGGTGCCCTGGTTCGTCATCGGCTTCCTCGCGGTGGGTGCGCTGGGGTCCGTCGGCTTGGTCCCTGCGGCCGTCAAGCAGCATGTCGCGCAGGTCAGTGTCTTCCTGATGGTGACGGCGATGGCGGCCATGGGCCTGAACACGCAACTGGCCGCAGTACGTCGTGCTGGCATGAAGGTCATCGTGGCCGGCTTGCTCGGTTTCTTTGCCTTGGTGGCCATGGGGTGGGCCCTGATCACCGGGTTCGGGATTTCGGCCTGACACGAGGAGATCCGATCGTGCGAACTGCCTGCGGGCTGAGCGTGGCATGGGTTCTGCTTACGTTACCCGCGCTCGCCTTGGAACTCGAAGCGGCGCTTTCTCCGGCGCCCGAGGCCTTCCCGATGCCCGAGCGGGTACCCGACACCCTCAAGGACGATGCCCACGGCAAGCTCGTGCGTGACGGCCTCGACATCCTGCAGCGCACCCGCATTCGTCTCCCTGCTCACGTCGGCAATCGCCTCAGTTGCACCAACTGTCACCTCGACCTCGGGCGTCGCGCGGGTGCCGCGCCATGGGTCGGCGTGCACGCCGCCTATCCCCAGTATCGCGCGCGGACCGGGGGCGTGGATACCCTCGAGGACCGGGTCAACGACTGTTTCGAACGCAGCCTGAACGGCAGGGCCCTGCCGGCTGGTGCCCCCGAGATGAAGGCCATCGTGACGGCCATGGCGTGGCTCTCCGAGGGGGTGCCCGTCGGCCGGCTGGTCAAGGGTCGTGGCGTGCCGCCGCTCAAGCCTGCCGAGCCACCCGATGCCAACCGGGGCAGGCGCCTCTATGCCCAGCACTGTGCCTGTTGCCATGCCCCCAATGGGCAAGGGGTTGGCGAGGCCCCCCCGTTGTGGGGGAACGCATCCTTCAATGTCGGGGCAGGCATGGCCCGCCCGTGGACGGCGGCTTCTTTCATCCGGGCCAACATGCCGCTGGGACAGGGAGGAACCCTGACGCCGCGCGAGGCCCATGACATCGCCGCCTGGGTGCTCGCACAGCCTCGTCCGGACTTTCCGGCCAAGGTAAAGGACTGGCCGCAAGGCGGCAAGCCGCCCGATTGCCCGTACTGATAGCTCCCGACATTGGCCCTCCTGCTTGACGGAGGCCATGGCCATGCTATGCTTTAGGTACCCCCATGGGGTATAAGAGGCAACAGCGCCATGGAAATGATCTGGTCGGTCGAGCGGTTGTACGCAGCCCTGAATGAGGGCGGCGCGTTCGCCATCCTCGACGTCCGTAACGAGGACGAGTTCGCGGCAGGTACGGTCGCGGGTCGCCACGAGGTCCCCATGGCCCACGTGCCGTATTTCG
Source organism: Candidatus Tanganyikabacteria bacterium (assembly GCA_016867265.1). Taxonomy (GTDB): domain Bacteria; phylum Cyanobacteriota; class Sericytochromatia; order S15B-MN24; family VGJW01; genus VGJW01. The sequence goes on from VGJW01000010.1 coordinate 112,307, forward strand.
ATTTCATCGATGATGCGGATGCCGCCCTCGCGCGCATCCCGTTCCCTAAAGAACTGCCCGTGGTCGTCGTCTGTGCCAAGGGCGGCTCATCCGAGTTCGTGGCCGATCTGATGCGCGAGACGGGCTGGCAAGCCATCAATATGGTGGGGGGCGTGGCCCGCTGGGCGGATGCTCTGGTGCCCGTATCCGTTACCCCGGCCGGCCATCCGTGGACGCTTGTCCAGTTCAACCGGCCCGGCAAGGCAGCCCTGTCCTACATGATCGTGTCCGATGGCGAGGCGATGGTCGTCGACCCTGCCCGAGATCCCGAGCCCTACCTCGCTGCGGCTGCCGCGCATGACGCCCGGATCACGCACGTCATGGACACGCACGTCCACGCCGACTACGTCTCGGGTGGCGTTGCCTTGGCGCGCTCGGCAGGCGCGACGTATCACCTCAGCGGTGCCTGCGGCTATGAGGGTGACCTGGCCGTCAGCGGCCATCCCGGTCCGATCCGGGTAGGCCGCGTCAAGGCGATCAAGCTGGCTACGCCCGGCCATACGCCGGGCAGCACGAGCCTGCATGTGGATGGTCATTGGTTGCTGACCGGCGACACCCTGTTCGTGGCCAGTGTCGGGCGACCGGATCTGGGGGGAGAGGTCGACCCTTGGGCGCGGGAACTGTACGCTACGCTCTCGGGCGTGCTGGCCGACCTGCCGGACGATACCGTCGTCCTGCCGGCCCACTACGCCTCGTACGCCGAGATGAGGCCGGATGGCGTCGTCGCGGGCACGCTTGGCGCCCTCAGGCGTGACAACGAAGGCATGCAAGCCGGGGACCTGCCCGCGTTCCTGGCCTTCATCCGTGCCAACATGCGGCCGTCCCCCGAGCACTACGCCACCATCCGCTGCATCAACCTGGGCGCGCTGGAACCGACCGAGGATCAGGTCTTGCAACTGGATCAGGGCAAGAACCAGTGCGCGGCCAGCATGGCGCGCAAGGGCTGAATCACGTCGGATCGGGGAGGGGCGTGGTCGTCCTTCCCCCTTATCGGGTGATGCGGCAAGCAAGCCTCCAAAGAAACCTTTCGATGTAAGCGGTCCGAAAGCGGCTACGAGAGCAGGCATGTAGGCCCGCGTCGGCAAGGTGGGGTTGTTACCCGAGACGGCGACGCCTTCCCCCAACCCAGGAGAAAGCCCACGATGCTCAAGCGCACGCTGCTCGGCGTCCTTGTCGCCGGAACCCTCTCGGCCTGCGGTACGCTGCCCGGCGCCACGAACTTCGGCGCTGCCGACGACGCCACGACCACGGCGACCCGGAACTTCCATGCGGTCTTGGAGCTTTCGGATGCCGCCCCGGCAGACGCGACAGCCTCGGTAGGCGCCCCGGTGGCCGGCAATCAGGCGAGCCGCGAAGCCCGCACGGAGGACCGTTTCGCGAAGCTGGATGCCAACTGCGATGGTCAGGTCACCTACGAGTAATTCATGGCCGCGGCCCCCGGTGCCCGGCAGGGCGTGTCGAACGCCGGTGCGGTCTTCGACCGCATTGATGACGACGCCAGCGAAGGCATCGGCCACGACGAGTTCCGTGCTGGCTGCGACCGCAAGGGGCGTCCGGGCTCTGGCGAGATGAAGCGCGGCAAGCATGGACGGGGCCACGGCCAGCCTTCGATAAGTCGTCCTCCTTTCCCGCCTCCGTTCGGTCATCCGGGTCGCCCGCCCTTCCCGCCCCCGGGGATGCCGCCCGCATCGGGAGACCTCCCGTCTGCGCCGCCTGCTTCCGGTGATGTTCCCCCTCTGCCCGGTCTCCTTGCGGCCTCGGGGGATTTGCCTCCGGCGCCACCGCCGGCCAGCGATGATGCACCGTTCGAGGCCCCGCAGGGCTGATTGGCATCACAAGCCCCTGGCCGCTGCCGGTCGGGGGGCTTTTGCCGCCAGCCCTTGCTGGGGATGGCGACCCGAAAGGAGGGACGGTGCGATGCTGATGTTGGTTTCCCAGCCGTTGCCGGCCTGAAGACGCCAATCCCTCTCCGTGCGGGCGATCTTGCACGGATTTGGTGATCTCCGTCGCTTTTCCGGAACGCCCGCTCGGTCACGATGAAGGTTCATGAAGTCCGCGTGGACCGATGCGACCCAGGCGCTCCGGGAAGGTCGCTACGACGACGCCCTGCCCGTGCTCCTCGAGGCCTCGGGCGGGCAGTTGGACCGTCTGCGCCCGTTGGTCCGGGTGCTGTGCACCGCGGGTGCCCTGCCGAGGGCCGTCGACCTGGTGCGCGGCGTGCTGGCCCGGGGCCATGCCGCGGCCGCCGAGGCCCTCGCCAACGAACTGCTCGACGCCGGCCATCACGAGGCGGCCGTCTACTACCTGCAGGCGGGGGCCGTCGCGGTCCTGGGTCGTCCTGAAACCGCCATCGATCTGATTCGTGTGGGGATGGCCTTTGACGGGGACCCCGGCCGTGCCCAGGCCGAGCTTGCCCTGCTCCTCGTATCGATGGGGCGCCACGCCGAGGCCGTCGAGGCCTTTGCCTCCGCGCCCATGGATCGTGCCCCCGTCCGTTGGCGCGAGGGCCAGGGCCTCGCACTGGCGATGATCGGGCGACAGGCCGAAGCCCGGGCAGTCTTCGAGGGCATCCTTGCCGAGGAACCCGGTCATCCGCTCGCGACGCGCGCCTTGACGCGGCTTCAGCCCATGCGGCAGGAGAGCATGGCCGCGCGCCTGAGGCAGCGTGTGTCGCCCCGGGCAAGGCCCCTTTATGACCGCCTTCTCGAAGGCCCCGCCACCGAGGCCGATTTCGTCGAGGCCCTGCGTGCGGCAGGGCAGCCGGCGACACTCGTGCAGGCCCTGATCCGCGACATGGCGCGGACGCTGACCTTTGGCCGGGTGTCCCTGCTGGTGGCGCGCGAGGGTCTGCACGCCCTCGACTGGAGCCTGCTCGACTTGGAGGAGGCGCGGTGATGGCCGTCGCCTCACGTGCGCCCCGGGTGCGTCTGTCGCTCGAGGACGTCCAGTGGATCGCAGGTTTTCGTGCGACGCGCCTGCTGCTGGCTGCCGCCCGACCCGATGACGCCTTCGTCGAGATTCGACAGCTGCTGGCCAAGGTGCCGGCTGTTGTCCGTGCCTTCGGGTGGTCGTGTCGGCCGGCCGAGGTCGAGGAAGCCTTCGGGCGCCTGTTCCACCGGTTGGACTGGGAAGCCCGCAAGGGCCGTGACGCCCGCAAGTTCGTCCATCTGGCCGACCGCTACGGCCAGAGCGAGCCGTTTGTCCTCATCAAGCTGCAGGAGAATCCATGACCGTTTCCGAGACCACCACGGCCGAAGCCGTTGTCGATACGCCCGTGCCGACCCGAGAGGAGCGCTTCCTCGCCGAGGGTGTCATCCGCGCGCTCAAGCTGGGCCTGGTGCCCCAGCGGGGCGTCGAGCGTGTCGTCGTCGGACGTCGGCGCGAGATGGATCAGATGCGCCGCGATCTGGAATACGTGGCCCAGGGCGGAGCCGGTGTGAAGTTCCTGTCCGGCGACTACGGCTCCGGCAAGACCTTTCTGTGCAGCATGCTCCGCGAGGCGGCGTGGGGGCAGGGCATGGTCGTGTCGGTCGTGGACCTGGGGCGAAACGTGGCCCTGCACAAGCTAGAGACCGTCTACCAGCAGGTCATGGCCGGGATGCGGACGCGCGAATTGCCCGGCACGCCGGCTTTCGACAGCTTGGTGCAGCAGTGGCTCTACGGGCTCGAGGACGAGGTCCAGCGCACCGAGGGGCTCGATCCCCTCAAGGACGAGGACCGTCCTGTCATCGCGACCCACGTCGAGCGGCGCATCCAGTCCGCACTTGCCCAGGTCAGCGTCTTCGACAGCAGCTTCGCCAATGCCTTCCGGGGCTACTACGCCGCCATCCAGCGCGAGGACGGCATCACGGCCGATGCGGCCCTGGGGTGGCTCAAGGGCGAGCAGAACATCCCGCAGGAGCTCAAGGGGCGTCTGCACGTCAAGGGCGGCGTCAGCCGCGCCAATGCCTTTGCCTTCCTGCGGGCCATGAACAGCCTGCTGCTCTCGATGGGCTACAAGGGCCTCGTCATCCTCTTCGACGAGACGGAGCTGATCCGCGGCCTCAACCGCGCCGACCTGCGCCAGGCGGCCTATGAGAACATCAAGATGTTCCTCGACCGCTCTGCGATGGGCGACCTGCCTCACGTCTATGCGCTCTTTGCCGGCACCGAGGACCTGTTCGCCGACGAGCAGAAAGGCATCCCCAGCTACCAGGCCCTGCATGACCGCATCCGGCCCCGGCACCCGGGCATCGCCGACGGCACGGTGCAGGAGGTCCGGGGCGCCATCCTTCGGCTCGACGGCTTCTCGCGCGACCGGCTGATCGAGGTCGCCATCAAGGTCCGTGACCTGCATGGCCGGGCCTACGCCTGGGAGCCTGTCCATCGCCTGGACGAGGCGTTCCTCGCGGATTTCGCGGATCATCTGGCCACGCGTTTCGGCAAGGCGGCGCCCACCTTCCCCCGGGGTTTCCTGAAGACCCTCGTCGATCTGCTCGACCTGTGCGAGCAGGACACCGCCTACGATCCCCGACGCGACTTCGCGCCCTCGGAGCGCACCGTCGCCGCCATCGAGGCCGTCGAGGAGCAGGAGGCGCACCTGCTTGACTTCTGAGGCCGTCGCCAGCCCCGAAGAGGGGCGCGAGACCGACCTGCTGCATCCGCAGATGCGGCGGCGCATCGCCGATCGCCTGGGTTGGCCGGATCTCAGGCCGGCCCAGAAGCTGGCCGTCCCGCCCATCGTCGCGGGCCAGCACACCTTGGTGATCGCGCCGACGGCAGGTGGCAAGACGGAGGCGGCCTTTTTCCCGTTGCTGTCCCGGATGCTCGAGGTCGGGGCGGCCCCGATGTCCGTCGTCTACGTCTCGCCGCTCAAGGCGCTCATCAACAACGTCGAGCCTCGCCTCGCCCGGTACGCGGCTATGGCCGACCGGGCGGTGTTCCGCTGGCACGGTGATGTGGGGGCAGGTCAGCGCGCCGCCTTCGTCCGTGAGCCCGCCGACGTCTTGCTGACGACGCCCGAAAGCCTCGAGGCCCTGTTCATGGGCGGAAGACAGGGCGTCTTCGCCGAGGTACGGGCGATCGTGATCGACGAGGCGCATGCCTTCGCGGGCACGGACCGGGGCGTGCAACTGGCATGCCTGCTGGAACGCCTCGCGGCTGCGAGCTGCCATCCCGTGCAGCGCATCGCGCTGTCCGCCACGCTCGGTAATCCCGAGGCCTTCCTGGACTGGCTGTGCGGCTCGGACCAGGGCGCAAGGGCCGTCGTCAATCCGTCGCGATCGGGCATCCAGCGGCACTTCCTGCTTCGCCACCTCGAGGATGCGGGCGTCGAAGACGTGGCGCGTGCTGCGGCTGCACACCTCAAGGGGCGCAAGGCGATGTTCTTCACGGACGCGAGGCGTCTCGCCGAGGCCCTCGTGCCGGCCCTGCGCGCCGAGGGGATTCCGGCCGTCATTCATCACGCCAGCGTCGATCGCAGCCTGCGCGAGGAGGTCGAGCAGGAGGTCGTCCGGGCCGAGGAGAGCTGCCTCGTCTGTACGAGCACGATGGAGATGGGGGTCGATGTCGGCGATGTCGAGGCCGTGTTGCAGCTTGATGCCCCGCTCAGCGTGGCCTCGTACCTCCAGCGCATGGGCCGGGCGGGCCGACGGGGCAAGCCGGGCCTGATGGTGGTACTGACGGACGACCGCGAGGCCTTCCTGCGGGCCGTCGCGCTGACCTCCCTGGCGCTCCGGCGCTGGGTCGAGCCCGTGGCCCTGCCCGAAAGGGCGTGGACGGTGCTGGTCCACCAGGTGCTGGTGCGGGTACTTGCGGGGCGGCGCGTGGCCGTCGACGACATGCACGCGGACCTCGCGCGCAACGTCCCGTTCCGTGGCATCCGGGCCGCTGAGTTCGCGGTGCTGGTGGACCACATGTGCGCGCTGGGGCTTCTCGAACGCGTCCGTCATCAGGTCCAGCTGGGCTACGAGGCCGAGCGCCAGTTCGGCCAGGCGCACTTCAGCAGCCTTTGCTCGGTCTTCGCCGAGGGCGAGGAGCAATGGCAGGTCATCGCGGGCGGTCGGGCGATCGGGGCCATGGATGCGTCCTTCCTGCGCAAGGCCGCGGCTGAGGGTGGCTTCATGCTGGCGGGCAAGGCCTGGCGAGCGGTGCGCATCGAGGAAGGGCGCAGGCGTGTCGTGGTCGAGGGACTCTCCGGTGGCGAGGGCGGTCGTGCGCCGCGCTGGCGGCAGGCGGGAAGCGTCGGGATGGACGGCATGGTGGCGGAGGAGATGCGCCAGCTGCTGGTCGGGGACGGCGTGCCGGAATGGCTGGATGCACCCGAACAGCGCCTGCTGGCCGAGCTGCGTGCCGAGGCGTCCGTCCGGGGCCTGCGGCCGGATGTCTTTCCCGTCTGGAAAGTCAGGGGCTTCGTCGAGCTCAGGACCATGGCGGGTGAGCGGCGCAATCGGGCGCTTGCCTTGGCCCTTGCCGATGCGTTCACGGCGCGGGCCACGGTCCGATGGGACCGCGTCACGCTGCGCTCGGCGCGGCGCGGGGTGCGCCTTTCGGCAGAGGAGGTCGTGCAGGTCGTCGGCGACTGGGCCACGCATGGCCTGACCTCAGCGGACCGGTCGGCAATCCTGCGGGGCCTCGGGCCTACGCCTGGCTCGCGCTTCGAGCCTTACTTGCCGCAGGCTTTTGCCGAGGAAGTCCGCGCGGGCGAGCGGGCCGATGCCGATGGCCTCGAAGCGTGGCTGGGCGCCTGTCGGCCCGTGCTGGTCGTGCCGGCGGTCTATGCGCCGGATGAGGGCACGGGGGAAGTAGATGACCTCGTGGACGTGGCTGAGGCCTGACGTCCGTTGATCCGGGTCAGCGGGCCCAGGGCTTCAGGATGACCAGGGCGACGATGCCGATCATCAGCAGCGTCGGCACTTCGTTCAGGATGCGCAGGCGGACATCCGAAGGCACCGCAGCATCGGCGGCCAGACGCCTCCTGAGGGGCAGGGCGGCGTGGTGCACGCCGGTCATCAGGACCACGAGGGCCACCTTCGCGTGAAGCCAGGGCTGCTGCCAGAGGCCCGGCTGGACGGCCGTCATGCCGAGGCCCAGCAGCCACGTTGCGGCCATGGCCGGATTGGCGATGTAGGTGTAGAGGCGGCGCTCCCATTCGACGAGACGGGTCCGGACGACGGGCTCGGTCTCGGTGCCGTGGTAGACGAACAGGCGGAAGAGATACAGCAGCCCCGCCATCCACGCAATGACGGCGACGACATGCAAGGTCTTGAGGACCAGGTAGAGGTTGTCCATGGGGGTCATTCTCGCACGACCGTGAAGCCCTCTTGAAATCTTGGGCCCGAGGCGCCTGCCGCGCCGATAGCCCGAGAGGGGGAACTGCCGGATGAGCGTGACGATGCGTGGCGTGGCGGCAACGTCGGATCTGCGTGGCCGCACCGGAGCCATCCGCATGCCCTCCGCCGCAGGGGAGGTGTCCGTCGCGGCGCGTTCGGCCACCGACGTGCTGGCCCTTTCGGGGGCCGTTCGTCCGGCGGCCTATGCCGGAGTGGCCGCCTCGGTGGCCCCGCAGCCGACCCCCGATGGTGGGATGCTGGGGCGCCTGCGTCAAGGCTTCACGCAGGCGAGCGCAGGGGCCCGTAGCCTGCTGTCGCAGGTCTGGCAGCGCTTCCAGCAGGTCTTCCTGGGTGGGCGCCGGAACATGCCTGCGGACCTCGAGCAGCGGTTGGCCACCCAGTCGGTGCAGCGGGCCATCGCGGAGGTCGGGGCCCGCAACGGCAACTCGGGCCTGGTCCGGGATCCGGCCGTACAGGGGCGGGTGCAGGGCATTCTCGACAGGCTCGGGGCAGCCGCCGGAAACGGGCGCGCCTACAAGGCCGTCGTGCTGGACGATGCCCAGCCCAATGCCTACTCGATGGGCGGTGGCCATATCGCCATCACCAAGGGCATGCTGGCCAAGCTGCAGTCGAATGACGAACTGGCCTTCGTACTGGGCCACGAGATCACGCACGACCGCAACCGCGACGTGATGGGTGGCGTGGCGCTCGATCAGGAGAAGGGTCGCCTGGCCAGCCTGCTGTCCCGGATTCCCGGTGGCCGGCAGGTCGTGGGGATGTTCCAGAAGATGACGGAAGCCCTGACCCGGGCGGTCGAGCACCAGGCGGATGCGGGCGGTCTGGATCTGGCCCGGAAGGCAGGCTTCGACGGCGGGGCATCCGTGCGCATGAACGAGCGTTTCCTGCAGGAGCTCAAGGCCGGGGGCGGCAGGGATGTCGCGACCACCCATCCTCCCTTCGCCGAGCGGATCCAGCGCCTCTGGCAGCGCCTGCGGGGAGCGTAGGCTGCTGCAGGGTGCCATACTGGCGGCCATGAAGCTGGAAGCTCCGACGTCCCTGTCGTCCACCCGCCCCTTGCTCCACGGGGGGGCGCTGCCGTGGGTCGGGCTCGGGGTCTTCCGCGTACCTTCGGGCTCGGATGGCGTGGCCGTTGTCCTGGCGGCGCTGGATCAGGGTTATCGCCATGTCGATACCGCACGCCTGTACGGCAACGAGGTCGAGGTCGGCGAGGCGGTGAGGGCCTCGGGGCTTGCCCGAGACGAGGTGTTCGTCACCAGCAAGGTCTGGAATGACGACCATGGCTATGACCCGACGATGCGGGCCGTCGAGGGCAGCTTTGCGCGCCTCGATGTCGGGCCGATTGACCTGATGCTGGTGCATTGGCCGGTGCTTGGCCTGCGGCGCGAGACGTGGCGCGCGCTGGAACGTTGCCTGGCGGATGGCATGGTGAAGGCCATCGGCGTCAGCAACTATATGGCCCATCACCTCGAGGAGATGACGGTCTACGCCCACGAGAAGCCCTCGGTCAACCAGATTGAGGTCCATCCGTTCCTGCAACAACGCGAGGCAAGGGGCTGGTGTCGTGCCGAGGGCGTCGTCGTCGAGGCCTACAGTCCCCTGGCGAAGGGCCGTCGCCTCGATCATGCCGAGGTCCGTGCCGTGGCGGCCGAACTGGGGCGCACGCCGGCCCAGGTGATGCTGCGCTGGGGCCTCGAGCGCGAGATGGTGGTCCTGCCCAAATCGGTCTCTCCGGACCGGATGGCGGAGAATGCCGATCTGTTCGGCTGGTCGCTGGGCGAAGCGTGCCTCGAGCGACTGGATGCCTTGGAGGAAGGCGGCGTGACGGGCTGGGATCCGCGTCAGATGCCCTGAATGGCCTTGTGCTATCCGGGGTCTGCTGCCTGTCGTACGTGGCGATACGTCAGGTTGATGCGTGGCCCGTGGACCCCGGCCATCCGCGGCAGGCTGTGCCGCCAGCCATCCTGCGTGCCTGGGCCCATCCAGAGCAGGCTTCCGTGCTCGAGGACCAAGTCGACGGTTTGACGGCCATCGTTGCGGTGAAGCTTGAATCGCCTCGATGCCCCGAGGCTTACGGAGGTCACGATGGCCGCCGGGCCTAACTCCCGCTCGTTGTCGGCGTGCCAGCCGATGGCATCGCGTCCATCGCGATAGAGGTTGGCGAGCACGGTGTTGAACCGGATGCCAGTCTCCTGCTCGATTCGATTCCGGATGGCTTCGAGCGGGTGTATCCACGGCCGCGGTGCGTGAAGGCGACCGGAATAGCGATAGAGGCAGCCGCTGTCGCCGTGCCACGAAGTCAATCTGGGCGCCTGCACCTGTCGGCCGCAAATCCGCAGGATCGGTTGCTCCCAAGGTATCTGAAGCAGCAGTTGGACAAAGAACGCATCGGCCTCGACCGGATCCAGCCACCGGGGCGTCAGCGTGAAGGGCGGCGCCGAGGACGTCGGTCTCAGGGCTGGGGTCGCTGCCAACTGCAGCGTGGTTTGCTTCTGATGCGCCGGGTTGCGTACGCGTGCTTGTAGCAAGTTAGGACGGTATCTCCCTTGGCTGTCGCCAGCACGGTGAGTCCGACAAGGTGCCCGTGGGTGCGCAGGAGGGCTGCAGGTAGGTCCTTGCGGCGGACCGTATAAAAGGTCGCCCCGGCGCGATGGAAGACTTTCCCGAAGTGCCGCGCGAAGGAAATGGCTTCCTCGGCAATGGCACGCTGACTCATCCGCTTGCGGGCATGGTTGGTCAGGTTCACGGCCTTCTCCGTTGCTTGCCGAGGGTACTGTTTGTTGCATCCCCGGATCAGCGCGTTCTTGTGTTCAGGTCGTGAAAAATCTCTCTTGCAAAATGATGTAGGTGGGTGACACGGGCCCGTAGCGATGGCGGGATTGGGTCAAAGGGCCTTCGAGAAGAATGCGACCACGCGGCTCCGGTAGGCTTCCGGGGCCGTACCGTCCGAGTTCGCATGACCGGCCCCGGGCACCACCCAGAGACTCTTGGGTTCCTGGGCGGCCGCGTAGTTGACACGGCTGTTCTCGGCAAGGATGAAGGGGTCTTCCTCGCCATGCACGATCTGCAGGGGCCGCGGGGCGATGCGGCCGACCCAGCGATCGGGATCGGCCTCGGTCATGTCCGCACCGACCTTGCGATTGGCCGATTCGAGCACCGCCGCGACGACGAGGCGCACGAAGGGAGCCTGGAACCGCGAGGCGGCGCTCAGCACGGCCATCCGGAACGAGGCAAAGGCACAGTCGTCCCAGACGGCCTTGAAATCGGGATCGGCCGCAGCCGCCCTGATGGAGGATGCTCCCCCCAGTGACAGGCCAAGAAGGCCAAGCGAATCAAGGCCCAGCTCCCGCGCCCAAGCCTTTGCCGCCGCGATGTCCCTGGGTTCGTGGAGGCCGAAGGTCACATGGTCCCCGGTCGAGGCACCGTGCCGACGCAGGTCGATGGCAATGATGTCGAAGCCCGCCTCGTGAAGGGCTGGCAGGACGACGGACTGGAGCCAGATGGCCTTGCTCGCTCCGTGGCCGTGCACGAGGATGACGGCCTTGCCCGTCTTGCTTGCTGCCGGAATGTGCCAAGCGGCGACCCGGATGCCATCCTCGGCCGTCAGCGTTCGGGCGGTGTAGGTCAGCCCGAGATCGGCGGGCGTTCGCCTGTCCTCGTGGCGCTTGGGGTGCAACATGAACTCGGACCCGTAGTGGCCGACCAGGCGCAGATACCGCCCGAGCAGCCAGCCGCCGATCGTGCGGCCCTCGCGTGCATCGGCCACGGGCTCGGCAGTTGCCGGTTCGTCGGCTGCAGCTGCTGCAAGGCCACCCTGCGCCTTGGGCCGCAACTGGTCGGCGAGGCGATCCATCTCGGATCGTGCGGACAGGGCCGAGGCCTTCAGGCCCTGAGTGCCGGTGGGCATCGGGCGCAGCAGTTCGTCCCGCGTCAGGGTGCCGTTGCCGTCGGCGTCGAGTGTCCGGAAGACCGCCTGAGGCAAGGGCAGCTGGCGGTTGTCGAGGGCGCCGTGCTCCTTGACGAGGCGGTCGAGGGTGGCTTCCGCGAAGGGCAGAGTGGCCCCGGCCCCCGTGGTGGCGCGCACGGCGGCCGGCTGGCCGCACGCAGCCGTCGTCGCGGCGAGCGCCACGGCGACCAGGATGCGGGGCAAGCGGATTGGCATGGTGGTCTTTAGGTTGTCCTAACTTTCCCTTAACGACTTGCGTCTTTTGAGGAGACGGGGCCGAAATTTCTCCAAGGTGCTCCGTCGGGGTTGACGCTTGTCGTCCGGCCGGGGTCCGATGACGACGGCACGCGCTGTGCCGAACCGTCGGAGGTGCCTCGAGCATGACTTTTTCCCCTTCGCAGCCTGCGCTTGAGGCGGCCCATGGGCGTGTGTCCCATCGTGAGTTCCTGCCCGGGCCCCTGCCGCGCGAGCGGATCGAGGAGTTGCTCGCCGCCGTGGCGCAGGCCCCCTCGGCCTACAACATCCAGCCGTGGCGTTTCGTGGTCGTCAGCGACCCCGACCTCAAGGACCGCCTTGCGGAAGCTGCGTATGGCCAGCCCCAGGTGCGCTCGGCCCCTGCCGTCATCGTGCTGACGACCGACATGCGTGACGTCATGGCTCATCTCGACGAGGTGGCCAACCCCGCCATGGGCGAAGCTGGTCGGCAGGGTTTCGTGGCGCGGGTCCAGAGCGCCTATGGCGCGTTGCCGACCGACGCGTTGGAGACGCTCGGTGCGAGCCAGGGCGGCATTGCGCTCGGCTACCTCTTGTTGCTTGCGGCCAGCCTTGGCCTGGGGACATCGCCGATGCTCGGCTTCGATCCGGCCAAGGTCCGGGCTTTGCTCGGCCTTGCCGACCACGTGCCGATTCCGGCGCTGGTGGCCATCGGCCTGCCGGCGAGCGCGGGCATGCCTCGGCACCGGCACGCGCTGGATCGCATCGTGACCTGGCGCTAGGCGCAGGGACGTCAGGCCGCGGATTCCGGCGCCTCTCCGGCGCATGTTTGCGCAACTTGAAATCTTTCCCGGGTACACCTTTCTTGGGCGATGAGAGAAGCACGAGGTAAACCCGACATGTCCATTCAGTCCGTTGGCGCGACTTCCCAGGCTCCGCGCGCCGCTGCCGCCACCAAGGTTGCAGAAACCTACGTGCAGTCCTTCGGCATGGAGGACACGCCCGACCAGCCCTCGCTGCCTGCCTTCTCGGACGAGGCCTCGGTCGTCCCCACGGGCCGCGGTTCTTCGCTGGAACTCGAGGCCCAGGTGCCCGGGCCTGCAGGGGCCGCGACCGATGCCTCGGCCGTGGTGGGGGATTTGCTGGCTCGGCATCCCGAGATGCCTCGGGAGGTAGCCGGGGTCAACGTCGGGGGGGTCCTGCAGGACGTGCTTTCCGGCAAGGTCAGTCAGGAAGATGCCCTGAAGAACATCTTCCCGCTCGAACTGCGCCAGATCATCGAGCGTCTCCTGTTCGCGCTCAAGCAGAACCCGCCTGACCTTGCGGAGGCAGGCAAGGCCGTCAAGGCGCTTTGCGACTTCGCGGCGAAGCAGCAGGCGGTCAACGACTTCTTGAGCGGCAAGTCCAACTCCGTACCGCCTGAGATGATGGCCGAGTTGCAGCAGACCTTCGGGGACTGGAAGGGGTTCGGCCGTAACGTCGATCCGACGCAGGGCACGGGGCCGCAGGGCGGAGCCCGCCTGCGTGCGGCCATCCAGGCCTATCAGCAGGGCGACATGGAGGCAGCCAAGTCGTCCTATGCCTCTGCCCAGCAGACGGCTTCTCCGGTTGCCCTCGATCTGGACGGTGACGGCAAAATCGGGACGACCGGCGTCTCGACCGCCAAGAACCGGATCGACGGGCAGATGGGCAAGACCGTCTCCTTCGACATCGACGGGGATGGCGACAAGGACAACATCGAATGGATGGCCGGTCAGGACGGTCTGCTGGTCGATGACCGCGACGGCGGTGCGACGGCGGCGGCACAGGGCGATGGCGAGATCGACGGCAAGCGCCTCTTCGGCGACGAGGGTGGCAAGTACGGCAGTGGTTACGACAAGATGCGCGCCCACGATGCCGACGGCGACGGTCGCCTCACCGGCACCGAACTCGAGGGCATGAAGATCTGGGTCGATGCCGACGGCGATGCCCGCGTCGATGCCGGTGAGCTGAAGACCATGCAGGAGCTGGGCATCACCGAGTTGTCTGTCCAGAACCGTGCCGAGCTCAACGAGCGCGGCGAGACGCTGGACAGGGCCAGCATGGTCCGCAACGGCGAGCGCCAGATGACCGAGGACGTCTGGTTCGGCAAGAAGTAGGGATGCGGGGGGCTAATCCCCCGACTCCTACGGGTCCAGCAAGACCGCTTGAGGCCCGTCTCCGACGTTCGTGCGCCGGATGACGACCCCCTTGGCGAGGTCGAGCGTCGTGACCTTGTCTTCCGCGAAGTTCGGCAACCACGCCACGTTCCCTTCGATGGCCAGGCGCGAGGCCGACGAGTCACCCGTATCGAGGGTCCAGTCCCGACGGGAATCCGTCAGGAGGGTGCCGGAGGCGGGATCGAAACGGACGAGGCCCCGACCCTCGCTGCTGCCATCCGTGGCCGCGCCGAGGCCGGCCCAAGCCTTGCCGTCCCCGTCCATGGCGAACGAGGCGAGGCGTGCCTTGGCATCGATGCGTGCCACGACGTTGCCGGTGGTCGGGTCGACGATGGTGGCGCCCGATTGGGTGCCGACCACGATCTTCTTGCCGGGCAGGGTCGCGATGGCCCAGGGCGTCTCGTCCGTGTCGAGGACAATGGGCGCAAGGAAAGTACCGGTGCCGATGTCATAGACGTGGATGCCTGACCACGCCGTCGTGGCATTCCAGTTGGCGTCATAGGTGACGTCCGCAGCTGCGAGGTACAGACGATTCTCGAGGCGTGTCACGCCGCCCTGGCTTTGATGGCCGTCGGGCAAGTCGAGTGTCCGAAGGGTGGTGCCGTCGCTCAGGCGCACCAGCAAGGCCTGCTTCCTGACGACGGAGGTGACGAGCCCTTCGTCAGGCCGCGTCTCGATGACCTCCATCGGATTGAAGCCGACCTCGAGGCTGATCCTTCGTGCGACACGCGCGCCGTCGGCCGGTCCCACGGCCAGCGTCGCATCACCGGATTCGACCGTCAGCAGGTTGCTGCCGATCCGGACGAGCTGATTGGGGTAGAGGCCCGTCTCGAACAGGCGCGTGACCTCGCCCCCGCCGGGCGCCACGCGCTCGACGGTTCGGGCGAGCCCGTTCATCACGAGGTAGCCAAGGTTCTCGGGCGAGATGGCCCGGGGCGTGGCACCGGGTTGCGGCGATGCTTCGCCCGCCTTGCGTCCGGCCTCGTTCGTATCGACGATCGACGTTGGTCGTGCCGCCAGGAAGGCATCGGGTAGCGTGCAGGCGGTGACAAGCAGGGTCGTGGCCGCCAGGAGGGTGCGTTCGGTATTCATGGTGGAGTGCCTTGGTGGTGCAGGGGGGTCAATAGGTCCGGGACCAGGACAGGAGACCGCTCCTGCCGGGTGTCGGATAGCCGGGCTGGTAGACGGGCCGGCTGTCGGCCAGATCGTCGAGGTTGAGCGTCAGGATGCTGCCGTCGGGGACTTGCCAACCAAGCTGCAGGCCCAGGACCGTCGCCGGATCGAGCCGGCCGGTCTCGCTGGCCGTGCTGAAGCGGCGGCCCTGATGGTCCACGCGGAACGTGCCCCACCCGTCGGTGCCGGGTTGCCACGTCACGCTGCCACCGGCCACGTGGTCCGGCCGGAAAGGCAGCTCCCGGCCTGCCGTCGCGCCGCTGGATCCACCATCGATCGTGCGTGACCAGGTTTCGTGCAGCGTGACCGAGAGTCCGGGCAAGGGGCGCCAACCGAGGCGCGTCTCGAGGCCCGCGCCGACGGTGCGGCCGATGTTGGCCGGTTGCCAGCGGCCACCGGCACCCGGTTGCCAGACGATGGTATCGACGCCGACCCGGCTGAAGGCCGTCAGGTGGACGTCCCAGGTCTGGTCCGGTTCCCAGTCGAGACCGACTTCGTCCTGCCACGTCCGCTCGGGACGCAGGTCCGGGTTACCTGCCGCGTCCGGGCTGGATGGCCAGTAGAGGTCGTTCAGGGTCGGGGCCCTGAGCGTCTGGCCACTGCGCAACCGCCACAGGACGCCGGGGCCGGGGGCCCAGGAGAGGCCCAGCCTGGGCGATAGGCCCCCTTGCCGCGCGAATTGCTCGAAACGCACGGACGCAACGCTGGTCCAGCCCGCGCCCAGATCCCAGAGGTCCTCGAGGAAGGCGGCTTGCTGCCAGCGGTCCGGAAACCGGGATGCCTCGTGGTGGGTGGTCGTCAGGCCCGCATCGAGGACGTGCGTGCCGACTCCGGCCTGTTTGCGAAATCGTGCCTCGGTGCTTCGGTAGCCGGAGGTGGAAACGGGCGGCCCGAAGACACGTTCCGGGTCCGCGAGCCGGGTCTCGCTGCCTTGCTGGGAGAGTTGCCACTCTTCTCCCAGACCGCGTTCGTCCCGGGTGTCCCACGTCAGGGCGGCGAGCCAGCGATTGTCGCTCTGGCTTGCGCGGGGACTGGGTTGCCGGATGCTTCCGGGCAGGCCCTTGGTGAACTGTCCGCCCATCCACTGGACCAACAGCCTGCCACCGGGCAGCGTGCGCTCCAGGTCGAAGGTCCCCTGCAGTTGGTCGGTTCCGGCGTTGGCGCGCAAGCCGGCATCCCGGCCGTCGCGGGTGAAGGGGAAGGTGTTGGTGGCCCGCATCTGTCGCATGGACAGTCCGTGGCGTCCGTTCGTGTCGCGATCGGTCACCGTGAAGCCGAGTGCTTGTTCCCCGAGGGTGCCCACTCCGGCATCCAGGCGCCGAACAGGCCGGCGTGCCGAGGTCAGCAGGATGACGCCACCCGCAGCATCGGCACCATAGGGGCCAGAGCCGCCACCTGCCCGGATTTCGACTTCTTCGAGACCTTCGAGCGGGATGCTGCCCAGGTCTGCCTGGCCCAGTCGCGGGTCGTTCAGGCGGACGCCGTCCCGGACCACCAGGACACCTTCCGCTCCGACGCCTCGCCACGAGGCCGTGGCCAGCGCCCCGGGCTCTCCGTAGCTGCGGATGGCGAGGCCCGCCTGACGCCCGAGCAGCTCGCCCAGCGTACGGGCACCCGAGCGCCGGATGGCCTCGGCCGTGATCCGGATCGTGCCCTGGGTCCGGTCATCACGGCGGGGGCGATGGGCTGCGACGGTGACCTCGCCGAGGTCCGGCAGCTCCGGCGGGACAGCCAGCAGCATGGGGGTGCGCGGGTTCCTTGCCTCGAGGAGGTACCGAGCGGGGGGACAGGTCCTGATGCTGGTCGGGCTCGGGAAGGAACTCCCCATACCGTTGCGGGACAGCGCCGGCTTCTCACCGGACTTCACGCATCACAAACCCCATGCTACCACGGTCGGGTTGGGTGGTCAAGTCCCAACTCGTGGTGTAACTTCCGCAGTCCTTCCTTTGGGATGACGGGTTGGTTCAGGCCACGAGCATCATGGGTTCCTCCTTGGGGTTTCCATCCAGCAGCTCGAGGCTGACCAGGGTCAGGCACCGCTTGCCCACCAGCCACTCGTCCGACTGCTCGGCCAGCACCATCCCGACGAGGCGCGTCAGCGCCTGACGGTTCGGGAAGATGCCCACCACCGAGCAGCGACGGCCGATCTCGCGGTTCAGGCGCTCAAGGGGATTCGTGGACCGGATCTTCCGCCAATGTGCCTGCGGGAAGGCCATGTAGGCGAGGATGTCTTCCTCGCCCTCGTCCAGCAAGCGGGAGA
>VGJW01000011.1 GCA_016867265.1 Candidatus Tanganyikabacteria bacterium
GCACCGGTCCCTCGAGCGGCATCAGGCCCAGCGTGGCCCATCGGACGCCCTGGTCGTGGAAGTGGCGCATGCAGGCGAGGACCAGCATCTCGACCGTTCCCTGCGGCGCATCGGGTGCCCGTACCAGGTGAACGACACTCCAGTGGTTTCCTGCCCGGGGCAAGGCCAAAGCAGCTCCAACCAATTCATGATCTCGCCACGCCAAGCCAATCAACGCGCGCGCAGCCACCTGTTCCCAGCGGGAAGCGGCAGCGAAGGCCATCGGGGGAAGGGGCTTGGCCTCGCGCCAACGCGCAAGCAAGGCTGCAAGTGGCCCACCGGCAATCTCGATGGGTGCCGTGGCCTCACAGGCGTGAAGGACGATACCGACACCCTTGCGTCTTCCCCGCCGCACCTGTCGTAGCACCGAGGTCAACGATCGCTCATGGTCCGGCCATCGCTCAAGACGCCACCAGGGCTCGCAACCTGCCACCCAGGCCGCCCCGGTCAGTCGCTGGTCCGGGGAGAGCAGGCGGCCGAAGGTCACCGGCCCTTCGGCAAGTATCTCACCCTGAAATTGCCCTTCGCAATCAGTTCCGGTCATCCGGCCACCAATAGTCCTCGAACCAGGTCTTGGCGAGGCCCGCCCGACGGGCTTCCAACTCCAAACGGATGCCGACTGGCCCACCCTTGCCAGCCATTCTCCATAGGCCCGTCCGAAAGACGGGTGAACGGCCCGACGGCAGCATGACGGGTCCCAGATCAATGACGGGTTGTTCGAAGACAACGGTCGGATCGCCTGTACGCAGCGTCAGGCGCAAGCTATCCCAGCCCTGTTCTTCCGGAGCAGACAGGCCCAGGACCAATTCAGCCCGTCGCCCCTGAGGCCAATCCTGAAAGACGAGTGCCTCCAGGACCACGGGCCACGGTCGATCCGGCGGATCCGCAACCGACGGTTCGAGCGGCACGGCCAGCCCCTCGCTGCTCCAGCCCAGGTGCTCGCTGGCCATCACCCATGCCCGGGTCCGCCCTGATGCCGCACCGGCCGGAGTCGGCCCAAGCAGCTCGAACGAGACCTCTTGTCCTTGGTCCAGACGATCGACCCTTGACGGCCTCACGCCCCAGGCAGCCGTGCTGCCCGGGACGGTGCCTTCCACGGACAGGGCCAGATCCCGGACGGATGCGCCGGCCACAAGGGCCACGCCGACACCAACGGAAGGCGTCCCCTGCTGGAGGCTCAATTGAAGCAGCGGCATCGATCCGGAGGACACGGGTACTCCCGGCAACGCCCGTGGCAGGCGCCACGAGGCCATCCGATAGCCTTTCCTGACCAAGTGCAAGCTTCGCGTGCCACCCGAGCGATAGCCGGAAGCCGGAAGTTCCGCGATCAAACGACCCGATGCGTCAGCGGCCAGCGGACGACGATCAGCCCCCCGAGGGGTCTCGACCTCGAGTGCTTCGCCTGTCGTGCCGATAGGACCGGGCAGGACCAGCCCAAGCAAGGCCGCAAAGACGAGATCCGCCGCGATGAGCGGCCTCGCGATGTCTGCCGGCACAGGTCCGATGACACTGGCCATCCCGGCCATCAACAACGGCAACCCCAGTACCCCGTAGAGCGCAACCAAGCCAGAGTCACCTGCCGCAACTCCCGCATGGCCCTGCGTCAACCGCAACTGATAGGCATCCGATTCGGCTGCCACACTCAGGAGGGGAGGCTCCGACCACGCCCGGTCGGCCAGTACCGCAACGGTGGTGCAGCCCGCCAGCGGAATCACGCAGGCGGCTCCTACCAGGAGCCTGACTGCACGGTGCCTGCAGGCTAGATGAGACACGCAACCATCCTACAGGGCAAGCCAGGATGTGGGTGATATCGGCCCCTCGTATGGGGGAGCGCTGAAGGTACAATGACCAACATGGCCCCATCTGGATGGACCCGCCGGGTCATCGACGCGAGCATCAAGTTCGTTGCGGCCGGCCTGTGCATGGTCCCGACAGGTTGCGTGACCCCCAGGATCGATCCCGTGGCAGGGTCTCGCATCCTGACTAACACCCTGCTGCCCGGTCCAGTCAGGCAACTCTGGGGTGTCCCGGGCGGCATCCCTCACACGCTCCTTCCGCTGGGCAGCAAGTACGTGGCCATGGGCACCCGGGAAGGCAGGATTGTCCTGTTCACGCGAGAGACAGGTGCCGTCGGAAATCAGTGGCTTCTGGAGCAGCCTCTGATCGCCCTCCTGCCCGTGGGTTCGGAACGTCAGCAGATGGTTGCCATCGCCGAGGATGGTACCGTCGTCCAGCTGTCTCCGGGTGAGCCTGACCCGCTGGTTTCCATGGCGACCGGCCTTACGGTGACCCACGCCGGGCTTTGGCTGGGCGACGACACCCTCTGGCTGCGCCATGACGACCAAGTCAGCCTGCTGGACCTCAAGACCTCCAAGTTGATACCGGCTCCGGAAAGTGGTCCGTGGTCGCGTTCGGCAGTTAGCCCAGATGGCACCCGTCTCCTGCTTTCGCGCGAGGATGGCCCACCTGCCATGTGGACACAGGTTGAGGACAATGCCTGGAGCGGCGAACCCGTTCCCTACGAAGTACCTTTCGAGGTCCTGCCCGCTTGGGCTCCCGACGGCAAAAGCTGGCTTCTGGCGGGGGCAGGCCGAGTGTGGATTGAGCGTTCGGGAACGCAATCGACCATGGTCGACTTCGAGACAGAGGTCGCCTCCCCGCAGTCGGTCGCGTGGCTGCCCAGGGAAAAAACCGTCGGCATCGCCGGTTCGGGAACGCTGGCGTTGCAAAGCATCTGGTCCGGCAAGACCTTGCATCGATGGCAGGGCCGGGGAGAGCCCGTCTGGGCGCCGTCGAACAGCGACGTCCTCCATGCGCTCACCCCCGGATCCGTCGCCCTGTGTGACGCAGGTGCCTAGTGAGGCTCGAGGCTCAGGGTCCCTGTTCCTGCTCCAAAGGTAGTTCCATGACCTCTCTACGGGTCAGCGTTCCTTCGCCCTCACCGACCGACAGGGCGACCTCCAGCAGCAAAGGCTCCTGTAGAGGCACATCCGGTGCCAGCACGAGGCTGCCCCCGACACCTCTCGGCCCTCGTGGTCCAAACCCACAGCCTGGACGATACGCCTTGGACCGGGGGTCAGCCCGACCAGGGACACCGCAAAGACCCCGTCAACCACGGGTGCGGTCACATCCGGCAATACGGGCTGGCCATGGCCAACAATGGAGACCTTCACGGAGGCCAGTTGCGCCAGGTCCAGCCCCTGAACGACGCGTCCGCCGACACTGACCCGGGGGGCCAAGCGCTCACCTACGAGACGTAGGGACGCCAAGCCGACCCTGGCTGCAGCAGCGCCGACAGGGACAGCAGCCGGCAGTGCGGCTTCAGGTATCGCGGCGACAGGCCGAACCGTGGAAACCACTTCGGACAAAAGGCCACAACCCGATGGCGCAATCAAGCTAATCCAGAAGGCAGCGCAACGCATTCGGGTCAAGACCATATTGGGATCCTGCCTTGACGCGCTCGCCATGAACAGCAGGGCACGAGTAGCCCCCAAAGCCCAATCCCCCGCCCGACTCGGACGAGGGACTGAAAGCCGTTACTGCCAGCGCTACTTGATCAGCTCACGCTTGACATAGCTGACCAGCGCCCAGCGCTCCTTGATCGTCAGCTTCTTCTGGTACTTCGGCATGATGGGCTCGATGCCCGGACCAAAGGGATGGCCGTTGGTGATGCGCAGATACCACTGACCTTCGGACATGGCCTTGTACATGGGCTGTTGCAGATTGTAGGGCGGAATCAGCAGCGCACTGCCCACCGCGCCATTGCCATTACCCCCTAGGCCGTGGCACGAACCGCACTGCGCCTCGTACTTGCGCTTGCCAAGCGTCAGGATGGCCTTGGAAGGATTGCCGTAAGGATTGGCCGGACCACCCGTGACTTCCATCGGGTAGTCGAGGTTGACCTCCTCGTCGTTCTGGGCGACGGCAGAGGCGGGCACAGGGAGGGGGCTCTCCTGGGCACGATAGCTGATCTGGTCACGCATCTGGCCCTGGCAACCCGCCACGAACATTGCGGCGGGCAGGATGCCGGCAAACGCAGGCAGCACCTTCGCGAAGCGACGACTAGACATGACGAAGAACCTCATCAGCGTTGCTCGCCTTGAGCACCTCGTCCACCTTGGTAGCCTGCGACTCGTCCATGCAGCGCACCGACAAGACCACGTGACCATCCGAGACAGCCGGGTGATAGGGCAACTTCTTGAAGTTGGGCAGCTTGCTCTCGATGAGCGTGGCGGCAGCGACCGAGAAGATACCCATCAACATGGACATCTCATAGACGATGACTGCGGTTGTCGGCAACGAGACGATAGGCTTGCCGCCAGTGGGCAGGGGATAGAGCCAGGCCGTTCCAGCCGCGAGCGTGAAGCCGCAGCAGGCACCGATGACCCAGAACAACGCCGCAACCTTGCGGATGTTGCTCTTGCTCTCCGGAAGACCCCAGACCTCTTCGGGGTAGGGAACACCCGTCATCACATCGATGTCCTCGGGCTTGACGCTGGCACCCAGCAAACGCTGGATGCCGGCGGCAGCGGGATCGACCTCGCGGTAGCGCGCCAAGACGTACGTATCGGACATGGTCGTCTCCTACTCCGCCACGATGGCCCGCAGCTTCGCCTGGCCCATGGTCTTGTAGGCCTCGGCGACACGGTCCTCGCGGATCTCCCAGATCGAGATGAAGGGCGCCATCTTGACGAACAGCACGTACAGCATCACGAAGCCAGCAAAGGGATAGATGCTCATCATCAGCTCGACCCAGGTGGGCGAATAAGTCGTCCAGGTGTACGCCGGACCCTTCTGCACCAGGGTGGGCACCGCAATAAGGTAGCGCTCCAGCCACATGCCGACGTTGATGAAAACTGTCAGGAACAACAGCGCCCAGGGGCTCGTACGAACCTTCTTGAAGGCGAGCATCGGGATGGCCACGATGGTGTTGGCGAGCATCATCGTCAACTGGTGCCAAAAGTAGGCACCACCATTCTTGATGTCGAGAATCACCTTCTCCTCAGGCAGACGACCGTACCAAGTAATCAGGTAATCGCCACACCAGAGATACGTCCACAGAATGGCGGCCACGAGCATGATCTTGCTGAGCTTGTCCAAGTGGAACGGCGTGATGTAGTCCTCCCACTTGAAGGCCCACCGGATAAGGACGGTAAGCGTGACCACCAACGCCATTCCCGAGTAGATGGCCCCGAGCACGAAGTAGGGGCCGAAGATGGTGGTGTGCCACTGGGGCGCCAGCGCCATCGCGAAGTCCCACGAGACGATGGTGTGAACCGAGACGGCGACAGGCAGGACGAGAACGGCCAGCATCAAGATGGCCAGATTCATGCGGTGCCATTCCTTGCGGGTACCACGCCAGCCCAGGGCCAGCATCGTGAACAACTTCTTCCGGACTGGCGTGGTCGCATAGTCGCGGGCAATCGCGAAGTCGGGCACGGTCGGAAGGTAGAGATAAATCAGCGAACCGGACAAGTAGGTCAGGATGGCCATCAAGTCCCAAGCCAACGGGGAGCGGAAGTTGCCCCACATTTCGCGTTGGTTCACATACGGGATGATGTAATAGAAAAACCATGTCCGGCCCAAGTGAATCAGCGGGAACTGCGCCGCCATCAGGACCGTGAAAACCGTCATCGCCTCGGCTGCCCGGGTAATCGGACGCCGCCAGTCGGCCTTGGCCAACCGCAAGATGGCAGAGATGAGCGTACCGGAGTGGGAAAGGCCAACCCAGAACACAAAGTTCGCGATGAAGACGCCCCACATGACCGGACGATGAAGACCCGTGACCCACATGCCGGCGCCAAGCATCCACATCCAGGTCACGAAGCCCGCACCGAAACCCGTCAGGCAGAGGCCAAAGAGGGCCCACCACCGCCAGCTGGTCTCGAACAGGGGACGAAGGATATCCCGATTGATCTTGTCATCGCCGTGGACGAGAGGAGGATGCAGCTTCATGCCTGGCCACCCTTCAGGTAGTAGACGACGGGCTCGGTGCCCAGTGCCTCGAGGAGACGGAAACGCCGGGCAGATGCGATGGCCGTGGAGACCTTGCTATGGGGATCGAGCAGGTTGCCGAAAGTGATGACGTTGGCCGAGCAGCTCTGGGCGCAGGCCGTCGTGATTTCGCCGTCCTCGAGCAGTCGCTCTTCGGCCTTGGCATCGGCGGCCGCCTCACGGATGCGATGCACGCAGAAGGTACACTTCTCCATGACGCCACGCGAACGGACCGTGACATCCGGGTTCAGCTGGTTGGCGAGAGGCTCCACGAAGTTGAGCGCCGCCTCGAACCAATTGAAGAACCGGACGTTGTAGGGGTCGTTGTTCTGACAGTACTGGGTCCCGATGCAACGGTTGTAGACCATCCCGTTCAGGCCTTCCGGCGTATGGTAGGTCGCGAAGACGGGACACACGGGCTCGCAGGGCGCATTCGTACAGTGCTGGCACATCACGGGTACGAAGTGCGCCGTGACCTCGGGGTAGTGCCCCTCCCAATAACGCTCGACCCGCATCCAGTCGACCGAGCGCCCCTCATCCGTATCGATGGGACCCGCGATCGGCAGGTTATTCTCGGCATGGCAGGCCACCACGCAGGCACCACACCCTGTACAACGGTCAAGATCGACCGACATACCCCAGCGATAAGGAGAACCGGCACCTGCATAGGGCGCTGCCATCGCACCCTGGACGGCACCATGATCTGCCCCGTGGGCAGCTTCGTGAGTGGCGGTCATGAGATCGGCCATACCTTGAACTCCTGCTCGACGCGCGCGGGAACCGCGGGCGACTCCTGCGGCTGGATGCTCTTGGAAACGAGCACCAGACGCTTCGACTTCGCACCGGTCGGCGTCAGCGAGACGCGGACCGAACCCCAAGCCAAGCCACCGGCAGCTTGCGCGGCCTTGGCACCCAGCAAGGCCCGGGCATCTTCGCCCCGACCCGGGTCCTTCTTCATCGTGGCTTCCCACGTACTGCCGCCCTCGACGCCGTCGTAACGCGTCCCGTTGCGACGGCTGAAGTTGATCGGCATACCGACGACATCCTCGGGAAGACCAGGGTAAGGAACGACCCCCACCTTGACCTCGCCGTACAAACTCTTGACCACCACCTCGTCATACTGGGCAAGGCCCAGCTTGGCCATCGTGTGAGGGTTGACCTCGAGCCAGCCGCCCCACGCAGCAGCCGACATTGGGTCAGCCATCTCCTGCAGCCAAGGAAGATGTGCAGCTTGGCCCTCCCGGTACTTCATCGACTTGACGGGCTGAAGAACAAACGGAAAGTCCTGTTCGCCACCCTCGAACCGGGGGGCGGGAAGATCCGCTGCCGGCATCCGGGCCGCGAGGGGCGCCCCCTGCGCGGGCTTGTGGACACCACCGTTGCGCAACGCCTTCTTCCAGGCGCTCTGGGTGCCGGGCACCTGATTGTCACTGGCAATGCCGGCCCACCTCGCCTTGAAGTAAGCCTCGGCGGACGCAAACCCGAGATCCTTGCCGGCGGCCTTGGCAGCCGTGAGCAGTACATCCTCGGCCGAGCGCGTCTCGAAGAACGGCACCACCAAAGGCTGCATCAGCGTCGCGACAGACGAACCGGAACCGACGGAGGGCGTGGCGTCGCCCCAGCGCTCAAGGAAGGTGCTGTCCGGCAGGACGAGGGTCGCGTGAGCCGCCGTGTCATCCGGGACAGTCGCCATCGACACAACCTCGGGAACAGCCTTCAGGGCATCCTCGAGACCGGCATCTCCAGGCAGGGCCATGAACAGATCAACGCCAGCAACGACGAGCGCCTTGACCTGACCGGCCTTCATGCGATCGACGAGCTTGACGAGCTCCTTGTACGAGATGGGGGCAGGCGGCGCCATGCCGGCGATCGGCGAAGGCGCAGCAGGCACGATGCCACCCTTGCGACCGACCATGCCCGCCGCGACATTGATGCCGTTGACCAGCGACAACGTCTCGACGGCATTGGTGTGGCCCAGTACCTCGCCACCCCCGAAAGCCACCTTGAGTTCGGTCGCGGCAACCCACCGCACGAACTTTTCAAGCCGCTCGACCGGCGCTCCGGTCTTCTCGTGTGCCTCGGCGACCGAGACACCCCCCTTGCCCATGGCGTGCAGCGCCAACTGGGCAATCACGCCATGCGTGCCAGGCCGCACCGGAATCCAGAGATCAGCCACCGTTGCCGCTTCACCCATTCGGGTGCTTACGGCGACAAACAAGCCGCGAACCAACTCCCTGCCGCGGCGCATCTCGCCGAAGCCCCAATTAAACAACGTAGGTGCCGGGCCGGTCGTGAAGGGCTCTTCACCAAAGCAGATGGCCAACTCAGTGTTGGCCAAGTCGACATACGGCATGTCAGGTCGACCATAGACAGCCTGGTTCGCCGCACGGACGGCCTCATAACCGAAGGGCTCGACGATGACGGGGGCCGGCGCACCGAAGGCCTTTGCGACTTGGGCGAACAACTGGTAGCGATGGCCGCGGACCTGAGGTCCAAGCACCACGACCGTGCCGGCGCCGGAGGCTGCAAGGACCCTGCCCAGGCGATCCGCAGCTTGCGCCCACAGGTCGGCTCCGAACTTGCGGGCCTCGGCAGCCTTGGCATCCGCCAACGCGAAATCGGGAGCAGCGAAGCTGGTCAGACCGACCTTGAAGTTCTCGGGCACGGTGGTGGGACGCTTCTTGGCCTTGAAGACGTCATCGAAAAGCATCTTCAGCTTCAGGTAATCCGGACTGACCTCTCCGGCCTTGACGCGCAAATCAGGCCCACGGAAGCGATCGGGATGGTACTGGTGCTGCACCCCCGCCTGCCCCAGAGCGCACAGTCCGCCGTGGCTCAAGGGGTGGCCGTCGAGACCCTCCACTTTGACCGACCGCCCCTCGATGATCCGGACGGACACTCCGCACCCGGCGGAGCACAAATCACACGTCGTTGCAAAGTGGTTACCCGTGCCGGGCTCAAGCGCGATCGGGCGCTCGACGTAGGCTATGAGCTGGGAGCTGTAGTCTTCGCAGCCACCCAGGACCATAGCCGTCCCGGCCAGCCCCGAGAGCTTCAGGAATTCGCGGCGTTCCATCGGGGTTCCTCGGCAATCAGTAGTGGCAGGACCAGCAGTCCTTGCTGGCGCCGTACTTGTCGTGACAGGAGAGACAGGTGCCCATGCGGATCAGGTCGATTTCCTGGCGGACCACCTCTTGCTTGGCGATGTTGCCATGGCAGTTGATGCACGCCGTCTCGGCTTCCTTCCCCTGCTTGGTCGCAAGAGCGTAAATATGAACCTGATGCGGGAAGTGCGCATGGTTTGGCAGGTCATAGACCCGATTCCACTTCACCGGGTTCAACGGATCCTTCAACACCATGTTGGGCGCGTTGCCCACCATGAACTTACCGATTTCCTTCTGCTCCCACTCTGGCAAAGCCGCCACATTGAGCGTCTTGTGACAACCGGCGCAGGTCTCCATTGACGGGATGCCGGCGTGGGCGTTCTTGTCGACGAATTGGTGGCAGTAGGTGCACGAAATGCCCCGCTTGCCGACGTGAATCTCGTGGGAAAAGAGAATCGGCTGCTTGACCGGCGCCGCATGGGGGGCCGAAAGGCTCCATCCCGTTTCGTGCGCGTGCTCGTTGTAGAGCACGAAGGCTAGGGCGCCGATGGCCACCACTGGGGCAATGGCCACGAGGGCCTTGATGGGGTTCATCACGACTCCAATGAAGGGAAGAGAGAGCGAAGCTTGCCTGCTGGGATGGGCACAAGGTTACTAGGCCCTCTGACGGATGTCCAGACTGCCTCCACGTGTCGAACACATCTTTACGTTCCGTGACAGGACGCTCAGATGCGCCCTCCGTCCTCGAGCAGGGTCTGACCAGTCATATAGGCGAAGTCCTGCCCGGCAAGAGCCACGATGCTCCGCGCGATCTCTGCGGGAGCCCCGATGCGGGCCAGCGGGATACCGCGAATGATGTCCTCGCGCTGCTCAGGAGAAAGCCCGGCTTGCAGGCGGGTCTCGACATAGCCCGGCGACACGGCGTTGACACGGACCGTGGGGGCATAGGCCCGCGCCGCGGACTTGGTCAGGGACACCACGCCCGCCTTGGCCGCCGCGTAGTGGGGCGAAGAGGGCGCACCCTCGAGCGCCCGCATGCTGGCGACCAGCACGAGGCTGCCGCCTCCCGCTTCCCGCATCCGGCCGGCCATAGCCTGGACGAGGAAGAAGACGGACTTCAGATTGACGGCAAGGACCTCATCCCAGATGTCCTCCTCGACATCGGGCCAGCCTCCACGTCGCACGATGCCATGACACAGTGCGGCCGCGGCCAGCGGGCCGGCCTCGCCCCACGCCCTCGCGACGAGGTCGCGGCAGGCATCGGCCCTGCCCAGGTCCGCGCACGCCGCCCAAGCCCTGCCCCCGGTGGCCCGGATACCGGTGACGACAGCTTCGATGGCTGCCTCATCGTGGCCCCCGTGCACGACGACGCCGGCCCCCCTCGAGGCAAAGGTTTCGGCCACGGCCCGGCCGATACCGTGGCTCGCCCCCGTGACCAGCACCGTCCTGCCCTGCCACTCGCCGTCCATGAACCATCCTCCGGGCTTGTCCCGACGGGACGTGGCTGACAAGATAGCAGGATGACACGCCGCAAGCTGCTCGCCGCCCTTCTGGTCACCGGGGGGTTGGCCCTCGCGACCTGGTCCCAGGTGACGCTGCGGGATACGACCGGTCCCCAGGTCGTCAACCGCGAATTCGTCCACGATGCCGCCGGCCATACCAAGGACGAGCTGATCGGTGTCGGGACCGGGATCGTCATGGTACTGGTCGGCGCCCTGCTCGTGATCTAGGGGCGCCAGACCCGCGGCAACCAGCGCTCCGCAAGGGCACTCCAGCGCTCTTCATAGGGATGCAGCCACGGCTTGAACCCCCAGGGCATCCGCGGCATGTTGAGGTGCCTCCAATGCACCATGGCATCCAGGCCCTGGGTGCCGTGCACGCGCCCCCAGCCTGAATCCTTCTGGCCGCCCCAGGGAGTTTCCGGCATCGCGTGCGTCAGGATGACCTCGTTGACCATGACCGTCCCGGTCTCGAGGCGCGCAGCCAGGGCCCTCCCCGCCGCGACGTCACGGCAGAAGACGTAGCCGAGCAGGCCGACCTCGCTGTCATTCGCCAGATGCACGGCCTCGGAAACGTCCATCACCGGACACATCGGCAGCAGGGGGCCGAACGTCTCCTCCCGCATCACCCGTGCATCCGGAGGACACGGGGCGAGGACCGCCGGGGCATAGTATGGCGATGGGAATGAGGCTGCAGGACGCATGACCTCGGCACCGCGGGCCACGGCATCCTCGATCTGCGCATCCCACCGGGTCGTCGCCTCGGGCATCGTCGGTCGCCCGACGTCGAAACCGGGACGCAAGCCAGCAACCTGCTGCCGGACGAGCCCGAGCAACTCGGCCCAGAGCTCGCGCGGCACGTACACCCGCTCGATGGCCGCGCAGACCTGGCCGCAGTTGGCAAAGGCGCCCCATACCAAGGTCCGTGCCGTCGCCTCGAGGTCGGCATCCGGCATGACAATGGCCGGTGCCTTGCCTCCAAGCTCGAGCGTCGTCGGAATCAGCCGCTCGGCTGCCGCCACCGCCACATGGCGCCCACCGCCAACCGAGCCGGTGAAGACCACGTGGTCGGGACGCGCCGCTATGAGCGCCTGCCCCGCCTCAGGCCCACCCTCGACCACGATCAGCAAGTCGGGATCTCCGCCCGCCTCCCGCCACCAGCGCTCCAGCAGGCGGGATGAGCCGGGTGTCCGTTCGGACGGTTTGAGCACCACGGCATTTCCGGCAAGCAGCGCCGTCACGGCATCGCCGACGCCGACGGCAACGGGAAAGTTCCAAGGCGCCAGAATCCCCACCACCCCGAGGGGGACAGGCACCAACTCCGACCGACGATGCCTGGCGAGATGCAGCGGAATCCGCCTGGGGCGCAGGTGCCGGGGAACATGGCGCATCTGGTAGCGGATGCTGTCGAGCAAGGGCAGCACCTCGTGGAACAAGGCCTCGAAGCGCGGCTTGCCCGTCTCTGCGACCAGGGCATCGGCGAGTTCGCCCATCCCAGCAAGGATCCGACGCCACCACGGACGGAGCGCCCGGGCCCGGCTTGCAGGAGTCATCGCCCCCCAGGCCTGTTGGGCGCTTCGGGCGCGCAAGACGGCTTCCTGCATGTGTCGGTTTCTCCGTCAGGCCGGTTCCTGCATGATGACAGCATGCACGTTGATTGGGACGCCCTGTGTGCCGAGGCCCATGCCCTCGGTTTCGATGCCATCGGGGCGGCACCCGCTGAGCCGTCGCGTTACGGCACGCAATTCCGCACGTGGTTGGCACTGGGCCGGAACGGACCGATGACGTGGCTCGAACGGGACCCGGAGCGTCGCATCGACCCGAGGCTTGTTCATCCGACTGCCCGCAGCGTGATCGTCGTGGCGATGCGGCATGACCTCCCTCCGGCAGGACCCATGCCCGAGGACGTACCCCGGGGCCGCATCGCCTCCTATGCCGTGGGCGAGGACTACCACGAAATCATGACGCCTCGCCTGCGTGCACTGGCGGAGCACATCGGCGATCCGCTCGCACGCGCCTACGTCGACACGGGACCCGTGCTCGAACGCAGTGCGGCCGAAGCCGCAGGCCTGGGCTGGATCGGTCGCAACTGCAACCTCATCGTGCCGGGCCAGGGATCGTTCACCTTTCTAGGCGTGATGCTGAGCAGCCTCGAGACTCCTGCGCCCCGACAGGTTACGATCTCCTGCGGTCGCTGTACGGCGTGCCTGGCTGCCTGCCCGACGGGCGCCTTGACAGGTCCGAACCAGATGGATGCCCGGCGCTGCATCAGCACCCTGACCATCGAGACCCGCGGCATGTTGGCCGAAACCGACCGCCCCCTGCTCGCCGACTGGGTCTATGGCTGCGACCTCTGCCAGGAGGCCTGTCCGTGGAACAGGAAGGCAGCAGGCACCCGCGAACCGGCAATGAAGGCCCTGGCGGACCGCCTGTATCCTTCCCTTGACGAGCTTCTTGCCCTCGATGCGGCCGCATTTTCCTCGCGGTTTCGGCGGAGCGCCATCAAGCGCACCAAGCGGGAGGGCCTGGCGCGCAACGCGGCCGTGGTGCTGGGAAACAGCGCGCACAAGGATGCTGCTGCCGTCCTCGAGCAACACCAGGCCCACGACTTGCCTGTCGTGCGTGCCCACGTGGCCTGGGCACTGGGCCGTCATCGGGCAGGCGGCGTGCTGAGGCGCATGCGGTCCCGCGAGCAGGACGCCGGGGTCACGGCCGAGATCGACAAGGCATTGTTGGGAATCCGTTAAATCGCACAAGGAGACCCGCATTCTCCGGTAAAACACAGGGGAGAGGTATCAACTGCATGAGCACCATCAAGGCCAACACCCCCCTGGCGCAGAAGGCTGCCCCGGTCAAGGTCGAGAACCAGTCCTTCGATTTCGGTGCCATCGCACAGGAAGTCGGGATGGCCCGCAAGACTCTGGGTGAGGACAAGTTCAAGGCCGAGAATCCCGGCCTGTGGCAGAAGACCAAGGAAGTCTTCTCTTCAGGTGCCAAGAAGGACCGTCTCCAGCGCATCGAGAACGCCGAAGCCTTCGAGAAGCTGTTCGACCAGCTCATGAGCCTGGTGGCCAAGGCCAGCAAGGCCGTCTTCGGCGAAGCCTGATTCACCGGCGCGCCATCCGCGGTCCTCTTGCCCTCAAGGCAGGGGGGCCGTGTCCGTTGGGCAGACCGTCTGCCCGGAGCTCAGCGCGGCCCGAGGCCGAACAGGCCGAGAAATCCGCCCTTCTTGGCCGGCTTGGCTTCGGGTGCCTGCAACTGGCCCGTCGGCGTCCGCGAGGGCAAGGGCAGGCGAATGGGCTGTGGCTCGGGGAACAGCTTGGAGAATTCGGGGTCGCCCGCCACCTCGGCAGGCAAGCGTTCGAGTTGGTACAGCTTGCCCGCAATCGCGGGCGTGCGCATGGTCTGCAGCTGTTGCAGGGCATCACGCCCCGCCATGCGACGCACTTCGTCGACTTGCTTGGAAAGTTGAGGCAACGCCGCTGCGAGTTCGTCGTAGGTCTGCAAGGCCAGCTGCAGCCGGGGCACCAGTTGGGCCTGCGTCTTGAGGCGTTCCTTGAGACGATTCAGCTGGGCCAGTTCAGGTGGCGCGTAACGTCCGGGCTTGCCCAACGCGCCCGCAAGCATCCGCATCCGCGGCGCCATGTCATCGACGGCCAGGCGGGCACTCGCCAGAATCGACTGCGCCTCAATCAGCCGCATGTTCGTCAGGTCTTGGTTGGTGACCCGCAACGGCGAGGTGTCCGCCCTGCCTGCGGCTAGTGACGCCGGTTGCCGCGTCTGGGCATCCTCGAACCCTTCGGAGGCCGCCTTGATCATCTGATAGAAGCCCATCTTCTGCTCGATGCGGCTGATGGCCTGATTCCGCTGGGGGCTAGGCGGTTGCGCCCGCAGCGTCTCCAACTCGGCATTCTGTTGCTGGGCGAGCTGGTCCAGGTAGTCGAGACGCATCCTGAGCTCGCGCGTCGTGGCCCGGATCTGTTGTTCGAGACGCGCGGCATCGAGTTTGGCCTGCTCGGAGACGCCGCAGCGATTCTCCTGTGTGCCCTGCGATTCTTGCGACGAAGCCATAAGGTGTGCGTACCCCCCCCGCCACGTGCATTAACCCCGAAACACAGCAATTCGGGCGGGTAGGATACAAGCATGCGCCTGACTTCCGTGCGCCTTCTGTTCGTGGCCACCTTGGCCATGGTGGCCTGCAGGCTGCCTGAGGTCCCTTCGCCCCCCGTGACCGCGGCCGTGCCTGTGTCCGTGGCCGCGGACGCAACCAAGGCCTTGCCCTTCTCCCCGATGACCGGCTTGGTCCTCGCCCCACCCCACGCCGGTCCCGGGGCAAGGCTGACCCTGTTGGGCCAGGATCTCGGTCGACCGGGCACACGGGTCCGGGTCGGCGGCCGGGAAGCGCTCTGGGAAGTCCTGGCCAGGCGTGTCCAAGGCGCGACGGACCTGATCGCCGTGACCGTTCCCCTAGGGGCGCGGACCGGCGTGCTCGAGGTCATGCAGGACGACGAGATCCGCACGGCCCCTATCGCCATCCTCTCGAGCCTGACGGTGACGAGCGGAACGTTGGACCTTGCTGCACCCGGTGTCCGGACACGCCTCGAATGGCGCGGAACGGACACCGCGGGGACCGTGATCGACCGGCCGCGCGTGTCCTGGCTGGCTGACCCTGGCGACCTCGTCACGATAGATGCCAGCGGCACCTTGACGGCCCTGCGCGCAGGCCGCGTGCAACTCACGGCCCAGAGCGGCTTCATCGTCAGTCCGAGACAGACAACAGCCGTGATCCTCAGCGATGCACCCGACCCGATCCTGGTCGGCACCTCATCGCTGCTCTTTCCCTTCGGT
This sequence comes from Candidatus Tanganyikabacteria bacterium, assembly GCA_016867265.1. Classification (GTDB taxonomy): domain Bacteria; phylum Cyanobacteriota; class Sericytochromatia; order S15B-MN24; family VGJW01; genus VGJW01. Next base: position 15,485 of record VGJW01000011.1, read on the forward strand.
GCGGAACCGATGCCCTTTGCCGACAAGCTTGCCCTCACCACCGAGGCCGGCACGGCATCGCTCATCGAATACCAGCCGACCCCTGCCAGCGTGGCACGCGTCGGACGAATCACGGACATGATCTATCCGTTCCGCCTTGCCCCGCGCACGCAGACCGTCCAACAGGAAGGCATCCTCTTCGTCGACAGCACGGCCGGCAGGGTCCGGTTCGTGTCCCTCTCGGGCAGTGGCCCGTCCCAGTCCGTGACGTGGACGGCCGTCGGTGGCGGCACGACCCTTCCCAATCCCGAGACGACCCACGAGATACGCCTCATCGAACCGTGGGGCATCGCCGAGTGCCAGGATCCCTACCTGATCAACGGCGGCACGGCGGCCGCGACCTATGCCGGCAGGCGGATGGTCGTAATCACGGATGCCGGCCGCAATCGGGTCTACGGATGGCTCCCCGATCCCCCCACCGATCTGAGGATGGACGATCGCATCAGGGACAGCGTCTTCCCCTTGATGGGTGGCAACCCGGCACCTGCCGCGACGCCCGTGCCCAATGCGTCGGCCAGCGCGACTCCCAATCAACGGTTCGAAGCCGGCGACTCCGTGCCGCTGGACGCCCGAGGCATCATCGAGGCGGATAAGGCCGGACTCGCCTTGCCCCGCGGCGTCACGGCCGGGCGCATGATTGGCGGCACGACAAGGATCTTCATCGCCGACTCCGGCTACCATCGCATCCGCATGCTGGTGCGTTATGCCCCGTCCTCCGCGCGCAATGCCCGCAACACGACGGGCTACGTCACGACGCTGGTGGGTACGGGGAAGCGGGGCAACGGCGTGGATCTGGCCACGAGCGTGCTCTCGACGAACCTCTACACGTTGCCCATCGCGGCACCCATGGATGTGGCCCTGCACGAGTTCTCGAAAAACTCCGCGGTGCTTAACCCGATCCCCAACGACCTGGATCAGAATCTTTACATCGCGGACACCGACAATCGGTCCATCCTCCGCTTGAGCCTCGAGTCGCCCGTCCGGAACAACGGCGGCCCCTCGACCGGCACCAATGCCGTCGAACGCAAGTTGGGCCGCGTCCGCTTCGAAGCGTGTCCCTTGGGCTATCCCGTCCAGTTGCAGCTGGCCGCCGATCCCAACGTGAGCACGAATGCCGACCTCCTGATCGCGGACACAAGCGGCAACGCCGTCTGGCGCTACGACATCCAGTCCGACTTGATGACGGCGACGCTCAAGAGTTGGCTCGGCAGGCCGAACCTGAGGACGGCTTACCCCGGCCTCCTCATGCCGACGGCCGCCACGCTGGGCAGGGATGCCGGCACCATATTCGTGGCTGACTCGTTCAACCACTTGATCCGATCGATGGACGCCACCTCGAGCCGGGCCTGTCCGTGAAACCGGGATTGCGACCCAATTAGCATCTTGTTGTCGCAGCGAGGCCCGGAATACGTTACGGCGATAGCCCATGGGGTACATCGCAAGCAGGGACGCCCTATGCCGGGCGCGGGAGAGCGCATTGGGAACCGATCTTCGCTACGGCCTGATCAACACCTTCTCGGTGATCGACCGGTTTCGGCAGAATGTGCTCTTCAACCTTCAGGGAGCGGTATCGGCGGGCTTCAACCGCAAGAACACGCAACTGACAGTCTCGAGCAGCCTGACCAGCTTCACCGATGCGGCCTCGGGCGGTGCGAGCCGCGCATCCCGTGTCGGCATCCGGGGCGGCCCGAGCGAACTTCGTATCTCGGCAACCGGCATCGACTTCCTGCAGGGCGGCCTTTCCCAGAAGGTCGGCAAGTTCACCAACATCGCCATCAATGACAAGGCCCAGGGACATTTCTTCGCCGTCGCCGAATCGCTCAGGCCCGGGGCACGGGTCCTGCTTACGCGCGATGGCGAGTTCCAGTGGGAAGAACAGAAGGACGGAGCAAACCGGTCGAGCAACCGCCTCTGGTTGCTCAAGAATTCCCGCAACCTGTATGTCCTGAGAGCCCAGGACATCGAGTCCGACCCCACCAAACCAGGCTTCTTCCGGGTCAAGGAACTGCCGCCGGGCGACCAATCCGGGATGATGACTTCGACCTCCTACCAGCGGGACGCCACGCTGGCCGGTCCCGCCGGGAGTGATCCGAGGACGGACGCCCTGCAATGGCAACCTGATCGACTGCGCGGCATCATCGGGTTTACCGGTGACCCCTTCGACATGACGCCCGGCGAGCGTGCCAACCCGCTCAACAACAACTCCGCCCTCGCCATCGTCAAGGTCCCCAGCCAAGGCACCCTGACGGACTCCGCCTTCGGTGGCGCCATCTACGAGACGAACATCTCCAACCGGGCCGGCATCACCATCGAGAGCTATGCTACACGCCGTGCCAGGGGTGGTGAAGGCTTCATCGAGGTGCAGAGCGAGACACTCGAGCAACCCGACTTCAACAGCATCGAACGCGAGAGCAACATCACGCTGGATGTCGCCAACTTCGTCTACAAGAACCTGACCAAGATGCTGGACGACTACAACAACTCCATCGACCAGCTCATCAACCTGGTCAAGTAATCACCGCTCTGCAGCCAACCGTTCCAGGCGACGTACCCGATCGGCCATGGGCGGATGGGTACGGAACAGGCCCTCGAACCAAGCGCCCGCGCGCAACGGATCGACGATGTAGAGGTGTGCGGAACCGGGCGCGACATGGGCCATGGGCGAGCGCTCCGCTTCGCGCTCGAGGCGGAGCAAGGCGTCCGCAAGGGCCAACGGCTGACCGGTCATGCGGGCTGCTGCGGCATCTGCCTCGTATTCCCGGGTCCGCGAGACGGCCATGCGCACCAGAACGGCTGCAAGAGGCAGCAGGATGGCAAGCAACAAGGCCGCCCACGGCGGGGGGGCATCCTCATCCCCTCGCCCCCCTCCCAGGATGGCGCCCCACCTGGCCAGGTCCGCAAGGAAGCCGATGGCCGCCGCCAAGGATGCCGCCATGGCCATGGCCAGCGTGTCCCGATTGCGGATGTGGGCCAGCTCATGAGCCAGAACCCCACGCAGGGCATCCGGCGGCAACGTACGCAGCAGGCCCTCGGTCACGGCCACGACGGCGTGAGCCGGGTCCCGGCCCGTGGCGAAGGCATTGGGGGTATCCTCCGGAATCAGGTAAAGGGCGGGCATCGGCAGCCCCTCCCGGGCCGCAAGCTGCGCCAGCAGATCATGAACGCCAGGCGCCTCGTCCGGCGCCAAGGGCACGGCGCCGCTCGTCGCCAGCACGATCCTGTCTGAAAACCACCAACTGCCAAGATTCATCGCCAGCGCCAGCACGAGGCCGATGGCCGCCCCGTTGCTGCCCCCGAGCGAACGTCCCGCCACGACGAGCAAGCCGGAAAGCAGCACGAGCAGGATCAGGGTCTTGATCTGGTTCACGGGAATCCCCTCCGAGATGCAGACGCCCGAAGCCTCCCCCGTGTTTCACCCGGCAGCGCCATCAACCCTGGCGCAACAGACGCACGACTTCACGAACGGCAGGCTCCATCCCTGCTTCAAGCGCGCGGACCAGCACGGCATGGCCCACGTGCACTTCCTCGAGGCCCGGCACGGTCGCCAAGGCAGGCAAGGCGGCAAGGCCCAATCCGCGGCCGGCGGCCACGCCCAGACCCCGATCCGTGGCCACCGAGGCCGCTGCGGCCAGCTGGCCCAAGGCGTGGGCCGGATGGCCCCCACCCTTCAGGAACCGACCCTCCAGCAAGGCCTCGATCTCGTCGGGTGGCGACCAGCCCGGCCGCAGCACCGTCCGGGCATAGTGCGCCGTATCCAGTTCGACACCATCGAGGCCAGCGTCCGCAGCAGCGAGGACCTGCTCAGGGTCGGCCGCCACAAAGGCCACGACACGGATACCGGCATCTCGCAGGCGTGCCGCGACGGGAGCCATGGCCGATGCCGCCTCCGTAAGGTCCAGCGCGGGGGCCATGCCCCCCGAGAGGGCGTCTTCAGGCACCAGGGTGACCTGGTCGGGCTGGATCCACGCGAGCTCATCCAGACGTGCTCCGAACGGGGAAACCTCGATGTTGAGGCAGCCACGCACCAACGCACGCAACATGCGGAGGTCCCGGCCAGTCGAGACCGAGTCACGGGAGGAGAGCGCGACGCTGATGCCGTCCGCCCCGCCCGACTCTGCCCGCATGGCCAGGGCAACCGGGTCCGGATCCCGTCCCCCCCGGCCCGATCGCAGCTGCAGAAGACCATCGAGGTGGACGGACAGGCGCATCACCGGGCAGGTTCCCCCATGAGATCAAGCGCACAGCGCACCTCGAGGGCCAGTTCGCTGTCGGCCTCGAGCAGAGCGTGCGCCCGCACGAGATGAACGCGCGCCTCTTCGGCACGGGTCTCGCGGAGCAGGCCGAAGCCAAGCCGGGCAAGGGCTTCCGGTTCGTCCGGATTCAGCACGAGAGCCTGCCCCCATGCAGCCATCGCCTCATCTTGCTGGCCCTGGCCCGCGCAGATCCGCCCTAGCGTGACGTGGTACCTCGACACGGCTCCGTGCACGACGGCATTGGTCGCCGCTCGGCGCGCCTCCTCGTGCTGGCCGAGGTCGTGGAGCAGACGGGCCAACTCGTGCCAGCCTTCTGCGTGGCGAGGATTTCGGGCCACGAGGTCCCGGTAGGTCTCGAGCGAAGCGCGCTTCTCGTAGCGCGCCTCGAATGCCTGGGCAAGGTCGAACATCGCCTCAGGATCATCCGGCACGACATCGAGAATCGCCTGCGCCCAATGCACGACATCTCCTGGCTCCGCCCGCTCACGTGCGATTCGCGACAGGGCACGAAGGGACGCCAGATCGCCGGGGCTCGCCGCGACGACCCGCTTGAGCGCTGCCTCGGCCCGCTGGGGATGGCCGACCTGACGGTAGACATCGGCCAGGCGATGGCAGAGGTCGACATCGTCCGGTTTCTGATCGACGGCCTTCTCGAGACTGTCTGCGGCACCGAGCAGATCACCCAGCATCAGCCTCGCCTCGCCGATGGATCGCAGGGCCTCGGCATCGCGTGGATGTTGCCTCAGGACCAACTGCCACCACTGGTGGGCCGACCGGGCATCGCCATGGACCATGCACGCCTTGCCGAAGTGCCGGGCGAGGATGGCGAACAGCTCGAGCCCACGGGGATGCCGGCTCTCGCGGCGAAGCAGCTCTTCGAGGTGCTGCCAGGCCGTATCGGCCTCACCATCCTGCCAGGCAGCCTCGGCGAGGCCCAGCAAGGCGCCGCTCTGGACATTGCCGCGGCTGACCAGTACCGCGAAACGCTCCCGAGCAGCAGCCACGAGGCCGCGATCCAGATCCAGCCACGCCCGCTCCTCGAGCGTCGCGAGATCGTCCGGATCGAGGGACAGCGCCCGGGACAACGCGGCCTCGGCCTCGTCGAACCGCCCCTCGGCGCGGGCAATCGCCCCAAGGGCCCTGTAGGCCTCGAGGTCCTGGGACACGATGCGCAGCAGGGCCTGCCAGGACTCACGGGCCGCCTCGTGACGACCTTCGCGAGCCGCAGCGCGCGCCAGACGGCGGCAAACCTCGCTGCCGAGGGTCAAGGCCCGGGCATGGCCGGATCGCCGCGTCAGAACCCGGTCCAGGTGATGCCAGGCCACGACGTCCTGACCCTGCCTGACCGCCATCTCGGCTGCGGACAGCCAGTCCTCTTCCGGTCGGTCTGCCACCTCGGCCGCGGCCAGCACCGCATCCATGGCTTCACCGACGCGACCGCCACGCTCGAGCAGCGCGGCCAGCGCGCGGTGCGCACGGGCCATGGCGGGTTGACGCTCGATCACGCCACGGATGATGTCGACAGACTCGGCCGGCTGCTCGACCGCAACCAGGACAGCCAGCTCGAGCCAGCCCTCGTCGTCGCGGGGATGTCGGGCAAGCCATGGCCGGAGCAGCGCCTCTGCATCCTCGACCCGACCTTCGCGACCATGCAGCGTCGCCAACTCGAAGACCGCCTCGCGGTCCTGCGGCGCAAGGGCCAACTGGACCTGGCGGTAGACCAAGGCCGACCCGAGATCGCCCTCGCGATCGGCGGCCTGCGCCATTTCCCGGGCCATGCGACCGGCAACCTTCCTCGCCTCGGGACGCGCACCGTGTGCATCCAGCAAGCGCTGTGCCACCACCCAGCCCTCATCGAGGCGCCCGGCCTCGAGACAGACGCCCGCCACGGCCATCAGGGCCTCACGCTCGAGATCGGGGTCACCCTCGGCCTCGGCAAGGACGACCTCGCTCAGCGCGAGTGCCTTCTCGACCTGTCCGGAACGCGCCAGCCACATCATCTCGAGCCGACGATGCGTCCCATCTACCTCACCGACCTGACGCATCTGCTCCAGAACGCGACCGGCCTCACGCGTGCCCTCTGCCGCCATCATGCCGAGGCAGACGATTCTCAGACGGTCGACCCGCGCGTGGACGATCACCGTGACCTCTTCCCACTGGCGCACGGCTGCTTCGTGCCGGCCCGCACCGGCCAGTTCCTCGGCCCTGCTGCGTCCCGCCTCCCATGCCAGCTCGGCCGCGACCAGCGAATGCGGATGCCTTGCAAGGACCCGCCCGGTCCAAAGCCAGGCACCAGCAGCATCGCCACGATCGAGGCCTTGCTCGGCGAGCGCGCACCCGACGCGCTCCGTGCCATAGGTCGCATGGTGGTCTTCCCAGAGTGCCAGGGCCTCTTCGGATCGTCCTGCGGCAAGCAGGGCACGGCCAAAGGCCACGACGGCCTCGGGGTCCTCCGGACGGTCCTCGTGCAGGACGCGCAGCATGTCGAGGGCCTCATCCTCATGGCCCAGCGCCAGACCCAGTCGGGCCGCAGCGGCAAAGGCCTCGCGATCCTCAGGGAGCATCCGACCCACCTTGAGCCATGTCTCCCGAGCTGCGCGAAGGTCACCCGCCGCCTCGGCATGGGCCGCCTGCCACCGCAAGACATCCACGAACGAACGCTGCAGCAACCCCTCGGCAAGACCCGCGTCGCGGGCGCGCGACCAGACTTCGTCCACGGCCTCGTCCACACCCGGCCCTGCAAGGTCCTGGCGATCCAACCTCCGTATCAGTTGCAGCGCCGCCCACGCGGCCTCCCGCTCGGGACGACCCGAGATGGCATCGTGGCGTTGGTCAAGACGGTCGAGCCAAGGTCGCGCCGCACCCAGATCACCGACGGCAAAGGCCAGGCGCGCCGCGGCCAAGGCGTTCTCGGCAGCCTCGACCGGGTCCCCGGGAGCGACCTCGAGACGCTCACGCAGCGAGAGGGCGTTCCGCAGGTCTCCCAGTTTTTCGAAGGCCTGCGCCGCCGCAAGGCCAATCAGGCGCTCACCCGGCAGCACGTCCCACAGGTCCCGCAGGATGGCGGCTTCGATCTCACCGTCACCGAGGCGCCGTGCCGCATCGAGGCCCAGCCGCAGCAAGGGTGCGTGCGGCACTCCGATGGAGGCAAGCTGTGACCACAGGTGGAGAATGTCGCGGTCCCGTCCCTCGAGCCGGGCACCCTCGGCCAGCTTGACCGCCGCGTGCTCCAGCAGGCGACGCTCCTCGTCACCGGGACGCCCTTCGCGTCCCATGGCCATCACCGCGTCACGCACGGCGGCGTGGTCCTGAATCGCAGCCCCGAGCCGAGCCTCGGCGAGGCGCAGGCCCTCGGCACGAGGGTCTCGGATGCGCGCCTCCGCCAGTGCGCGTGCCGCATCGTCGTGACGGCCCGCGACCTGCATCGCCTCAGCCTCGAGAATGCACCACCGGGCCGCATCCGGCTCCATCAACGCCAGCTCCCCGTACAGGCGCGCCGCATCAACGGGCCGGTCCATCCGTCGCAACAGGTCGGCGTAGGCCGCGCGCGCCAGACGGTCGGTGGGGCGCAGGACCAACAGGCGATGCAGCCAGACGGCCTGCTCCCCGTCGGGCTGCGACACTCCCGCGGCTTCCCGTGCCAGCTCTGCCATTGCCGTCCCCGTCTCCGGGTCATCCGGCTGCAGCGCTTCGAGGCGCTGCAACGCAGCCCACGCCTCGGCCAGGCGACCGGTAGCCCTCAAGGTCCTTGCCAGCAGAAAAAGGGCATCCGGATGGCCCTGGAGTGCCGGGCCGAGTCCCTCCAGCCAAGTCAGGGCCTCCGCGGGGCGACCGGCCTGCCACGCCGCTGAGGCCAGCAACCACGCAGCGGAAGGTTCCTTGGCCACCGGGGACAGGACCTGCAGGGCCTCGTCATGCTGGCCGCGCGACGCCAGGTACTTGCCCAGATAAAGGGCTGCCTCGACGTCCGCGGGCTGCGCCACGAGCAGGGTGCGTGCAGATTGTGCGGCATCCTCGAGTTGGCCGGCCGCACGGTGGAATTGCATCAGGCGGCGCTGTAGCGCCACATCGTCGGGAGCGAGGCGCTGGGCCTTCCGCCACCAATCGAGTGCACCCAGTGCATCGCCGGAAGCCTGCGTCGCCTCTGCCGCAGCCACGGCCGCATCCAGCGCAAGCGCCCGGGCGGCCGGGTCACCGTCGCGCGCTTCGCCGAGGAGATCCCACGCCCCGGCACCATCCCCGGACAGAATCCTCGCCCGGACGAGCGCCAGACGCACGGCAGCATCTCCCGGATGTTCCCGGAGCAGTGCCTCCAGACGCTCCCGACCCGCAGGGACCGCCCCGAGCTCGAGATCGATCAGCCCGAGTGCCACGGCAACCCGGGGATCGCCTCCCTCGACGGCAGCCGCAAGGCGCTCCCGGGCCGTCGAGAGGTCCCCGGAACGCCGGAACCGCTCAGCCAGGAACAACGCTGCCTCACCAGCCGTGGGGTCGAGGGCGAGCCAGGCCGTGGCTGCCTCGACAGCCTCGGACTGCGCGCCGATCCGGGCATAGGCATCCCAGAGTCCCCGACGCACCGAGGCGTCTTCGGGCTCGAGAACGACAAGGCGCTGCCACCAAGCGATCGCACCTGCCGGCTCCTGCTCGGTCGCAAGGGCACGCAGGGCCGAACAAGCGATTTCATGGGCCTCACGGCGTGCAGGATCCTGCGCCAGCACGCGACGGGCATACTCCCAGGCCTCGAGCGGTTGGCCCGACACCAGTGCATCCCGGGCGAAGCCCAGGACCGCCGGGACATGATCCGCATCCAAGTCCATCAGTCGCTCGTAAAGCTGGTACGCCTCCTGCCGACGACCAACACCCCACACCAGGTCGGCGAGGGCCCCGAGCGTCGCCACGTCATCCGGCTCGAGGGCAAGGACTTGGCGGTAGCAACGTTCGGCCTCGACCGTACGCCCTCCCGTCGCGGCCAGATCGCCGAGGGCTGCCAAGGCCTCGCGATCGTCCGGCTGCTGGACCAGGACACGCTGCCATGCCTCTTCGGCACCCAGGCGATCCCCGGCGCGCGCCCGCGCCGCAGCAAGGCTTCGCAACGCGCCGCGATCCCCCGTCAGGGCAACGACCCGCTCGAGGTGGTCGGCCACCGCCAGCAAGTCGCCCTTCCGCGAAGCCTCATCGGACAGGCCCTGGTGGGCACGGGCCGTCAGGCTCCGGGCCAAGGCCGCATCGGCGTGCGCGGCTTCATGGGCTTCGAGGATGGTCAGGGCATCGTGCGGGAACCCGAGTTCCAACAATACGCCGGCCAGTTGCAAGGCAACCTGCGCACGAAGCAGCGCATCTTCAGGCCGAACCTCGATCGAGAGCGCCTGCTCAAGGCTGTGGCGTGCCGCCTCGGCCTGTCCCCTGGCCTGCTGGACGGCGCCGAGGTCGGCCCAGTGCCGCATGGCCGGCGCCAGCGCCACCAGGCGCTCGAGCACCCGCAGGGCTTCCGTGGTCGCACCGCGACGACCATAGAGACCGGCGAGCAGGTCAAGGACCTGGACGTCGTCCGGCTGAAAGACCAGAAAGCGCTCCCACCACAGCAGGGACACGGCATCCGCATCCGCATCGGCCGGAGGATGGAGCGCGAAGCGGCGACACAGCGCGGCCCCCTCCGTACGCACCTCCGGCGCGTCGGGGTAATGATCCGCCACGGCCTGCAGGGCTTGCCACGCCTCTTCATTACGGCCTGCCGCCTGATGGACGCGCACGAGCATGAGCTCCGCATCGAGGGCGGCTTCGCGAATGCCAAGGGCCTGTCGGGCCAACGCCTCGGCACGATCGAGGCGCCCTTCCTCGACGCAAAGGTCCGCCAGCAGGAACAGGACGTCCTTGCGCCGGGGCTGCCGGCCGAGGAAGACCTCGAGTCCCGCAATGGCTTCCACACGGTGTGCCGCACGGACCCGGGCGCGGGCCAGCGCAAGCGCCGCATCGACATCATCCGGGCGGGCGGTGGCGCAACGTTCCAGGTAAGGCAGGGCACGCGGCACCAGGTCCATCAGGACGTACAAGTCAGCCAAGCGCTGTTGCAGGGGTGCGTCCTCGGGCCGCAACTCGGCGAGGGCCTCGAGCCAGCGGGCTTCGGCCTTGCGATCCCCCGCGTGGGCCGCCGCCTCGACGAGTCGCCCGAGGTAGACGGCGTCGCGGGCCCTGTACGGCACGAGCCGCTCGAGCCAGCGTGCCTCGCCGGCCAGGTCACCATCCAGGGCTGCACGGGCCGCACCCTGCTCGACGAGGCGCTCCACCAGGCCTTGGACACCCAGGAACTCGGGATCGACCGCACGGACCCGATCCAGCTCGGTCCAGGCTTCCTCGGGCTGGCGCTCGAGCAACCATTCCGCCCGCAGGAGACGTGCAGGAAGCAAGTCGGGACGACGCCGCACGAGACCCTCGATGGTCGCCAGCGCCCGATCGGCATCACCGCTTTCCCTGTAGGCCCGGGCCAGCTGGAACCAGCCATCCTCCTGGTCAGGCCTGGCCACGACGAGACGATGGAGCACGCCAAGGGCCGCCTGCTTCTGGCCCGTCTGGTGGTGCACCCACAACAGGCTCTCGAGCGCAGGAACAAGCATTGGATCGATACGCAGGGCACGCTCGAAGGCCTGCTCGGCATCTGCCAGGCGCGTGGCTGCGGCCAGAGAGACGCCGTGGTTGTAGGCCAGCTTGGCATCTTCAGGCCGCCTCGCGGCCAGCAGTCCGTATTGCTCGGCAGCAGCCGCAGCCTCTCCTGCAAGGTGCAGGGTCGCAGCGAGGGCGACACGTGCGTCATCCGCTGCCGGATCGGCCTTCAAGGCGCGTTCGAATGCCAGGCAGGCTGCCTGATGGTAGCCCCGGTCGCGGTGCGCCAGGCCTTCCTGGTAGTGGGTCTGTGCGTCTGGATGCATGAATCTTCTCCAGTTCCGCACGGCCGTCCCTGCACGCCTGGTCGGGGTACACTGGCTCGTGCGGACCTGATGCCCTGTGTGCCGACCATGGTGGCGCCGGCAGGACGGGTTCGCAGTGACCGCCGTCATGCTCTACACCTCGATGCGCCTTCTGGGCCGGCTGGCCTGTGCCCTGCCGCGGCGCGCCGCCATGGCGCTCGGCCGTGGAGCCGGCGAAGGCCTCTGGCTTCTGGCACGGCTGCTCGGGCACGGAGACTTCGTGCCCGGTCACGTGCGTGCGGCCTATCCCGACTGGCCCGAAAGGCGGGTACGGAGCGTGGCGCGTCATTCGGTCCGGGAAACCGTGGCCTCGATCGTGGAACTGCTCAGGATGCCGCTTTGGCAGACGCCGGACGCCCCTCGCGTGGCGATCCATGGCGTCGAGCACCTGAAGACGGCACTGGCCAGGAACCGCGGGGCCATCATCGTGACGGCCCACTACGGCAATTGGGAGCTGCTGGCGGCCACGCTGGCCCGTGAGGTCGGACCGATGACGGTCCTGATCCAGCCGCCCACCCAGCCGGCTTTCCGGCGCCTCTTCGACGAACTACACGCGCACGCCGGCGTCCGGGCCCACTCCAACGTCGGCCTGGCCTCGCTGCGTCCGGTGCTGACGACGCTGGCGTCGGGCGGCCTCGTCGGGCTGGTATGCGACCAGCACGGCGAGGGATCGGCGGTTACGGTCCGATTCCTCGGGCATGAAGTGGGCGTGCCGACCGGCGCCTTCCTGCTCGCGCGCAGGACCGGAGCCAGCCTGGTCCCTGCACGCATGGTCCGGCTTCCGGACGACACGCATCGCCTGGAGGTCGAGACGCCGCTTGTCCTCGAGGAAGACGATGCCCGCATGGCCCAGTCGATGATGGATCGGTTCGCAGCCTGGATCGAGGACAGGCCCGACCTCTGGCTCTGGATTCATGACCGCTGGGCCAAGGCGCGGCGCCTTCCCCGGGAGCACGGCCCGATCCCGGCTCTGGCGATGGCTGTGGCCATGTCCTTGGCACTGGCGCTCGCCGGAAACCCGGCGGATGCACGGGGACGCCCCCGACAGGTGCCGCCGCCGCCCCCCCCACCTGTCGTGAGGCCTGCCGGCCCCCCGCTGCTGGCCGCTTTCCCGGACCGAATCGAGGTGCGCTGGCCCAGCTCTCCCGGATTGCAAGGTCGCATCGCATTGCCCGCCCCCCCCGAAGCCTGGCTGCCCTTGCCGGACAGGCAGGCAATTCTGGTGCACCTGCCGAGGCGGCAGGAACTCCATTGGGTGGATCTCTCCCCCACGTCCGCGACGCGCTTCCAGACGACACGGACCTACCGCGACGAAACACTGGGAGGGTTCGACCTGGTCCTCGAACGCGTGGCGGACCGCGTGCTCATCGGCTACGGTCGGACCGTGGTCGCGGACCTGGGCCTCTCCGACGGAACGTGGCGCGCAGGGTTCGACCGCCCGGACCAGACGGGCCACCCCTTCCGCCCGTGGTCGAGTCTGCCCTGGCAGGGCGGCTTCCTGACGCTGGAGCAGGGTCAACTGCGCGTCGAGACGGGCAGGCCCGATCCACGCTTCCGCGGACCGGAAACCAGGGTCATCGACCTGCCTCATCCGGTCGTGGCCCTCCAGACCATGGGCCGGGACGGGCAAGTCGCCGTGCTGTGCAGGCCGTCCAATGGCCTTGCCGCCTTGGTGGAGTTGTCCGGAGCGCAGATGCAGACGCGGCGCATCCTCGAGATACCCGGCGCACCCATCGCCCTAGGTCGCCTCGGTCCGGACAGGCTCGGCGTGGTGGCCGGCACCGACCTGCACGTCGTCTCGGTGGCAGGCTGGAGTGTCCGTTCCCGTGGCGTGCGCCTCTGGGGCCCGGTTCCACCGCTGCGCGTCCACTTTCCCCTGCCATGATCGCCATTCGCAACCTCGGCCTGCTGCTGCCCCTCCTGCTCGCGGCATGCCTGCGTGATCCCGGTGGCCCCCCGAACCAGCTCGAACTGGAGATTCGGGATGTCCGGACCGAGGCTCCGGTCGCCGAGGCCAAGGTGACGGTGCGCATCCCTGGTCGGTCACCCGTCGAGGCCGTCTCGGACGCGGACGGGCACCTGACGGTCGACCGACCAGGGATGCGCACCGACATCACGGTCGAAGCCGAAGGCCTCCACCGATACGTCCGGACCATCCGGCTCGACCGAGGGGAGGCCCGCCGGGTCGAGGTCTACCTGGGCCCGACGGACACGGCCACGATGGATGATCGCGTTCTTTGCGTCCACGAGGACGGCATTTGGGGCATCGACCCGCAAACCCAGGCCTTCACCCCGCTGGCGACGCCCGACGGGCATCCGCTGGATGCACCGACCTGGCATCCCGACAGGACCCGGTTCGCCTGCCTCGAGCGCATACCCAACGGGACACGCATCCTGATCCGCCACGCCGATGGCCGTCCCTTGCGGACGCTCGGCCCCATCAGCGATGCCGTCGACCAGTTGCGGTGGGTTCCCGACGGACGTTCCCTCGTCATGACCCAGGCAGCCTCCACCAACAACCGCATGCGCCGGGAGATCCGCATCATCGATGCCTTCACGGGCACCCACAAGGACCTGGTCAGCGCCGGCACGGATCAGGACCCGGCGTGGTCCCGGGACGGCAAGTGGCTGGCCTGGGCAAGGCTTTTCCCGGGCAAGACCTGGGAAATCTGGCGGCGCAGTTCGGCAAGCGGCCACGAACAGGTGCTCCTGCGGGGCTTCAATGCCCTCGAACCCACGTGGAGCCCGGACGGGCGGCGCGTGGTCTTCGCCAGCAATCACGATGGGCCCTGGACGCTCTACGAGGTGGCGGTCGAAGCACCGCAACCCACACGCGCCATCAAGCTGCCGACGGGCGCCTTCGCCCGACGGCCGGCCTTCGCACCCTTCGGCGCGAGCATCGTCTTCGAAACCAACGTGGCGGGCAGCGACCTGACGGAAGGGACCCATCTGGCCGTTCTGGACCTCAACCGCGGCAAGATGCGCACGCTCGTTGAAAACGCCCGCGGAGCCTCGTGGTGACAAGTGAAATGTCGGTTAAACAGAGCAAGCGTGACGGCCGCACCGGCGAAGCCTAGACGTGGGAGGGTTTCATGAGCGGCATCCAAGGCGCGGGGCCTACCGGCCCCTTCGGTCCCAGAATTGCGAGCCGGCTGCCTGACACGGGCAAGCTGCCGCTTCCCGAGGGCAAACCCGGCAGCGCACCTGAGCGTGGCGGCATGGTGCGACGGCCACCGGCGACCGATCGGCTGGAGTTGGGCCGGGTGCAGCGCGCCCTGCCCGTGCTCGGGTCGGCCGGGGACATGGTGCGGGGCGCGGGCGGGCTCTCCGACCTGATCCAGCAAGCCCTTTCGCGAAACCTCGATCGGCCCGTCCGTCTCGGCCGGCACGCGGCTGGCCTCGTCGACTTCGTGGCGGGCGGCCTGGCCGCCGACGGTCTCTCGTTCGAGGACCTCAAGCGCCGCCTCGGTTCCTGAAACTGAACCGTGGGGCTTGATCCGCTCCAGGAGCCCGGCTCCCAGTACGGGCGGTCGATGGAACCCCGTCGCGACAACTTGGGCATCGAGCCCGAGGATCCCCGTTGGCGCGGCCGGGATCCCGAAGCACCGCAGGTCGCGGCGCCGCCCCCGGCGGAACAGGCCCCGGGACGGCTGGGCCAGGATCGGACCCGGTTCACGGCACGCGTCGAGGATCCCTTCAGCGTGCTCATCCGGGAACACGTCCCGGTCCAGCAGGCAGAACAGCAAGAGGGAACCCCGCTGCCCGAGTACCGACGTTTCGGTCTGCCGGAACTGGACCGCGCCTGGGGCGGCCTCTGGCCCCGAGTCTACATGGTGGAAGGACCTTGGCCGCTCGCGGGTGATGTCGCCCACCACCTGGCCATCCAGGTGGCCAAGACACGCCGGGCGACCTTCGTCAGCCATCACGCCAGCCTCCGGGACCTGACCCTCAGGACGCTCGCCCGCCTGAAGGCGCCGACGGCGGGTCTCGACCTCGTCCGGGCGCGAGCACTGGCGGAGGCCTACAGGCCCGTCCGCGACAACCTGCGCTTGCTGTCGCTCAGGGGGTGGGACTCGGCGGATTCCCTCGGCAAGCGTCTGGCCGGCGACGATGCCGTGCCGATGGCGCTCGTGGTCATCGGGCACACACGTTTTGCACCTGCCGAGGCTACCTCGCCGGAAGGCCCCGGAGGGTTGCTGCTTCGTTGGCCGGGGGATACGCCACCCGGCCAGGAGCTCCGTCCCCTGCTTGCCGGCATGCGCTCCCTGCAGAAACGACTCGAGGCTCCCCTGCTGCTGGTACGACCGGCGTTCGGGGAAGTCGGGCCGGATCCGGAGGCGTGGAGCCACGTGATGCCGACCCTGTCCGTCACGGCGCCCGAGGACGGCCGGATTCGCTGCACGGCGACGGTACCGCGCACGTGGCTGGCGGTCAGACGGCAACCGGAGCGCATGAGCTGGACCTGGGCCTGGGATGAAAGTCGAGGCCTTCAAGTCGGCCCCTGATAAATCTTTATTAAATCCCTTATCCGCCCCTTTTCCTTGTCTTAACTATTCTTGTACGCTCGGTGCAGCCTCCCCTGATACCTTTTCTCGGAAACCACCCGATGCGCCTACGTCCCTTGGGTCTTGCCCTCGCCGCGATGCTGGCACTCTCCGGCTGTGGCGCGCCCCCAGCCCAGACAGGCTGGGCGCCACGCAGCGGCAATGCGCAAGTCCAGCAGGCCTTTGCCGCAGGCGAGGGCCTCGTGGCCGTCGACCTCTTCAATGCTACGAAGCCGCAGTTGCTCGAACTGACCAAGGCCGGTATGGATCTGTGGGTCCACTCGGCGCAGGTCGAAGGCAAGGTCAGCCGGGTCCGCGGCACGCTCAGCCGCGATGCCTGGGACCTCGTCCGCAAGTGGGGCATGTCGGTGGTCAAGCTGCCCAGCATCCATGGACTGAACACCTTCGACAAGGGCTACCGCACCTATGACCAGGGCATGGCCGAGTTGCGCGACCTCGCGCAGCGTTACCCCGACCGCTGCACGCTCGTCGAGCTGGGCAAGTCGGTCGAAGGCCGCCCCATCGTCTCGCTCAAGGTGGGCAAGGGTGATGGCACCCAGAAGCCGTCCCTGCTGTTCACCGGCGAGAACCATGCGCGAGAGATCGTGACGGCCGAGATCGTGATGAACCTCGCCCAGTGGCTCGTCACGGAATACGGCAAGGATGCCGAGGCCACCTTCGCCGTCGAGAACCGCGAGATCTGGGTGACGCCCTTCGTCAACCCGGACGGCCGGATCCGTGCCGAAAAAGGCCAGGACTGGCGCAAGAACGCCAACCCCAAGTACGGGGGCGGCGGCTCGGCGCCCAACGGCCCGGGCGTCGACCTCAACCGCAACTACGACGACCGCAACTGGGGCTCGACGGGTACGGACCAACGGCCCGGCGGTGCAACCTATGGTGGCCCCGGCCCCTTCTCGGAGCCCGAGACGCAGGCCATGCAAAAGCTCTACACCAGCCGCAAGCACGCGATGCTGATTACGTGGCACAGCTTCAGCAACCTCGTCATGTGGCCCTGGAACGACTCGGACGAGGCGCCTGCCGACGATCGCCTGCCTGCCATCGGCAAGAAGATGGGGCAGGTCTCGGGTTACAAGCCTGAGCAGGGCAGCGAACTGTACTTCACCAGCGGTGACGACACCGACTACGTCTACGGCAAGCTCGGTATGCTGGGCTTCACCATCGAGGTTGGCGGCTGGAGCGACGGCTTTGACCCACCGTTCAAGAAGATGCCGCAGTTCATGAAGGAGAACTTGCCGATCGCCAAGCTCGCCATCGCCATTGCGGACAATCCCGGCGCGGCCAAGGGTCCTGACCTCGGCACCTCAGGCACTCGGGTTGCGGAGCGCGTCGTGCAGACGGCCACCGGGCGGTCCGTCGCCATTCGGCAGGCAGTCGACCCGCGGAGCGGACAGCCTGGCGTGCCTCAGATCAGCTGGGCTCGCTGATCCCCACCGAGCCCGCACTCCGGGACACGCGGCGCTCGGTCCGGTCATCGAGCGCCGCTTCCCATCGGGCGACAAGCGCTTCCTGCATCACCATGGGCAGGCGCCTGAGCCGCGCCAAAAGCCGCCACTCGACCTCGGTGAGTTCGGGTCCCGGCCGGTGGCCGGCCAAGGCGAGCCACGGCAGGAGATCTTCACCCAAGGCTGCCGCCAGCTTGACGGTAATGTGGTAACCGGGCGAGATCGGCCGATCCGTATGGGCATCGCGCCCGCGCTCGACCTCTGCCGGGCGGCCAAAGGAAACGCCCGCGAGTCGAGCAAGCTCACGAAGGCTCCACCCGCGTTCTTGACGTTTCCGCCGCAAGGCCTCTCCGAAGGGAGGCGACAAATCTGCCATTCCATCGGAGAGTGACGAGGCATGCCCGTGTGGTGACCACAAGCAGATAACTCCAAGATTACGACCCAGCCTTGTCTGCCCGCCCATCCGATGCCCTCGGCCCCCGGCGCCGGTCAGTCCACGCGCTCACGGCGTGGCTGCACGGGCAGGCGGCGCGACTGGCCCCTCGAGGTCCCCTTCGTCAGGCGCGACTGGCGGCGTGGTTGCGCCCTTGGCTGGCGGCCCGGCCTTACTTGCCCAAGCGGGTGAGATGGATCCTGAGCCAGGTGCTGCGACGGGGCTTGCCGCCCATAGGTGGGCCCATCGTGTTACGGCGGCTCAGGGGGCGCTGGCGTCCGCTCCGGCCGATTCAGTCCTCACGGTCATCCGCATCCGGTATGTCCGACCACGAAGAAGCACCTTCGTAGCGCGCCTGCGCCAACGGATCGATCACCTCGAGGGCATCGATGACCCACGTGACATCCGGACGCTCGCGGACCACACCCTCGCACGCTGCCTCCACGACCTCCCGCGCATGGGCGGCTTCGCCGGAAACATAGGCAAGCCCCAGTTCGATGCGCTGCCACTTGTCCTGGGATGCCGTTTCCGCTGCTGCGACGTGATGATGGAGCCTCAAGCGATCGAGGACGCTGCGAACCACCCGACGCTTGTCCTTGAGCGACGCTGCGGCCGGCAGATGACCCAGCAGGCGGGCCACGGCAACCTTCATGACCGGACGGTCGCGCCGGTGCGGACCGCCTCGACGATGCGCGCCGTCGGGGTTCCGGGGCCGAAGACACCAAGGACGCCCTGACGGACCAGTTCCTCGGCGTCCTCCGGGGGAATGATGCCGCCGACGAGGATCCGGATGTCCTCGGCCTCGCGCGCCTTGAGACGCGCAAGAACGGCCGGGACGAGGGTCATGTGGGCACCCGAGAGCAGCGAGAGGCCAATCACCGCGACGTCCTCCTGGATGGCCGTCGCCACGATCTCGTCCGGCGTCTGGTGCAAGCCGGTGTAGATGACCTCCATGCCGGCATCGCGAAGTGCCCGGGCGACAACCTTCGCACCTCGGTCATGGCCATCGAGGCCCGGCTTGCCGATGAGCACCCTCAAGGTCGCGGACACGGAGACCTCCTACATCGAACGGCGGTACTGGCCGCCGACAGCGTACAGCGTGGACGAGATCTGGCCCAGCGAGCAATGGGCAACCGTATCCATCAGGGCCTCGAAGAGGTTCCCCCCCGACCGGGCCGTGCGGGTCAACGCCGCGAGGGCCTCGGGTGCCCGGGCAGCGTGCCGGGCATGGAACGCCGCCAGATTTTCGATTTGCTGCTGCTTTTCGGCGGGGGTCGAGCGGATGAGTTCGATGGCCCCGGGGTCGGCAGGATGCGGATTCAGGAAGGTGTTGACCCCGATGATCGGCAACTCGCCCGAGTGCTTCAGGTGCTCGTAGTGCAGGGATTCCTCCTGGATCCGTCCCCGCTGGTACATCGTCTCCATCGCACCCAGCACGCCGCCCCGGTCCGAAATCCGCGTGAACTCGAGCAGGACGGCCTGCTCCACGAGGTCGGTCAGGGCCTCGATGTAGGCCGAGCCTTGCCAAGGATTCTGGTTTTTCGCAAGGCCCAGTTCCCGATTGATGATGAGCTGAATCGCCATCGCCCGGCGCACCGACGCCTCGGTCGGGGTGGTGATGGCCTCGTCATAGGCGTTCGTGTGCAGCGAGTTGCAGTTGTCGAGGATGGCATAGACGGCCTGCAACGTCGTGCGGATATCGTTGAAGTCGATTTCCTGAGCGTGCAGGCTGCGTCCCGAGGTCTGGATGTGATACTTGAGCATCTGGGAACGCGGGGATGCGCCGTAGCGTCGCTTCATCGCCCTCGCCCAGATACGCCGGGCCACCCGGCCAATCACGGCATATTCGGGATCGAGGCCGTTGGAGAAGAAGAAGCTGAGGTTCGGCGCAAAGTCGTCGATGGCCATGCCCCGGGCAAGGTAGGCCTCGACATAGGTAAAGCCATTGGCCAAGGTGAACGCCAGTTGCGTGATGGGGTTGGCCCCTGCCTCGGCGATGTGGTAGCCGGAAATCGAGACGCTGTAGAAGTTGCGCACCTCGCGGTCGATGAAGGACTGCTGGATGTCGCCCATCATGCGCAAGGCGAACTCGGTGCTGAAGATGCAGGTGTTCTGGGCCTGGTCTTCCTTGAGGATGTCGGCCTGCACCGTGCCACGCACGGCGCGCAGCGTTCCGGAACGAATCCGCGCGTAGACCTCGGCATCCACCAGGTCGCGAGGATCCGCCCCCAGCGTCGCGAGGCCGAGCAGGTCGGTCCGGACCGGGCCCTCGAGGACGTAGCGCGGCCGGGCTTGCCCTGCGAAAAGTGTCTCCATGCGGGCTTCGAGGGCCTCGGCCCCCTCGGTTTCGAGCAGGTGGCGCTCGACTTGCTGGGCCACGGCACCGGCCATGAACATGGCGAGGATCATAGGTGCAGGACCATTGATGGTCATCGACACGCTGGTCGAGGGCGCGCACAGGTCAAAACCCGCGTAGAGCTTGCGAATGTCGTCGACCGTGCAGATCGAGACGCCCGAGTTGCCGATCTTGCCGTGGATGTCCGGCCGCACCGCCGGGTCCTCGCCATAGAGCGTCACGCTGTCGAAGGCTGTCGACAGGCGCGTGGCCGGCTGGCCGGAGGAGAGGTAGTGAAAACGCTTGTTGGTTCGCTCGGGCGTCCCTTCACCCGCAAACATGCGGGTCGGGTCCTCCCCCTCGCGCTTGAAGGGAAAGACCCCAGCCGTGTAAGGATATCTACCTGGCACGTTCTCCCTAAGCTGCCAAGTCAACACATCACCCCAGTCATGATGTTTGGGAACAATCACCCGGGGGAGGGACAGGCCCGACAGCGTCTCCGTCCTGTTGGGCACGGTCAGCGCCTTGTCGCGAACGGTGTAGGAGAAGTCGGGGGCCGCATAGGCCGCACATGTTTCCGGCCAATCGGCCAGAAGGGCGAGGGCTTCGGGCGACAGGCGTTCAAGGGCCTCGTGGTAGTGCGCCACCAGTCCCGCTGCGTAGGGATGGTCAGGCTGGACCGGCACCCGCCGTGCCATCGGGGGCGGCTCGATGCCGGCGCCAGCCAACAGGGTCCAGGCCGCCCCCGCCTGGCGCGCCGCCTCGACCTCGGCCGCCTGGCGCGCATCATCACTTGCAAGCGCCTCGACAAGTTCGGCCAGGTAGCGTACCCGAGAGGCAGACAGCAGGCCACGAGCCGTCCCGGCAGCCTCGCGCAGGGGCACGGGCGCGACGGGCAGGCCGGCCTCCCCTGCCGCAGCCAGCAGGGCCTCGAAGAACTGCCACGTACCCTCATCGTCGAACCAGGAGGCCATCGTGCCGAAAACCGGCATCTGCCCGAGCGGCTGATCAAAGGCCCCACGATGACGCTGCACCTGCTTGCGCACGTCCCGCAAGGCATCGTCCGAGCCGCGCTTGTCGCACTTGTTGAGCACCACGAGGCGGGCATACGCCAACATGTCGATCTTCTCGAGCTGGGAGGGCGCGCCGAACTCGCTGGTCATCACGTAGACAGGTACGTCGACAAGGTCCGTGATGCGGCTGTCCGCCTGCCCGATGCCGGCCGTCTCCACGATGACGAGGTCGAACCCCGTCCGCCGCAGCAGCTCGATGGCCTTGGGCAATGCTGCCGACACGGCCACGTGGGCCTCGCGGGTCGCAAGCGAACGCATGAACACCCGCGGATCGTGGATGGCGTTCATGCGGATGCGGTCGCCGAGCAAGGCTCCGCCGCTGCGTCGCTGGCTCGGATCGACGGACAGGATGGCGATACGGTGGGCCGGCTGCGTCTCCAGCCACCTGCGCACCACCTCGTCGACGAGGCTGCTCTTGCCCGCCCCGCCGGTACCCGTAAAGCCGATGACGACGCACGGCTTGCTCAGAGCCGGGACGGCCACGTCCTCACCTCGCTCGATGGCCGAGAGCGCCCGGGCAAGCTCGAGATCCGCCCCGACCTTCAGGGCTTCCGGACGACACGGACGCGGCCCTGCCTCGCGGGCGGCATCCAGCATCAGGTCAATCATGCCCTGCAACCCCAGCTCGCGCCCATCGTCCGGACTGAAAATCCGGCGGACCCCCTCGCCGTGCAAGGCTTGGATCTCGTCGGGCACGATGACGCCCCCCCCCCCGCCGAAAACCTGGACGTGCCCGGCACCTTCGGCCCGCAGGCGCGCGACGAGGTAGGCAAAATACTCCATGTGGCCGCCCTGATAGCTCGAGACGGCGACGGCATCGGCATCCTCGGCGACCACCGTCCGGACGATCTCGTCGACGCTGCGGTTATGGCCCAGGTGGATCACCTCGGCCCCTGTAGCCTGCAGGATCCGCCTCATGATGTTGATGGATGCGTCATGGCCATCGAAGAGCGAGGCAGCCGTAACGAAGCGCAGGGGGGCGCGATCCGTGGCCGCCGCGGCCGGATGGCGTGCAGGTTCAAGAGCCATCGGATTCTCCCGTTTGCAGGACATGCCGCACCACGTCGGCGAGCCAGGTCTCAGCGGCGGACTCGGGCATCGCGAGGTCTGCCGGCGGGGGGACGGCCTCGAGGTGGTCCTGAAGGCGCCGCAGCACCATGGCCCGCACCAGAGCACGGACATCCCGGCCCCGCGGTTGCCAGCGCCCGTCACGAGCCGCCAGCAAACGCTCGGCGAGGGCACCTCGCGGCGCGAGCGGTCCATCCTGCTGCTCGGCCGCCACCAGCAAGACCCGATCGGCCGGGGGCAAGCCCGGCTCTTCTCCCCGCAGGTCGGCCAGTTCGTCGAGCATCGCCAGGATGGCCTGGCGCGTCGCACGGGCACCCGGGAGGTCGGCCTTGTTGACGACAAACAGGTCGGGTACCTCGAGGATGCCGGCCTTGAGGGCCTGGATGCCATCCCCTGCCTCGGGATGCAGGACCAGCAGCACCAGATCCGCGACACCGCGAATGGCCACCTCGGACTGGCCGACGCCGACCGTCTCGATCAGCACGACACCGTGGCCCGCCGCGGCCAGCACCCTGCAAGCGGCATCCGTCGCCTCGCTGAGCCCACCCAGCTGCCCCCGCGACCCCATGCTCCGGATGAAGACGCCCGGGTCCCCGGCATGACCCTGCATCCGGATGCGGTCGCCAAGGATGGCCCCCCCGGTATAGGGGCTGCTGGGATCGACGGCAAGCACGCCGACCTTGAGGTTGCAGGCCCGGAACGCGCGCACCAGACCGTCGACGAGCGTGCTCTTGCCTGCACCAGGCGGGCCTGTCACTCCGACGCGCAGGGCACGGCCGACGGGCAGCCCGGCAAGGATCGACAAGGCCTCGGGCTGGCGGTCCTCCAACCAGCTGATCAGGCGCGCGCAGGCGCGGGGGTCGCCTTCGACCACCCGGTCCGCGAGCGCGGTCACGCCCATGCCGGCCATGGCGTCATGTTACCGCCTCCGGGTGCCGATGCCCCGGAGGAGCGTGCTAGGATGAAGCATGAACTTCCAGCTCACCGAAGACCAGTTGATGCTCAGGGAGATGGCCCGCGAAGTCGCGGAGCGGGACATTGCCCCGTTCGCCGCCGACGCGGACCTCAACCAGGAGTTTCCGAGGCGCCAGTTCGAGGCGATCCGCGACGCGGGGCTGCTGGGGCTGCCCTTCCCCGAGGAAGTCGGCGGCCAAGGCGCAACGACCCTCGACTACGTCATCGTCATGGAAGAAATCAGCCGTGCCTGCGCCTCGACCGGCGTCACCTTCTCGGTCCAGACCTCCCTCGCAGGCCTGCCTCTGTTCCGTTTCGGCAACGAGGCCCAGCGCCAGCAGTTCCTCGCTCCGCTCAACCGTGGCGAGAAGCTGGGCGCCTACAGCCTTTCCGAGGCCAACTCGGGAACCGATGCGGCCTCGCTGACGTGCGCCGCACGACGGGACGGCGACCACTATGTCGTCAACGGTACCAAGATGTGGGTCACCAACGGCTATCACGCCGATACCTACATCGTTTACGTGACGGTGGACCCGGCCCTCAAGTACAAGGGCATCACGGCCCTCATCATCGAGAAGGGCACCCCGGGCTTCACCTTCGGCAAGAAGGAAGACAAGCTCGGCATCCGGGGATCCGCGACCTATGAGCTGGTTTTCCAGGACTGTCGCGTCCCTGTTGCAAACCGTCTGGGCGAAGAAGGCGAAGGCTTCAAGATTGCCATGTGGACGCTGGACGGCGGCCGAATCGGCATCGCCGCCCAAGCGATTGGCATCGCGCAGGCTGCCCTCGATGCCGCGACGCGTTACACCCAGGAGCGGGTCCAGTTCGGCAAGCCGCTCTCCGAGCAGCAGGCCATCGCGTTCACGCTGGCCGAGATGGCGACCGACATCGAAGCGGCCAGGTTGCTGATGTACCGCGCTGCCGTCCTCAAGGACGAGGGCGAGGATCACACCCAGGCGGCCTCGATGGCCAAGTTGCTGGCTTCCGAGACGGCGATGCGGGTCACGACGCAGGCGGTCCAGCTCCACGGGGGCTACGGCTATGTCCGTGAATTCCCGGTCGAACGTCTGATGCGCGACGCCAAGATCACCGAGATCTACGAAGGAACGAGCGAAGTGCAGCGGATGGTCATCTCCCGGGCGGAACTTTCGGTCCGTTAGGCCGGTGTCCTTCGTCGCCGTCCCGGGCGGCTATGCCGGGGCCGCTTGGACCAGCCCCGCCAGCGACAGGTCTCTTCCCTCGTTCGAATGCCTCGGGACCACGGGACTCGGGCTGGACGGAACGACCTCGGGTGCCACCTTCCTGCGCCTGATGGCCGTCTTGCCATTGCCTGCGAAAATGCAGGCGGGCCTCGTCGTCGCCGGTCGCGGTGACGGCAGCGCCGGTCAGGGACAGGCCTGGTACCGCTGGGATCTCGTGGGAGACGATGCCGGTATCGGGCTGCTGGGGGCGCTGCACAATGTCCCCGGCACGAACACGGTCGGCGGTGCACTGACGCTGCGGGGTCAGCTTGGTAACTGGGCCGCCGAGGCCGGTCTCGGTACTGCCCCGGCAGGCAACAGGCCCGAGGTGCAAGTTGTCGTGGGCTACAGGCGAGCCTTGGATCGTGCCGAGATCCGGCATGAGGCGTGGACGAGGCGCGTGGGCCCGGAGAGCCGATGGCATGCCGGAGGGCGCACGGGCCTCTTCTGGCAACTGGGCCCGGGGCCGACCATCGGGCTGTCCGTAGGCGTCGGCATGCCTGTCGACGCACCGGCCGCGTGGCTCCTCGAGCCTGCGCTTGCGCTGAGTTGGTAGCCCGTGCCGGACGCCGTGGCCTGCGACCACTCGGTATGATGGGCAGGCATGAGCGCGCTTGAGTCGACCCTGCTGCCTGCCATCGCCGTTGCGCTGCTGGCAGCAGGTGAGCTTGCCACGACGTGGGGCGTCGCAACCCCGGCGCGGCGGTCGGGCTGTCGCTTGGCAGCCGCAGCTGCCTTGGCATGTGGCCTCCTCGACGGTGCGATGCAGGCCGCAGCCCTTGCCCTGCTGGCCGTGGCCGGCAGTGTGCGGGGCGCAGGGCTGGCAAGCCCTGTCGGCTTGTTGGGCATGGTCGCGGCCACATCTCTGACGCTCTCTTCACAAGGCGGTGGCAGCGCACGCGGCTGGGCCGGCATGGCCTTCCTGGTGATCGCGGGCAGCTTGGTTCGCCTTCAGGACGGGCGTCGGACGCGCACGGTCCTGATGGCCATCGCGTTGCCCATCGCGGCCCTGGCCGGTGCCCAGATCGAGCCGGGCGATCTGCGCACGCCCCTGCTGCTGCTCGTGTCTGCCGCGGCCGGATGGCTGACGGCCCTTTCGGGGCTGCCGAAGGCCATGACGGGCATGCTCGCCCTCGGAAGCTGGGCGTTGGCTGGTCCGTGGGGAGGCCTGTGGTGCCTTGCCGCCTGGCAAGCCACGACCTCGGAGACCGACGAAGAGGACGCCACGGCCGAATTGGCACTGGCGCTCCTGCTTGCCGGGCCCGTCGCCGAGCTGACCGGATTCTGGACCGTGGGCCCCGACCCGGGCCAACCCCATCTGCTTCTTGCCATGGCAGCCGGCCTCCTGCAAGCGGGCCTTGGCCTGTGCAACCGGGCGTGGAGCGGTATCGCGACGGCGACGGGCTTGCTGCTCGGTGTCGCCGGCTCCTCCGGGGCCGTCTGGGTGGGCGGGTGGCTGACCGGTACATTGCTGGCCCGCGCGGCCAGACCGTCCCTCGCCAACTCCCATCCCGCTTCGCGAGCCGCACACCTCGTGTTTGCCGTGAGCCTCCCCTACCTTCCGGCCTTGCCTTCCCCGCTCTCGCTGCCGCTGACGCTCGTAGCCGTGGCAGCCCTGCTCGGACTCGTGACGTGGCAGGCCTCGAAGGACCCCACGTCCGTCGCAGGCGGTGCGCCCGCGCGCGCTGGCGCACCGGACTGAGCAGGTCGGCGCGCCTACGGCTTCGGGGGCGTTGCCGCGAGTCTGGCAAGCCAACGGGACAGCCATCCTCGGACGAGGCGAACCGCCCATCCGGCTGAAGCTGTCTCCAAGGACCCGGCTCGTCGTGGCGTCCCGGATTGCGGTCGCGGGTCCGATGCCGTGTCCCCACCCGCGCCCCCACCGCGGACGCTGGCGGCGACACGTCGTCCCCCCATACCGAAGCGCCGGGCATTCGGCACCCTTGGACAGCCTATGCGCATGAGCACCCTCCCCTGGAGCCATCCTCGGGGCAAAGGGCGCCGCCTCCCATGACCGTTCACAAGGTCTTGTGGAAGGGCATGAAAAAGCCATGGCCAAGTGTCTTCGGTCCCTGCCCATCGTGCTGGCGCTGATCGTCGGCTGTGCCGGTGCCGAACTGCCCGATGCCCCCGATCCGCCCAGACGAACGGACGGTGGGTTAGCGACACCGCCACCGGACAACGGCAGCGCCCTGCCGGCGACGGGGCCCCGACAAGGTACGCTTCTGGGCACGCCGCTGGGCTGGCTCGAAGTCCTTGAGGCCACCAACCAAGGGCGCCTCGTGCGCTACGTGTTCCTTTACGACAAGGCGCTCGCAGGCATCACCCTGCCTGCTTCCGGAGCACGGGCGACGTGGACCGCGAACAGTGCGACGACGACGCTCAAGGCATTCAACGAAACGTCCGGGGGGCTGCTCTTCTATGCATTCCCCGACCAGCGGACACCCTCGGGCACTAGCGTGACGCTCAACGTGACGGCAGGCGCCACCGGTTGGACCACGACGCTCAAGATGCCCTGAGGGCAAAGGCGGCCACCCGATGAGTGACCGCCTTTGATACTGCTGAGCGGGGTTGACGGGGCTCGAACCCGCGACCTCGGCCTTGACAGGGCCGCATTCTAACCAACTGAACTACAACCCCAACAGGCTTACCATGTTATCAAGGGGTGGTCCTGACTGTCAACGACGGAGGCGTGTGGGAATCGAACCCACCTGGCCCGGTAAACCGGACCTGACACGGTTTTGAAGACCGCCGGGCCCACCAGGACCCTGTCGCCTCCACGCCCTGCCAGAGTGTCAGCCCGAGCGACCGCCGTCAAGCCCGGCACCAGACGACCGAGGCTCAATTATTAAATCTTTCTTAAACAGGCCCTTACAGGACTTGAGCACAAACCAGTCTTGCGCTAGGCTTGCCCTATCGTTAACTCTGACTTAACGAAGACACCCACCCGACTGGAGATTCGCAACGATGCGCCGCTTCGCCACTGCCTCGCTCCTCGCCTCGTTGACCGCCACCGTCGTGGGCTGCGGCACCCATGTCACCGGCGCCACCCAAGCGCTGTCCGTGGGCGCCAGCCAGGGTCGTCTTTACACCAAGGGCGGGATGGCTCAGGTGCTCGTGAAGCGGGCGCCCGGCACCACGGCTGCGCTGAACGTCGCCAACGTCGCGCTCCGCCCGATGGCCATCAGCGTCGGCATGGCCCAGCTAGGCTGGTCGATGGTGGGCGTCGCCCCCAGCCAGGTCAACACGGCTCTGAGCGCCCTTCGGCAGGACCGGTCCGTCTTGGCCGCCCAGCCCAATTTGCAGCGTAACCTCGTCAAGCCCGGCGTGGCGCCCGGCCTCGAGGCAGCCGGTCTTCCCGGTTTCGTGACGGCAGCCGCTCCCAATGATCCGCTGTTCGGTAAGCAGTACGCCCCGCAACTCGTCAAGGCTCCCGGGGCCTGGGGCTTCACGACCGGCAAGGGCCAGACCATCGCCATCGTCGATACCGGCGTGGATACCGGCCACCCCGACTTGAAGGCCCACATGGTGCCCGGCTGGAACACCGTCGACAACAGCGCCAACGACAAGGATGACTTCGGCCACGGCACGCACTGCGCCGGCATCGCCGCCGGTCTGACCAACAACAAGGTCGGCATCGCCGGAATTGCACCGGATGCCAAGATCATGTCCGTCAAGGTCCTTGGCAGCGACGGGTCGGGCTCGGACGAGACTGTGGCGTCCGGCATCACCTGGGCCGCGGATCACGGCGCCACCGTCATCAGCCTCTCGCTCGGCGGCCCCGGCGAGTCCAAGGTCATGAACGATGCCGTCGACTACGCCATCCGCAAGGGCGCGGTCCTCGTCGCCGCGATGGGCAATGACGGAACCAACGAGAAGTCGTATCCCGCGGCTTGCCCGGGCGTCATCGCCGTCGGCGCCTCCGACAGCCAGGACAAGATTGCCGACTTCAGCCAGTGGGGTTCGTGGATCAGCGTGGCTGCCCCCGGCGTCAAGATCTTCGCCACGATGCCCACCTACAAGGTCGCGATGAGCGACTGGGGCTTCCCCAGGAACTACGCCAGCATGGATGGCACCTCGATGGCCTGCCCCGCTGCCGCCGGCGTCACGGCCCTGATCCGGGCCAGCCAGCCCAGTTTGGCCGTCGCTCAGGTCAAGGCTCGTCTCGAAGCCACCGCGGACAAGGTTCCCGCGCAGAACAACGCGCCGAACGAGTACTTCGGCAACGGTCGCGTCAACGCCCTCCGCGCCGTCCAGCGGTAACAACCGCCAACAGCAAGGCGCCGTCGTATGGAGCGGACATCCCCACAGGATGTCCGCTCAGGCCTTGGGCGGAAAGGCCTGACGCAACCAGCCTTCAAGACCGGCAACGGCCACTTCCCCATCGACGGGTTGCGCGGGCCTGGTCTCGTCGCCCACCCGTTGGTCGAGGCCCTCGGTGCCCTGTGGGACCAGGCTTCGCAAGGCCTTGAGGAGTCGCGCCATCTCACCGGCAGCAGGCGGCGAACCAGAAAGGGCAAGGGAACGCAACAAGCGCGCCAGCAGGCGAGGACCCTCCGGACCAGCACCAGCCATCGCCTGCCCCAGATCCACAAGCAGTGCCAAGACCCGTTCCAGACGCGCGATCATCTGAAGGATTTCAGCCTCGCTCGCCCCGGACAGCAGCAGGCCCTGGGCCATCTGGAGCAAGGGCCCCAGCAGGGCTGCGACCTCGGCAGGCAGGCCCAAGAGCAAGTCCCGGACCGCGGCAATCAACTCGCGCAATCGATCGCGCGCGACGGTAGCTGACCCTCCCTCCAAGGACCGGGTGGTGGCCACGCGCTGGGTCCGCGCCTTGCGAACGCGGGACGATTCGTCCATGCGTCTTGTTTACCCGGGGAAGCAACGTTCGCCCCGGCCAAGACGTCAGGACGCAGGTGCACCCGATGCCGGCGCTGCGGCCGGTGTCGGCATCGCAGGGGCCGCAAGGGGCTTGGCCAGCATCCGCATCGTGACCATGGTGACATCGTCGAACGGCGCCCGCTCCTGCCGGAAGTTGGTGATCTCCTCTGTGAACTGGTGCAGCAACGCGGCTGCACCGTCGCGAGCCGCCCGAGCATTGGCAAAGATCCTGTCAACACCGTAGGTGGCACCTTGGGGACTGTGGATGTCCTCGAGACCATCGGAATAGAAGAGCAACGTATCGCCCACCTTGAGCGAGACCTCAATCTCCCGATACTTGTAGCCGTTCATCATGCCCAGCGGCGGCCCCTTGGCGACGATCTCCTCGCCATTCTGCAGCGGACGAGGCATGCCGCCGTTGGCAAGCAGCATCTTGCCGGAGGGCTCCCAGATGGCGTAACAGACTGCCACGAACATCCCCTCGGCAGGCTTGTTGGCGCAGATGATCTCGTTCATCCGACTAAGCATTTCCGCTGGCGACTCATGGGACTTGACTGAAGTCCTGAAGCAGGAGAGGGCCGTCGTCATCAAGAGCGCGGCCGGCATGCCCTTGCCCGAAACGTCGCCGATGAGCATGCCGAGGCGACCATCGTCGAAGGCCACCACATCGTAGAGATCGCCCCCTACTTCAAGCGCGGGCGTCGAACTGCCGAAGACTTCGGCACCGGCCACCACGGGCATCCTCTTGGGCAACAGGCCCAATTGGACCTGCCGCGCGATTTCCATCTCGTGCCGCAGCTTTTCCTGGTCCGCGACCTGCCCAATCAGGCCGATGCGGTCCAGGCCAATCTGGAGCTGGTCCCCGAGGCGGGCCAGCAATTCGGTGTCATCGGGCAACCACGGCTCTCCGGAACGCCTCGGGCCAACTACCACCACGGCCACCGGCGGCTTGCCCTGCTCGGGACGGATCACCAGGGACAGGCCCTTCTGCTTGGTGTCCCCGCCACGGCCCACCTCGATGCCGCGGGGCGAATAGGCCCCGACATAGCGCGGCAGCCCGGGCTCATCGAGGCGCAGAGGCTTGACGCGATCGCTTGACACCCCGAGCACCCTGCGCGGCATAAGGGCCATATCGCCCGAATCCTTCGTGAAGGCCATCAGGTAACGCGGCTGGAAGGCCTTCTCGCACTGGGCAAGCAAGGCTTGGTAGAGGGGTTCGTGCTTGGTCAGGTTGCGAATGGAAATGGTGAACTCATCCGTAATCAGGGCCGTATCGGCACGCTTGCGCTCGAAGACGACATCCATAAACACCCGCATCTTCTGCAGCAGCCACGGACAGGCGGGCACGACCAGCAACGTGGCGACGAGGTGGGCCGTGACCGCGTCATAACCGAGGTCCGCCCCGAGCGCACGCCCCAGCCAGCCTGCAATCCCGGCCACCGGCGCATAGATCAACAGCAACGCGACGCCCGTCGCCACGATGACGGTCGCCGTCTCGAGATGCTCCTGCAGCCAAGCCGGGCGCACGCGCGCGATGACGGCCGCCGTGGCCAGCGGAAAGACACCGAGCAGCGGCAAGGACAAGGCGACGCCCAGGTCGATGCCCCCAGCCTCGCTGAACAGCGACAGCAGGCCGAACGTCGCGAGGGGCAAGGCGGCCGACACTAGGGCTTGCAGCATCTGGCGCGCTTGGCCACGCGCACCCGGCAAGCTGGACTCGAGTGACACCTGATAAAGGAAGCGTCCCATCCACACCATACCCGCCAGCACGGGCCCCCAGACGAGGACTCCTACGACCGAGAGAGTCCACACGAGGTCCGTGGCCTTGCCCTCACGGGCACTGCCGAGCATCCCCGAGGCAAGCAACGAGAGGACTAGGGCCGC
The DNA here is from genome assembly GCA_016867265.1 of Candidatus Tanganyikabacteria bacterium. Classification (GTDB taxonomy): domain Bacteria; phylum Cyanobacteriota; class Sericytochromatia; order S15B-MN24; family VGJW01; genus VGJW01. The sequence continues at coordinate 46,615 of VGJW01000011.1, forward strand.
AAGATACGGGACGAACCGAGCGATGGGCAGATCCTTGAGGACCCGGGGCGGCGACGGATAGACAAGGACAAGGTGGCCCAATGCCGCCGCAACCCAGGGCACCGAGGCCAATAGCAGGGTCGCCGGGCTGGAGCCCTCCGTAAGGCCGAGGCGCGGCAGGCCCAGCACCGCCATCAGGCCCACAAGCAGCATCTGGAGGGCCACGCCAGCCTCGATGGTCCGCGCAAGCCTGTAGGTGACGACGGCTGCACCGACGCAAATCAGCGACATGCCCAGCAGGGGAAGGACGCCCTTGGCCACATCCCCCATGGACCACTTCCGCACCGTGACCATCACGGCATAGGGCTTGGCCGGGTCATCCCCGAGGACCAGTTGGTGCTCGCTGCCAGGCGCCGCTTCATCGAGGATGGCTTGGGCATCCCACGGACGCTTGACCTCCAGCCCGTTCACCTTGGTCAGGAAACGGGCATCCCCGGGAATGCCCTTGAGGAGTTCAGGCTGAACGAGATGGCGGAGGCCCATGGTCTCCGTCAGCTCGAAACCGGCGTGGGCCCGGGCGTCCAGCCAGCCGAACTGCCGGACGATGGTCGACAGGTCCAGCACAAGCGCCAGCAAACAGACCAGCACGAGGCCGATCAGTGAGAGGGCTTGGGCGGTTGTGGCGCGCACGCTTCACTCCTTATCGGAGCAAATCCTCGATGGCCTTGTCCTTCGTCTCGTAAAAGGTAAAGAACGAAGGGAAGTCGAGCAGATCGAAGACCCGGTAGACATCCTCGCGGACGCCAGCCGCCACGACCTTGCCCCCCTTCTCGTCGGCAAGGTTGCGCGCCACCAGCAACAGGCCCATGCCCGAGCTGATGATGAACTCGAGGCCACTGAAATCAAAGACCAGCGACGCCTGATTGCCACCGAACGAATCCCGGATGCGTGCCTCCAGGGTGTTGACGTCCGCGGGGTCGACCCGGCCGGATACGGCAAGCACGTTGAAGGTTTCGTAGGACTCCTGGCGAATGGTGATAGCCACGAACAATGCTCCTTGATGAACGAATACCAAGTCCAACGTACCCTTGCCGGGTGCCGTTACACATCTTCAGAAGTTGGCGCCAAGGCCCAATATCAGCTGATGCGCCCCCAGGGCGGGATGCAGGCCCCGGCCATAGCCGAGGCGCAGCTGGGACGGAATACCCTGCGCAAGCGTGACATGGGTGCGCAGTTCAGCCCCGACGCCCCACATTTCCTGTGATTCGGCAAACAGGGTCCAGACCCTGGCCAGGTCGACGAAGGGCGCGAAGGACAGGCGCTCGATGAATACCGGCACGGTGCCTGGACCAGTCATGATCTCGCCAAGCGGAATTCGCCACTCGAGGGAACCGAACGCCGCGTGTTGCCCGACTGGGGTCTGCGTACCCACGGCATATCCCCGCAGCGGCAGCTTTCGGTCCGGCGAGTCTTGCAGCACGCGCAGGTCCTGCAGGTCGTAGAGCGCCGTGCTGGTCGCCCTGCCCATCAGCAGTTGGGCGTTGGGATCGGCTTGGTTGACGGAGGACGCAAGGTCCGCGGCATACCAACCGAAGTTGTTCCGGGCATAGGGCACTTCGGCCCGGTCATCGAAGAGGGTCCCTGCGAAGCCCCGGAACGCCAGCACGTGGCGACCCGGCAGGGCCACGTAGCGCCTCCAGTCGGCGAACGCCCGGGTATACCCCAGCATGCTGCCGAGGGTCGCCCCGCCCACGCTGACCTGCGGCAGGGTCCGCTCCAGGCCGACGTTCCAGAGCGCCCCGTCCGTCAGGCTGATGGGGCGACCGGGACGAAAGGCCGAGTTGCCCAGCAGGTTGACGCGGGCGATGTAGAAGTCCGAGGGAGGAACCTGAGCCGGGACCAGAACGGGAAAGGACTGTCCCGTCAACGAAGTCGCCTGTCCCTCGATCAGCACCGCGTCCGGAATGCTCTGCGAAGCCAGCATCACGCTGCTCGACAGGCGCTTCCACTCGAACCCGATCTTGGTCGTCATGCCGTCCTGCCACGGACTGATCAGGAAGTTTGGCGGCGGATCCAACTGGATGCTGCCGACAGCGCTCTGGGTCGTCCGGGCCTGGAACAGCGTGGGTGTCAACGTGTCACCGGGAAGGTACTGTGCCAGCACCTTGCCGGACGAGTCGACGGCCAGCAGGGGTTGACTGACACGACCACCATTGACAATCAGGGACGGCTCGGAGACCTGGGAGTAGGAGATGGCCAAGGTCGGATCCCACTCATCCGACTGGAAGGCCCCCTGGATGAACGGCGTCATCGGCGTGTCGGGTTGCAGCACCGACGTCACGCCCAAGCTGGCGAACCAGAACTGACGGCGCAACGCGTCCTCTCCGTAGCCACGCAGGGCCATGTAGTGCCCGAATCCGCCCAGATCCCCGCCCGGCAGCCGCAGGTCACGCAGCAGGGTCGTCGTGTGGTCGAAGAAGGCAAAGGGCCAGACCAGCCGAGGCTGAAGCGACTGCAGAGGGTTGTACGGCGCGTCGGAGAGGATGTCAGTCACGCTTGCTGACGATTGTGCCGATGAAGCCTGCAGCGGCTTCATGACCACAGGATCGCCGTCGAGGCCGCGAAACAGGCCCTCGCCGCGACCTTTGCCCTCTGGCGTGAAGGAAGCCGGGTCGAAGGGCATCACGTGCACGTCGTAACCCTTGGGACCATAGTCGACGAACGCGAGTTGGCGACCATCGGGCGAGACCTCGGGGTCGAAGGCCCCCCCGAGCACGTTCGTGACCTGGAAGCGCGCGCCGTCGGCGAGGCGGATCGCATGCAGGTTCATGACGCCCGTCCGATCGCTCGCGTAGACCACCCACCGACCATCCGGCGAGACGCACGGAGCAATCTGTACCGCGTCATCAGGCACGACTGGCGTCAGCTTGCGCGTCTCGGCATCGAGCCACACCAGGTTGGTGCGGCCTTCCTGCCACTGGACCAGGACCGCCCGCCGACCGTCCGGGTGCCAGACGGGGCTGGCAAAGCTGCCCAGCATCGGCCCCTTGAGCCGCCACTGCACCTTGCCCTCCGGGTCGAGCATCGCCAGATCGTTCCGTCCCCCCCCATTGAGGACCACGAGCGTCCGGCCGTCCGGATGCGGGGCCGGGCACGAAGCCCGCAGGCCACGCGTCAAGGGCCGGGTCGCGCCCGCTTCGAGGTCATGCGTGAACGCATCCGTGAAGCTGGTCAGGCGGGGGCTCTCCCCGGCCCCGTAGAAAACCAGCTTCTTGCCACCAGGCACCACCCGGAAGTCCTTGCGCGACGACTTGGCCAGCACGAATCGCGTCTTGCCCGTAGCCAGGTCATGCCGGACCACGCCGACCTCGTCCTCGAGGGGCGACTGGGTGTAGAGCAAGGTAGCGGCATCCAGCCAATGGGGATGTCGATGATTGCGCCCGGTGGTCGTCAGGAGACGCGACGACGTCAGGGGCCGTCGCCGGATGGCCTCGACCTGCCGGGCATAACGGTCCCTGAAAAAAGCCACGGCGTCGTCCCACAACCGGTACATCGGCTTGCCCGTCGCGCGCAGGGCGGCCACGTTGATGCCCGCCCACGGGAACTCACCCAGGCGATCGCTGATTCGGACGGCCTGATCTATCCCGCCCTTGGCCGCAAGGTACTTGTGGAAGATCGTGCCGTAGGAATACAGGGCCCCACCCGGTGCCCACTCGAGCGCGTAGTTTCCCGAAGCCTTGTCGATGCTGAAAGGTGCCCCTTCGAGGAACTGTCGGCGCAGGACCATGTCGAACTGGCCCTCGATCGCCCTGCCTCCCCCCGTGAGCGCACTTTCCTGAAAGACGGCGAGACCTTCCTTGAGAAAGTTGGGCAGGAAGTCCAGTTGCAGCAGGACGGCGAACTCGGGCAAGAGGAACCGCAGCACCGAAGCATTGATCCAGCCGTTGATCTGCCCGGGGCCGGTCGCGGAGCGCAGGTGCAGCACGTGGGTGTACTCGTGCGCGATAATCATCTTCAGCCAGTTGTCGTAACGCCCGACATACCAGTCCTCCTCGGGGCTGGGCGGCGTCACCCAGAAGGTCAGCGATGAGTCCGGGTAGGGCGTCGCGAAGCCGTTCGTCGTGTCCTCGGTGTCCAGGATGGTGACGTGCGTCCGGTCGTCCTCCCGATGAAACATCGACCCGAGCACGGCATGGCTCTCTTCGGCATACTGGGCGGTCTTGAGCGCCACCTCCCGCAATTCGCTGGGGTAATGCACCCAGAAGTGACGGGTCGTAAGTGTCCGCCAATCGCCGCCCGAGGGGACGAAATCGGCCGCGAGGGCCGGGCGAGGCAAAGCAAGGGCGCCAAGGAGCGCCAGGCCGACCACCCCGGGAAGCGTGCGGGACCAAAGGCGCGGGGACACGGCGCAATCTCCCATCTTGGGCTTCATCCTATCACCCTCCCGTCACGGCCGTTCCCAGCGGCAAAACTTGATTGTTTCTTGAGGTTTTCTTTATCGGGCACGGCGGTCATCCGGGGACAACCGACGCATGGAAGCAGCCCCCCGCACCGCCCACGGCGCAGCCGTGCTGGCGCAGTTGCGCGAGGCCGTGCGCCGTCCTCGCCGGGAAGGGACCTCACGGCTGCAGACCAGCCACGCCTCGGGGAAGAGGGCGGATGGCATCGTCCAGCGTCCGGCACCGGGTGTCCTGCTTGCAGCAGGCCATCTCGAGGCGTGGCGGCAGGACGGGATCTCGGCGCAGGCAACAGGGCGCCACGAGGGTCCGCTCGTCCAAGCAGAGGGACAGGCGTGGGCCAACGCTGCGACCGAGGCCGGCGTACGCCTCGTGGGCGGACTCGCGGCCATTCCGGGCTTGGCCATCGCCGCCGGCGCCGCCGAGGTCCAGGCCACGGCAAAGGTCGAGGGCGGGGCACAAGGCAAGGCCAAGGTCGGACGCAGCCTGCTCTCCATCGACGGCTTCATCCACGCCGTTGGTGAAGTTGGCGCGCGTGCCCGGGCCGCCGGCGTGGCCCTGCTTGGCATCGACAGCCTGGGCTTGCCGGGCTTCGAGTTCGGCGGTGCAGCCGAGGGGATGGCGGGGGCACAGGGCACGGGCCGTGCCGGCCTCGCCGTGTCGTTGCTGGGCCTGATTCGCGTGCAGGTCAGGGGTCTTGCTCAGGGTATCGCAGGCGCAGCAGGTGCCGCGGCCGCGCACCTCAAGTTCCGGGACGGCGACCTTTCCGTAGGCTTCGGGGCGGGTGGTGCCGCCGGCGTGGGGGGTGGCGTGGGCACCGAGGTCACCGTCGGGCTGGGCAAGATTCCCCGTGGCATCCTGCAGACAACGGTCGCCCCTATTCTGCAACTGCCGATGTTCGCCCTGAACACGATCGGCAAGGCCTTGGGCATCAAGGCGCCCGAGGGCCGCGAGATGCCGGTCCTCAAGGAGTGGGACAACTGGGCCAAGCGCAGCGTTGATCAGGGCCTGAAAGCCGTTGGCGAGGGCTTTGCGGAGATTGGCGAGGATCTGGGTGCCGTGGCTTCCTTCGTGGGAGGTGCTGTCGTCGACGGCGTCACGGGCGTGGCCAAGGGTGTCGGCAAGGCGGCAGAGGCCGTGGGCGGCGCCGTCGTCGACGGCGTCACGGGCCTCGCCAAGGGAGTCGGCAAGGCGGCGGAAGCCGTCGGGGGCGTCGTCGTCGGGGCCGTCACCGGTATCGGCAAGGGTATCGCCGCCGTAGGCGAGGGCATCGGAGACGCCATCGGCAGTCTCTTCGGCAGCAAGAAGCGCCGCAAGGAAGCCGCGGACAAGCCGAACGACGCAACGCAGGCGAAGCCCGCGACCGAGGCCAAGATTCCCGCAGCATCGGCGCCCCCTGCAACCTCGCCCACCGTACGCGAGGTCCCGCGGCCCGGATCCGGGGATGTGATCCTGCTTCTCGGGAACCTGCCCGCGGGACGCTGAGTCCCTATGCCACCGCCGGCCGCTCCAGCAGGACGACGGTCTCGACGTGCGCGGTCTGGGGAAACATGTCGATGGGCTGGACCCGGGCGACGTGCCAGCCGGCCGCCACGAAGGCGGACAGATCCCGCGCGAGCGTCGCAGGTTCACAACTGACGTAGACGATACGGCGCGGACGCACGGCCAGCAGGGCGTCGATCACCGAGCCTTCGAGGCCCTTGCGCGGTGGGTCCACCAAGACCACGTCAGGCCGCCATCCCCCGGCGACGAGGGTCGGCAGCAGGTCCTCGACCGTGCCCTCGAGGAAGCGTGCGTGACGCATGGCGTTGCGCGCCGCGTTGGCCCGCGCGTCGACCACGGCGGAGGGCACGACCTCGATGCCGGTGAGTTCGCCGGCATCGCGCGCCACCGCCAGACCAAGTGCCCCCACCCCGCAATAGGCGTCGAGGACCCGCTCGTCGTGCCGGACCTGCGCCAGACTGCGCACGACCCGGAACAACGCCGCGGTCTGTTCCGGGTTCACCTGGAAGAAGCTTGTCGCCGCAAGCGAGAAGTCGAGGCCGTCGATGCGCTCGATCACATGCCCGGGGCCGGCGAGGACGTGGGTCTCACGGCCCAGCAGCTTGTTGCCACCGTCAGGGTGGACATTCAGCACGACCGTCGTCAACCGCGGCATCAAGCGGATGAGCGACTTTGCCCAAGCACCCCCGTCGGGACTTTCGGAGGTCGTCCCCACGACACCTGCGAGGCACTCGCCCGTACCCGTGGCCACTCGGGCGAAGGCCGAACGCAGCCAGCCCTCTCCCGTCCGTTCGTCCCGAAGATCACCGGCCAGGGGCGCGAGCGCTTCCTCGAAGGCGGCCCGCAAGGCATCGACGTCCGGATGCTGGATCAGGCAAGCGTCCGGAACCACCAGGTCATGGCTTCTTGGCGCGAACCAGCCAAGGCGAACCCGAGCGCCCTCGCGGCCCAGCGCCCAATGCGCCTTGGCGCGGTAGCCCCAGGGGTGGGCCATGGCCAGCACAGGTTCGATGCGCTCCTCCCGCAGCCCCCCGATACGCTCGAGGGCATCGCCGACCAGACCCAGGCGTGCCTGCCCCTGTGCCTCGTGCGACAGATGCTGCCACGTGCACCCTCCGCAGCGGTCCGCAACGGTGCAAGGCGGGTCAACGCGACCCGGTGACGTTTCCACGATGCTTGTCACCAGCGCACGGGCATGGCGCTTCTGCACCGTCAGGACCTTCGCCTCGACCAGGTCGCCCGGCGCCGTACCGGGCACGAAGACGACCTGCCCTGCCACGCGGGCAAGGCCTTCCCCGCCCGCAACCAGGCGTTCGACGCGCACCGTGAGGCGATCGCCGGGCCTCAAGCGGGCAACCGTGTCATCCATGGCAACATGGTAGCCGAGATGGAACGCATCGACGTACACGTGCACATGGTGGATCGAGGGGGCGCAGGCTGTCCCTGCCACGTCTCGCGCCGGATGCGGCACTCCTGGCAATTCCGCATCCTCGACCGGATGCTGGCGCATCACGACGTGCGCGACGGCGACAGTTGGGTGGCACGGCTCACGCGATGGCTTGACGAGGCCCAGTACATCGATCGGATCGCGCTCTTCGCCCTCGACGGCGCCTACCACGCAGACGGCACGCTCGACTTCGCGAACAGCCCCATGGTCATTCCCAATGCGGTGGTCACCGAAGTCTGTCGCCAGCACGCCGGCCTGTTGCCCGTCATCTCCATCAATCCGGATCGGGCCGATGCCGTGGCCGAACTGGAACGCTGGGGGCCGCAAGCCGTGGCGCTCAAGTGGCTGGCCCCCATGCAGCGGTTCCGCCTGGATCGCCTGCGCCACGCGGCATTCATCGACCTGCTGACAGAGCTGCGATTGCCCGTCATCTCCCACGCCGGCGCGGAGCACACCTTTCCGGCCGCGGTGCAGGAGCTGGGCGATCCCGTGCTGATGGCGCCCCTGCTGGAGCGCGGCATTCCCGTCATCTTCGCGCACTGCGCGACGGGATCGTTCATGCATCCCCGCTCGGGTCGCCTCGAAGCCTTCCTCAACACGCTTGAACGTTACGACCACGCCTTCGGGGACAGTTCAGGATTCACCAGCCTGGTCAGGGGTCGCTGGCTCGCGGATCGCCGGCTTGACGGCGTGCGCGAGCGCATCCTGCACGGTTCGGACCTGCCCGTGCCGCCCATGCCGCTTGCGCTGGCCCCGTGGGTCGGTGCCGGCGAGGCCGTCCGCCTGCAGGCCGTGGCCAACCCCCTCGACCGGGACGTGCTCGCGAAGCGGGCCATCGGCGTGCCCGACGCGGCCTTCCTCCGGGCCTCGGCCTTGCTGGCCCCCGGGATCCGACGCGTGAAGGGCCACTGACCGCCCTACGCCCTGACGCGGTATCATGCCCCCCAGTCGAAGGGGAGGAACCCGTGCCCGCCTACCAGTACGTCTACACCATGCATCGCCTGTCCAAGGTGGTGCCACCCAGCCGCAAGGTGTTCGAGGACGTCACCCTCGCCTTCCTGCCCGGAGCCAAGATTGGCGTGCTTGGCGTCAACGGGGCAGGCAAGTCGACCCTGCTGCGCATCATGGCAGGCGTCGACCCCAACTACCTCGGTGAAGCCCGCCTGGCCGATGGCGCCACCGTGGGCTACCTGGAGCAGGAACCGCAGCTCGACCCGGCCAAGACCGTCCGCGAGAACGTCGAGGACGGACTCGCCTACCAACGGGATCTGCTGCGCCGCTTCGAGGAGCTCTCCGCCAACTACAGCGACGAGACAGCCGACGAGTTCCAGAAGGTCCAGGACGAGATCGAGGCGCTGGACGCCTGGAGCATCGACACCAAGATCGAGATGGCCATGGATGCCCTGCGCGTGCCGGACGGCGAGTCGGACGTGACAAGACTGTCGGGCGGTGAACGTCGTCGCGTGGCGCTGTGCCGCCTGCTGCTGTCGGCGCCGGACCTGCTGCTGCTTGACGAGCCTACCAACCACCTCGACGCGGAATCCGTCGCCTGGCTCGAGCGCCACCTGCAGGACTACAAGGGCACCGTCGTCGCCATCACCCACGACCGGTACTTCCTCGACAACGTCGCGGGCTGGATTCTGGAGCTGGACCGGGGCAAGGGCATTCCCTGGGAGGGGAACTACACCTCGTGGCTCGAGCAGAAGCAACGGCGCCTCGAACTCGAGGACAAGCAGGCGTCGGCCCGGCAGCGCACTCTGGCGCGTGAGCTCGAGTGGGTCCGGATGGCACCGCGCGCCCGCCAGGCCAAGCCCAAGGCCCGCGTCCAGAACTACGAGGCCTTGCTGGCCGAGGAGCAGGCGGCGCGCATCGAGGAACTCGAGATGCACATCCCGACGACGCGCAGGCTGGGCAACCTCGTCGTCGAGGGCAAGGGCCTGACGAAGGCCTACGGGGACAAGCTGCTTTTCGAGGACCTCGACTTCGACCTGCCCCCGGGCGGCATCGTGGGCGTCATCGGTGCCAACGGCGCGGGCAAGACCACGCTGATGCGGATGATCATGGGCCAGGAACAGCCGGACAACGGTACGTTGCGCGTCGGCGACTCGGTCGAACTCGCCTATGTGGACCAATCCCGCGACGACCTCATGGCCGACAAGACGGTCTGGGACGAGATCAGCGGCGGCGAGGACAAGCTCAAGCTCGGCAGCCGCGAGATTGCCTCGCGGGCCTATGTGGCCAGCTTCAACTTCCGTGGCACGGACCAGCAGAAGAAGGTCGGGGCCCTGTCCGGGGGCGAACGCAACCGCGTCCACCTGGCCAAGCTGCTTCGCCGCGGCGGCAATGTCCTGCTGCTGGACGAACCGACGAACGACCTCGATGTCGACACCCTGCGCGCCCTCGAGGAGGCCCTCCTGCGCTTCACGGGCTGCGCCGTCGTCGTCAGCCACGACCGCTGGTTCCTCGACCGGATCGCCACCCATATCCTCGCGTTCGAGGGAGACAGCCGCGTCGTGTTCTTCAACGGCAATTTCGAAGCCTACGAGGAAGACAAGCGCAAGCGCCTCGGTGCGGACGCCGCGGAACCACGTCGCATCAAGTACCGTCCCCTCGCCCGGTCCTGACCTCGTGGGGAACCGCAAGTTCCTCGCAGGGGCCGACATCGGAGGCACGAGCCTCTCGGTCGTCCTCGCGACCCCGCGTGGCCGCATCCTGGCCCGTGCAAAGGGCCTGACCCCTCCGCCGCAGGAAGACCCTGCGGCCGTCCTCGACGTGCTCGAGAACCTGCTCAGGCAGTGCGCGGACAAGGCCGGGTGCTCGCTTGAGGACATGTCCGGGCTCGGAGTCGGCGTACCGGGTGCCGTCGCCCGTGATCGCGGCGTCGTCACGCGTGCCGTCAACCTGGGCTGGCGCGAGGTCCCGTTGGTCACCCTGCTCGAGTCACGCCACAGGGTCCCGGTCACCCTGGCCAACGACGTGCAGGTCGCCATCGAGGGCGAGCACCGCTTCGGCGCGGCCCAGGGAGCGCGTCAAGCCGTCGGGATCTGGGTCGGGACAGGCATAGGTGGCGGCCTGATCCAGCAGGGTCGGCTGCACACCGGTGCCTCGGGCGCAGCAGGCGAGATTGGCCACATGGTCGTCGCCTCGACCAGCGAGCCCTGTGGCTGCGGCCGTATCGGCTGCGTCGAGGCCCTTGCCAGCAGGACCGCCGTGGAGCGCCACATTCGCGCCCTGATGGCCGCGGGCCGGACCTCGGCCATCCCGAGACTGCTGGCCGAGAAGGGGCGCACCCGGATAACCGCCGGCATCATCCGCAAGGCCCTGCTCGAAGGTGACGCCGTCGCCCAGGAGGCGATGGCCGAGGCCCAGATCCATCTGGGCACCCTCGTCACCAACATCCTGAACCTGCTCGATCCCGAAGTTGTCGTCATCGGGGGGGGCTTGGTCCAGAAGCTGGGCGAAAGCTTCGTGGCCCCCGTCCGGGAGCGTGCGCGCGCCGCATGCCTTCGCGGCTGGAAGAGCGACGAGGGCCCCCGCATCGTGCCCTCTTTGCTCGGGGACGACGCGGGTCCGCTGGGCGCTGCCGCACTGGCCCACGCTCCCGCCGCGCGCAAGCGCTGAGGCGGCCTCAGACGGTCAGGCCGGCCGCCCGGCCTGACACGGAGGTTTGCCACTGGCCGAATCGTCGCTTCGCGGCAGCCTCGGCGCGTCCGTCCGGCCGGAAGGCATGATTCAGGCGCTCCCCCACCAGCAAGGTGGTCTCGCCGGACTCACGCGGACGCTCCCAGCGCACCTTCCATGCATCGCCCACGGCCAGTGCGGCGAGCTTCGCGCCCGCATCCCCGCCGTCGGGCAGCGTCACGAGGTCTCCACGCTGGATACCGGCCTGCTCGGCGGGCGAAGCGGCATCGACGGCCGCCACCCGCCCCGCGGCCCCCATCCTGAGCCCCAGCCAAGGCGCCTTTCGGACTTGATGCACCAGGCCAGCGCGACGGGCCAGCGCGGCCCAGTCCGGATCTGCGTGGTCGCGCAACCAGACCGCGAAGAAGGGCTCCAGCCCCGGAACCAGCGCGCACGCCATCTCCTCCGCGGCCGCGGGCTCCCAGGGACGGACGTCGCCGAACTTCTGCCACATGGCGCGCATCATGTCATCCAGGGACAGGCGATCCGCCGAGCGCTCGCGCATCTCATTGTCCAATGCCCACGCCATCAGGGCACCCTTCAGGTAATAGTTGACGGCGCCATTCCAGCGATCATCCATGAAGTTCCACGTGATGAAGCTGGACTCGGCCAGCGTGGTGACCTTGCGTCCCGGCATCCCCTCGAGGGCGGTGACGAGCCCCCCCAACTGGCGGGTCCACGCCGTCGGCGTCATCAATCCCGTGCGCAGCATGATCAGGCTGGCGTAATACTCCGTGCAGCCCTCGACCACCCAGAGTCCTCGGGTGTGGCCGGGCCGCCAGTAGTCGCCCCCCCGCTCGAGCCCAACGGGCGACATCCGCCGGCCGTTCCAAGCGTGGAAAACCTCGTGGGCGACCATGGTCAGGAAACCCTCGAGATCACCGTCCAGGCCGAGCGGCCCTTGCATGGTCATCGCGTCACGATGCTCGAGGCCGTTCAGGAAGCCGGGTTCCTCGCACTCGTGGAAGATCGCCTGGTAGCGGTCGAAGGGCACGTCGCCGAACAAGGCGGCAATCTCGCCCCCAAGCCGTCCCATGGTGCCGGCGAGGTCGGGCAGCATGGCCCCGATCCGGGGGTCCCCGGGGCCAAGGACATCATGATGGACCACCTGCCAAGTGACACCGTGAGACGTGGCTTCCGCCTCCTCGTGCCAGCGCCCGGCCTCGATGGGCGCCTCGATGAGCGTATCCCAGTCCCGGGCATGCCAGCCCCCCGCCGTCTTTGGGAGATTCCAGGCCACGCGCCAGCCCGGCGACAGCGCCAGGCGCACCTCCGCCGGCCAATCCCGGCACTCGCGAATCCCCAGCCAGAGAACCTGCCCACAGGCGTGCAGATGCCCCGCATCCAGCTGCCCCTGATGAATCATCAGCTTGTCGAGGAAGACCTCGTAGTGCACGACAAGTCCGCGGGAGGCATCGGCGACACGCCACGCGTGCAGGTCGAGTCGCTCCGGTGCGACCGGTGTCCCGTCGGGTTCCGTGACCTGCAAGCCACGCAGGTTCCGGGCGTGGTCGACGACTTTGTAGGCACCGCCGGTCCATGAGGCCATGGCAAGTGTCAGCGGCCCACCATGGGGCGGCACCTCCATGCGGACGCGCGCCCGGTGGGTATGGGGCCTCGTCGCCTCGAGCTGATATCGGACAGTCATGGCCTGACAGGGTACCGCAAGGGGTGAGCGTGCTACCATGGACCCTCCCATGACGAATGGCCTGTCTCCCGCCCCCGGTAGCTCAGCTGCGGTCTATACCCTGCAGGTCGGTCCCGTGCCGCGCAAGCTCGAGGGCTACTTCATGCGGCCCCAGTGCCTCTGGCTGGCCGTGGACTTCGCACGGGTCCACGAGGATGGCATGCCCGGGCAGGTGCGCCCCTTGCAGATTTGGGCGCCCCCCTCGGCCTGGCAGATTCCCGAGGACGAGAAGCCGCTGGTGCAGGCCCTCGTGCCCTTCCACAACCAGCACAAGGCGGCCATCGCAGACGCCCGGTGCCGTGGGATGCCGGTGCCCGATCCGCTGGTTCCCCGGATCATCGAGGGCCTGACCCGCTGCCACTTCGTCCGCGCGGAGATCCGGCCCGATTTGCCTGCCATCCTGCAGGCGCGGGCCATCTACGACCTGCCGCGCTTGCTTGAGCCCGACGGTACGCCCATCGCGACCGGAGCCCTGCTGCTGGGTCCCGAGGACAACATCTGGGCGTGGGTCGAGGGCGTGATTCGCCCTGTCCGTCCGGGTGAATCCCCTGGCCCCCTGCCCGAGGCCCTGGCGGACGAAGGTCCCGAAGAGCAGGCGCCCGAGGCGCTCCAGCACACCCACCCCAAGGTCGACCCCGTGCCCCGGCTGACCTTGCTCGAGGACAACGATCGTCTGGTGGCGCGCCTGACCTTCCGCTACGGCGAGGCGACGCCCATCTCGCCGGGCGATCCCCGCCAAGCCGTCCCGGGCCAGCATGAGGGCCGTTGGGGCCACTGGCTGCGACGTCCGGAACGCGAGGCCACCCTGATGGAGCGCTTGCTCGAGACGGCGCTGGAGCCCCGTATGGCGGGTGTCTTCGTCGCCGAGGATGACGCCGCCCTAGACTTCCTGATGGACCACGCAGCCAAACTTCTGGCCGAGGGCTGGGAGATTTTCGGGCGCGAACGCCTGCGTCGGCTGCGCGTGACCGAGGAGCGTACGCGGGTCCGTGTCTCCGTATCGACGGGCATCGATTGGCTGGAGATCCGGTCGGACGTCATGCTGGGCGACCAACTGCTGGACGAGTTGACCCTGCTCGAGGCCTTGAAGGGACGCAGTCGCTACGTGCGCCTCGGGGATGGCAGTCACGCCCGGTTGCCCGAGGAATGGCTGCGACAGCAACGGGGGCTCGGTCCGGGAACGGCCCTGACGCGCCGCCTGCCCGGCTATCTCGCGACCGTGGTCGAGGACCTGCTCGCCTCCGCGGATGAGGCGGACCCCGATCCCCGCTGGCTGGCCTTCCGCGAACGTCTCGTCAACCGCGACGAGCTCGTCGCGGTTCCGGTGCCAGGCGGCCTCGACGGTGAGTTGCGCCCCTACCAGCGGCGCGGCCTCGACTTCTTGTCCTTCCTCTCGGACCACGGCCTGCATGGCATCCTTGCCGACGACATGGGCCTGGGCAAGACGATCCAGGCCATCAGCTGGATATTGCGGGAGCACGAGCGGGGCGTGACGGCGCCGACCCTGCTGGTCGTGCCGACTTCGGTCATCTACAACTGGGAGCGCGAGCTCGAGCGTTTCGCCCCCAATCTCAAGGTCCTGGTCCTGCATGGCCCCGGCCGTCGGCCCTTCATCGCACGGGCGCCCGAGCATCACGTCGTCATCACCAGCTACAACCTGCTGCGCAGGGATCTGGGCTTCCTCATCGATCACAAGTGGCACGCGCTGATCCTGGACGAGGCCCACAACATCAAGAACCCCCACGCCCAGTCGGCCCAGGCTGCCCGGACGTTGCAGGCCCGCCACAGGCTGTGCCTGAGCGGAACCCCGCTCGAGAACCACCCGCTCGAACTGTGGAGCCTGTTCCATTTCCTGATGCCCGGCCTGCTGGGCACCGAACGCGAGTTCCGCCAGGCAACCACGGGCGCGGCAGCCACCGGCGACACGACACGTTGGGAGCGGCTGCGCCGCCGGACCTCGCCCTATATTCTCAGGCGCCTCAAGCGCGACGTCGCGACGGACCTGCCCCCCCGCAGCGAGATCGTCACGTGGTGCGAGTTGGGCGACGAGCAGCGTCGACTCTATGACCAGACGCTGCAGTTGCTGCGCGGTGGGGTGCTCGAGGCCGTCGAGCGCCGGGGCGTCGGGGGCGCGCACCTGCATATCCTCGAGGCCCTCCTGCGGTTGCGACAGATCTGCTGCGCGCCCGCCCTGCTCGGCAGCGAGGCCGTCCAAGACGTCCCCTCCGCCAAGGTGGACGCCCTGCTCGAGTTGCTGGGGCAGGCCGTGGCGGAAAGTCACAGGGTCTTGGTGTTCTCGCAGTTCGTCAGGGTGTTGCAGTTGCTGAGGCCTCGCATCGAAGCCTTGGGCATGGCGACCGAATACCTCGACGGGCAGACGCGCGACCGCCTCGAGCGTGTCGAGCGGTTCAACCAGGGGACGACACCGGTCTTCCTGATCAGCCTCAAGGCCGGCGGAACGGGTCTCAACCTGACGGGGGCCGACTACGTCGTCCACTTCGACCCGTGGTGGAATCCGGCTGTCGAGGACCAAGCCACGGACCGGGCACACCGCATCGGCCAGACTCGCCACGTCTTCAGCTACAAGCTGATCGCCCGCGGCACGATCGAGGAGAAGGTCCTGCAGTTGCAAGCGCGCAAGCGCCAGATGGTCCAGGAAGTCCTGTCGGAAGGCACGATCTCGTCGTCGCTGACGGCCGATGACGTCCGTTACCTCTTCGAGGTCGAGGCGCGTTGAACGTCCGGGTCCCTGCGCCGCACGGGGAACTGGAGGGCATCCACTGGGTTCCGGAGCAGCCTTGGGCCGCAGCCGTCGTGTGTCATCCCCACCCCCTGCACGGCGGAACGATGCACAACCATGTCACGTTTCGCGTGGCCGATGCCATGCGGCAGGCGGGTATGACGGTCCTGCGGTTCAACTTCCGTGGCGTGGGACGGTCAGCCGGCAAGCACGGTGGTGGTACGGCCGAGCGTGAAGACGTCCGGGCGGGCCTCGATTGGCTGGCATCGAAGCATCCCGGACTGCCCCTCTGGGTGGGTGGCTTCTCATTCGGGTCCGTCGTGGGCCTCACCGAGGGGGACGCGGATCCGCGGGTCACGGGCCTGCTGGGTGTCGGCGTGCCGCTGGTCCGAGGTTGGGACACCGGCCCTCTGGTGGGCAGCCGGAAGCCGAGAGCGCTCCTTTGCGGGGGGGAAGACGAGTTTGCCCCGGATGTTGCCTCGTGGTTCGCCTCTGTCCCCCCGCCGGTGCGAACGTGGCTCATTCCCGGCGCCGACCATCTGTTCAACCGGGAGCGCAAGGCCCTTGACGGCGCCTTGTCCGAAGCCGTGGCTTGGCTGCGCGATGTTACGGCAGGCAAGGAATCGTAAAGCCGGGCGTCATGGCCAGCGCGCATTGGGTATGATGCCCGGGTCCCTGAAAGTCAGCCCTTGAAGTCCCCAAGTCGCACCGTCCAGCTGGACCCACCGGGTCGTCCTCGTCGCCGCGGACGCCTGCTGCTTCTCGGGCCGCTGCAGATCCCCTCCCTCGGGCGTACGCGCACCGTGGCGATCTACCTGCCCCCGGGTTACGACCCGAAGGGCACGGCCCGCTACCCCGTGACCTACCTGTTCGATGGGCAGAACCTCTTCGATCCCTTCACGTCGTTCTCGGGCGACTGGGAAGTGGACCTCACGGTGGACCGTCTGACCGAGGAGAGTCGCTTCCGCACGGGCATCACGGTGGGGATCTACAACGGCGAAGGACACCGGATCAGCGAGCAGAGCCCTTGGCCCGATGCCCACTACGGCTGTACGGGCGAGGGCGACAAGTTCATCGACTGGGTCGCAGGCGGCCTTCAGGACGAGATCAACCATCGCTTCCTGACCCTGACAGGTCCGGCGAACACCGGCATCGGCGGGTCGTCCATGGGCGGCCTGACAGCCCTGTACGCGTTGTTCCGCCGCCCCGACACCTTCGGTCGTGCGCTGGTGATGTCCCCCTCTCTCTGGTTCGCGCGCGGTGCCATCTTCGATTACGTGGCAGCCGCCGCGGCGCGGCCCAAGGGTTCCCGCGTCTACCTGGACTTCGGAGGCCGGGAGATGCGTGCCGGCCCCGGCACGAGGCTGCTGCGGGACGCCCGCATCATGAAGGAGCTCCTGCTTTCGGTCGGCTTCACGGCTGGGGAAGACCTCATGTGGGTCGAGGACCCGACGGGCATCCACAATGAAGCGTGCTGGGCGGCTCGCCTGCCCCGGGCCTTGAGTTTCCTGTGGCCGGCGACGACCCAGGACGACTGACCGACCGCGATCAGGTACTATGGGGCCCTGTTCTTCGGAGGCCCGGACCATGCCTGTGACCACGCCCGACCTGACGGCCACGCTCGAGGCCGCGATCGCCGCCTCCCCTGCCGATGCCACGGAATTCATCCTGACGGATTCCCGGGAAGAGCTGACGCGATTCGGGGACAACGCCATCACCCAGAACGTGGCGAAGCAGGTCCGCACTCTGTCCATCCGGGTCCAGCATCAGGGACGCGAGGCGCGGGTCGACACCACCCAGCTGCACGAGAAGGGCATCCGCGACGCCATCCAGGACGCGCTCGGACTGGCGGCCCTGCAGGAGCCGGATCCGGCCATGATGCCGATGCTCCAGGGTCCGCAAGCCTATCGCACGCAGCCGGACCGCGGCATGCGGGACGGCTCGCCCGAGGACAGGGCCGCCCATGCGGGCCTGGCTGTCCGTCTGTGTCTTGAAGCGGGCGCGCGTGCCGCCGGCATTTCGGCCCAGACGCGGACCCGCGTCGTGATCCTGAACAGCCGCGGCGTTCATGCCGATGCGACGACGCAGCGCTGCGAGTATTCGGTCACCGCCGACAAGGACGACGGTTCCGGATGGGCCAAGCAAGTGGTCAGCAACCCTGACCTCGTCGACGCCGAGGCCATCGCCCAGCGGGCCGTGGGCAAGGCGCTGGCCAGTCGTCATCATCGCCCGTTGCCGCCAGGCCATTATCCCGTCGTCCTCGAGGCCGCGGCCGTGGCCGACCTCGTGCGCATGTTCCCGTGGATGGCCTTCAATGCCCTCGACTACCTTGAAGGCCGCCACTTCGCCCTGAACCGGATGGGCGAGCGGTTCTTCGACCCCAAGCTGACCATCGTCGACGACATCGTCGAGGTCCCCGGCCTTCCCTTCGACTACGAGGGCGTTCCCCGCCAGCGCGTGGCGCTCATCGAGGAAGGCAAGTTCTCGGGCCTGGTCCACGACCGCGCGACGGCCGCCCGGGCCGGAGTTTCGCCGACCGGCCACGGCGGTCCGGCTCCCAATCCCTACGGCGCCTATGCCTCCCACCTGATCGTCGCACCGGGGGTCGTCAGGGACGAAGACCTGGTCCGCGGCCTCGACAAGGGCCTGCTGGTCACCCAGTTGCACTACTTGAACGTGGTAGACAGGATGGACCTGTCGGTAACGGGCATGACGCGCAGCGGCACGTTCTGGGTGGAGAAGGGCGAGATTGCCTATCCCGTCGAGAACATGCGCTTCACGGACTCCCTGATTCACATGCTGGGTTCCATCGACGCCCTGTCACGGGACCGCGAGTGGGCCGCCGCCTTCTGGGAAGGCACCTCCCTCGCTCCCGCGATGCGCCTGCCCCGCATGCACTTCTCCAGCCCTGCCGGCTTCTGATCGCAGGAAGGATACGAGGATGACGCCCACGACCCTTGCCCCCGTCGCCGCCGACCAGTTGGTCAGCCAAGCGCGCGACTTGTCCACGGCCGCCCTGAATGCGGCGCAGGTGGCTGGCGCGACCTATGCGGACGTCCGCATCGTCCATACCTTGCGCGAGCGCATCATTCTGAAGAACGGTCAGATCGGTGAACTGGAGCGCAGCCACGATGTCGGAACCGGCGTCCGTGTAATCGCCGAGGGTGCGTGGGGCTTCGCCTCGACACCCGACCTCACGCCGGAAGCCCTGGTGGATGCCGCCAAGATGGCGGTCCGCGTCGCCCGGGCCAGCGCGACCGTCCGCCAGCATCCCGTTCGCCTTGCCCACGAACGTCCTGTCCGGGATCGCTGGCAGACGCCGTGCCAGATCGATCCCTTTCGCGTGCCCCTCGAGGTCAAGATTGCCCACCTCCGGGAGATCGACGCCATCCTGCGTGAGCGGTCGGAGATTGTCGTCGCCGAATCCACCATCGAGTCGATGCGCGAACGCCAGTGGTTCGCCACGACCGAAGGCACCTTCATCGACCAGGAAATCACGCGCTGCGGGGGGGGCTTCGAGGTCACGGCCGTAGGCAACGGTGACGCCCAGACCCGGTCCTTCCCGGCATCGTTCCGTGGCCACCACAAGACGATGGGCTACGAGATCGTGCCCGCCCTCAAGCTCGTCGAGAACGCGGCACGCATCCGGGACGAGGCCATCGATCTGCTGACCGCACCAGCGTGCCCGGGCGGCCGCAACGACGTCATCCTGATGGGAGGCCAGCTTTGCCTGCAGATCCACGAGTCCGTCGGTCATCCCAACGAGCTCGACCGGGTCCTGGGCATGGAGAGCAACTACGCCGGCGTCTCGTTCTGCACCCCCGAGAAGCAAGGCAAGTTCCGCTACGGCTCCGAAGTCGTGAACCTCGTGGCCGACGGCACGGTGCCGGGCGGCCTCGCGACCGCAGGCTACGATGATGACGGGGTTGCAGCGCAGCGCTGGCACGTGGTCCGTGACGGCATCCATCAGGGCTACTTCACCAACAGGGAGCTGTGTGCGCGGATCGGCGAAAACCGATCCAACGGCTGCAACCGCGCCGAGGGTTGGAGCAACATCCCCATCGTCCGCATCCCCAATCTGTCCCTGATGCCGGGCACCTGGGATTTCGACGCGTTGATCGCCGACACCAAGGACGGCATCCTGATGGATACCAACCGCTCCTGGTCCATCGACCAGATGCGCCTCAACTTCCAGTTCGGCTGCGAGATCGCCTGGGAAATCAAGGATGGCAAGCGAGGCCGGCTGCTGCGCAACCCGAATTACCAGGGCATCACCCCCGAATTCTGGAACAGTTGCGACGCCATTTGCGACAACCGCTGGTTCGACCTCTGGTCGGTCATCAACTGTGGCAAGGGGCAACCCGGCCAAACGGCGGAAATGAGCCACGGCTCGAGCCCGGCCCGGTTCCGTGGCGTCGTCACGGGCGTGACGACCTAACCCTTCGTTAGATATTTCTTGACCTTTTCTTGGGCAGGTCTTGCGTCTTTGCGGACGACAACCCAACCAAGATGCCCTCACCGACCCGATCCCCGATGGCCAGGCTCGCCTGGACCCTCGTCCTGCTGGCGACGGCGTGCGGTCAGGCTCCCTCCGCCTCGACCGGCCTCAGGACGAATCCGGCCCAGGCACCCGCACCTGCTGCCCGCATGCCGGCAGCCACGCCTGCCCCGGCGCCGGCATCCGCTGCCGACCCTGGGGATATCTCGAAGAATCCTTTCGTGGTCTGGGTCAAGAAGGCCTACCCGCGGGAAGCGGCACAGATCATCACGCGCTACCTCGCCGATGACGGCAAGGGTGACCACGATCGGCAGGTCTTCCGGGACCAAGCCATCACCCAGGTCGCCGCCGAGGTCCTCAAGAACTGCGCCAAGGGACTGCCGGCCGGCCTTTCAGCCAAGCGCGTGGGGCCTGCCGTCATCTGCTCCGGCATCGTCGAGCAGCAAGGCCACAAGATTTCCGTCCGCTTCGAGTTCGTCGTCTACGCCCGCAGCGACGGAAACCTGGTCATCGACCAACCGGCTTCATCCATCGGCGCTCAGGTTCAGGGCTTCGACCTGCTGGTCCGCCTGTTCGGCGGGGATCTTCGCGGCAAGGTCCGTGACGAGATCATGAAGCAACTGCGCGTCGAGGGGCCCAAGGCCGCAGCCAGCCAACCCGGCCTGCGCTGGTTCCCCGAGGGCTACTTCGTCCTGGACCCTGGCTTCGCCTTCGTCAGCATGTAGGTCCATCGCTCTTGCCATCAGGCCCCCTTCGCAGCCCCCTACTCTCCGGACAAGCCCAGATGACAGTCGACCGCCAGCACTTCCGCACCCTGCTCGCCGAAGGCGTCGCCATACCGACCGTGAGCATGGACCCTGACCGGGCCGCAGACATGGCGCGCGGCGCGGAGTGGGCAGCCGAGACCATCCGCAGCCTGGGTGGCGAGGCCACGATCTTGCGCACGTCCGGTTGGCCGACGGTCCACGGCCGCTTCAGGGCCGAAGGTGCGACGCGATCGATCGCCATCTACAACCATCTGGATGTCCAGCCGGCCAACGAACCCGAGTGGAGGACCGAACCGTTCGTCCTGACCGAGGTCGGCGACACTTGGTACGGTCGGGGCGCGACCGATGACAAGGGTCCTGCACTGGCGGCGCTCTTCGCCGCGGCCCGGAGCCGACAGGCAGGTGTCCCTCTCGATATCCACTTCATCTGGGAGTTCGAGGAAGAAATCGGCAGCCCGAACTTCGACGAAGCCTTGGCCCGCATTCCCGGCCCCTTCGACTCCGTACTGGTCTCGGACACGATCTGGATCTCACGTGACGTGCCCGCAAGCCCGCTCGGGCTACGCGGCATGCAGACCTTCACCTTGAACCTGCGCACCGCAAGCCATGACACGCATTCAGGCCTGGTCGGCGGTGCCGCGCGGAATCCGCTACTGGAACTTGCCGAACTCATCGCGGCCATGGTCGACGCGGAATCCGGCCGCGTGAAAATCCCCGGCTTCTACGATGGCGTCCGCCAGACGGACGAGGCGACGCTCGAGGGCTTCGTGCGGGCAGGATTCGATGTGGAGCGGTTCCGCAAGGCGCACGGCCTGACGAGCCTGCGTGACCTCGACCCGCGCATCGTGACCCAGAAGTTGTGGACCCTGCCGACCATGGAGCTCCATGGCCTCGCCGGCGGTTATCAGGGACCGGGCGTGAAGTCCGCGGTCCCGCCGTGGGGGGAAGCCAAGATGAGCATGCGCCTCGTGCCCGACATGACGGCAGAAGGTGCCTTGGCACGCGTCCGCGACTTCGTCTCGGTCCACCATCCCGAGGTCGAGGTGGTTGCAGGACCGGGCCTGGAACCCTACATGTGTCCGTCGGATGCCGCGCAGATTCCCCACCTCGCCGCAGCCCTCAAGCACGCCTTCGGCAAGGAGCCTGCCTTCGTGCGTGAGGGCGGCAGCATCGGCGCGGTCGTGCGGATGGCCAGACATTGGCAGTGCCCGGTGCTTTTCATGGGCCTGTCCCTGCCCGAGCACGGCTACCACGCGCCCAATGAGAACTTCGACTGGCCTATGGCCCAAGGCGGTATCGCCGCCTTCGAGCACTACTTCCGCTCGCAGGGAACCTGCTGAGCCGAAAGGCGAGGGTCTGACGCGAGGATGCTCGCCAGATCCGGATAGTCAAGCCTGCCCGTCACCTCGGCCAAGTCCACGACGGGATACCTGAACTGCCGGCGCGCGAGGCAATGCAGATCCCATGACGTGAACTTCCAGGGAATCAGGCGTGGCAGGCGCTCGATCAACGGTGTCCAGTCCCACGGGCCCGCCGGCCTCGCACCAAGCCGGGCCGCGATGGTCTGCGCGACCTCGCGGACCGTCAGGGCCGGCAGGCCGACCACGAGGCGCCCGGGGGGCTCCGGGTGATCCAGCAACCAGACGGCAAAGCGCGCGAGATCGCTCGCATGGATGACGTGGAAAACACCATCGAAGGCCAACCTCGCCAGCAAGGCGCGCCATGGCCTGAGTCCCGGAAGCCCCGCAGTCGCCGCGGAACGCGGATGGAGATCATCGCCGCCGAGGACCACCGTCGGGAAGACGGGCACGACCCGAGGATCCTCGAGCGTGGTGATGGCCTCGTGCTTCGTGCGGATATAATCCGTCCCCAGAGAGGCCGCCACCTGATCGAACGAACCATCGGGTTCCAGCATGCTGGCTGTCGAAAAGTAGACGATGCGGCGCGCGCAAGGCATCGACCGCAGGATCGCGTGTATCGCGTCCACGTTGACCTGCCGCGCGAGCGCCCCTCCCCAACTTGTCGCGACAAGGATGGCCTCGTCCATGCCCTCGAGCTTATCCAACCAAGGCTCAGGTCGCGCGAGGTCACCTTCGATCCACGTGACCCGCGCACGAAGGTCGGCACGCAGGCGGGACGGATCCCGCAGCAAGACCACGGGATGGCAATCCTGCCGCAGAAGCAGGCGCTCGAGGACGTAGTGGCCCACGCAGCCTGCCGCGCCCGTCACGAAGACCTGCCTCATCGGGGTCAGCGTAACACGTACAATGACGCCATGAGGCTGCTGGAGCTGACTGCGGGCGAGGCCGAGGCGTCGCTGCCCCTGCACGTCCTGCTGCGCGAGCGGATGGGCATGCCCAGGCGACTGCTCCGCAGGCTGTGGTCCGAGGCCGCCATCCTGCAGGATGGCGTACCCGCCCAGCCGTGGCATCAGGCAAGAGCCGGATCGCGGATCGAGGTCTGCTGGCCGGGGCCATCCGCCCTGCATGGCGCCGCGCCGGAGGTACCCCTGACCATCGTTTACGAGGATGACGACATCCTCGTCGTGGACAAGGCGTCGGGCATCGTCTGCCACCCGACGCACGGCGTCGCCTCGGGCACCCTCGCCGATGCGCTGGTCCATCGCTACGGTGCGGCTCATCTCGTGCAACGGCTCGATCGGGACACCTCGGGCTTGCTGCTGGCTGCGCGCCATCCTTGGTCAGCCGCCATCCTCGGCCAGGCGATGGCGAGGCGCGACATTCGCAGGACCTATGCTGCCCTGGTGCCCGGAATCCGCAAGGCGTGGCCCGATCTCATCGATGCCCCCATCGGCAGGGATCCCGAATCGGGGGATCGTCGGGTAGATCCCGTCGGGGGCCAGGAAGCCCGCACCCGGATTCTTGCCAGCGTCCCGCAGGAAGGGGCAGGGCTGACGTGGCTGCTCATGGCACTCGAAACGGGCAGGACCCATCAAATCCGGGTGCATCTCGCCCATCTCGGCCATCCGATCCTCGGGGACGACCGCTATGGCCCCTCGGGCGTGTCCGGACGCATGGCGCTTCACGCCCATCACCTGACCTTCCGTCATCCCCGAACGGGACAAACGATGCGCGTGGAGGCTTCGTGGCCCGCCGACCTTCCGGCCATGCCCGACGAACTCTGCCGGAGACTGGCGGATGCGTAGCGTCGAGCAGATCCTGGATCGGGCTTGGGCCGGAGGAATTCTCGTACCCGGCGCCCCCGTGGCACTGAGTCCGGACGCGGTCGTCATCGATGCCCTGGGCTGCTTGCAGGTGGCGGGCGGCCTCGGAGGCTTACCCCCTCGCCACCCGATGCCCCGCAACGAAGCGTTGCGCATCGCCATCCTCGAGGACGGCTGGACGAACCCCGAGACGGCTGGGGCGGCACGAGCCCTGCAGGAGGAGGGCTGGTGGGTCACGGCTGCGGGGGGTGCCTCGCCGGGCCGCGTCGTGCTGGAGTACCTTGCATCACCGGGTCGCCTCATCGTCGGCAATCATCCGGAACAGGCTGCCGGAGGTGCCTTCGGGAGCCTCGTGCTGCCGGCACGGACGGCCGACCTGCTGCACCTCGACCGCGGCCTGCCCATGACCACGATTGCACCGCCCATCTGTGCTGTCCTGATCGAGGCCGACATCCCCACGAGTCCGGACGGCACGGATGTTGGCCTGGCCCTGTGGGCCCTTGCCGATCCATCCTCCTGGCAGGGCCATGTCGTCCTGATGGAGGGGCCCGGTGCAGCAGCCCTGCCCGTCGACGATCGCATCCGCTGCATTGCCGTCCTGGTCCGTGGCGGTGCCGTATCGGTGGTCTTCCCGGGCGACACGATTGCGGGGGATGCCCTGGACCTGCTTGGCCGCAGCATGGCGCCCGCCGCCTGGCGGGAAGGCCACCACCACGAGATTCACCTCCCATGGTCCGCGTGCACCCCGCGGGTGCTCGGCCCCGGGCCGGGGGCCGTTCCCGAGCCGACACAAGCCCTGGATGCGTTGCGGCAACCCTGCATCATGCTCGGTGGTTCGGGTACGGGCTCCGCAGAATTGCTCGGGCGTTGGCTGCGCGAGGTCGGCAGCCGTACGCCGTGGCAGGAAGGCCCCCTGGGCCTGCGACCGGACAGCCCGCTCGAATGGCGCCGCATGGCGGCATCGGGGGCGCTGGATGGCTGGCTCCGTGCAGGGGGCAGCCTGTTCCCCTGCGGCGGGCACGCGGGTCTTCAAGACGCCCGGGAGCAACGAGTCGGCACCGATGCCTGGTCCCGTAAGCCCGCCTGGCTTGCTTCACCCGCCACGATCGCCCGGTGGATGACCGCGCGGTGGCCTGTTCCGGAACACCTGCCCGCCCTGCCCGTGGCCTGGACGCACACGGACGTGCCGGCGTGGCGCGGCACATGGCAGGAGGCGCGGCAAGTCGAGCCGAGCGACCCGCCCGTACTATGGGTAGCCGACAACCCGCCTGGCGATGTGGCCCATAGCCCGTGGGTGCCGGTCGAGACGGCCGCCGCTTGCCTTCAGGACCGGCTCGGAAACCCGCCCGGAGTTCATGCGGCCCTCTGCCTCGAGGGCGCTTTCGACCTCGGCCCGATACCCGAGCCCTGGGTCCAGGCCCTCGCGACCATGGGTGTCGTTGCCGTCATCGCGGATCAATGGCCGCCGGGCCTGGCGGCACTCGTGGCCGAGACAGGCATTCGCCCGTGGACGCGGGGGGGCGCGACCGAATTGGTGCTGCGACGCCCGGAAGGGGGCCCGGCAGCGCGCATGATGGTCCAGGACCCCTTGGACACCGTCCAGTCCGCCATCCACGAGGCCGGTGGGCTCGCCTCGTGGCTCCGTCTGCATCTTGCGGGTCGCTCAGCTTGGACGACACCTTCCGGACCATGATGCCCCCTTGGTCCGGCTGTGGTGTACAATCACGGTCAGTGATCCCTACCTAGCAGGAGCCAGCATCATGCGCCACATCCTCGCAGCCAGCAGCGTTCTCACGCCTCTGGCCATCGCCTTCGCCCTGACGGTCCAGCCTGCCCAGGCCGCCGGCGGTAACGTTGCCAACGGCAAGAAGGTCTTCCAGGCCAACTGCGCGACCTGCCACGGCTCGGAAGCCACCAAGAAGCCCGTACTGTCGAACGCCGCCAACTTCTGGAAGGGCGAGTTCAAGCGGACCAAGGGTGTCGAGGCCAACGTTGCCAAGATAGTCGAAAAGGGCGGCGCCGGCTACGGCGGCGGCGCTTCCGCGCAGATGCCCGCGTGGGGCTTCCTCAGCGCCGGGGACCGGAAGGACGTCGTCGCCTACGTCCTCCAGTTCAAGAAGAAGTGAGTTGAGCGCGAAGCCCCCCGGACCTGAAGGCCGGGGGGCTTCGTCGTGTCCGGGTAACCCGGTCAGCTTGCCGAGTCGTCCGCGAAGAACTCGTCGATCCGGAACGAATCGGGCTTGGCAAAGGTACGCTCCGTGACGGATAGCGACTTGATGCGGTCCACGCGGAAGACGCTGCGCTCACCGCGTTCGTGGGCGAAGGCCACGACCCAGTAAAGATCGCCGACCTGCTTGATGCCGTAGGGATCCAGATGGATGGTCCCCACGTCCTCATTGGCCATCGAGTAGTAGTCCACCGCAACCGTCCGCCCTGCACCGATGGCCTCGAGCAGGACCGGCAGGGTCTGCTCGATGGCGTACATGGGCCCCGGGAAGGACTCCTCGTCGTCCTGCGCGGGACGCCCGCCGCCCTCGTCCCAGTGGCTGACCAGAATCTCCTCGATGATTTCCCCCGTGATGCGCTGCAGTTCCTGAGGCACCACCCCGGCGAGCTTGTCGATGAGCGCCGGGATGAGCCGCTCCTGCGAGCGTCCGTTGATCTCGATGGTCTCGACCATCTCGCCGAGCAGCCGCACGCCGATGAGCAGGATGACGGCCTCGTCGAGGTTCAAGCGCAGGGGGGACGGGGCATCGCTCATTCCGGGCATCGTAACGACCTGCGGAGCCTCCGTCAATCAGGCCGCTACATCAGGATGCCGTCGACAGGCTCCAGCGGTGCCGGCAGGTCACGCTCGCCAAGCACCTCCAGCAGATGGATCTCGACGCCACGGGCAAGGCTGGCCATCGGCGTATCGTTGTAGGTGCCCTCGAAGGGGTTCTCGATGGCACCGGCGACTCCGTCGAGCGCGAAGAAGATGAAACCCACGCTCATGACGAAAGGCACGGCCGGCCAACCGCCACCGGGAACCAAGGCCATCAGGAGAAGATAGACGAACAAGGCCGTGAACATCGTCCCGAACGCTGCGTACTGCCTGGGAAAGACCGTTGTCTTGATGCGGTCCATCGCCCCGATGGCCTCTGTCATGCGATTGAACGTCGCATCAATCTGCATATGGCGAAAATCCTCGGTGTGTCGATCCTCGAAGGCCGCCTGCAACCGCCGGGCCATCCACAGCAGGATGGCCAAGGGTACGTGGCGTGAGGCGAGGATGGCCTTGCAAGCCTCGACCGGCAAGTGGGGCGCCAAATCTCCGGCCTGGAGGGCACCCTGCCGCCGCAGATGGTTCTTGAGGGCATGCGCAAGGCCGATCTGGGCGTGAATCAGGCTGCGACGGACCTCTTCGATGGCCGGGTCGTGCTCGCCTGCCCGGAAATGGCTCGAAATCAGACTGACCACCTGGCGAGCGAAGGTCCGGGACTCATTGACGAAGCTCCCCCACGCCCGACGTGCTTCCCTCCACCGGTCGTAGGCCGCATTGACCCGAAAGCCCATCAGAATGGATACGGCGGCACCAAGGATCGATTCGATGCGACCGATGGCCCCCACCAGCGGATCGTCAGCCGGGAACTCGAGCAGCAACAACATGGCCGACAGCAGCAGCAAGACCATCTGCCGCCGCCAGGAAACCCGCAGGACAACGCGAAGATCGAGGGACTTGCGGACAATCAAGGCTGGATACGGCTCCGGTAGGACGCGCGGCCGATGCGGGTCGACGCCCGCATACCGCAGGAGACAGCCCCTGCACGGCCCATGCACGCGACCCGACGCAAGCCTGGCTCCCTGCCACCGCAGAACGTTCAGAAAAAGGTGCCGAGTTGCAGGAAGCCGACGGGGACATCACCCTCGGGCACGGGCAAGGCTGCTCCCAGCCGCCATTCGATGGGCACGGACGAAACCTGCATCTTCAGGCGCAGTTCGGCACCGGCACCGGCGAGGAAGGCACCCTCCGGACGCGCGGGGCCGCGAAACCAGGCACCATCGACGAAGCACGCTCCCGCAAGGCGATCGACGAAGATCGGCACGATGCCAAGCCCGCCCTGAATCTCGACGAGCGGCAAGCGCCACTCGAGGTTCCCGCCTGCCACACGATCGGCGGCAACCATCGATCGCCCCCTGATCGGCAACTGACGCACGTCACCCAGAGCTCGGACGTCGATGTTGTCCAAGGTCGAGGACGCCCCGTAGCCCCCTGCAGCAAGCTGACCGGCCTGCTGACCCTCCGAGGCTGCGGCGAGGCCTCTCAGGGCAAGCACATGGTGTTGCAAGGGCAGGCGCAGGAAAACCCGAGCTTCCGCCCCCACCCGAAGGAATCGACGCACCGATCCCCAGATAGGGTCGGACGCCGTAATCTCGGCGACGGCAAGGCGCCCCGTTTCGGGGGACACCGACCGCATGAACCTGAAGGAATCCCCGAACTGGTAACGCAGGGCCAGCGTCGTCGTCGTGCCCGGCACCGGCAGACCTGCCGCCGGGTCGAGCAGGGCCTCACGACCCGGCAGGACCCGACTGGTGACGGTATCCGCGGCCAGGGTCCAGAACCCGCCATCCTGGCGGAGCACGGCCAACAGGCGACTGGGCAAGCCGGGCAAGGTCACGGACAAGCCCAGACGATCCTGCAGCCGGGCTTCCTCGGCTGCCCCCGGATACACCTGCGTCCCTGTGCCTGCCGACAGGACCAGCGTCGGCGGCAAGCCGTCATAGACCCAGGACAAGCCCGCGAATGGGCGACCGGACAACAGGCCGGCCCCGACGGAGAGGCTCAGGGCATGCTGCAGCAGGGCATCCGAGCCCAGCAGTTGCACGCCTGCCCCCACACCCCGCTCGTCCGCCTGTCCGAGGATGCCTACCCAGGCCTTGGGCAACAGGGAGTCCAACGGGTCATAGGGCGCGGCGCGCCAGGTCGCGACATCCGCAACGCTTCCGGGAAGCACGCCGACATGGGCAGCCACGGCCGCACCTGCCTCGCCTCCGGCGCGTGCGCGGAAGAGACCGTCTCCGTCTGAAGCCACCCGATCCGAAGCGGGCACGATCCGCCACGCGCGAGGTTCGAAGGACATCGTCGCCACATCGTGTCCACGCGAATCGTAAGTCACGAATGCCAAGGTGCGGCCATCCGGTGAGACAGAGGGCTCGAAAGCTCCCCCAAGCACATGCGAGACCTGGAGCGGACCACCCTGTCCGGAACGGAGGGCATGCAGGTTCCAGACCCCCGTCCGATCCGAGGAGAAGACGATTGTCCCGTCCGGGGCGACGCAGGGATCGTGGTCGTTTGCCGCATCATCTGTCAGGCGCTGCCAAGTGCCGGCGTGCGGGGCCATGGACCAGATGTCCCGGCTGCCCGCAACCGACAAGGATGCCAGCAGCCGCCCTGCAACGGGATCCCACGCGAGCCCATCGGCCTGCTCCGTGTTTGCCGGCAGTTCGGACCAGCCAAGGATGCTGCCGCCGCGATCCAACCGAACCAAGCTCTGGCGACCATCGCGCCTCGCCACTCCCCACGTCGTGCCGTCCGGCGAGGGTACGGCATCGAGCACACGAAGCCCGTGGGTCAGGCGCCTGACCGCGCCGGTCGGGAGATCCAACGCGAAGAGGTCGCGGTAGCGGCGGAAGCGGTCGAGCGACGCGAGGCCGACGTAGACGAGCCGACGGCCACCCGGGTCGGCGTGAATCGGGGTGTCGAAGACCTTGCCCCAGCCGGCAAGCCGGGAGGGCCAGTCGTGCCCGCCTTGCACCAGCGCAAAGTCATGACCATCCCAGTCATGCCAGCCGAGGGTGCCATCGGGCAGGAAGAACGGGCGACGCTGATGAACCCCTTTGCTCGTCACCTGCGTGAAGGGCGTCAGGGCACCGTCCGCGAGGATGGCGGACCGTTGCCTCGCGGCCCTCTGGCGCATTTCTGCACGCCAAAGGTCCCAGGCCTCGGACAGCCACATCCCGGTACGTTTCCGGAACACGCCCTCGATGGTGAGCCACGGTTCGCTACCGTAGTCCTGTGCCAATTGCCGGGGAAAGTCCGGCCCCCACCGCAGTACGGCCCATTCCATGAAGAGCGTGCCGAAGGCATAGACGCCGAGGCCCTGGGGCCAATGCCCCACCCCATAGGCACCGACGCGATCGAGGCCCGGCAGGTCGTCGTCCAGTGCAGCCATCCGGGCGACCATGTCGTAATAGGCCGTGCTTCCCCGTCCGCCGGGCGCAAAGGCCGTCTCGCCAAGGACCGCCATGCCCTCGAACATCCAGAAGGGCAATGACAGATTGGGATAGAGCACCCGGCCCAGGATGCGATTGGCCAAGGCAGGCAGGCCACCCGTCGTCTCGAAATGCAGGACGTGCGTGTATTCGTGCGTGAACAGCGCTTCGAACCACGACGGGGCAGGTCCGAACTCACGCTTGTCGGCGTCCGGTGGTGTCAGATAGACGTAGACGGAATTGTTGGGCAGGGGCAACGCGAAGCCGTTGGCAACATCCTCATGGTCCAGCAGCACGACCTGGGTCGGCTGCGAGGGCGTCACCCCCAGCCATGCCACCAGGCGGCCGTGCACACGCTCCATGGTGCGGGCGTGGTCGAAGATGCGGGGCTCCTCGGTGGCCGGGTAATGGATGCGGAAGTGCTCCGTCGCGAGGGTACGCCAGCCTAGGGCAGGGTCGTACAGGGTCGCGGCGCGTGCCCTGCCTGCGGGCAGCAGCAGGGTAAGGACAAGCAGCAGGCAAGCGAGGCGGCGAAGCCCGCAGACGGCAAGCCCACAGGCCGCAAGCCCACACGGCTTGCCCGCGCCCCTTGCGCCGGTATCCGCTTCCATCACGGGCATGGGACCCCCTCGGTCGCGAAGCGTCAATCAGGCAAGAAGCTTAACCTTATCTTCCGTCCCGATTTACCGGCAGGCGCAGCCGCACGGGCGATAGACTGGACAAGTCCCCTTTGCCTCCGTTTCCTGAGGGTCCTCCATGATTTCCGGAACGCCCGGCGGTTCGCCGAACCCCCAGTACGGCCTCAACCGGGCAGGCATGCCTGCCCAGCCCGAAGCTCCTGGCCAAGTCCGGGCTGACCAGAACCTGATCCAGCAGCAGCCGGCACCGATCGCGCCCCAGGGGGCAGGGGATATCTTCGCGTCCCTGGTCAACGGCATCGTGGCCTTCTTCCGAGGCATCTTCAACTGGATCGGCGGCCTCTTCGGGAAGCCGGCCACACCGCCTGCCCAGCCCGGCCAGCCCGCTCAACCCGGCCAGCCGGCGCTCTCCCCTGAAGAACAGGCCCTGGCAAGCCAGTACAAGCTCTGGCCCTCCAGGGAAAACATCCTGGCCTTCAAGGCCGAGGTCGCCTCCTACCAGCAGCAGCAGGTCATCGGTCCCGGATCCGGCAGCCCCGAGGTCGTCCGCGATCTCCAGACCGCCTTGGCCCGCCTCGGCTACCCGGTGCAAGCCAATGGCCAGTTCGACGCCGTCACGGCAGATGCGGTCATGCGCTTCAAGCGAGATAACGGCATCCAGCAGAACTATCGCAGTGCCGATGGCCAGTGGGCCATCAACGAATACGTGGACCCGCGCACGATGCAGGCCGTCCTGAACCGTCTGCAGGGCAACCCTGCACCCCAGCCTCAGCCCGTGCCGCAGCCGCAGCCGACTCCGACCCCACAGCCCCCCGCAACTCCTGGCGCCACCGACTTTCAGGCGGTTGCGCGCCAGTACGGCCTGCTGGCCACGGCCGAGAATGTTCAGGCCTTCCTGACCGAGGTCAAGGGCTACGAAGCGGGCGGGGCGCTGGGTCCAGGCACCTCCCAGAAGCAAGCCGTCGCCGACCTGCAGGCGGCCCTTCGTCGGCTCGGGTTCGCTGCTCCGTCTTCCGGCACGTGGGATGACGCCACCGGACAGGCCGTGATCGCCTACAAGAAGGCACGCGGCATCAAGCAGTCCTACAAGGCGGCAGATGGCCAGTGGGCCATCAACGAGTATGCCGACCCCAACACCTTGACCTCCATCATGCGGGAGTTGTCCGCGCTGTCCACGCAGCCTTCGCCCTCGCCCATCACGCCGGCGCCCCTGCCCCCCGCCCCGGTCACGCCGGCTCCTCCTGCCCAGCCGCAGCCCCCGGGCTTGCCGGGCGCCACCGACTTCCAGGCCGTCGCCCGGCAATACGGCCTGATGGCCACGGCCGAGAACGTCCAGGCCTTCCTCGCCGAGGTCAAGGGTTACGAGGCCGAGGGCACGCTGGGTCCCGGCACGGGCAAGGCCGATGGCGTACGTGATCTGCAGACGGCGCTGACCCGCCTTGGCTACTCCGTGCCCGTGACCGGCCAGTATGACGGCGCCACCATCCAGGCCGTCATCTCCTTCAAGCGTGCGGAGGGCTTGCGCCAGACGTACAAGGCGGCGGATGGCCAATGGGCCATCAACGAGTACGCTAGCCCTGTCGTCTTGCAGCGGCTGATCCAGAAGTTGCAGGCAGCACCTGCCGCGCCCGTGACTCCCCAGGCTCCCGTCCAGCCCCAGGCGCCCTTCGTGCCGGCGCCGGCCCCTGCTCCGGCGGCTCCGCCGGTCAACCCGATGATTCCCGTGGCGGTCGGCGACATGGTGCCCTCGACCGGACGCCCGGCCCCGTCACCCTATGTTCCGGCACCCTCGGCACCTTCGGCCAACCCGATGATTCCCGTAACGGACTCCGGGCTCGTGCCCAGCACGACGCCGCCCTCGGCGCCCGTGCCGGCCGGTGGGGTGGATGCCCGGCAGCAGGCCCTTGCCAGGCAGTACGGACTGCTGGCAACGGCGGCGAACGTCGCGGCCTTCGAGGCCGAGATCCGCAGCTACACGCAGGACGGTACCCTCGGCCCCGGCTCGCCCCAGGTGGATGCCATCCGGGACCTGCAGGCCGCACTTTCCCGCCTCGGCTACGCCGTGGCGCCTTCCGGCCAGTACGACGGCGCGACGGGCCAGGCCGTCATCGCCTTCAAGCGGGCCAACGGGATCAGCCAGCGCTACATGGCGGCGAACGGACAGCCGGCAGTCAACGAGTACGCCGACCGCCGCACGCTCGAGGTGGTCATGCAGCGCCTCCAGGCGACGCTCCGCTGAGCCGGTCCTGAATCCAGGTCCAGGCGCCGTCGGCATCCACCAGGGTGCCGACGGCCTGTTCTTCGGCAAGGGCCTGCAACAGGTTCCCCAGCCAAGGGCCGGCCGAGCGCCCGGATCGGGCCACGACCTCGTCGCCCCGCAACAACGGAGGCTGGGTCGAACGCAAGGAAGGCAACGCAAGCTCCGCCTCGCAGGCGGCAAGGACCTCGTCTCGATCCACCAGGGCGTGCAACTCCCTGGCACTCCCGAGGCCGAGCGGCAGCAAGGCCTCGCGCAGCCTGTAGCACCAGCGGGCCTGCTCCGTCGCCGATGAAGCCAAGGGCCAACTCCGCCAGACCTCGAGCGCCCGCACAAGCGCCTGCAGACCCCGACGTTCGCTGCGGGACCAGCGAAGCCTCGCGGCCAGGAGGTCCACCCCTGCCTCGTCCGTGATGGCCTGGACCCTGAGGCGCGCGTCGGGCGTCAAGGCTCGGGCTGAGGGGCACCAGACCTGACCGGATGAGGGCCAACCAAGGCTCGCCAACATGCCGTCCCCAGCCATCGCGTGCCAATACGGCAAGGGGTCGGGAGCGGCCACCAGGCGCTGCAGCTCAACCCACGCCCGCTCGCCGGGAACGCCGACCAGAAGGCCTGCAAGGGGACGGACCTCGGCCCGCGTGGGCTCCGGCAGGACGAAGCCCAGCTCGGCGCCGATGCGGTAGAGCCTGAGTAGACGCAACGCATCAGCCCGCCAGTTTGCAGGATCAGCCGCCCGCAGAAGGCCTGACCGCAGGTCCGGCAGGCCCCCGCAGGGGTCCACCCAGGCGTAGCCCTCGCCGACGGTGGGCGTGGACCACCTGAAAGCCACGGCGTTGATCGTCAGATCACGACGTCCGAGGTCATCGGCCAAGGAAGCGCCCTGCTGACGGGTGATGTCGAGGTCCATCCCTGTATCCAGGATCACCCGGTGACTGTCGAACGCCTCATCGAGGACCACATGAGTCCCCCCCAAGTGCCGTGCCAAGGTGCGTGCCACCCGCGCAGCCCCTTCCGGGACGACCAGGTCGAGGTCATGCAAGGGACGCCCGAGCAAGGCATCCCTGACGCACCCCCCGACCAGGTGCGCCCCCTCCGGCAGAAGCGGCCAGGCCTCGACAAGGCCGGCGGCTGCCGCAAGACGTGCGGCAGCGACGTCAAGCCAGTCGTCAGCCGTCGGCATGTGCGCCCAGGTAGGCCTGACGCACGTCCTCGGAAGCCAGCAACTCGGCCCCCGTGCCGGAAAGGCCGACCTTGCCATGCTCCAGCACATAGCCCCGATGGGCAATCGCAAGGGCCTGCCGAGCGTTCTGCTCGACGAGCAGCACGGGCAGTCCCTCGCGATTGATGGCCACGATTGTCTGCATGATCTGCCTGACAATGAGGGGGGCCAGGCCCATCGAGGGCTCGTCCAGCAACAGCAGGCGAGGCCGGCCCATCAGGGCACGGGCCATCGCGAGCATCTGCTGCTCACCTCCGGACAACGTCCCGGCTGGCTGGTGGCGCCGCTGACCAAGGATCGGGAATCGCTCCATCTGGGCCTCGATATCCCGAGCCACGGCTACCTTGTCATGCCGCAGGTAGGCGCCCAACTCGAGATTCTCGAGCACCGACATCCGGGCAAACACCCGGCGGCCCTCCGGAACGTGGATGACGCCCCGCGTCGTGACCTCGGCAACGCGAAGGCGATCCAGCGGCTGGCCATCGAAGACGAGTGACCCCGTGGTCGCCGTGATCATGCGGGTGATGGCGCGGAGCGTCGTGCTCTTGCCAGCACCGTTGGCGCCGATGAGCGTCACGATTTCGCCGGCACGCACCTCGAGCGTGACATCGGAGAGCGCCTGGATCTTTCCGTAGCGAGCCGTCAGGCCTTGCAGTTGCAACAGCGCCATCACCATCAGCCCTCGTCCCCGTCGCCCAGGTAGGCCCGGATGACCTCCGGATGGGCCTGAACCTCGGCCGGGGTACCCTCGGCAATCTTGTGGCCGAAGTTCATGACGGCAATTCGATCGGAAAGGCGCATCACCAAAGGCATGTCGTGTTCGATGAGCAGGACCGTCAAGCCCCGATTGCGGATACGGCCGATGAGTTCGACGAGGTCTTCCGTCTCTTTGGGGTTCATGCCTGCGGCAGGCTCATCCAGCAACAGCAGTGAGGGCTCCGTTGCGAGCGCACGGGCGATCTCCAGCCGGCGTTGCTGGCCATAGGCCAGGTTGCGGGCAAGTTCGTTGCGCAGGTTCGCAAGGCCGACGAACTCGAGCCACGCGAGCGACGCTTGCTCCTGGGCTCTGCGCGTGGCCGTGAATCCCGGCAGTCGCCACATCGCCTGGAAGAAACCGGTCGGCGCCCGCAACGCAGCCGCGACGGCCACATTCTCCCAGACCGTCGCCCCACCAAAGAGTCGAATGTTCTGGAAAGTCCGCGCAAGGCCCAGCCTGGCCAGTTCATACGGCTTGGTGCCCGCGATGGATTGCCCCTTGAAGACCAGGTCTCCCGACGACAAGGGTACCAATCCGGAAATCAGGTTGAAGGCCGTTGTCTTGCCCGCTCCATTGGGGCCGATGACACTGAAAACACCACCCGCAGGCACGTCGAAGGCAAGTCGGTCGACGGCGACCAAACCACCGAATCGGCGGGTGACATCCCTGAGAGAAAGCAGCACCGGGGGCGCGGCAGTCAGCGCAGTCCCCGTCACGCGCGAACCTCCCCGGACCCATCCGGGGCCTCGCCGGACGCGTCAGGATGGAGTTCGGCGCGTCGATGGGCGTCGGGCAACAGGCCTTCGGGCCGCCACGCCATCATCAGAACCATGGCGGTCCCATAGAGGAGCATCCTGTAAGGCGTGACATCGAACTGGCCACCCAGGCCAAGCATATCGGGCAGGCTGCGCAGAAGTTCCGGCAGGGCCGCCAGCATCGCCGCGCCCAGGACCACGCCGGGCAGGCTTCCGATGCCGCCCAGGACGACCATGGCCAGAATCGTGACGGTCTCTATGAAGTCGAATGAAGGTGGCGAGACGAACCCCTGCTTCACGGCGAAGAACGAGCCGACGAGCCCTGCAATCGCAGCTCCCATCACGAAGGCGAGCAACTTGGTCCGAGGCACGTTGACGCCACTGGATGCGGCAGCGATCTCGTCTTCCCGGATGGCCACCCACGCACGGCCAACTGATGACTTGTTGACATTTCGCACAGACCACAAAATAATCCAAACAAACAAAAGCAGAATGTAATAAAGCTGCCATCCCGCGCGAAGCTCGAACCCGAACAAGACGGGCTTCGCCACCTCCATGCCTTGCGGACCATTCGTCAAGGCATCCCAATTGTTCTCCGTGAGCTTGGCAATCTGCCCGAAGGCCAGCGTGACGATGGCGAGGTAGTCTCCCCGAAGCCGAAGCGTGGGCAAGCCGATCAGCAAGCCCGCAAAGCCGGCGACGGCGACGGCAGCCGGAACCGCCATCCAGTAGGTCCAGCCACCCAGAGCCTCGGCCTGGGCAGGGCCACCATGCATCAGGATGGCCGTCGCATAGGCGCCCAGCCCAAAGAAGGCAATGTAGCCAAGGTCGAGCAGGCCGGCGAGTCCCACCGTGACATTGAGACCGACACCCAGGGCCACGTACAGCAGCACGGTCATCGCCACGTCCAACTGGTACTCGCCCTGCGGCAACGCCAGCAGAAGCGCGGGCAGAATCAGCGGGACGATCACCATGAGCACACGAAGGATCATGGCCCGCATCTAGACCTTCTCCACCACGGGGCGGCCGAGCAGGCCCGCCGGCCTGAAGACCAGCACCACGGCCAGAATGACGAACGCGAAGACGTCCTTCCACGTGCCCGAGACATAGCCCGCGCCCAAGGCCTCGATCAGCCCGAGCAGCAAGCCTCCGACCACAGCACCAGGCAAGCTGCCAATGCCGCCCAGGACCGCCGCGATGAAGGCCTTGAGGCCCGCTTGCGTCCCGATGAAGAAGTTGATCGAGTAGTTGAGCCCGAAGAGCACACCACCGACTGCAGCCAACGCGGAGCCCATGGCGAAAGTCAGCGCCACGATGCGATCCGCCTCGATGCCCATCAGGCCGGCCGTGATCGGGTCCTCGGCCGTCGCGCGCATGGCCTTGCCCAGACGGGTCCGACGGACCATCCACGTGAGGGCACCCATGAAGGCCAAGGCTACGCCCAGCGTGAGCAGTTGCTGCCAGGCCACGTGGACGGCCCCGACATCGAAGCCCTCCTGAAGCGCTTCCGTGAAGCGATCGGGATACGCGCGATCTTCGGTCCCGACCAGCAGCATCACGAGGTTCTGCAGGATGATGGACAAGCCGAGTGCCGTGATCAGCAAGGAAAGCCTCGGGCTGTGCCGGAGCGGCCGGTAGGCAAGACGTTCGACGAGCATGCCGAGCAGGGCGGCAGCCGCCATCGCGGCGAGCAACGCGAGGATCAAGGCAGGCACCAGGCCCGCGCCCGGTGCGATGCGCTCGACCAGCAAGAGGACGCCCAGCCCGGCGAATGAACCCACCATGAACACCTCGCCATGGGCAAAGTTGATGAGTTGCAGGATGCCGTACACCATCGTGTAGCCAAGAGCGATCAAGGCATACATCGAGCCGATCGTCAGACCGTTGAGCACCTGTTGGGCAAGCAGTTCCCCCTCCACGGGCGCAGCCGCCTATTGCACGAGCCGGAACTGGCCGTCGGCGACCGTCCAGACCGAGAACTTGAAATTGGGCTGGTCGCCCTTGGCATTGAAGGTGATGCGGCCGGTCACGCCCGGGTGGTTGCGGGTCGTGGCCACGGCTGCAAGTACCGCCTTCCGGTCGGGCTTGCCCGCACGCCCCATGGCTGCCATGAGCACGTGGGCCGCATCGTAGGAGTAGGCCGAATAGGCGCCCGGTTCACCGAAGCGCTTGCTGTAGACGACGTTGAAGCCCTTCTGCGACGTGCCGCCCGGGCCGGTCGCCAGCGTGCCCTCGGCCGCCTTGAGGCCGGCAAGCGTCACGAAGGTTCCGTCGAGGATGCCATCACCGCCCATCAGTGGAAAGCGAATGCCTACCCTGCGCGCCTGCTTCGCGAGCAAGCCGGCGTCCTGGTACTCTCCGCCGAAGAACAGCAGTTCCGGCTGCTTGGCCTTGATCCGCGTCAGGATGGGCGTGAAGTCCTTGTCCCCGCTGGTCACGCTGTCGGACAGGATGATCGTGCCGCCACCCCTGACGAAGGTCCGGCGGAAGACATCCGCGAGACCCTGGCCGTAGGCATTCTTGTTGTCGAGGACGGCCACCTTGCGAATGCCGCGGCCAAGGACGTAGTCGGCCGCGTCCTTGCCCTGCTGGTCATCGCGGCCAATGGTCCGAAAGACATTCTTCAGGCCGCGTTCCGTCAGTTGGGGATTCGTGGACGCCGGTGTCACCATGGCCACCGAAGCCGGCGCATAGACCTCTTTGGAGGCCGGAATGGAGATGCCGCTGTTCAGATGGCCGACCACGCCCAGGACCCCGGATTGGACAAGCTTGCTGGCAACGACCATGCCCTCGCGGGGATCGCCCTTGTCATCCTCGATGACGAGCGCAACCTTCTGGCCCCGGATGCCGCCCGCGGCATTGACCTCATCGACGGCCACCTGCACGCCTTGGCGAATATCGGCACCCATCTTGGCCAAGGGGCCGGTAAGCGGAGCCGCAACGCCCAGTTTCCACGAGGCTGCGGCCTCGACCGGCCACGCCATCACCCCGGACAGGCCCACGAGCAGGGCAGCGTGCAGCAGACGATTCATCCCTTGTCCTCCCGGATCAGCTACGCCCGACTTCGCCGGAATCCTCACAGCAGGCTCGTGATGCGCGCCCGCAGCTTGCGGTTGATTTCCTGACCCTGGTCAAAGCCGACCTGCCGGGACACGGCCATGCTGATGCGATCGGCCAGGTCCACCATCTGCGTGAAGCCCAGGGCATCGATATCGGAATTGGGCATTTCGGCCAAGGTGTTCTCGACCATCTGGCGCGCCGCATCGTAGCCCATCACTTCCATGCAGATGAGCGCAAAGGAATCGAAGCGCGTCTTCTGGATGGGCGCATGGGCCGGGTCCAGGCCGCCATCGCGGCTGTGAGCCATGGACCCCTGTGTGTAG
This sequence comes from Candidatus Tanganyikabacteria bacterium, assembly GCA_016867265.1. GTDB lineage: Bacteria > Cyanobacteriota > Sericytochromatia > S15B-MN24 > VGJW01 > VGJW01. The sequence goes on from VGJW01000011.1 coordinate 85,819, forward strand.
AGCATCGCCTTCAGGGAGTCGCAGGTTTCCTTGTGGCCTTGCGTGGAGACGTCAAACAGCTGGGCCATGGAGAAGCTTCGCGGCAGGCGCCGCATCCAGTGCGGGATCCACTCGGGCGGATCGTTGCGATCCCACTCGAAGGCCTCGAGGGCCTCCTGGGTGAAGCTCACCGCGCTCGTCAGGTCCGGGAGCAGGTCCTTGAAGGGCTTGCATTCATCCATCCGACGCATGCCTTCAAGCAGGATCCAGTCGATCTGACGGGTCACGTTGACCTCTGGCAACTCGTCCTGGGTGCAGGAGACCACCTTGAAGTCACCCGTGTTCCACCAGCAGATGATGCGGAACATCGCATCCTCGCCGCGCAGCGCGTTGACTGCGGCGTACTTGAGCATGCCGTTCTGGAAGTACATCTCGGCTTGCTGATTGACCTCGACGCGGTTGAGCTCCAGCAACGCGGTCTTCGACTCCATCTTGATCAGCTGCACCAGGTTGGGGAAGCTGATCGAAGCGAGGTTTCCCTCGAGCAGGGTGGTGCCCATCAAACCTCCACGACAATTTTGGCTCGGGCAGCACGCCCGTCCATCATGAACCGCTCGACAGCCTGTGCCGTCGTGAAGAAGCGGATGCCCATCGCATCCCAAGTGAAGTGGTCGGTGCGCTGATTGCCCGCATCCACCCACGCATGCACCACGTACCCTTCAGGCACGGCCTCGAATTCAAGTGAAAAGTTCGGCTCCTGAGGCTCGAAGGCCCAGCGCGTCCGACGACCGGAAAGCAGATCGTCCAGCCCCTCGGCCAGCAAGGCAAGTTCGTCCCGAGGCGACAAACCAAGCCAGCACCGACCCTCCACGGCCTCTCCCTCGGGGTCGGCCAACACCAACTCGCGCTCGCCCGACTGCAGCGACAAGGTGTAGGGCAACCAGACCCCGTCCTGTTTCACGACGGGACCGAGCGCAATCACGCAACGCGTCGGGACGTCGGGATCGTCGCTGGAGAGCCTAAGGTTCATGTCGGGTCACCGGGGCCCCGGGCGATAGGAGCCTCGCCCATCATAGCACCTCGCCTGATCCGCACTCCGATGAGACCTGCGGCAACGAGGAACAACCCGAGCGATCCTCCGACGACGAGCAGGGCCAGTTGTCCCCAGAAGCCCTCGGGCCACCAGGCCCGCGCCCCGAACCACCCGTTCAGGGTCCATACGGCACCCCCTGCCAGCAAGGCGTGGGCGAGGCCGGTCCGGAAGGGTGGCAGCATCGCGCCGAGGCCCAGCCCGCCCATGCGCCGGCGCAACGCCCACCCGACCTGCAAGGCATTGGCCCAGGTCACGATCACCGTTGCCACCGCGATGCCCGCAAGGCCGGCATCGAAGACGAAGGTCAGGATCGCATTGACAAGTACATTTATCAACAAAGAAACAAGTGTTATCCTAAGTGGCGTACGCGAGTCGTTCAAAGCGTAAAAGCAACGAACAAACAAGTCACGCATTGCGTAGGCCACAAGGCCGAGCGCCATGCACGCGAGGACCATGGCGGTCCGCGCGACGTCTTCTGCCCCGAAGGCCCCGCGTGCGAAAGCGACCGAAACCAGCGGACCGGCCAGGACCACAAGCCCCGCAGCCAGAGGAAGGCAAACGCCACCAATCAGTCCCGAACCGCGGGCCAACCATTGCCGCATGCCGTCGAGGTCCCCCTTGGCTGCGGCCTCAGTCAGCCGTGGGAACAAGGGGACCAGCAACGCCGCGAGCAGGGTACCGAGGGGCAACTGGTAGATGACATTGGCATAGCCCCAGGACGCGATGGCGCCGGTACCGGCCCGCGACAGGAAGAACGTGCCGACGAGAACGTTGAGCTGGCCGACGCTCGAGGACAAGATGGCCGGCCAGAGCAGGACCAGCAGCTCCCGCATCCGCGGATCATCGGGCCGTATGAGGACGAGCGTCCCGCGCTCCCTGAGGACCTGCACGGCCGGCAAGCCCTGAAGCACGGCCTGAAGACCGGCCCCTGCCGCAGTCCCCCAGGCAAGGGCCAGCGGATCACCGGGCCGAAGCACCACCGCGAGCACGACGGCGAGTGAGGACACAAGGGGCGAGAGACTGGGCAGGACGACGTCCCCGCGGTCCTGTGACAAGCCGGACAGGATGCCCACCCAAGCCCCCAAGGCAAGGATGGGAGCCATCCAACGCAGCATGGGCACCGCCAGGTCGAGAACCTCAGGCGACACCCAGGGCCCCTGCAAACGCAGGATCCACGGAGCACCCCAAGCCACGAGCACGGCGACGGCCGCCATGAGCAACCCGACCCAGAAAATCAGGGACGCGACAAGGGCATCGCCATCCGTCCGGCTTTCGGAGCGCCCCCGCGTCAGGGCCGCCGTGGCAGCGCTGTGAAAGGGACCGTTGAGACCGCCGAGCATGACCAGCACATAGGCGGGTAACTGGTAGGCCAGGTTGTAGGCGTCCCGGACCGCACCCGCGCCATGAACGCCGGCGACGACGACCTCGCGGGCAAATCCGAAGCCCTTGCTGACAAGCACGAGCCCGGCCACGACCGAGACGGCACGAAGCAGGCTCGTCTTGCCCGAGGCAGAATCAGCCAAGGCCCATGTCCGAGAGGATCCAGTCGATGGCCGCTGGCAGGTCCGCAGCGACATGGTCGGCCTCGACCGGGTGCTGGTAGGTGCCGGCGAGAACGCGCTCCCCATAGCCGCTCAGAAGCAGGACCGTCCGCGCGCCGCAAGCCCGCCCCAACTCCACGTCACTGGCCTTGTCACCGACGACGTACGAATGGCCTGCCTCGATGCCCCACCGCGCACAGGCCTCGTCGACCATCCCGGTACCGGGCTTTCGGCATGCGCAGGTCACGGCGTAAGGGGCGATCGTCCCCCCTTCCTCCGGGGGCAGGTGAGGACAGTAGAAGAGGTCGTCAAGGATGGCACCATCCTCGAGCAGCAGTTCCTGCAAGCGCTCATGCAGGGCCTGGACGTGGGACTCGGCGTAGTAACCGCGCGCCGGACCGGACTGGTTCGTCACCAGAATGGCCGGTATGCCGGCGGCATTCAGCCGGGCAATCGCCCGGCCTGCCCCGGCGACGAGACGCAGATCGGGCAAGGACCTGATATAGCCCACCTCTTCGTTGATGGTGCCATCGCGGTCCAGGAAAACGGCGGCCTTCATTGGGGCATGATAACCTGCCGACAGCATCCGAACGGGAGGAACTCTTGGCAAGCTTGCAGGAACGCGTCTGGGCGGGAGTCATGCTCGCCCTTGCCGTGGGAGGCACCGTCGCCAACTGGGTGCGTGCGCCCCATGCCCCACTCGAGGCCGGGGACGAGTTGGGTGTCGGAACACCTGACGTCGCCATACTGGACCTTCAGGGCGCCATTACCGATTCAGGTCCGGAGTCCGGACTGACGGGCGGGGGCAGCGGCATTGGTGCGCAGCGTGCGGTGCGCCTTCTGCGCCAAGCCGAGAAGGACGGCGCGCGCGCCGTGCTCGTGCGGATCAACTCGCCAGGCGGAACCGTGGCGGCGTCGCAAACCATCTACGAGGAATTGCTTCGGCTTCGCAACAAGGCGAAGATTCCGGTGGTCGCGAGTTTCGGAGACGTCGCTGCATCCGGTGGCTACTACATCGCGGCAGCCGCCAACCACATTGTCGCGTTACCCGGCAGCACCACCGGCTCCATCGGCGTCATCCTGCAGGTGCAGGAGGTCTCAGGGCTGATGAGCCGCATCGGCGTTCGCGACAACACCATCAAGAGCGGGGCCCGCAAGGACATCGGTTCGCCGTTCCGGCCAATGGAGCCTGCAGACCGCGCAAGCCTGCAAGCCCTTGTCGACGACAGTTACGACCAGTTCGTCTCGGCCGTGCACAAGGGCCGGCCGCAGTTGCCCCTAGGAAAGCTGCGCCTGCTGGCCGATGGGCGCGTCTTCACCGGCAGGCAGGCCAAGGCCGCCGGGCTGGTCGACTCCCTGGGGACCCCCCAAGATGCTCTCGACAAGGTAGCGGCCCTCGCCGGAGTCGTCGGTACCCCCACCGTCCGACGCTACGGAAAGGGATCGTGGCTCGAGGGCCTCCTCGAGATGGGGAGCAGAGGCGGCATCGGCGGATCGCTCGTCAGCCAGTTGGGCTTGCAAGCTTCGGCGTGGCCCAAGGGCGTCCCCTTGGCGGTGTGGCCATGAACATCCTGGACGTCCTCTGGGAAGGCTTGGGCCGCCCGCTGGGGCAGCCGGGCGAGAAGCCCTGGCTGGCCTCGCGCAGTCTGACGGCCCTCGCGCTGGGCCTGCCAGCCCTTCATCTTGCCGCCTTGTTGCAGTTACCTGCAGCAGCCGGCCTGACGTGGACGGTCGTTTCCGTGGGCGTGGGCTTCCTTTTGCTGAGAGCCCACGCGAGTCTCGTTCATCGGCACCTCCTGGCTGCCGGTGGCCAGGCTCCGCTCGAGGCCGTGGACGATGTCCTGGCCATCAGCATCTGGCCTTGGCTGCTCTGGCCGGCCTTGTCAGGGTTGCAACCCGAATCCGGCCCGTGGATCGTGGCGCTGGGACTGGGTGCCTGGCAGGTGACGCGGACGACACGGGACCTGGCCCGGATATCGGGTCTGAGAACCGAACGCTGCTTCTCGGCTTGGCTCAGGCCGCTGAGCGATGCGCTGCTGGGCCTGGTTCTGCTCGTCGTGGCAGGGGCCAGCCTGGCGCTCGGCCGGCTGGCCCCCTGACGAACGGCTTCGGAGCGCGTCAGGCTCCGCGTCGGTGCAGCGTGCCGCGCCGCGCGTGGTAGCGCTCCGAAAGGTTGTCCCACGAGACATCGACGCGTCCGCCCATGGCTTGGTGCCGCTGCGCCCAGTCACGCATCAGATCGAGACAAGCCGGGTCGATGTACTCGAGGCCGGCGAACTCGACCTTGAGGTGGGAGCCGGGTCTGACGGCCTCGAGCGCCTTGGCCAAGACAGGCAGGCGCAGGAAGGTGGCAATCCCGGCAAGGCGCAACACCTCGCCATCGGCAACCTCGCCTGGCTCAACTCCGACCTCGAGCCTGCTGAAGGTCCACAGCAGCTTGAGCAAGGCCAAGCCGATCCCGATCAGGACCCCCTCGAGCAGATTGGTCGCGACGATGGCCACGACGGTGGCCAAGTAGATCGCGACCTCGGACCGGCCATAAACAGCCAGCTCCTTGACGGCCTTGGGATTCAGAAGCTTGAAGCCCGTGAAGACCAGGATGGCAGCCAGGCTGGCGACGGGAATCCGCTGCAGGACCGAAGACAGCAAGACGACAAATGCCAGGATCCAGACGCCGTGGAGCACGGCCGAGAGGCGGGTCCGGGCACCTGCCCCGACATTGGCCGAACTCCGGACGATTACGCCCGTGACGGGGAGGGCCCCGACGAGCCCGCACAGGGTGTTGCCGACGCCCTGCGCCAACATTTCCCGGTCGTAACGTGTCCGAGGACCGTCATGAAGCTTGTCGACGGCCGTGGCACACAGCAGCGTCTCGGCGCTGGCAATCACGGCGACGGCGAGGGCCTCGGCCCAGACTTGCCCGCTCCACAGCAAGGTCAGGTCCTGCACGCCGGGCCAACGGATCACGTCCGCAAGGTTTGCCGGCACCGTCACATGCCGGATATCGAGCCCGAGGGTCCAAGAGGCGACCATGGCGCCCGCCACCGCCAGCAGCGGGGCCGGGACCAAGTTGAGGCGCCTCGGGGCGAACCGTGCCCACGCCATCATCGTCAGTACCGTCATGATGCCGATGCCGGCGGCAAAGTGATGCGTAGATCCATCAACCGGCATGACGGCCTTGGTGAGGGTCTCAGGAAGCGCCATCAGGTTGGCGATGCCGCCGCCCTTTGGGCTCGAATCCATGACGACGTGCAACTGGCTGGCCATGATGAGGCACCCGATGCCGCCCAGCATCCCGTGGATGACAGCGGGCGAAACCGCGCGGAACCAGCCCCCGACGCGCAGGAGCCCGGCCGCAATCTGCATCAGGCCTGCCAACAGGACGATGATGGCCATGCCGGGCAGGCCGTGTTTCTGGACGATCTCCCAGATGATGACCGTCAAACCGGCTGCCGGCCCGCTGACCTGCAGCGGAGCCCCCGCAAGGGAACCGACCACGATCCCGCCGATGATCCCCGAGAGCAGGCCGTATGCGGGCGGCACGCCCGACGCGATGGCCACGCCCATGCAAAGCGGCAGCGCCACCAGGAAGACGACAATCGAGGCGAGTAAATCCCGGCCCCACGTCGGGCCGGCCGCGCTCGGCGCTTCTGAAGTCCGCTCGGTCACGCTCACTCCGTCGCACCCGCGACCGACGCCCGGACCGGCTCATCGGCCTCGATGGCGGCGTTGACCCGCTCGACCCCCTCGAGGTGGGCGAACTTTTCACGGACGATACGCCGGGTCGTCTCGGCGTGGTTCAACCACGTCCTGACCGTCGGCAACTCATCAAGGGTTTCGGGCTTGAGCACGGCCTTCATCGCGCCGCGGTCCGAATGACCGCAGACGCCGATGTCCTTGACGCCCAGGACCGCGACGGCGTACTCGACCGTGGCGCCCTCTCCCCCACTCACAGCCTCGTGTGGCGGCACGATATTGCCTGCGTTACGGCTGATGAAGAGTTCGCCCGGCTTGGTCTGCGTCAGCAGGCTCGGGCTGGTGCGCGAGTCCGCGCACGTGATGAACAGGTCCTCCGGGGCCTGCCCCAGGGCCAACTTGGCAAAGAGATCGCGATGCTCGAGGAACACCTCGTCTTGAAATCTCTGTACGCCTTCAAACAGCTTTCTCAATGGGGGAACCTCCTACGTTTGGACACGTCTATCAAGCCCCGTTGTCCGACCAAAGCTGGCGCACGGCCTCGACGGCCATCAGCACCTCATCGGAAGGCAGGCCTGAGCCCGCCACGAACGCCAGGCCCATCACCAGCCAGCCAGCCAAGTCTGGCTGCGTCAGGTGGTAAAGCACCTTTCGCCCCACCTTGCGCTCGGCCACCAGACGGTGCGCCTTCAATACGCTCAGCAGCTGAGAAGTATGGGGCTGACTGAGGCCAAGCTGGGCTTGCAGCGACGCCACATCACGCTCCCCGTTGCGAAGCTCCCCGACAATCTGCAGCCGGCCGGGATGGGACAGAACCGAAAAAAGCGTGGCGAGTTCCTTGCTCACCAAACCTCTATGGGGCACGGGTGCCTCCTTAGATATGCAGACTTCAGTATGTTAGCATAGAAAGAAGCCGAGACAAGGGGCGAGCCTCGGATTTCAGCGCGGTTCACTCCCCGACTGCCACAAGCCACGCGCCAACAGATGGCCGCCTAGTGGTCCGGTCACACGGCGCAGGGCACTGCCGGCCCGCGCGCGAATCCGGAACGGAGAGGATTCGCCCTCTGCAGGCGGCCCGGCGAAGACCCAGCACTTGCCTGTCCACGCGCCATCGACCAGCGAGACGACGCCATCCCGCTCCCATTCGAGATACAGAACCTCGCCAGCGGGCAGGTCAGCCGTTGCCAGGAGAACGGCACGGCCATCCAGGCGATCCGCCCGCATTGAGGTCAGTTGACGGGCCTCCCCCCCTCGAAACGGCCACCAGGTCGGCGGAGAGAATTTCACGACGCCACCGGCGCCGCCAGTGGCGGATGCCCTTCGCGACGACCGTGCGCTTGCCATGTGTTGACGAGAAGCATGGTCACGGTCATCGGCCCGACCCCCCCGGGAACGGGCGTCCACGCAGCGACGGCGGGCGCCTGACCGCCCCAGTCCACATCGCCGACGAGGCCGCCGCCCGGCTTGGGGTGAATGCCGACGTCGATGACGACAGCCCCGGGCGCGAATGCCGTCCCCGGCAGAAAACCGGGGCGTCCGGCAGCCACCACGACCACCTCGGCCTCGGCAATCCAATCCGGCAGGTCTCGGGAACGACTGTGCGCCACCGTAACCGTAGCATCAGCGCCCAGAAGCAGTTGTGCCATGGGTCGCCCCACGATTCGGCTACGACCGATCACGAGGGCACGGGCACCCGCGAGGACGATACCGTGCGCCTCGAGCAGCGCCATGATGCCCGCAGGCGTGCAGGGTCGAAGGTCCGGTGCGCCGATGCCGAGTCGGCCTGCCTGCCAGACGCCCAGGCCGTCGACATCACGCTCCGGGGGAATGGCCTCGAGGAGTGCGTCCGTGACCAAGTGCCCGGGAACCGGCAACTGCAACATCAGCCCATCGACGTCCGACCGTGCTCCGAGTTCCCCAAGGGCTGCCAGGACCTGGTCCTGCGTGGCCGATTCGTTCAGGACGACGTCGGAAACCTCGAAGCCAGCCTCGCGTGCCGCCAAGGTCTTCTGGCGCACGTAGACAGCCGACGCCGGGTCATCGCCAACACGCACGACGGCAAGCCCGGGTGGACGCCCGCCGGCCTTCGTCCAGGCCGCCACGGCCAGTGCAAGCGCATCGCGCCAGGCGACAGAGAGCGCCTTGCCATCCATCAAGCCCGGGCGGGCAATCGCGACAGGACTCACGCCTTGGGACGCTTGTCCGCCAACCGGGCCATGAGTCGCTCGGCTTCCAGCACGAAGCGCTCGACTTCACCCTCGGCAACACGGTCGCGCTCATCGTCCACCGTCACGGCGAACCGCAACTTTCGCCCCTCGACCGAAACCAGCGTGGCATTGACCTGGACGTGATGGCCCAGAGGTGTCGCAACCCTGTGCTCGAGGGCAACACGGGTCGTCACGGTGGTCATGCCGAGAGGCAACACGCCAGACACGGCGTGCACGGCGGCCTGCTCGGCCAAGGCGATCAGAGGCGCGGTCGCAAGCAGGGGAAGCGCCCCGCTGCCGTGGGCCACAGCCGTGCAACTGTCGGTGACTTGCCCATCGGCCGTGCCGACACGACCCACCAAGTGCTCGAGCGCGTCACGCATGGGGCCATCATAACCCCTCGGGCGTTACGGATTCCAGCCCAGCGCCATTCCCCGGCGCTTGACACTCCTTGGCTGATAGGGCAAATCACAGAGACGCGACGGCGCGGAAGTGTCGAGGAGAGCCACATGCCCGAACAGTTGGAGACCCATCCCGAAGGACGGACCCATGTTGCTGCCGCCGCCCTGCCGGTCGTGCTGATTCCGGGCGACGGCATCGGCCCCGAGATCACCACCTGCGTCCGGGACATTCTCGAGGCGGCGGGCGCTCCCCTCGCCTGGCAAGTGCACCCCGCAGGGTTGTGTTGCACGGATCAGGTTCCGAGCGGGCTTCCGAAAACGACCATGGCCGCCATCGCGGAGCACTGCGTGGCGCTCAAGGGACCTACCGAGACACCCTCGGGCAGCGGTCACAAGAGCGTCAACGTCACCATCCGTAAGGGCCTCGAGCTTTACGCCAACATCCGCCCCGTGCGCTCGTTGCCCGGCGTCGAGACCCCATATGGCAACATCGATCTGGTTCTGGTGCGCGAGAACATCGAGGACACCTACGGCGGCATCGAGCACTTCCAGACTCCGGACGTGGCGCAATGCCTGAAGGTCATTACCCGGCCGGGCACGCTCGCGGCCTGTCGTCGCGCCTTCAACCTCGCCCGCGATCAGGGTCGCAAGCGCGTTACATGTGTCCATAAGGCCAACATCCACAAACTGACGGACGGCCTGTTCCTGGAGTGCTTCCGGGAAGTCGCGGCACAGTTCCCCGACATCACCGCCGACGACATCCTGGTCGACAACCTGTGCATGCAGTTGGTCAGGAAACCTTCGCAATTCGACGTGCTGATGCTGCCCAATCTCTACGGGGACATTGTCAGCGACCTGTGTGCGGGCTTGGTCGGTGGCTTGGGCGTCGCCCCCTCCGGCAACATCGGAGACCGCATCGCGGTCTTCGAAGCCGTGCATGGTTCTGCCCCCGACATTGCGGGCAAGGGAGTCGCGAACCCCACGGCCCTGCTGCTCGCCGCCATCCAGATGCTGCGCCACCTCGGCCTGCTGCTGACGGCAGACCGCATCGAACGGGCGCTTGATGCGGTTCTTGCCGCGGGTATTCGCACACGCGACCTGGGCGGAACGGCAGGCTCGGCCGAGTTCACCAAGGCAATGATTGCCGCTTTGCCTGCACGCGCGGAATCTGATGCCCTCCCGACCCTGCCCGAAGACCCGTCCGTCCTCCGGGCAACGGGGTCCGCCGGCGGTACCCGTATCGAGACGATTGGCCTTGATGTCTTCGTGGAGCACGGGGATCTCGCCACCGTCCCCCCGGTACCCCAGGCCGCAGGAAGGATGCGCCTGAGCATGATCTCGAACAGGGGCACCAAGGTCTACCCGGGTCCCCTGCCGGACATCCGGATGGTCAACTGGTATCGCTGCCGCTATGTGGCCGATGGTCCCGTACAGGACAGCGAGATCATGGCGTTGCTCGAATCCGTAAGCCACGCCTGCACCTGGGTCCACATCGAGAGGCTCAGGACGCAAGAAGGCAAGGCCCTTTACTCGAAGGCCCAGGGCGAGTAGCGCGCAGCGGCCGTTGCCTGTGCGTCACGTACCGGCGTAAGGCCAACTGGCCACAGTCCAACGAGCCACCACCCGACTGCCCTCTCGCAGCGGGGTCGTGAACTCGGCTGGAACGCCATCGACTTCGATACGCAACTGGCCGCCGCCCTCCGCCCCCTGCGTCACCTCGTCCTGCACGAGCGCAAAAAGATCGGCGACCTGCGGGGGTCGCGCCGCCTCGTGGTGGTACTGGCCTCCCTCCTGAACCCTGTCCGCAGGTTCGACCCACCGCCCCCCGGCATCCCGGACCCCGGGGGCCGGGACAGAAACCTGCACGACTCGCCCCAACCAATGGACGCCAATAAAACCAGGCGCAGGATCGGGCATCACCTCGCGTACCAACGGTACCGGACGCTCGGTCCTCCGGCGCGTCAGGACGGCTCCGGGAAGAACCACATCATCACGCTGCAGGACACGCTCACCCGCAAGCCATGCCGTCTCGCCCAAGCACCACTCTTGACGAACCCCTTCCACCTCGAAGACCAGGACATCCTCCTCGGCATCGGACCCAAGCGAAGACAGCAGCTCGGACAGGGTGGGGCAGAGGCGATAGACGCCGCCGTCCAGCACAGGGTCATCCCACGAAACCGGAACGCCGGACAGCAGCGGCTCAAGCGTGAATGCAATCTCCTGCTCGTGCACACGACAGCGAAGCACCCGATCCTTGCCCCACAACTCCGAAAGACTCATGGCAGGCGTCCCCCCGGAGACCGCCAATCGCACCCAAAGCCTTGCGTCCTCAGGCAAGGGCTCGTCCAAGCCCAGAACAGCCTCGGCATGGCGAACCTCGGCAGGCTGCCCGGGCATCGCCGGAACAAGCCGGAGCTGCCCATCGACAGTCACCGTCAAACCAAGCCCAGGACGACCGGACAGATCCCGCGCAGCAAATCCGGCAGCCAGCAATCCGTCCAGGACCGTCGCAGCCCCCAGGTCCAGGACCTGAACCATGCGCTCTTCGCGATAGCGCTCGGCCAAGGGGTCCTGCTCACGCCACGGAGGAGCCAGGCGGACGCCAATTTCTCGAAGACGAAACCCTGGACCGTCAGCCGCCGTCGTCGCAATGCCAAGCGGCGTCACCCCAGCCGGTCCACGGAGCAGAGCAGCCAAACGCGAACCCGCAGGCACACGATCCATGTCCACGTCGCGAACCAGTTCACTGCCCCTGACGCCCACCCGGCCGGCAGGCAGGCCCAAGGCTTCGGCCAAGGCACCCGCCAATCCGGGAGTCTGGCTGGCCCCCCCGATGGCAAGAACCGCCGCGGGGGGACGACCACCATTCAGCCTCAGGATTTCCTCGGCCACAGCCAACGCCCACCGCTGCAAGGCCTGTTCAAGGAGGCCCGCAAGCTCGTCGCAGCGAACCACCACAGGCAGACCGAGGACATCCTGCGCCGGTGAAGGGGAAGGCTCACCAGCCACCGAGGCAAGCTGCCAGCGGATCTTGAGCGCCTCGGCCTCCGGAAAGTCCAGAAGATGATGCTGCGCCAGCGTCTCGGTCACCAAATCGCCCGCCAACGGGACCATGGCGTATCCGATTACGGCACCGCCCTGGGTCACGGCAATATCTGAAGTGCCCGCCCCGACATCGACCAAGGCCAGATTGAGCGCACGCATCGTTGGCGCCACGGCCACCTCGGCTGCCGCAATGGGCTCCAGCGTCAACCCGGCCAGTTGAAGACCGGCTTCCCGCACGACAGCCACGAGTGCATCGGTCACGACCCTGGGCAGGAATGTCGCAATCAACCTCGCGGCCAACTGGGTACCGGCCTGACCCAGCGGCTGGTCGAGGGGGCTGCCGTCCAACTGAAAACGCCCCAGGGTGTAGCCGACACAATGGAACCCGGACCGCACCTCGCTACCCAGAAGATCCGAAGCATCGCCAATGCCCTGAATGGCAAGTTGCCGCAGCACCTCGGGACCGACGCGACCGGGGCGGGGAATGCCCGCGCAAACATCGACCTCGACCGTACGCAAGGCACGGCCAGCGGCAGCAACGGTCGCAGCCGACAAGGGTGCGCCGTGCCGTGAAGCCAGCGACTGAACCACCTCGCGAAGGCGCTTGCCGACAAGGGGGATGTCGTGCACCTGGCCATCACGCATGGCCCGGTCCTCATGGGCGAGAACCTCGCCATCGAGGATGACGAGCCTGCCCCCTGACTCGCGATGCACCAGCAGGCCCACGATGTTGCGGGTGCCGATATCGAGCGCGAGCTGTGGGTTCATGGCCGTTGGGTCATGGTACCCCAGCACGGGGCAGGGTTGCCCCCTCCCCCCTCCCCACAACCCACAAAAGGACAACCCCCCGGCGCATCGGCTTTCGCCGTGCACCGGGGGGTCGCTTCGACAACAGAGGCAAGAGACTTTTTGCAGGTGCCCGTCGTGGCCCTGATCGACCTGTGAGTCATGGTG